>CAVUAK010000001.1:2582500-2585337 GCA_963739455.1 uncultured Gemmatimonadales bacterium
AAGCCCGGTATCCATACGTGCACGACCCCTAGTGGTATCCCGAGTAGCGCGAGCCACGTGGAATCTCGCGTGAATCAGGGGGGACCACCCTCCAAGCCTAAATACTCCTCGATGACCGATAGTGCACTAGTACCGTGAGGGAAAGGTGAAAAGCACGCCAGGTGGCGAGTGAAATAGATCCTGAAACCGTGTGCCGACAAGCGGTAGGAGGGACCGCAAGGTCCTGACTGCGTGCCTTTTGCATTATGATCCGGCGAGTTACTGCTCACGTGCAGGTTAAGGGCCTCAGGCCCGGAGCCAGAGCGAAAGCGAGTCTGAATAGGGCGCTAGCGTACGTGGGCGTAGACCCGAAGCCGTGGCGATCTACCCTTGAGCAGGTTGAAGCCGCCGTAACAGGCGGTGGAGGACCGAACCCATGTGGGTTGAAAACCGCTGGGATGACTTGAGGATAGGGGTGAAAGGCCAATCAAGCTCGGAGATAGCTGGTTCTCCCCGAAATATATTTTGGTATAGCCTTGGGAAATGAGTTCACGGGAGGTAGAGCACTGGATGGGTCCGGGCGGCGAATAGTCGTACCTCCCCCAACCAAACTCCGAATGCCCGTTGAATGCTGCCCAGGAGGCAGTCGCAGTGCGCTAATGTACTGTGGCGAGAGGGAAAGAACCCAGAACATCAGCTAAGGTCCCGGAGTGGTGGCTCAGTGTAGCAAAGGATGTGATGTTGCTGTGACAGCTGGGAGGTTGGCTTAGAAGCAGCCATTCCTTTAAAGAGTGCGTAATAGCTCACCAGTCAAGCGATGTCGCGCCGATAATGGTCGGGACTTAAGCCACCCACCGAAGCTATGTCTTCATGCGCAAGCATGAGGGGTAGGGGAGCGTTCCCACAGCAGTGAAGCCGGGGCGGAAGCCTTCCGGTGGAGCGGTGGGAAGTGAGGATGCCGGATTAAGTACGCGAGAAACAAGGTGAAAACCCTTGTCACCGTAAGCCTAAGGTTTCCTGAGCCATGTCGATCAGCTCAGGGTTAGTCGGTCCCTAAGGTGAGGCCGAGAGGCGTAGCTGATGGGAAACGGGTCAACATTCCCGTACCGACGTTGAAAGGTTATCAGTCTGAGGAGGGACGGAGGAGCAAGGTCACCGGCGGGTGGTGGATTCCGCTGTAAGGTGGTAGACGTTTCCTGGTAGGCAAATCCGCCAGGATAGTCGAGAACCGATGCCGAATGGGTCGCAAGACCCGACAAAGGGTGGCTGACGCATACTCCCGAGAAAAGCTTCGCAGATCACGATCAACGTCGACCGTACCGTAATCCGACACAGGTAGGCGAGGCGAGCAGCCTAAGGTGCTCGAGTGATTTACGGAAAAGGAACTCGGCAAAATGACCCCGTAACTTCGGGATAAGGGGTGCCGGTAGTAGGTGAGGGTGTACAACCCAAGCCCAGGCCGGCCGCAGAGAATCGACCCAAGCGACTGTTTAGCAAAAACACAGGTGTCTGCTAAGGCATTTTCCAAGCCGACGTATAGACACTGACTCCTGCCCGGTGCCGGAAGGTTAAGGCAAGTTGTCAGCCGCAAGGCGAAGCAATGAACCGAAGCCCCGGTAAACGGCGGCCGTAACTATAACGGTCCTAAGGTAGCGAAATTCCTTGTCGGGTAAGTTCCGACCTGCACGAATGGAGTAACGACTTGGGTGCTGTCTCTTCCGTAAGCTCGGCGAAATAGCAGTATCGGTGAGGATTCCGATTACCCGCGACAGGACAAAAAGACCCCATGCACCTTTACTACAACCTGTCATTGAACGTCGGTAAAAGCTGCGTAGCATAGGTGGGAGCCGTTGATCTGCCGGTTTTGGCCGGTAGGGAGGCAACAGTGAAATACCACCCTTCTTCTACTAACGTTCTCACTCAGGCGGCAACACCGCCGAGGACCGTGACTGGTGGGTAGTTTGACTGGGGCGGTCGCCTCCTAAAAAGTACCGGAGGCGCGCAATGGTGGGCTCAGTGCGGTCGGTAATCGCACGACGAGTGTATACGCAGAAGCCCGCCTGACTGCGAGCGCGACGGCGCGAGCAGGGACGAAAGTCGGCGTAAGTGATCCGGTGATCCCGTGTGGATGGGTCATCGCTCATCGGATAAAAGGTACGCTGGGGATAACAGGCTTATCGCGCCCGAGAGTTCACATCGACGGCGCGGTTTGGCACCTCGATGTCGGCTTGTCACATCCTGGGGCTGGAGAAGGTCCCAAGGGTCCGGCTGTTCGCCGGTTAAAGTGGCACATGAGCTGGGTTCAGAACGTCGTGAGACAGTTCGGTCTGTATCCGTCGTGGGCGTGGGAATGTTGAGGGACGTCGTCTTTAGTACGAGAGGACCGAGACGAAGCGACCGCTCGTGTACGGGCTGTCCCGCCAGGGGCAACGCCCGGTAGCGATGTCGCGCGGAGATAACCGCTGAAAGCATCTAAGTGGGAAACTCTTCCCAAGATGAACATTCCTGGGGCTTAAGCCCCCTGAAGGGCCGTGGGAGACTACCACGTTGATAGGGCGCAGATGTACGGGTCGCGAGACCTTCAGTCGAGCGCTACTAATCGCCCGTGTAGTTTGATCTCTTCCAGT
This sequence comes from uncultured Gemmatimonadales bacterium, assembly GCA_963739455.1. Lineage (GTDB taxonomy): Bacteria > Gemmatimonadota > Gemmatimonadetes > Gemmatimonadales > GWC2-71-9 > JAGGAG01. Next base: position 2,585,107 of record CAVUAK010000001.1, read on the forward strand.
TTCCTCACATCGAAAAGCACACCATCCGATCCGCCGATTGTAGGGCCGCCCCCTCGGGGCCCAACACATTCGGCTGGCGACTAGCGCGCAGGGGCCACACCCGTTCCCATTCCGAACACGGCAGTTAAGCCCTGTAGCGCCGATGGTACTACGCTCGAGAGGGCGTGGGAGAGTAGGCCGTTGCCAGCCTTTGAAGCCCGGGATCCCTAAAGGATGCCGGGCTTCTCCATT
>CAVUAK010000002.1:0-496640 GCA_963739455.1 uncultured Gemmatimonadales bacterium
GCGCGGCGTGGAGAGCGCCACGCTCCTCCCCAAGACGCCGCTCGGCAGCTTCCTCGCAGCCATGGGCAAGTCGTCGACCGGCCCGCGCGGCACCGGCAGCCGCGTCGCCTGCACCGGCTGCGGTGCCACCCTGCAGGACTTCCGCGAGGCGGGCCGGCTCGGCTGCGGCGAGTGCTACGCCACCTTCGGCGCCGAGCTGCGCGACCTCCTGCGGCGCCTCCACGGCTCCACCACGCACGTCGGCGATCGCTACCTGGCCCCCGGCACTGCCGCCGATGAGCCGGGACCCGGAGACCTCGCGGTGACGGAGGATCCCGCCACGGCGCTCCGGGACCGCCTGCGCGTCGCGGTCGCCGCCGAGGACTTCGAGCTCGCCGCCGAGCTGCGCGACCGCCTCCGCACCCTCGAGGGCGTGGAATGATCGACCTCACCCTCGTGCCCGATGGCGGTGTGGGCTGGCTCGATGCCAGCGGGCCCGCCAGCCACATGGTGCTGTCCACCCGCGTCCGCCTCGCGCGCAACCTCGCCGGGCGCACGTTCACCAGCCGGAACAGCGATCGCGAGCGCGAGCTGGTGCTCCGCGACCTCGAGAGCGCCGCCGCCGACACGCCGACGCTCCGGCAGGCGGTCCGCTTCCGGCTCGACCGTCTGGAAGCTGCCGATCGGCAGTTGTTGCACGAGCGACACCTCGTCAGCCGGGAATTGGCCGGCCTCGAGGTCGATTCCAGGGTCCGGACCGGTGCCAGTTTGCTCCTCCAGGGGCACCTCGGAGTCATGGTCAACGAGGAAGATCACCTGCGCCTGCAGGGGTTTTGTTCGGGGTTCAATCTGGCCGCGGTCTACGACGAGGTGAAACGTCTGGACACCGAACTGGGACAACGACTTCCCTTCGCATTTCATCCTGAGTTCGGTTACCTTACCTCGTGTCCGACCAACGTCGGAACAGGTCTGCGCGCCTCGGTGTTGATCCACCTTCCGGGCCTCGTTCTGACCAAGGAAATCTCCAAGGTTCTGCAGGGCCTGGCGCAGGTCGGTCTGACCTACCGCGGGCTGTACGGCGAGGGCAGCGAGGTCGTCGGCAACTTTTTCCAGTTGTCCAACCAGACGACGCTCGGCAAGTCTGAGCACGAGCTGCTCGATCACCTCGCCAAGATGGTCCGGCAGGTCATGGCGTACGAGGAGCAGGCGCGCGACGTGCTGCTTCGCAATGCGCCGACGGTCACGGAGGACAAGGTGTGGCGCGCGTTCGGGCTCCTGCGCTACGCTCGCACGATGTCCTTCGAGGAGGCCATGAACCTCCTCAGCGGTGTCCGGCTCGGCGTGGGAATGAACATCATCCCCGGCGTCGGCATGTACCCGCTGAACAAGTTGTTGATCAATACGCAACCGGCGCACCTCGCCCAGCTGGAGGGAGTGACGCCCGGTGATCCCGATCTTCCGGTGCGGCGCGCAGCGCACGTGCGCCGGGTCCTCGAGGAAGAGGTCGGTCGGCGGCGATGAAGCGGACAAGACTTTTGGCGGGAATGCCCAGATGAACGGTTACAATTTCACGGATCGCGTTCGGAAGGTGCTGCAGATGGCGCGCGAGGAAGCCGCGCGACTGCACCACGAGTACGTCGGCACCGAACACATCCTCCTCGGCCTCATCCGCGAGGGTGAGGGCGTGGCGGCGGCCGTGCTGCAGAACCTCAATGTCGACCTCGAGGAAATCCAGCAGAAAATCGAGGAGACCGTCAAGAAGGGGAAGGCGGCTGCGGCAGCCGGCCCCGACCTGCCGTACACGTCGCGCGCCAAGAAGGTGCTCGAGCTCGCCATGACGGAAGCGCGCGAGCTGAATCACTCCTACGTCGGCACCGAGCACCTCCTGCTCGGCCTGCTGCGCGAGGAGAAGGGCATCGCCGCCCAGGTCCTCACCGATGCCGGGGTCAACCTCGAGCAGTCGCGCGCCGAGACACTGCGCCTGCTCGGCAGCGACATGCCGGCCAGTGCGCCCGCCGCGGCCCAGGCCGCCGCCGCGTCACCCAAGTCCGAGAAGAAGTCCAAGACGCCGGCACTCGATCACTTCTGCCGCGACCTCACGCAGCTCGCCGCCGAGGGCCAGCTCGACCCCACCATCGGTCGGGCCAAGGAAATCGAGCGCGTCATGGAAATCCTTGCGCGCCGCAAGAAGAACAACCCGGTGCTCATCGGCGAGCCGGGCGTGGGCAAGACCGCCATCGTCGAGGGCCTCGCCCTCATGATCGCGAACGCCCTCTGCCCCGACGTGCTGCGCGATCACCGCGTCCTGTCGCTCGACATGGCCGCCGTCATCGCGGGCACCAAGTATCGCGGCCAGTTCGAGGAGCGGCTCAAGGCCGTCATGAACGAGATCGCGCAGAACAAGAACATCATCCTGTTCATCGATGAGCTGCACACCCTGGTCGGCGCCGGTGCCGCCGAGGGCGCCATCGATGCGTCGAACATGCTGAAGCCCGCGCTCGCCCGCGGCGAGCTGCAGTGCGTCGGCGCGTCCACGCTCAACGAGTATCGCAAGTACATCGAGAAGGACGGCGCCCTCGAGCGCCGCTTCCAGACCGTCGTGGTCGAGCCGCCTTCCATTCCCGAGACGGTGGAGATCCTCCGCGGCCTGGTCAAGAAGTACGAGGACCATCACCGCGTCAGCATCCCCGACGCCACGCTCGTGGCGGCGGCGGAGCTGTCGGAGCGCTACATCACCGACCGGTTCCTGCCGGACAAGGCCATCGACGTCATCGACGAGGCCGGCGCCCGCGCGCGCCTGGCGTCGCAGGTGCCGCCGGCCGAGGTGTCCGAGCTCAAGGGCCAGCTCGAGAAGGTGAACGTCCAGAAGGAAGAGGCGGTGCGCGACCAGAACTTCGAGCGCGCGGCCGCACTCCGGGACCAGGAGCGCGATCTGCAGAACCAGATCCGGCTCAAGCAGGAAGAGTGGGAGCGCGAGCGGCAGACCCGCCGCCCCGTCATCGATGAGGAGAACATTGCCTTCATCGTGTCCCGCTGGACTGGCATTCCCGTCACCCGTCTCCAGGAAGCGGAAGCCACCCGGCTCCTCCGCATGGAAGACGAGCTGCACACGTCGGTGGTGGGACAGGACGAGGCCATCAAGGCCGTCTCCCGTGCCATTCGCCGGTCACGCGCCGGGCTCAAGGACCCGAAGCGGCCCATCGGGTCGTTCATCTTCAGCGGGCCCACCGGCGTCGGCAAGACGGAACTCGCGCGCTCGCTGGCGAAGTTCCTCTTCGCCGATCCGTCGGCGCTCATTCGGGTCGACATGTCCGAGTACATGGAGAAGTTCTCCGTGTCCCGGCTCATCGGCGCACCCCCGGGCTACGTCGGCTACGAGGACTCGGGCACGCTCACCAAGACCGTGCGCCGCAAGCCGTACTCGGTGGTCCTCCTCGATGAAATCGAGAAGGCGCATCCCGACGTGTTCAACATCCTGTTGCAGGTGCTCGATGAAGGCCACCTGACGGACAACTACGGTCGCCTCATCGACTTCAAGAACACCGTGGTCATCATGACCTCGAATGTCGGCGCCCGCGACATCATGCAGAACCGCTCGCTCGGCTTCCACGGCGGTACCGGTGGCGCAAGCTTCGAGAAGATGCAGGAAACCGTCCGGGAGGAGATGCAGAAGACCTTCAATCCCGAGTTCCTCAACCGGCTGGACGATGTGATCGTGTTCCATCCGCTCGAGAAGGAGCACATCTCCCAGATCGTCAAGATCCTTATGGGCGAGGTCCAGCGGCGCCTGGGCGATGAGGTCCGCCTCACCCAGGCTGCACTCGATTTCCTGGTCGAGAAGGGTTTCGACAAGAATTATGGTGCGCGGCCCCTGCGCCGCTCCATCCAGCGCTACATCGAGGATCCGCTCAGCGAGCGCATCCTGCTTGGCGAACTTGGTCGCGGCGACGAGATCGAGGTCGACGTAGCCCCAGAGGGCGATAAACTCGCCTTCCGCGCCCTTACGGGCTCGGGCAGCCAGGCTTGACGCAGCCACGGCGGCGTCCCTTCGGGGGCGCCGCCGTCTGTCTGTCGCGGATGCGCCGGTTCTTCCTCCTGTGGGTGTTGCCGCTGCTTGCGTGCACCGCAGCGTCGCTTGCGGCGCAGCAGGTGCCCGCCGGGCCTCCGCAACCCGCCCCCATTGACAGCATCGAGGTAATCGGCGCGTCGCGCGTCCCCGTCTCCTACGTCATCTCCGCCACCGGCCTCGTCCTGGGCCAGCGACCCAGTCCCCGCGACATCCAGAGGGCCATCGCCGCCATCTACCGCTCTGGCGGCTTCGATGACGTGCGCATCGATGCCAAGCTCGAGGACGGCAAGAACATCCTCGTCATCACTGTCGTCGAGCGCCCGCTCCTGGCGAGCTGGACCGTCGTCGGCGCCAGCAAGATTCCCGTCGGGACCGTGCGCGACCAGGTGAAGCTCCTGACCAACCGTCCGGTCGACCGCGTCGCCATTGCCCACGGCCAGTACGCCATCGATTCCCTCTATCGCAATCGCGGCTTCTACTCCGCCACGGTGTCCGTCGCCGCCGTCACGGCGTACGACGGCCGCGTCGACGTCACCTACACCATTGTCGAGGGTAGCCGCGTGGCGATCTCCATGGTGGAGATCGAGGGCGAGAAGGGCATCTACGACGACCATGACATCGTCAAGCACATGGCCACCCAGCCCGAGGGCTTCTGGTGGTGGGAAAAGGGCACCTACGACGAGGACGTGCTCGAGGGCGATGTCCGGGAGCGGCTCCCCGCCTGGTATGCCTCGCGCGGCTACATCGATTTTCAGGTGGTGGGCGACAGCCTCATCCCCGACGAGAATCGCGCCAAGGCCACGTTGCGCCTCACCGTCGACGAGGGACCGCTCTATACGGTCGGCAACTTCGATATCATCGGTGCCCGGCAGTACTCCACCGACGAGTTGATGCAGTACTACCCCTTCGGCCGGTTCGCCCCCGGCAGCCTGGCGTCGCTGAAGGCACCGTTCAACCGCACCGCCTGGGAAAAGGCCACCGAGGCGGTCCAGTCGCTCTACGCCAACACCGGTTACATCTACGCCCAGGTGGTGCCGCAAGAGATCCGGAAGACCGGCCCGAACGGGGAACCGTCCGTGGATCTCCGCTGGAACATTCGCGAGGGAAATGTCGTAACCGTCAACAAGATCAATATTGTCGGCAACGACGTCACCCATGAGCGGGTCATTCGCGAGGCCATTGTACTGTACCCCGGCCAGGTGTTCAGCCGCGATGCCCTCGTCCGCTCCTACCAGAACATTTCCAACCTCGGGTTCTTCGCGCAGCCGATGCCGCCGCCAGACGTGAATCCCTCCGAGACCCATACCGAGGTGGACATCACGTTCAGGGTGGAGGAGAAGCACACCGGCAACATCAACTTCGGCGCGTCGCTGGGACAGGGAACCGGCATCGGCGGGTTCATCGGCCTCGAGGAACCCAACCTCTTTGGCCAGGGGAAGCGCGGCAAGCTGCAGTGGCAGTTCGGCCGCAACATCCAGGACCTGAACCTTTCCTATACCGATCCCAACATCCGGGAAACCCGGGTCTCCGGCACCCTGTCCGTCTTCGATTCGCGCGCCCGGTTCGTGGTGGGCGACCTGGGCCGCCGTCGGCAGGCCGGCGGCCTGATCCAGTTCGGCTTCCCCCTGCTCTCGTCCCGCTACACCCGCCTGTTCCTGAATTACGGCCTGCAGCGGATCTCATATACCGGCGGTTCAATCGACCTCCGGAGCCGGTTCAGCTGTTTCCAGTGTACCCGATCCACCCTTGGAGCGTCCATAGTCAAGGACACTCGGGTGGGCCTGCCCTTCGCTACCGCCGGCACCTTCCTCACCTTTGCCGGCGAGCTCAACGGCGGCTTTCTCGGCGGCACCGGTGACTTCCAGAAATTCGACGCCGAGGCAAGGTTCTATGCCCCGCTGGGCGTCATCGGGGGCAACCCCGCCCAGCTGGGCGGCGGTGGGGTGGCGCTGGTGCTCGCGTTCATCGCCCGTGGAGGTTTCATTTTCGGCGATGCCGGGCCGTTCTTCACCGAGTTGTACTCGATGGGCGGCGTGCAGTTCGGCATTCCGCTGCGGGGGTACCCGGAGTTCTCGATTACACCCAACGGGTACGACCCGCTGGCCGCCACCAATCGGGCCAGCCCGAACGCCTTCGGCAAGTCGGTCGCGGCGTTCAACGTGTCGCTCGGCGCTCGTGTAAGCCAGTTCCTGTACTTGAGCCTGTTCATCGATGCAGGCAACAACTACCGGAGCGTGGCGCAGTGGGACCCAACCCGGCTCATGCGTGGTGCCGGCTTCGGTGTGGCCGTCGTGTCGCCCCTTGGGCCGATTGGCATCGATCTTGGTTATGGGTTCGACCGGACCAACTTGCTGGGCCAGCCGAATCCCGGCTGGCAGCTGCATTTCCGGCTCGGCAACTTCTTTTAGTGTAGTGAACCTTCTTCCTCAGGAGCCTGACATGCGGTTCGCAGGTGTAGTGATGCGCGGCATTGGGATGCTGGTGGTGGCGGCGGTGGCAGTGGCCCCCGTTCAGGCGCAGGCGAAGCCGGCAACGAAGCCGGCGGCGACGGCCCCGGCTCCGGCTCCCTCCGGCGCGACGAAGCTCGCCTTCGTGAACGCTCGCCGGATCCTGCAGTCCACCCCGGGCTGGACCACGGCGGAGCAGACCTTCACCAAGGAGAGCGAGGGCTACCGCGCCGAGCTGCAGAAGCTCCAGGCCACCCTCGATTCCATGGCGTCGGACTACGAGCAGCAGTCCGTCGTGCTGAGCCCCACCCAGCGCCAGGCCAAGCGCAATGAGCTCGAGGCCAAGCGCACCGCGCTCGAGGCCCGTGCCCAGGAACTGCAGACCAAGGCCCAGGCACGCGAAACCGAGCTGCTGGCACCGCTGCAGCAGAAGGTGAACGCGGTCATCGAGGGCATCCGCAAGGAGGGTGGCTACGCGATGATCTTCGACGTGAGCGCACAGGGCGGGAACGTCGTGGCGGCCGACCCGACGCTGGACCTCACGAACGCGGTGATCGACAAGCTCAAGGCGACCAACTGACCCAGGTGGCCAGTACCGGACTTACCGCGCAGGCGGTCGCCGACCTCGTCGGTGGCCGCCTGCTTGGCAATGGTTCGGTGGTCATCCGCTCGGTGGCATCGCTCGATCGCGCCGGGCCAGGTGACCTGTCGCTGGTGGTGTCGCCGGCGTATCGCGCCGGCCTGAAGGGCTCGGCGGCAGGTGTGGTCCTCGTCACCGACGACCTGGCGGGCGAGGCCTCCGGTATCACCACCACGGTGGTGGTGCGCGATCCCGCGCGGGCGTTGACGCAGGTGGTCAGCCGGCTCTATCCGCCGCCGGTCCCGCTCCCCGGTATCGATCCCTCCGTCCGCATTGGTGTCGGCGTGGAGCTTGGTGCCGGTGTTTCACTCGGGCCCAATGTGGTGCTCGGCGCGCGCGCGAAGGTTGGGGCGCGTACCCGGCTCGATCCCGGTGTGGTGCTCGAGGATGACGTCACGATTGGCGAGGACTGCCATCTTGGGGCCCACGTCGTCTGCGGCCCGCGCGTGCACCTCGGCGCTCGCGTGGTCGTGAAGGCGGGCACCGTGCTCGGCGGTCCCGGTTTTGGTTTTCACAGCAGTGCCGCTGGGCACCAGCGCATTCCCCATGTCGGGGGGCTGCGCCTCGGTGACGATGTCGAGATTGGTTCCCTCTGCAGTATCGATTGCGGCAGCATCGACGAGACCGTCATCGGGCGTGGTACCAAGCTCGACAACATGGTGCACGTCGGGCACAACGTCCGCATTGGCGAACACTGCCTCCTCGCCGGCGGCGTGCTGGTGGGTGGCAGCACCCGCCTGGGAAATTTCGTGGTCATTGGTGGCGGTGCCGGTCTCGGTGACCACGTGGCGGTGGGCGATGGCGCTCGCATTGGTGCCGGTACCGGCGTGTTCCGCGACCTTCCCGCCGGGGCGGTCGTGAGCGGCTACATGGCCCAGAACCATCGCGAGTCGCTCCGCGTACAGGCCGCGGGCCTCCGGTTGCCGGCGATCATCGCCGAGCTCGAGCGCCTCGTGGAGGAGCGCCGCCGCGATGCCTAGGCGTACCCTTGAGCGTGAGGTCACCCTCACCGGTGTCGCCCTGCACTCGGGCGTCACCAGCAGCGTGGTCTGCCGCCCGGGCCCGGCCGGCAAGGGCATCACCTTCACGCAGCATGGTGGCAAGGCGGCTGCGGTGCCGGCGCGCCCCCATCGCGTCGGTGCCACCGAACGCCGCACCGGCCTCGGTGAGGGCGATGACGCCATCTACACCGTGGAGCATCTCCTCGCCGCAGCGTTCGCTCTTGGCCTGGACGACATTGCAGTGGAAGTAGATGGCCCCGAGCTTCCCATCTTGGACGGATCGTTTGAACCGTGGTTGCACGCCCTCCAATCCGGTGGGATGCGCGAGCATCCCGGGAATCCCGTCACCTTTGTGGTGCGCGCACCCTTTGTATTGAGCGTCGGCGGTGCATCTTACCGGGTGGCGCCGGCCGACGAATTCCGGCTTAGCGTCAGCGTGGACTGGGACCACCCCGTCATCGGGCGGCAAACCGGGGAGTGGACCGTCAACGCCGAGAGCTTTGGTCACGAGATCGCGGGCGCGCGCACCTTCGGGTTCGAGCGCGAAGTGGCCGGGCTGCGGGAGCGCGGCTTCGCCCTGGGTGGTGACGTCGAGAACGTGATCGTCCTGTCCGACGACGGGGTGGTCGGCACCACCCTGCGCTGGCCCGACGAGTTCGTCCGGCACAAGGCGGGTGACGTTATCGGTGATATTGCGCTGATCGGTGGAAGGCTCAAGGCGCACATCACTGCGGAGCGCCCGAGTCACCAGGGCAACGTGGCGCTGGCACAGCGAATGATTCGCACGGCAGAACGTCAGGGAGGGCAAGTGCTCGAGATCAGCCGGATCATGGAGATCCTGCCGCACCGGTATCCGTTCCTGCTTGTCGACCGCGTCATCGAGGTCGAGCCGGACCGCCGCGTGGTGGGCATCAAGAACGTCACCATCAACGAGCCCTTCTTCCAGGGTCACTTTCCCGGCCATCCCATCATGCCCGGCGTGCTCATCGTCGAGGCGCTGGCCCAGGCCGGATGCGTGCTGCTCATGGACAAGCAGATCGACCCCTCGAAGCAGATCGCCTACTTCATGGCCCTCGACAATGTGAAGTTCCGGCGACCGGTTGTTCCGGGAGACCAGCTCCGCCTCGAGGTAACGCTGCTGCAGGGCAGGGGGCGCACGCTTCGCCTCAAGGGCGAGGCCTACGTCGAGGGCCAGCTGGCGTGCGAGGCCGAGATGCTGGCACGCGTGGTCGACCGGTGAGCGCTACCCGGATTCATCCCACCGCCATCATCGATCCCGACGCAAGTCTCGGGGTGGATGTCGATGTTGGCCCGTGGGCGCTCGTCGGTCCCAGCGTGGAAGTCGGCGACCACTGCCGAATCGGTCCGCGCGTCACGCTGCAGCAGCACGTGCGCCTCGCCTCCGGTGTGCGGGTGGGCGAGGGCACGCTCGTGGGCGGCGATCCCCAGGACACCAAGTACCACGGTGAGGAAACCTGGGTCGAGGTCGGCGACAACACCGCCATCCGCGAGTACTGCACCATCAACCGCGGCACCACCGCCACTGGTCGCACCGTCGTGGGCGCTGACTGCTTCCTCATGACCTACGTGCACGTGGCGCACGACTGCCGCCTCGGCGATCATGTCGTCATTGCCAATGGCACCCAGATGGCCGGTCACGTCACCGTGCAGGATCACGCCATCATCAGCGGGCTCAACGCCATCCACCAGTTCGTCACCATCGGCGAGTACTCGTTCGTCGGCGGTGCGTCCCGCGTCAACCAGGACGTCCCGCCCTTCACCAAGGCGGTCGGCAGTCCCATCGAGCTGTATGGCCTCAATACCATCGGCCTGCAGCGCGCCGGCGTGAAGGCCGAGGTGGTCACCTCGCTCAAGCGCGCCTACCGCATCGTCTTCAACTCCGACCTGAGCCTGGGTCGCGCCATCGCTCGCGCCCGCGAGGAAGTGCCTCCCCTCGCCGAGGTCGAGCGCTTCCTCTCCTTCGTGGAGTCCGCCGGCCGCGGGGTCCCCGCGTGATTCCCCCGCTCCCCATCGGCGTCATCGGTGTGGGGGCGCTCGGTCGCCATCACGCCCGCCATCTCGCGGCGTCACCCGAGGCCACCCTGGTCGGCGTGTACGACACCGATCGCGACCCGTGCTCGAGAAGTGGCGGCCGCGTGCGGCTGCCGGGCCTTCGAAGACCTCGATGAGCTGCTTGGGTTGGTGCGTGCGGTCACCGTTGCCGTCCCCACGCCATACCACGCCGAGGTTGGCCTGCATGTGCTGCGGCGCGGTGTGCCGATGCTCATGGAGAAACCGCTCGCGGCCACCGTGCTCGAGGCCGACGCGCTGATCGCCGAGGCGGCGCGCCAGGGCGTCCAGCTGCAGGTGGGACATATCGAGCGCTTCAACCAGGCGCTGCGGGCCGCCGAACCGTTGCTGCACCATCCGCTCTACCTCGAGAGCCAGCGCCTCGCCTCCTTCCAGCCCCGCGGCACCGACGTCGCCGTGGTGCTCGACCTCATGATTCACGACCTCGACCTGATCCTGCACCTCACCGGCGGGTGCCGAGGCCATCGACGTGCGCGCGTCCGGTGTCGCGGTGCTCTCCCCGCACCTCGACATGGCCAATGCACGGGTCGAGTTCGAGGGCGGCGTCGTCGCCAACGTCACCGCCTCCCGCGTGGCGCGCGACCGGGTGCGACGGCTCAGGATCTTCCAGGCCAACGGCTATCTCTCCCTCGACCTCGCCACCGGCAGGGGAGACTTCATGCGCCTGCGCGACGGATGGCGGCCCGGCATCAGCCAGGAGCTCTCCGACATCGTGGAGTTCATTCCGCTCTCCGCGCCCGAGGCCGACGCACTCTCCCTCGAGCTGCACAGCTTCATCCACGCGGTGCGCGGCGATCGCGAGGCCGTGATCACCGGGGAAGAGGGCAGGGCGGCGCTGGCGCTGGCCCTGCGCGTCACTGATGCCGTGACGACCGCGCCGTTGCCCCTGCTCGGCGGGGCATGACCGCCGCCGGTGCCCGCATTTTCCTCTCGGCGGGCGAGCCCTCCGGTGACCTGCATGGGGCCGCGGTAATCAGGGCGCTGCGAAGCCGGCTGCCAACCGCAGTGCTCGAGGCATTCGGCGGACCCCGGATGGCCACGGCCGGTGCGAACGTGCGATTCCCCATGGAGGGCATGACGGCATTCGGTCTCGTGGAGATCATCGAGAAGATCCCCGCCCACTTCCGGCTGCTGCGCCGCATGGAGCGCGACTTCGCCCGGTCGGCCTACGACCTCGTCATCCTCATCGACTATCCCGGTTTTCACCTGCATGTGGCCGAAGCCGCGCGCCGCGCCGGGATTCCGGTGCTGTACTACATCGCGCCGCAGCTCTGGGCCTGGCGGCCGCAGCGCGCGAAGCGCCTCGCCGCCGCCTGCGACCGGCTCGCGGTGATCCTGCCGTTCGAGGAAGCCTTCTTCCGCAACGTCGGCGTGCAGGCTGAGTATGTGGGGCATCCACTGCTCGATCGCGGGGCGCCACCGTCGCGCGCCGCCGCGCGCGAGACGCTCGGCATTCCGGCGGACGAGCGGGTGCTCGCGCTCTTTCCCGGCAGCCGCGCCGGGGAGATCCAGCGCCTCTGGCCGTTTTTCCGCGATGCCGCGCGCAGCCTCCTCGATCGGGGCACGGCCACCAGGGTCATCGTCGCTGCCACCGATCAGGGCGACTTTCCCGGGCAGTGAATCGTTCACGCTCATCCGTGGTGCGTCGCTCGCCGTGGCCGCGGCCGCCGATGCCGCCATCGTGAAGTCGGGCACCTCGACGCTCGAGGCCGCACTCACCGATACGCCGATGATCGTGCCCTATCGCGTCAACGCCGTCACCGCCTTCCTCAGCCGTCGCCTCATCACGGTGCCTTGGGTGAGCCTCGTCAATCTCGTGGCTGAGCGCGAGGTGGTGCCCGAGATCCTCCAGGAGGAAGTGACGGTGCCCCGCCTCGTCGAAGCCGTCGGCGCCACTGCTCGATCCGTCGCATCCGGCCACGCGCGCGCAGCGCGAGGGACTGGCGCGACGTGCGCGCGCGCCTCGGTACTCCCGGCGCCGCCGATCGCGTCGCCGATATCGCCGTGTCCCTGCTCGCCGCATGAAGATCCGCCTCTCGCCGGGCCAGGTGCGCGTCATCGCGCGGCCCGTGATCTCCCTGCTTGCGCGCACCTGGCGCTTCGAAGTCCCTCCGCACAGCGAGCTCGAGGCGGCGGTGCGCTGCGCACCGGTCCACCGTGGTGCTCGCCTGCTGGCACGAGGAGCTGCTGCCCCTGTTGTGGCATGGGCGCGGTATCGGCATGGGCGTTGTGGTGAGCGGTTCCCGCGACGGCGAGTACGCCGCCCAGGTGGCGGAGGGTTTCGGCTATCGCGTGCTCCGGGGATCGAGCAGCAAGCAGGGCGCGAAGGTCCTCCTGGAGGCGGTACGCGAGCTCCAGGCCGGTACCAGCATCACCTTCACGCCCGATGGCCCCCGGGGACCGCGCCGCGTCTTCAAGCCCGGGGCAGCCCTGGCGGCCCAGCGCGCCGGCGTGCCACTCGTGCCCGTCAGGGCCACCCCGGTGCAGGCCTGGCGCCTCCGCTCCTGGGACCAGTTCGCCATTCCAAAGCCGGGCGCCCGGGTGCTCGTGGCCTACGGCGATCCTATCGAGGTGGGCCCCGGATCCGAGGGCGTTTCCGAGGCCGCGGCCGTGGCTGAACGGGCACTGAACCTGCTTGGAGCGGCCGCATGATCGGGGGCCGGCGGGGCGATACCCACAGGTTCCTGCGCTGGCTCTGGACCAGCCGCCGGTTTGAGGCTCGGCTGGCCCGTGCGCCACTGGTCCCGGCCTCTGCCCTCTGGCGGGCTGGCATGAAGCTCCGGGAAGCCGCCTATCGTCGCGGCTGGGCAACAACGCACGACCTGCCCCTGCCCACGGTGGCGGTCGGCAACCTCACCGTCGGTGGCTCGGGCAAGACGCCCATCGCCATCTGGATTGCGCGACACTACGCCGCGCAGGGTCTGCGGCCCGGCATCCTGCTCCGGGGCTACGGCGGCGACGAGACGATGGTGCATCGGCGCTCGGTGCCCGAGGCGATCGTCGTCGCCAATGCCGACCGGGTGGCCGGCGCCGATGCCGCGCTGGCCCAGGGTGCCCAGGTGCTGGTGCTCGACGACGCGTACCAGCGGCTCGACGTGCGCCGGGACCTGAACCTCGCCGTCGTGGCCGCCGAGACCACCCGCGCCGTGCGATGGGCGGTGCCGGCCGGACCCTGGCGTGAGGGTGTCGATGCGCTCGATCGCGCCGACGCGCTGATCGTCACCCGGAAGCGCGCGACCCTCGAGGCGGCGGAGTTGCTCGCGGCCGAGCTGTCGTCGCGCATCGAGGGGCCGGTGGCGATCGCGCACCTCGGGCTGCGCCACCTGGAGGGGCTCGTCTCCGGCCGGCGCACCCCCGCGAGCGAACTGGCCGGTCGTCGCGTGGTGGCGGCTGCCGGCATCGCCGATCCCGATGCCTTCGTGGCGCAGGTGAAGTCCATCGGGGCGCAGGTGCAGGTGGCCACGTGGAAGGATCATCACGATTATCGCGACGAGGACGTCGCGTGGCTGGCACATGCGGCGCGCCGGGCCGATCACGTCGTCATGACCGAGAAGGATGCCGTCAAGCTGCGCGATCGCTGGCCCGCCAGCGTGCCGGAGCCGCTCGTCGCGGTGCTTGGATTGGAGTGGGAGCGTGCCGGCGACGCATCGTCGCCGCACTCGATGCCGTCGTCAGTCAGTGTGGATCGCCTTTAACCCAGGCCGTGCGCTGCGGCGCCGGAGATTTCAATGACCAGCATTGCCACCCATCGCGGCCAGCCGATCATCTCCCCGGACAAGGACCGGTTCCTGTCCGAGGAGAATCCGTTCGAGGCGATGATGTCCCGCTTCGACTATGCCGCCCAGCGCCTCAGCCTCGATCCCGGCCTCTACAAGGTCCTCCGTCATCCCGAGAAGCAGATCATCGTCGCCGTGCCGGTGCATCGCGACAACGGCGAGGTCGAGGTCTACACCGGCTACCGCGTCATTCACAATTCGTCGCGCGGTCCGGCCAAGGGCGGCATCCGCTTCGACATGAACGTGAGCCTCGACGAGGTGAAGGCGCTGGCGGCGTGGATGACGTGGAAATGTGCGGTGGTGAATATTCCGTTCGGTGGCGCCAAGGGCGGCGTCATCTGCGATCCCTCCCACATGTCGATGCCCGAGCTCGAACGCATGACCCGCCGCTACACCTCCGCCATCATCGATACCCTGGGCCCCGACTCGGACGTTCCCGCGCCCGACGTGAACACCAATGAGCGCGTCATGGCGTGGGTCATGGACACCTACTCCATGCACAAGCGCCACACGGTCACCGCGGTCGTCACCGGCAAGCCGATCGAGATGGGTGGATCGCTGGGCCGGCGCGAGGCGACGGGACGCGGCTGCACCATCGTGACGCTCAAGGCACTGGCGCGCCTCGGCATGCCGGTGAAGGGCGCGCGCGTGGCGGTACAGGGCTTCGGCAACGTCGGCTCGATCGCGGCACAGCTGCTGGAGCAGGCGGGCTGCACCATCGTCGCCGTGAGCGACAAGACCGGCGGCATCTGGAACGCGAAGGGCCTCGACGTGAACGACGTGCTGGCCTATGTGAGGCAGAACAAGTTCCTCGCGGGTTATCCCAAGGCCGAGGGCATCACCAACGACGAGCTGCTCACGATCGATTGTGAGGTGCTGGTGCCGGCCGCGCTGGAGAACGTGATCACCAGCAAGAACGCCGCGAACATCAAGGCGAAGGTCATCTGCGAGGGCGCCAACGGGCCCACCACGGCCAACGCCGACCGGATCCTCGAGGAGAAGGGGGTCTTCGTCATCCCCGACATTCTCGCGAATGCCGGTGGCGTCACCGTGAGCTACTTCGAGTGGGTACAGGACCGCGGCGGCTACTTCTGGGACGAGGAGACGGTCAACCAGCGCCTCGAGAAGATCATGGTCCGCTCCTTCGACGAGGTGGCCGGGATGTCCGACACGCACTCGCTCAACATGCGCACCGGTGCCTACATGCTGGCCATCGAGCGCGTGGCCGCCGTGCACCGGCTGCGGGGCATGTATGCTTAACGGGTGAAGCTCACCCTCGCCGCTGTCGGCCGCTTGCGGCCGGAGTACCGGGCCCTCGCCGATGAATACGCGGCGAGGGTCGCGCGCTTCATGGAGTTCAGCGAGGTGGAGGTGCGCGAGGCGTCGCGCGCGCCATCTCCCGCCGTGCAGCTCCGCGAGGAAGCGGCCCGCCTGCAGGAGAAGCTCACCCGCTGGTTGTCGCGTCATCGTGCTCGATCGGGCGGGGAAGGGGCTCTCCAGCGAGGCGCTCGCCCGGGAGCTCGATCGCTGGCGTGTCGCCGCCCGGCCCGTCTGCCTCGTCATCGGCGGCTCGAACGGCCTCGCCTCAGAGCTCGTGCAGTCCGCCGATCTCGCCTGGAGCCTCGGTCCGCTAACTTTGCCGCATGAACTGGCGCGGGTGGTGGTCCTGGAGCAGGTATACCGGGCATGGACGATCCTCCGCGGGGAGCCGTATCACAAGTGAGGGTCGACAGTCGTCAGTCGGCAGTCGACAGTGCCTGACAGCTGTCGACTCACTGACGACTGCAGACTGACGACTCATGACTCAATGGTTCGAATCGTGGTTCAACGACGACTACCTCGCCCTCTATCCGCACCGTGACGCGGCCGAGGCCGAGCAGCTGGTGCAGCTCATCGGTCGACACACCGGGTGGACCAGTGGCTGGCGCGTGCTCGACGTAGGCTGCGGGCCCGGTCGCCATGCGGCAGCACTGGAGGCGTCAGGGGTGCGGCCGGTCGGGCTGGATCTGTCGAGCGCACTGCTGCGGCGCGCTCGCGCAGGTGACGTCGGCGCCGCTCGTGCGGGCCGACATGCGCCGCCTCCCGATCCGTGCGCGCTCGGTGGACGCCTGCTTGAGCCTCTTCACCAGCTTCGGCTACTTCGAGAGCGACGCCGAGCACGCCGAGACGCTTGCCGGCATGGCGTCGACGCTGCGGCCCGGCGGATGGTTCGTCATCGACTTCCTCAATGCGGCACAGGTGCGCTCCCGTCGTGGCGCCTGAGGCGGGGCCGCTCGTGCCGGGGGAGCGGGGAAGCCACCTGCGCAAATATCTTTCGCCCGACCAGCGGTTCGTGATCAAGGAGATTCATCTGGCGGATGGCCGGCAGTTCAGCGAGCGCGTGCGACTGTATCACGCGGCCGAGCTCGAGGCGATGCTTGCGGCGGCGGGTATCGCCGTCGAGCATCGGTTCGGCGACTATCAGGGCGCCCGATGTATCGACGGGGCGCCCCGCGCGCTGCTGATGGGACGCGCCGCATGACGTTCCAGCTGGTCACCACGCCGCTGCGCCCCACGGTGCCGATGCCATCGCCGCGCACCGGTGGCGTGGATCCACGACTGCTCGACTCGGCGGTCCGTCCGGTGGGCCAGCCCGATCCGCGTCAGCGCCTGCTCGAGCCCAATGCCCTGGTCGTCACCACCGGCCAGCAGCCCGGCCTCTTCACCGGTCCGCTCTACACCATCTACAAGGCAATCTCGGTCGCCGCACTGGCGCGCCGCCTCGAGGCCGAGTGGCAGCGGCCGGTCGTGCCGGTCTTCTGGCTCGCCACCGACGATCACGATTTTGCCGAGGCCAATCGCGCGGCGTGGCCCGCACCCGATGGCACGATTCGCCACGTCACCCTGCGGGAGCGCGCCGCCGATGCCGTCATGGCGCCGATGTACCGCGAACTGCTCGGCGCCGACATCCTCACGGCGCTCGCGACACTGAAGGCCGACCTGCCGGCGGACGGCTTTGCCGATGAGACCATGGCCTGGCTGGAACGGCACTATCGCCCGGAATACAGCGTGGGTGGCGCGTATGCCGGTGCCCTCGCCGAGCTGGTGGCACCGCTCGGTGTGGTGTGCATGGATGCTGGCTGCTGTTCACTCAAGCAGCTTGCCGCACCCGTCATGATGCGGGCCCTGGCGCAGGCCGCGGAGATCGAGGCACCCCTCGTCCCGCTGGCCGCACAACTGGCGAAAGAGGGAGATGATCCCGGCGTCGCAGTGGGCGATGGCGCCACGCTCGTCTTTCTCGATGGCGCGCAGGGACGCGATCGGCTCGTGCGCGCCGGGAATGACTTCCGCACCCGGCGCGGTGGCGAGACGTACACCACCGCGGACCTCGCCGCGATTGCGGCGGCGGAGCCGGAGCGTCTTTCCCCCAACGTGCTTCTCCGTCCAGTGGTCGAGAGCGCGGTGCTGCCGACGGTGGCCTACGTCGCGGGTCCCGGGGAGCTGCGCTACCTGGCACTCACGCAGCCGGTGTATGCCGCGCTCCATGTGGATCGGCAGCTGCCGGTGCCGCGCTGGTCCGGGCTCGTGGTCGAGCCGAAGGTTGAGCGCGTCATGACCAAGTTCAGCCTGGCGGTCGACGACCTGCTCGGCCCCGATGGCGTGGTCGAGAGCCGGATCGCGCGGTCGCAACTGCCCGAGAGCGTAACCTCCACTGTGGCGCGGCTTCGTGAGGCGCTGGAGGCGGAGTACGGCAGCCTGGCGGCTGCGGCGGTGAGCATCGACCCGACGCTCGAGAAGACGGTGCAGGGAGCCCGCGGCAACGCGGTGCGTGGCGTCGAGGAAATCGAGAAGAAGCTCGTGCAGCACCTGAAGAAGCGGAGCGAGACGGAACTGGGGCAGGTGGCGCGCGCGCGGAACCTTGTGCGCCCCGACGGCAAGCCCCAGGAACGGGTCTTCACGGTGGCGCCCTTCCTTGCCCGCAACGGTCGCGCATTCCTCGACGCAGTCCTGGCTGAGGCCGAAGCCTGGTATGCCGGCGCCCTTGAAGGGGCCGGGACCCGCTCCTAGGTTCGAGACCAATGTCCATCTTTGCCATCCTGCTTCTCGTCGCACTGATGATTCCCATCATGGGCATCGTCTTTGACTCGCCCATCGGGCGGGCGCTGGCGCGTCGCCTGGAGGGACCATCGCAGGAGCCGGTTGGGGTGGCCGAGCTGGCGAAGAAGGTGGACCTGCTCGAGAGCGATGTGGACGATCTCTCCCGGGCGGTGCAGGAGCTCAAGGAGGAGAATCAGTTCCTCCAGCGACTCATCGAGGACGCTCCGCCCCGCACCCTTCCACCGCCGCCCAGCGCCTGACCGTCAACTCCCCAGTCAAGCCGGTGCCGCGACGCGGCTCAGCGCTCATGGTGGCGCTGGGCATCCTGGCCAGCCGCGTCGTTGGGCTCGTTCGCCTGCGGTTCCTGGGCCACTATCTCGGCGTGGGTGACGCCGCCGACGCCTTCGCCGCCGCCTTTCGCATCCCGAACCTCCTGCAGAACCTCTTCGGCGAGGGCGCCCTCTCCGCCTCGTTCATTCCGGTGTATGCGCGACTGCTTGGCGCCGGCAACGAAGCTGAGGCACGCCGGGTCGCCCGCGCGGTCGGTGCGCTGCTCGCACTCATGGTCGGCGCACTGGTGCTGCTCGGCGTTATCGCGACACCGTTCCTCATCGACCTCATCGCCCCCGGCTTCGAGGGTGCCAAGCGTGAGCTGACCATCAGGCTGGTCCGGATTTTCTTCCCGGGGGCAGGCCTGTTCGTCATGTCGGCCTGGTGCCTGGGAATCCTGAACAGCCACGGAAAGTTTTTCCTCTCGTACGCCGCGCCGGTCGTCTGGAACGTGTCGATCATCGCCGCACTCGTCTGGTGGGGCGGTCGGGTGGGAGAGGTGGACCTCGTCGTCGCCGCCGCCTGGGGCTCGGTGGTAGGTGCGGCGCTGCAGGTGCTGGTGCAGTTGCCGACGGTGTGGAAGATGCTGCAGGGCATACCCGGGGCGATGCGCGGCACGGCGGCACAGGTGCGCATCGTGGTGCGCAATTTCCTGCCGGCATTCCTGAGCCGTGGCGTGGTGCAGATCAGTGCTTATGTCGACACCCTCATCGCCACTCTCCTCCCGAGCGGGGCCGTGGCGGCGCTGAGCTACGCCCAGAATCTCTATGTGCTGCCGGTAAGCCTCTTCGGCATGTCGGTGTCGGCCGCCGAGCTCCCGCGAATGTCCGGTCACTCCGGTGCGTCCACCGACCAGGATGAGCGCAATACGCACCTCCGTGCGCGACTCGAGGCCGGCCTTCGACAGATCTCTTTCTTCGTCATTCCCACCTGCGGCATCTTCCTCGCCCTCGGGCAGGTGGTCGCGGCAGCGTTGTTCGAGACCGGCCGTTTCAACCGGGCCGACAGCTTCTACGTCTGGCGAATCCTCGCCGGTGCTGGCATCGGGCTCCTCCCCGGTACACTCGGACGGCTGTACTCATCCACCTTCTATGCCATCCAGGACACCCGCACGCCGATGCGATTCGCGATCCTTCGCGTCCTCACCGGCATCGCCCTGGGCTTCCTCCTCGCCGTGTACCTCCCGCGGGTGTATGGCATCGAGGCCGAGTGGGGCGCACCGGGCCTGGCGCTCGCCGGGAGCCTCGCCGGCTGGCTCGAGTTCCTGCTGCTGCGTCGGTCGCTTTCAAGGGTTGTCGGTCGCACTGTCAGCGATCCGGCACTGCTCGCCCGTCTCTGGGGCGCGGCGGCGGTCGCGGCACTGGGTGGATGGGCCCTGCTTAAGCTGGTCCATAACCAGCCGCCGGTACTGGTGTTCGTGCTCGTCATGGCGTGCTACGGCGCTATCTACGTTGGGATCACCCACATGTTTGGGATCCACGAGGCGCGTGCGTTTGTGGCCAGGTTAAGGCGGAGTAAGGGCGGGTAGGGCGGGGAAGGCGGGGAAGGCGGGGAAGGCGGGTCGAAAGCTAGGTTCTGCGCGTCGAATGGGGATGGCTCCAGAGGCACCGTTGCCCGGCAGCGTTCGCGATCGACCGTGGCCTCCAGGATCGAAGGGTTGAAGCGCCGGCACGTGTGCCGCGGAGCCACCCCAGAGACGCGCCAGATACGTCCGTCGCGGAGCCCCCCCAGAGACGCACCAGATACTTCTATCGCCGCGGAGCCACCCCAGAGACGCGCCGCCTTACCTGAACCCGTCGCCCCAGAGACGCGCCGCAGCCTCGATTAACTTTCCCCCATGACCCTGATGGACCCCCTCCAGCGCAAGCTCGAGACCCTCCCCGACGGACCCGGCGTCTATCTCTGGAAGGATGCACAGGGCCAGGTCCTCTACGTCGGCAAGGCCAAGCGCCTCAGTTCCCGCGTGCGCAGCTATTTCTCCAGCGACCCGATCCTCCACCCCAAGGATGTCCTCCTTCGTCGCCTGATCGCCGACGTCGAGACCGTCGTGACCGCCACCGAGGCCCAGTCACTCATTCTCGAGAACAACCTCATCAAGGAGTACCGCCCCCGCTTCAACGTCGCGCTCAAGGACGACAAGAGCTATCCGTCCATCGCTGTCACCACCGGTGAGCCGTTTCCCCGCGTCCTCGTCACCCGCCGCCGCGACCTCACCGGCGCCCGCTACTTCGGCCCATTCACCGACGTCTCCCAGCTCCGCCGTGCGCTCGCCATCGTCCGCCGCATCTACACCGTCCGCAGCTGCGCCGACGACATTCCCCGCGAGCGCCGCGAGCGACCCTGTCTCGACTACCACATCGGCCGCTGCAAGGCACCCTGCGTCGGCTGGCAGACCGAGGCCGACTACCGCGCGATGATCGACGACGTTCTCGCCTTCCTCGATGGCCGCACCCAGGACATCCGGCTGCGCGTCCGGGAGCTCATGGCCGAGGCCGCCAACCGGGAGGACTTCGAGCGGGCACGCGAGCACCGCGATGCGTTGCGCTGGCTGGAGAAGCTCGAGGAGACCTCATCGGTCGAGATCGTCGGGAGTGGCGACGCCGATGTCCTCGGCTTTGCCCATGACGGTGACGACGCCGTGGCCGTCCTCCTCCGCGTCCGAGACGGCAAGGTGGTGGGCAGGGAACACCGCTTCCTCGAGAACGTGGAAGGCGAGGAGGACGCGGCGATCCTCAATGCGTTCATTGTGCGCTACTACATCCCCACCGATGCTCGCGCCCTGCGCGTGGCACTGCCGTTCCCGCCTGCCGAGCTCGACCTGCTGAACGAACTCGAGCCCGGCACCGAGTGGCTCGTGCCCCAGCGCGGCATCATGCATCGCTGGCTCATCCTGGCGGAGCAGAACGCGCGGCACCTCCTGGAGAGCCTCCGCATCGAGTCGTTCGAGACCGAGGAACGCGCCGAGGATCCGGTCTACGCCCTGGGCCGCGACCTCGGCTTGCAGCGCGTGCCCCGGAGCCTCATCTGCGTTGATATCTCGCACAACTCCGGCCGCGACACGGTCGGGTCGCTGGTCTGGTTCGAGGGTGGCCGGCCGAAGAAGAGTGAGTACCGGAAGTTCCGCATCGCCGGTCTCGGCCTGCAGGATGACTTCGCCGCGATCCACGAGGTGGTGACGCGCTATCTCACCCGCCGCCGCGACGAGGCGCTGCCGCTCCCCGATCTCATCGTCATCGACGGTGGCAAGGGACAGCTCGGCGCAGCACTCGACGCCGCCCGCGCCCTCGACATGGGCGAGGTCACCTTCGTGAGCCTCGCCAAGAAGGAGGAAGAGGTCTTCATTCCCGGGCGCGCCGAGAGCCTGCGCCTCCCGCGACGCAGCCCGTCACTGCGGCTGCTGCAGCGCGCGCGCGACGAGGCGCACCGGTTTGGCGTCGCCTACAGCCGCAAGCGGCGCTCTGAGCGCACCATCACGTCGGAGTTGCTCAACATCCGCGGCATCGGCGCCAAGCGCCGCCGCCAGCTCCTCGAGCGCTTCGGCAGCCTCGCCGGCGTGCGCTCCGCCACCGTCTCCGAACTCGCGAGCGTGGAGGGCGTCTCCATCCGCCTCGCCGAACGCATCCTCGAGCACCTGCAGGGCAGCTGACATGAACCTCGACTGGATCCTCGCCTGTTCGGCGTGCGCCAACACGCGCGCCCCCGACGGACTTGCCCACCGTCTGCGATCTCTGCGGACAGCCCTGGCTGGTGCGCTACCAGCGCCCCGCGCCCACCGTCACCGCCCGCGCCGAGGTGCGTCGCGGTCACGGCATGTGGCGCTTTCGACCCTTCATGCCGCTCGCGGATGGCGAGCAGCCCATCACGCTCGGCGAGGGAGACACGCCGCTGCTGCACCTGCGTCGGAGCGGCGACGGCGCTGGGCCTGCGCAATCTCTGGCTCAAGGACGAGGGCACCAACCCCACCGGCTCGTTCAAGGCACGCGGATTGAGCGCCGCCGTCACGCGCGCCGTGGCGGCGGGCGCCACTCGCTTCGTCATCCCCACCGCCGGAAACGCTGGCGTGGCTCTCGCCGCCTATGCCAGCCGCGCCGGGGTGCAGGCACGGATCTTCGCACCGCGCACCACGCCCGCCGTCATTCTGGAGCAGGTGCGCGTCTTTGGCGGGGAACTCGAGCTCGTCGATGGGCACATCGGGGATGCGGGCAAGCTGGCCGCGGCGTGGGGCGCGGCGAGGGTGCGTACAACGTCTCCACCCTCCGCGAGCCCTATCGCATCGAGGGCAAGAAGACGCTCGCGTTCGAGCTCGCGGTGCAGCTCGGCTGGAGCATGCCCGATGCGATCATCTACCCCACCGGCGGTGGCACCGGGCTCATCGGCATGTGGAAGGCGTTCACCGAGTTGATCGAGGCCGGTTGGGTGCAGGGTACGCCGCCGCGGTTCTACTCCGTGCAGTCCGATGGTTGCGCCCCGGTGGTGCGCGCCTTCGATGCCGGCGCCGACCGGTGCGAGCCGTGGGTTGATCCCCGCACCGTGGCCGCAGGGCTCCGGGTGCCGGCCCCGCTCGGCGACCGCCTCATGCTGAAGGCGCTGCGCGAGAGCGGCGGTGGGGCGATCGCCGTCTCCGACAGCTGAGTTGACCGAGGCGGCCCGGGTGGCGTCGGCCGGCGAGGGAATCGACGTCTCGCCTGAGGGCGGTGCCGCATTCGCCGCGGTGAGACACCTCCGTGAAAAGGGGACACTTGGCCCCGATGATCGGGTTGTGATCTTCAACACAGGTGCCGGATGGCTATATCGGGCTTGAGTTTGCGGTCCCCGGTCGGGCGGGCGATATTTGGACCGCTGCGTGCACAGGTTAGGTCTGTTCCCAACTCTGGAGTTGCAAGCGTAATGACGAAGCCCTTGATGGTCTCGGCGTTCCTGATGGCGGTCAGTGCCATGCCTGCGGGCGCGCAGACGAACGATGCGGTCGCGAAGGCCATGTTCGACCAGGCCGGCGGGAAGTACAGGCCACCCGCCTGTTCCGCGGACAAGGGCAAGCAGTTCAACGTGTCCAGCGGCTACACCTACCTCAAGTCGGCCATCGAGTCGAAGTCCGACCCGAAGGGCTTGCTCGCATCTGGCAATCGCGTCATCACCGAGGCGATCAAGGTGGACGGCCAGGACAAGTCCACGTCGGCGTGGTACGGGCTGGGCTGGATCGACCTCTTCCAGGGTGACGTGGCCGGTGCCGACACGGCACTCGCCCGGGCCGAGAAGCTCGGACCCGACTGCAAGGAGGAAATCGATCGGCTGCGTCGCATCGCCTTTGTGCCGATTGCCAATTCGGGCGTCAGCGCGCTGCAGGACGGTGACACCACCGCCGCAGTGAAGTACCTGCAGCAGGCGCACCAGCTGCGGCCCTCGTCGGCGTTCCCGCCGTACTACCTCGGCGTCATCTACGCCGATCGCAACCAGTCCGACAGCGCCATCGCCTATTTCGCCAAGGTCGCCGCCGGCACGTCGACCGACTCGAACGACGTGAAGCTTCGCGATCGGGCGCTCTATGCTGAAGCCGCCCTGATGATCAACAACGGCAAGTCGGCCGAGGCAATTCCCGTTGCTGGAACAGTATCTCAAGGCCGTTCCCGAGCGACGCGGCCGCGCAGAAGGCGCTGGCCCGCGCGTACCGCGCCACTGGCCAGACCGAGAAGGCGCAGGCACTCGACGCCGCGACCGGAACCACCTCGGCTGCAGGCCCGACGGCCAACACCGACCTCGCCCAGGCGACGAAGCTCTACAATGAGAAGGACTACGCCGGCGCGTCAGCGCTGCTCGGCAAGATTCTCGCTGCCGAGCCGACCAACGTGAGCGCGCTTCAGGCGCAGGCCAACAGCTTCCTCGCGCTCAAGGACGGACCGCAGTTGGCCGCCTCCGCCGGCAAGCTCGTGGCGGCCGAGCCGCTCAACCAGGACGCGCTTCGGCTCCAGCGCGCCGGCTACCAGCTGAACAAGCAGCCGAAGGAAGCCAACGCGGTTGCTGAGCAGATCCTCGGCCTGCCGGCCAAGGTTACCGTTACCGAGCTCACGCTGAAGGCGGCGAGTGCCACGCTGGGTGGCACCGCGACCGGACTCCAGGCCATGGACGCGAAGACCGGAAAGGTGCTGACCCCTCCGGCGTTCACGTTGGTGTTCGAGATGCTCGACAAGTCCGGCAAGACGGTCACGACGCAGGAAGTCGCCTTCGAGCCCCTGGCCCCCGATGCCACGAAGGACTTCAGCTTCGAGGCGAAGGGCGAGGGGATCAGCAGCTACCGGTACACGGTGAAGAAATAGGTGCCAGGGCTTACCACCACCCGCGCGCCGTTCATCGAGCAGGCGCAGGCGAACGGTGAGCTGTACATCCATCAGCCGTACGAGTTGTACAGCGACGCCAACCATGAGGCCTGGCGACAGCTCTACCAGCGCATGGAAGACCGCTGGCAACGGTATGCCAATCCCCGGTTTCTCGAGGGGATTGGCAGCCTCTGCCTTGATCCCACGCGGGTGCCACGGCTGGAGGACGTCAACAAGTTCCTCAGCCCGCTCACGGGGTTCAAGGCAAAGGCCGTCAGCGGCTACGTGCCGCCGTTCCTTTTCTTCGACAGCCTGCGCAACCGGGAGTTTCCCACCACCATCACGATCCGCGATGCCGGCCAGCTCGATTACCTGCCGGAGCCGGACATCTTCCACGACATCGCCGGTCACGTCCCGATGCACACCGATCGGGCCTTTGCCGACACGCTGGTGCGCTTCGGTGACTGCGCCCATACGGCGGCCGAGATCGTGGCAGGAATTTCCGACGAGCGCGAGAAGCTGCGCCGAATGACCAGCATCTACAAGGCGATGGCGCGCTTCTTCTGGTTCACCATCGAGTTCGGGCTCATGAAGAGCGCCAACGGCCTCAAGGTGTACGGCAGCGGCCTGCTCAGCTCCTATGGCGAGATTGCCCACGCCATCGACTCGGCGGAGGTGCAGCGGTATCCCGTTCAGCTCGAGTGGGTCATCAACCAGTACTTCGAGATCGACAGCTACCAGCCGCTGCTGTTTGTGGTAGACTCGTTCGATCACCTGTTCTCGCTGGTGGACCAGCTCGAGCGGATGATGCGCTCCGGCAAGCTCGATAACGTGGCGGGTGGCGAGCCGGAGGTCAGCGAGGCCGACCTGACGAGTTTCCTGGTGGCTGCGGGCGGGAAGTGACGGGATTCCCGCTCCCGGGCGTTCACGTTAGTTTTGGGTCAACTGCGGGTGTAGCTCAGTTGGTAGAGCATCAGCTTCCCAAGCTGAGGGTCGCGGGTTCGAACCCCGTCGCCCGCTTGAAGGCCGGTCGCCTTGCGACCGGCCTTCGTATTTCCCCCCAATCCGGCCCTGCGCCGACGGCCTGACCATGGAGCTCCAGCCCCTCGACTGGTTCATCGTCGTGCTGTCCATCGTCATCTCCTTCATCCCGGCCATTGTGCTCGCCCGGCGCGCCGGGTCGAGTACCGCGGAGTTCTTCACCTCCGGGCGCGCCGCTCCCTGGTGGCTCATCGGCGTCTCGATGGTCGCCACCACCTTCAGCACCGACACGCCGAACCTGGTGACCAACCTCGTTCGCGAGAACGGCGTGTCCGCCAACTGGGCCTGGTGGGCCTTCCTGCTCACCGGCATGCTGACGGTGTTCTTCTACGCCCGCCTCTGGCGCAGGTCCGGCGTCCTCACCGACCTCGAGTTCTACGAACTGCGCTACGCCGGCGGCCCCGCCTCCTTCGTGCGCGGCTTCCGCGCCATCTATCTCGGCCTCTTCTTCAACGCCGTGATCATGGCCACGGTGAACCTTGCCGCGGCCAAGATCGCCAACGTCGTGCTCGGATGGCCGATGTGGCAGACGCTGGTGATCTGCGCCTTCCTGAACATCGCGTTCGCGGCGACGTCGGGGCTCTGGGGCGTGCTGGTCACCGACTTCATCCAGTTCGGCATCGCGATGGGTGGATCGTTTGCCGCCGCGTACTACTCCCTCAAGCAGCCCGAGGTCGGCGGACTGGCTGGCCTGGTATCGCGCCTCGATCCGAAGACGCTGTCGCTGCTGCCGGATTTCGGGGACTGGGGACTGACGCTCTCGGTGCTCATCATCCCGATCACGGTGCAGTGGTGGTCGGTGTGGTATCCTGGGTCCGAGCCGGGCGGCGGCAGCTACGTCGCCCAGCGAATGCTCGCCGCGAAGTCCGAGCGCGATGCCCTCGCCGGCACGCTGTTCTTCAACGTGGCGAACTACGCCCTGCGGTCCTGGCCCTGGATCATCACTGCCCTCGCGTCGCTCCTCGTCTTCCCGACGCTCGAGGATATCCACCGCACTTTCCCCTACGTCGATCCGAAACTCCTCGGCCATGACATGGCATACTCCGCCATGCTCAAGTTCCTGCCGCACGGAATGCTTGGGTTGATGGTGGCCGGCATGCTCGCCGCCTACGTCTCCACGCTGTCGACACACCTCAACTGGGGCACTTCGTACCTGGTGCACGACTTCTATCGCCGGTTCCTGCGGAAGGACGCCAGCGAGAAGCACTATGTCGCGGTGGGACGGCTGGTCACCGGCCTGCTCATGATCGTCGCGGCCGG
This sequence comes from uncultured Gemmatimonadales bacterium, assembly GCA_963739455.1. Classification (GTDB taxonomy): domain Bacteria; phylum Gemmatimonadota; class Gemmatimonadetes; order Gemmatimonadales; family GWC2-71-9; genus JAGGAG01. Next base: position 27,023 of record CAVUAK010000002.1, read on the forward strand.
GCTCACCTTCGTGCTCGACTCGGCACGGCAGGCGTTCGACCTGATGCTGTCGGTCGGGGCGGGAACGGGGCTGATCTACCTGTTGCGCTGGTTCTGGTGGCGTATCAACGCCTGGAGCGAGATCGCCGCGATGGTGAGCTCATTTGTCGTGTCGGCGGGATTCTTCATTGCCGCGAAGAATGGGCACGGCGTTCCATCGCATGTGTCGTTACTGGCGACGGTCGCCTCGACGACTGTCGTGTGGCTGGTGGTCACCTATCTCACGAAGCCAACTGACGCGGCGACCTTGGAGGGGTTCTATCGCCGGGTTCGGCCCGCCGGCCCGGGCTGGGCCAGCGTGCGTGCCGCGACAGGCCTGGGCCCCTCGCCCGACAGTCTTTCGCAGGCGATGCTTGGCTGGGTACTCGGAGTTCTCTTCGTGTACTCGGCGCTCTTCGGCACTGGCAGCATTCTCTACGGGAAGTGGCCTCAAGCCTCTCTTTGGATCGTGGTGTTCGTTGCAACCGGTATCTGGCTCGCGCGCTTGCTGCCTCGGCTATGGGGTTCGAAGGTGCAGGGTTGAGAGTTCAGGGTTCACGACAGAATCAACTCTGAACCCGTGAACCCTCAACGCTGAACCATTCCCCCGAACTCGCTGCTCCGCTCCTCCAGCGACCCCAGCAACGCCAGCTGCGCCCGCGCCCGTTCCAGGTTGTGCTCCCGGTGTGAAGTCGCGAAGTACGTGTCGCCCTCCAGGTAGTCCGTGAGGAAGCGGATCGCCTGTTCCCAGGTGATCACGCGCCCTGCCGGTTCCAGCAGGCTGCGTTCCAATGGCGTCAGCAGGCCGCCCGTACCCGCCATGTAGCCATCCAGCAGTGCCGCAAACAATTCCGGCTCCGCCACGACCTGGTCAAGGTCGGTTGAGTCCTCGGCGGCCCGGCTGACGCTCGAGCGCACCAGGTCGCCGAAGTCGAACAGGGGCGACCCAGGCATCACCGTGTCGAGGTCGATCACCATTGTCGCGAGGCCACTGCCAGCATCAAAGAGCACGTTGGCGATCTTGGCATCGTTGTGCGCCACCCGCGTGGGAAGCGCGCCCGAGTGGAGCGGCGCTGTCAGCAGTGGTGCCAGCATCCGGTACCGGAGCGCGAGCGCGATCTCCTCGCGCGCGCGGTCGACCCGCCCTCGCACGTCCTTCGCAATTGCCAGCTCGAGCCGGGCGAGCCGCGACGGCGTGTCATGGAAGCCGGGGATCGTATCGACCAGCAGCGTGGTATCGAGCGACGTTGCGAGTCGCGCGAACGCGCCGAAGGCCCGGCCCGCCTCCCGCGCATCCAGTGCGCTCGCAACCCGGGCCGTGCTGCGCAGACCTGGCATCACTTCCCAGCAGCGCCACAACTCCCCATCCGCGTCGTGGACCCAGCCGCCGCCATCAAGTGTTCGAAGCAGCGTCGGCAGGGCAACGTCTGCCGCCTGTCCCGCCGCACCGTTGAGCACTGCCTCGATGTTCCGCATCACCAGCTCGGGTGACGGGAACACCGCCTTGTTCACCTGCTGCAGTAACCAGCGCGGCACATCGATGCCATCGGCAATCAGGAACGATGCATTGATGTGACCGCCACGGGCCGGGACGATCCGGGCATCGTCCAGCGTTATCCATCGTCCCAGTACACGGGCCGCCGCGCTAACGTCGGTCATGGCCAGAGCGGGGCAGGGTATTCGCCGCGCGCTGCCAGCGCCGCGAGGTGCTCGCGCACCGTTGCCGCGTCTTCAGGGAACGTGACTCCGCACCATGCCGAGTCTGCGGGTAGCACCTGCACATGCCGACCTCGTCCGATCGCCTCGGCGATGGCCTCGGGCAGGTAGTACTCGTCGCGAGCCAGGTCTGCCGACGTGAGGAATGCCGAGAAGGCCTCCTCGATCACGTCGAAGATTTCCGGGGTCAGGCCCCACATGTTCATCGACACCACTGCGTCACCCGGGATGATGCGTTGCCCCGGGGCGCCCCCACGCAGGATGCCGTCCTCCTCGTGGATCCCACGCACCTCGTCGAGCTCCAGCAGACGGCCGTCATCCGCGATGCGACAGACCGCTCGATTGACCGGGCCCGACGGCGACAGCGTATCCCGGAGGGCAAACCCGGCGAGATGCCATGCCGGGTCCCGCCCCTCGTCGTTCCGCCGCGCTTCCACGAGGGCACGATAGGGCTGTGCGCCATAGAAGTCGTCGCCGTTCACCACGATGAACGGGCCCGTCACCACCTCGCGCACTGATCGGATCGCATGCGCAGTGCCCCAGGGGCGGGTCCTGCCATTTGGCAGGGCAGTACCGGGGGGGACGTCGTCGAGCCGCTGGGCCACCGCCGTCAGGTGAACCGACCCGCCATAGCGCCGCTGCAGGGCCGGAATGGCGCCGATTGATTCCGGACGCACGATGAGCACGACCCGATCCACCCCGGCACGCGAAGCGTCGAAAATGGCGTAGTCCATGAGCGTCTCGCCCCGGGGACCAAGCGCCGTGAATTGCTTGTCGCCACCGAAGCGGGAGCCCATGCCGGCCGCCAGCACCACGAGTGTTGGAGCGATCGCTCAACCTCCCCGGAAAATGCTTCTTAACAACCTTGAGGCGTGCATGTGGAAGCTCTTGTGCAACTTGCATTTACGCAAGGAGCATAGCATCTTGACGCCATGATTCGCGTTACTGCCGTGGAGCCCGGAACCATCGGCGCCGAACTGGGGCTGGAACCGGGGAGCGAACTCCTCAGCGTCAACGGGCGGGAGCTCGATGATTTCCTCGATTGGGAGTACCTCACCGCCGAGGAAAGCTTCATCCTCCACGTGCGGCAGCCGGGGGGCGAGGAAGTGCGAGTTCGATATCGAGCGCCCGCTCGAGGAGCCGATGGGCCTGGGCCTCGAGCCGCCGCGTATCCGCCGTTGCGCCAATCGCTGCGACTTCTGCTTCGTGGACGGGAACCCGCAGGGCCTGCGCGATGTGCTCTACATTCGCGACGACGACTATCGCCTCAGCTTCCGCTACGGCAACTTCGCGACCCTCACGAACCTGAAGCCGTGGGACGTGGCGCGGATCATCGAGTATCGCCTGTCACCGCTCTACGTGTCCGTGCATGCGACTGACCCGGTGCTCCGCCGCTACCTGCTCCGCAACCCGACCGCGCCCGAGATCATCCCGCAGTTGCGCCAGTTCGCCGACCATGGCATCGAGTTCCACACCCAGATCGTGATGTCGCCCGGGGTGAATGACGGTGCGGTGCTGGAGCAGACGCTCAGGGATCTCTACGAGTTCGGCCCCCACGTGCTGGGTTGCTCGGTGGTGCCGGTGGGCCTCACGGAATACAGCAAGCACAAGCTGGTGCGCGAGCCGACGACGGCCGAGTGCGCGGCGGCCATCGACGTCATCGAGGCACGGGCGGAGATCGCCCGGCGCGAACGGGGCGTCACCTGGGCCTTCGGTGCCGACGAGATGTACGTGCGGGCCGGCGTTGAGCTGCCGCCGGCATCGCTCTACGATGGCTTCGAGCAGGTGGAGAATGGTGTCGGCGCGGTGCGCTGGCTGCAGCGGCAGATCGCCAGCGAAGCCGAGTCGCTTGGCGGTTGGCGCGGCAAGCGTGTTGGCGTCGTCACCGGCACTGCGATGGCGCCGCTGCTGCCACAGGTCATCGCGCCGCTCACCGACATCACCGGCGCACGCTTCGAGCTGATCCCGGTCGAGAACACGCTCTTCGGCACCACCGTCACGACCGCCGGCCTCATCCCCGGCTCCGCGATGCGTGATGCGCTGCGCGAGCGCGGCGACCTCGACCTGGTGCTCCTGCCCTATGAGTCCGTGAACGACGACGGGCTCTTCATCGACAATCTCGCGATCGATGAATTGGTCGCATCGCTCCCCGTCGAAGTCCGGCTCTCCCGCGACTTCGTCGATGCACTTGCCCTGGAGGTCAGCGCGTGAGTCAGCCCACTGTGGCCATTGTCGGCCGCCCCAACGTGGGAAAGTCCACGCTGTTCAACCGCATCCAGGGTGGCCGGAAGGCGATCGTGTCCGCCGAGGCGGGCACCACTCGCGACCGTCACTTCGGCGAGGGCGAATGGAACGGCCGCAAGTTCTGGCTGGTGGACACCGGCGGTCTCGTCCCCGATTCGCACGCGCCCATGGACAAGGCCATCCGGCAGCAGGTGGAGACGGCGGTGGACGAAGCCGACCTCATCCTGTTCGTCGTCGATGGCAAGGCCGGCTTCCACCCGATCGATGGCGCCATCGCCGAGCGTCTGCGCAAGTCGAAGCGCCCGGTGCTCGTGGTGGTGAACAAGCTCGACAATCTCGAGACCGCCACCGCCCAGCACGATTTCTACAGCCTGGGACTGGGCGAGCCGCTCGGCACATCTGCCGGCGTCGGGAAGGGAAGCGGCGACGTCCTCGACAAGATCGTGGAGCTGCTGCCCGCCGGCGACGAGGAGTTCCCCGAGTCGATCAAGGTGGCGATGGTGGGGCGCCCGAATGCGGGCAAGTCTTCCATCATCAACAAGCTGCTGGGCGAGGATCGGCACGTGGTGGCCCCCGAGGCGGGAACCACGCGCGACTCCATCGACTCGCACCTCGAGGAAGGCGGCAAGCACTTCACCTTCATCGATACCGCCGGGCTCCGCCGTCGTGCCAAGGTCAACGAGGATATCGAGTTCTATTCCACGCTCCGGACGGAGCGGGCCATCGAGCGGGCCAGCGTCTGCGTGCTGGTGGTCGATGCCAAGCTCGGCATGCACAACCAGGACCTGCGCATCGCCACCGAGGCCTGGGAGAAGGGCTGCGGGCTCATCATCCTGGTCAACAAGTGGGACCTGGTCGAGGACAAGGACACCAACACCGCGGCACGCGGCGAGAAGACGCTCATCGAGAAGGCGCCGTTCCTTGAATGGGTGCCGTTCCTCTACGTCTCTGCGATCACCGGCCAGCGCGTGCGCAAGCTGCTCGACCTCATCGGCGAAGTGTCCGAACAGCGCGAGAAGCGAATTCCCACCGCCGAGGTGAACAAGGTGCTGGGCGAGCTGACCGATCGGCTCTCGCCGCCGCAGAAGGCGGGCGATGAGGTGAAGCTGCTCTATGCGTCGCAGATCGGCACCGCACCACCCGAGTTCGCGATCGTGTCCAACCGGCCGCTCGATATTCACGAGAGCTACCTCCGCTACCTGCAGAGGGGGTTCCGCGAGGCCTGGTCGTTCAATGGCTCGCCCCTGCGGATCAAGTTCACCCTGCGGGGCGGCCGGCGGTGAACTGGAGCGCGCTGCCCTGGTTTGCGCTCTCCTATCTCGTGGGAGCCATTCCGAGCAGCCTCATTGTGGGCAAGCTCTTCCGCGGCATCGACCTGCGTGAGCACGGCAGCCGGAATCTCGGTGCCACCAACGTCTACCGGGTGCTCGGCTGGAAGTACGCCGTGCCGGTGGCGATCCTCGACATCCTCAAGGGCACCATCCCGGTGCTTTTCTTTGCGCCCCGCGTGTCGCCCTCGCTCGTCACGGCATTGCTCATCGGCATCGCGGCCATCGTGGGCCATGTCTATTCCGTGTTTGCCGGATTCAAGGGCGGCAAGGGTGTGGCCACCGCGACCGGCGTCATGCTCGGCCTGACCCCGGCAGCCGTGGGCGTGGTGGCGCTCGCCTGGGTCCTGATCGTCTGGCTCACCGGATATGTCTCGCTTGCGAGCATCGTTGGCGCCGCCGGGCTCCCCTTCGCGGTGTACTTCATGTATCCGGGGCGCAGGGAAGTGGTCTGGATCGATGCACTGGTGGCGGCGGCGATCATCTGGTTCCACCGCGCCAACGTCAAGCGCCTGCTTGCCGGCACCGAGAATCGCTTCGGACACCGGGCGGAGACCTCCTGATGCGCATCGCCGTGCTGGGTGCCGGAAGCTGGGGCACGACGCTGGCCGACCTGCTGGCGCTCAAGGGCCAGGACGTCTGTCTCTGGGCCTACGAGACCGAGGTGGTCGCAGTCCATCAACAGCGCGCACGTGAACACCGTGTTCCTGGCCAACTCGCCGCTCGCGCCGTCACTGCGCGCGGTGGGCGACGCCGTCGAGGCGGTGAAGGGCGCGGAACTGATCGTCTCGGTAGCGCCGAGCCACGCCCTCCGCTCGGTGCTTCGTCGCGTGCAGGACAGCGTGCCGTTCGGCACCATCATCGCCAGCGCCACGAAGGGACTGGAGACGGACACGCTGGCGCTCATGTCCGACGTCATCGCGGCTGAGTTGCCCCAGGCGCGTCTCGCGGTGCTCTCGGGGCCAAGCTTCGCGAAGGAGGTCTACGAGGGGCGCCCGACAGCCGTCGTGGCAAGCTCGGTCGATCCGGCCGTGGCCGAGGCGGTGCAGGAGGCATTTGCAACGCCGCGATTCCGCGTCTACACCAACTCCGATGTGGTGGGCGTCGAGCTGGGTGGCGCGCTCAAGAACGTCATCGCCATCGCGACCGGTGTGCTCGACGGGCTCGAGCTTGGCAACAACGCGCGCGCCGCGCTGCTCACGCGCGGCCTGGCGGAGATCACCCGCCTCGGTGTGGCGCACGGCGCCGACCCGCTCACCTTCGCCGGCCTCGCCGGAATGGGCGACCTCGTGCTCACCGCCACCGGCGACCTGAGCCGCAACCGCCAGCTCGGTATGGCGCTGGCGAAGGGCGAGACCTACGAGGCGTATCGCGCGCGGCATCGTACGGTGGCCGAGGGTGCCAACGCCGCCATGGCCGCCACCGCACTCGGAAAGCAGCTTGGTGTCGAACTCCCCATCTCGGCGGAAGTGTCTGCGGTCCTCTTCGAGGGCCAGTCGCCCGCCGAGGCCATTCGCAACCTGATGGAGCGCACGCTCAAGGCCGAACAATGGCGGTAACCACCATTGGCACGACCCAGGAATTCTTCTCGATCGGCGAGGTCTGCACCCTCACCGACCTCAAGCCGCACGTGCTCCGCTATTGGGAGAGCCAGTTCCGCTTCCTGAATCCGGCCAAGAATCGCTCGGGCAACCGGGTCTACAAGGCGCGCGAGATCGAGCTCATCCTCCTGGTGAAGCACCTGCTCTATACCGACAAGTACACCATCGAGGGCGCGCGCCACCGGGTGGAGCAGTATCGCCGGTCGGGAGCATTGCGCGCCGAGTCGCGCCACGCCCTCGAGATGGAGACGGTGCGCGACCTGCGGGCCGGCCTCGACGACCTCCTCGCCCTCATCGATGGGCGGAAGGTGTCGGGCGGGCAGTGAACATTCTCGTCACCAACGACGATGGCATCCTCGCTCCTGGTCTGGCCCTCCTCGCTGATGCGTGCCGCGATGTTGCGCAGGTCACCGTGGTCGCTCCCGACCGCGAGCAGAGCGGTACCAGCCATTCGCTGACGCTGCATCGTCCGCTCCGCCCGCAGCGCCGCCCCGACGGAGCCTGGCAGGTCGACGGTACGCCCACCGATTGCGTCATGCTCGCGCTGCAGGCGCTCATGCCTGATCGCCCCGACTTCGTCTTCTCCGGCATCAATCACGGTCCGAACATGGGCGAGGATGTGCTCTACTCCGGCACCGTCTCCGCCGCCATGGAAGCCGTGATGCTCGGCGTTCCCGGGCGTGGCATTGTCGTTCGCCGGGCACAGCCCCGAGACCATGGCGACCTACCGCGACGCCATTGCCCGGCTGGTGCGGCACGTCACCACGCTCGCCGACTTCCCGGCAAACACCCTGCTCAACGTCAACTTCCCGCCGGTCCCCGCCAATGAGGCGCTGGGCCTCAAGGTCACCAGCCTCGGCAGCCGCTACTTCTCCGAGTCGCTGATGCGCATGAAGGACCCGTGGGGCAGGGAGATCTTCTGGATCGGCGGCGGCAGCATCACCTGGACCGGTGGCATCACCTCCGATCACGCCGCGATCCATGAGGGGTACATCTCGGTCACGCCACTCCAGATGGACCTGACCAACTACGGGCTGCTCGAAACGGTGCGGGGATGGTCGCTGGAGGGTTGAGCGACAGCTACGGCGGGTACCGCACGCGCCTCGTGGAGACGCTGCAGTCGAAGGGCATTCACGATCTCGGCGTGCTGCGCGCGGTGAGCCTCGTGCCCCGGCACCGGTTCGTGCCCGAGAGCGTGAAGCATCGCGCCTACGAAGATGCGGCGCTCCCCATCGGCGGTGGGCAGACCATCTCGCAGCCCTGGGTGCAGGCGCGCTACATCGAGGTGCTGGGGCTCAGGGGACATGAGAAAGTACTTGAGGTCGGGCACCGGGTCGGGCTACCAGACGGCGCTGCTCGCGGTGCTCGCCGACCGGGTGTTCAGTGTCGAGCGCGTCCCGGAGCTGACCCGCGAGGCGCAGCGGGTCATGATCGAGCTCGGAATCAAGAACGTCACGATCATGGGCGGTGACGGCACGCTCGGCTGGCGGCCGTACGCCCCCTACGACGCGATCCTGGTGGCGGCAGCGTCACCCGAGGTGCCCCGCCCGCTGCTGGAGCAACTCGCGATCGGTGGCCGGCTGGTCATTCCCATCGGCGATCGCGAGAAGCAGGTGCTCAACCTCGTCACGCGGCGTGATGAGGCCACCTATGAAACCACCACGCTCGGTGACGTGCGGTTCGTGCCGCTCATCGGCGAGCACGGCTTCCAGAGCTAGCAACCGGAGACTTGATGGAGTTCCTGCAGCAGGCCCTCGACTTCTTCCTGCATCTCGACACGCACCTCACCGAGATCACCTCCCAGTACGGGACCTGGACCTACCTCATCCTCTTTCTCATCGTGTTCTGTGAGACGGGACTGGTGGTCACTCCGTTCCTTCCGGGTGACTCGCTGCTGTTCGCTGCCGGGGCCATCGCGGGCCTGGGCGGCCTGGACGTCAGGATCCTGGCGCCGCTGTTCATCGTGGCGGCGTTCCTGGGCGACAACGTGAACTACTTCATCGGGTCGCGTATCGGGCGGCGCGCCTTCAGCGGAAAGGTCCGGTTCATCAAGAAGGAGTACCTCGAGCGCACCGAGCGCTTCTATGCAAAGCATGGCGGCAACACCGTCATCATGGCCCGGTTCGTTCCCATTGTCCGGACCTTTGCACCCTTCGTTGCCGGTGTCGGGCACATGCCGTACGCCCGCTTCATCGTCTACAGCCTCGTCGGGTCGCTGCTCTGGGTCGGCCTGTTCGTGGTGGGCGGGTACCTCTTCGGCAACCTCCCGGCGGTGAAGCAGAACTTCAGCTTCGTCGTGCTGGCGATCATCGCCGTGTCCACCGCGCCGATCCTCATCGAGTTCGTGCGCTCACGGCGGCAGCCCCAGGCATGACAAGGCGGTACCTCGTGAGCGGCCGGGTGCAGGGCGTGGGCTATCGCTGGTTCGCTCGCGGCGAGGCCACCCGGCTCGGGCTCGTGGGCTACGCCGCGAACCTGCCGGACGGACGCGTCGAGGTGCTGGCGGAGGGCGAGGCGCCGGCACTCGAGGCGTTCGAGATGTCGCTTGGGCGCGGCCCCTCCGCGTCGCGCGTCACAGGTGTCGTCGCGGAGCCAGCAGCATCCACCGAATCATTCACCACCTTCAGCACCCGGTAACCATGTCGAACGAAGTCGCCGAGCGAGTCCGCCGCACCCTGCGCGCCATTCCCGATCACCCGAAGCCGGGGATCATCTTCCAGGACATCACCCCGGTGCTGCACAACGGGCAATTGTTCGCCGACGCGGTGGAGCGCGATGGCTGCGCCTTTCCGCGACGCGGGGGTGACGCACGTGGTGGGAATCGAGGCGCGCGGCTTCATCCTGGGCGCACCGCTCGCGACGCATATCGGGGCGGGCTTCATTCCGCTCCGAAAGCCGGGAAAGCTGCCGTGGGAATCGGTGGCGGAGAAGTACGCGCTCGAGTACGGCGAGGACAGCCTCGAGGCGCACCGCGATGCCTGCAGGGCGGGCGACCGCGTGCTGATTGCGGACGATGTGCTGGCGACCGGGGGCACGGCCGCGGCGGCGGGGAAGCTCGTGCGTCGGCTCGGCGCCGAGCTGCGTGGGGTGGACGTTCCTGCTGGAGATCGGCGTGCTGAACGGGCACCAGCGCCTGGAAGGTGCCCGCCACACTTCGCTCGTGTCACTCTAGCCCGGTGCGCGGTGGCTTCGTCGTTCTCGCGATGCTGCTGCTGCCGTGCACCGTCGAGGCGCAGGGAGCGAACTGGTATCTCCGGCCCACGCGTATCGACAGCCTCCCCGCACGCGTCGTTCCCGATACCGCCGCCGGCGCGCCGCTCGAGTTCGATCCAGGAACATGCCAGCCCCTGTTTATCGACCCACGGAACGGCACGCGGTTCGTGCTGCAGCGTGACTTCATGACCGACAACGGTCCACTCGGCGACTATGCGATCGAGCCCCCGGGCCGCTACGGCGTCGGCACCGGAACACTGGTGCGAATGGATTGCGCCATCGGCCGGCCGCTTGGTGGGGTGCCGAAGTAGGCAGCGCTACTCGAGCCGTCTGTTCGCAGATCGCGCTGTTCTGTTCGGAGCGGGCGGGGGCACCCACGGCGCTGTAACCGATGGTGATGGTGCCGGTGGTGACCCGTCCGGCGGCCCTGATCGCGGCCGGGCTGGTCGCGTTCACCACGACGACCTGCCAGGGCAGTGCCGGGTTGTTGACGACGATGGGTCCCGTGTCGGTGACGTAGGTAACCGACGTCACCGCCCCGGTGCCCGTGAGCGAGGCAGAGTACGTCACGGTGATATCACCCGAGATCACCGAGGGGCCGATGCTCGGCCCGCAGGTCAGTGTGCTGATGGTCCCGCCGCCACCACAGGCGGTCGCGGTCAGCACGGCAACGCTGAGGAGCAGTGCCTGGTGCAGGGCAGTGCGCGCCCGCGCGGTTTCCGTGACAGGAATCATGCTACTGGTTGGTTTGCGAGCAGGTGGCTTCATCCTGCTCGGCGCGGTTGGGCGCACCCACCGCATTGAAGCCGATGGTGATGGTGCCGGTGGTGACGCTGCCGGCAGCACTGATCGAGGCAGGGCTGGTGACGTTCAGCACGCTGACCTGCCAGGGCAGCGTGGGATTGTTCACCACCACATTTCCCGCGTCGGTGGCGTAGGTAATCGAGGTCACCGTCCCGCTGCCCGTGAGGGACGCGGAGTATGCCACGGTGATATTGCCCGAGATGTACGGAATTGCCGGTGCTCGGCCCGCATGTGAGCGTGTTGTTGTTGCCGCCGCCGTCATCTCCGCACGCACTGACAGCCAGCATGGCGACGCCGAGCATCACGGCCAGGCGCAGTAGGAAACGCTTCCGGCTTTCCGGGAAATACGTCATGACGTTTGCCTCGTGGGGGTGTTTGGGATGACTTCCCGTAACGTATTTGACCGGGGCGCAATGTCCAGTGAAACAAGAGGGCCTGTGCCTCGACGAGGCACAGGCCCTTGGACTCACGCCGGGTGTACCCGGACGGTCAGTTCACGTTGAGGATGCAGCCGTCGTTGTCGGACTCGGTGCGTCCCTCGCCGCCGTCGGCAGTGAACTCGACCAGTACGGAGCCACTTCCGGTGACCGACCCAATTCCCTGGATCCTCGCGGCGGCGGTGGCCAGGTTGACGTCCAGACTCCCATGGAAGCGACGGGTTGGTCACGGTCACATTGCCGGTGTCGGAGGCGTAGATGATGCCGGTCAGGGCTCCGCCAATGGTAGCCGTTGCCTGATAGTGCACTGCAAGGCCGCCCGTGATGGTCGAGGGGCCCGCGGTGCGGTCGCACGGTATCACTTCGGGGTCGTCGCTGCAGGCGCTGAGCACCGCGGCGCCGGCGCACAGGGCAAGCGCGGAGGCGAGGAAAGTCCTGCGGATCATTGATCTGCTCCAGGTCGTTGGGGTGCGCGCGGAAGGCTTGGCGCGCATTGTACCCGCATCGGATGGCCCGTGCGTATTGAACCAAGGACGTAGGAGTTCCGGCCCGGCTCCCGGCTGGTGTAGATTTTCGGGCGCCGCCCCCGTAGCTCAGTTGGATAGAGCAGCAGTTTCCTAAACTGTTGGCCGGAGGTTCGATTCCTCTCGGGGGCACTCACTACCCACCCTGACCGCGGGCACCCCCGGCTATCCGGTACCTCAGCGTCGTTCTCGTGCTCGCAGCGTCCCTGACGCGGCCTGTCAGTTCGCATGCGCAGCAGCCAGCGCCACCGCCCAGCGCTCGCGGATACGCTCCCGGTCGGCGCAGTGCTTCCCGTCCGCTTCGTACATGGCGTCGTGAGCGGCCGCGATACGGTGGGGGAGCCCATCATGCTGCAGACGATGGCCTCCATCGACCGCAACGGATGCGTCATGCTCGCTCCCTTCCGGCCGGTGTACGCCCGGATCGCAGAGAGCAGGGGAGGTCGCTACTTCGGCAAGGGTGGTGTGCTCTCGATTGCGACCGACTCGCTCCGCCGCCGCTCCGGCGCTGTCGCTGCCGCTCACCGCCATCCTCGACACACTTGAATGGCTGCCCGGAAACCTGACGCTCGACGACGGCACGGCGCGTCGCCACCGCAGGGGCGCCGTCGGCACCGCCGCCGCGCCGGCGGCCGCGGCGGGTGGACTGGTGGTCGCGACTGGTGGACTCGCCATCGTGCCCGTGGCCATCGTGGGCGGCTTGTCATGGGCCTGGAAGGGTGGGCCGGTGTCGATCGAGGCGGGCGAACTGGCGTCGCTGAAGCTGGAGAAGTCGCTCGTCATCCCGTCGGTCGCGACGTGCCGCAAGGAGAATGTCGGCGCGATGGCGGCTACGGAGGCATTGCTCGACTCGCTCCCGCATTTCAGTCCGCGCACCACCGATCGCTCCGGCATGGTGCTGGGCGACCAGATCAACTTTGTGCTGCTGGGTACCCGGGGGCAGGTGGACTCCGCCTTCGCGGCGGCGCAATGGCATCCTCGCGTGCAGAACACGCTCACAAACGAGGTGACGGGGCCAGCGCGGTCGTCTTCAACCGGCAATCGTCCCACGTGGCCTTCAGCAATGCCTACTATGAGGGGCGCGTCGAGGACCTGGCCTACGAGCGGCCGGGGCCGACCGCGCGCGACCGCCACCACATCCGGCTCTGGTCCATCGATTCGGCGCGCACCATCTGGGTCGGTGCCGCCGACGAGGACATCGGCCTCAAGATGAACCTCATGAAGTTCGAGGCCACGCACCGCGTGTCACCGGACATCGATGATGAACGCGATATCCTCACGCGCGATCTCGAGGCAGGGGCCTGCGCCGTCCTCATCGGCTACGTGCACGAGCCTGGCGCAGTCACCTCGGGGGTGAACGCCTGGGGCCAGGACATCAAGAGCGACGGGCGTGCGGCGGTGCTCAAAGTGGGGTGTGGGGCACTGGATGACCTGACTCGTTGACCGCAACCGCCTGCGCCAGCTAGTTTTAAGGGCTGTAGATCCCGGCCCCGGAATCGTTCCAGGCCCGGCAGGCACCTTGACCACCGACTTTCGGCAACCTGTGGCGACCACAACCATGCAGGCACCACCAACCCAGCCCGCCAAGACCACCACCGCGCCAGCCCGCGCCCACAAGGCCGATTCGGGCGACTGGTGGCAGAACCCGGCGCGCCGTAACCTGGTCCTCGGCGCGGTCGGGGTCGTCGTCATTGCGGCCGCGGGTGCCTGGTTCTGGAAGACCGCTGCGGCCCGCAAGGAGGCCTTTGCCTCCCGCGCCGTACAGGCGGCCCGTCAGGCCGCTGAGCAGGGCAACCTGCCGCTGGCCGCAAGCGAGCTGCAGAAGGTCACCCAGACCTACGGCGGCACCCGGTCCGCGGTCGAGGCCATGCTGGTCCTGAACCAGGTCCGCATGGTCAATGGCCAGACTGAGCTGGCCGTGGTCGGCCTCAAGGAGTTCATCGCCAAGAACCCGCCCATGGAGTTCCGGGTGCCGGCATACGGCCTCCTGGGCGTGGCTCTGGAGAACACGAAGCAGCCACTCGAGGCCGCCGCGGCTTTCGAGCAGGCGTCCACCGGTGCCCAGGTCGACTACCTCAAGGCCGACTACCTCGTGCAGGCCGGACGGGCCTACACCAACGGTGGCAAGCCCGACCTCGCCATCAAGGCGTACCAGAAGGTTGTCGACAGCTATTCAAAGACGCCCGCCTTGAACGAGGCTCAGGTGCGACTGGCCGAGCTGACCAAGGGCGCCAAGTAGGGTCGGGCAGCTGGTAGGGGCGTCCGATCCGGACGCGAAGCTTGGAAGGGTCAGTGGGCGACACGCCTGCTGGCCCTTTTTCATTAGCACTACGGCCCAGCATTGTCTAAGTGCCTATCAATACAAGTTCTGCGGCGCGCAATTAAAGCTTTGTGGGAGGAGAACTGACCCAGGGTAAGGCCTGGCGCTGCTCGTCACGCGTAGGTTCAATTAAACGTCGTATAAGATGTATTATGTTAAGTTATGATGAGGATAACCCCAGGGCCGTGTGGAGATGTCATTCCCTCTCCCACGCCCTGATCCACACGACAGCGACATCAACTTGGCAGTATTACGACAGTATGGCGGGCAGGTCGGGGCTATTCGAGGGTTCCACTGAACACGAAGCGACCGCCTCCCTGGAGCCAAACGTCCTCGAACCCACCGGCCGTCGTCGGGGTCGCCCGGACCGACAGCTGGCTTCCGCTCCGGCTGGCGAACGTCAGCGGCAGCTGGGTCCGGCCCACCTGGACCAGGAGCAGCGCGGCGGCGACCGTCCCGGTCCCGCAGGCCAGCGTCTCCCCCTCGACTCCTCGTTCGTAGGTCCGGATCAGCCACGGCTCGCCTGGGCCGGCGGGCGGGCTGATGAAGTTCACGTTGGCCCCCTCCGGACCCAGCGCCGGATCGAACCGGAGCTGCCGGCCTCGCTCCGCCGACATCCAGGCGGTCCACGTCGTCCACCAGGACGATGAGGTGCGGCACCCCCACCAGTCCCAGCCAGGCCTGGTGCTCCCCGGCTCGGCAGATCCCCTCGATCCGGACCAGTGGTTCGACGGGCGGCAGGTTGATCTCCGCCTCCTGCCCCGACCCCGTGCAGCGGCTCATGACCTCGCCCGCCGGGGTCAGGAGCGTCATCCCGCCGGCCGGCGCCATGCCCAGCCGGGCCGCGAGCCGCGTGCTGCACAGCGCCGCGTTCCCGCACATGGCGGCAAACGAACCGTCGGCATTGAAGTACTGCATCCGTACCCGGTCCGGTCCCTCCGGGGTCAGGAGCACAACGCCGTCGGCCCCTACCCCTGTCTGCCGGGCGCACACCGACGCAATGCGCTCCGCCGGCCAGTCGGAGAGCTGGTGCTCCCGCCCGTCCAGCATCACGAAGTCGTTGCCCGACCCCGTCATCTTGTAGAAGCGGTGCAAAGCGACTCTCCTTGAATAACTGCGTGAGGAGCAACAGCGACTGCGTAAGGAGGAACAGCAACGGCGGTTAGTTTGTCCGCTGTTTCAGTTCCTCCTCACGCTGTTTCAGTGCCTCCTTACGTTAGTTCTAGATCTTTCCCAGCATCCCCTGGAGTCGTCAGCCACCACACCATCCAGATTGCTTCCCGCACGATCCGCTTGCTCATCTTGCTCGTGCCTTCCACCCGGTCGGTGAACACGATCGGCAGCTCCACCAGGCGGAAGCCCTTTCGCCACGCCCGGAAGCTCATCTCGATCTGGAAGGCGTACCCGTTGGACCGCACGGACTCGAGGTCGATCGCCTCGAGCACCTGCCTGCGAAAGCACTTGAAGCCGCCGGTCGAGTCGGTGAGCGGCAGTCCACTGATCCATCGCGCGTAGGCGTTGGCGCCGAGCGACAGCAGCAGCCGCTGGATCGGCCAGTTGATGACGTTGACCCCCTGCTTGTAGCGCGAGCCGAGCACCAGGTCCGCGTTCTGGATCGCCAGCAGGAAGTCGGGCAGGAACTTGGGGTCGTGCGAGAAGTCGGCGTCCATCTCGAAGATGAAGTCGTAGTCGTGCTGGAGCGCCCACTGGAAGCCCGCGATGTACGCCCGGCCGAGGCCATCCTTCGACATCCGGTGCAGCACATGCACGCGCGGCTCGCGCGCCGCCAGGTCGTCGGCGATCTGGCCGGTGCCGTCGGGCGAGTTGTCGTCCACCACCAGGATCTCGAGCCGCGGGTCCTGCAACAGCACCGCCGGCACGATCTGGGGCAGGTTCTCGCGTTCGTTGAACGTGGGGATGATGACGAGTGCGCGATCAGGCATCCTGCCTCCGCGGGCGGAACGCCGGCACCACGATCAGGCCGAGCGCCAGGAGCGATGCGATCAGCGTCACCATCTTCCCCGTGCGATACGACGGCGAGCTGAAGTCGAATGCCACCTCCTTCGCACCGGGCGGCAGCTCGACGCTGAGGAACGCGTTGTCGGCCCGGAGCACCGTCGCCGCCTTGCCGTCCACGGTGGCGTGCCAGTCGGGATACCAGCTCTCCGACACGAGCAGCCAGCTCGGTGACGCGGACTGCCCCGTGAGCCCGATCGTCATCTTCCCCGGCTGCCCACTGCGTCACCTTGGCGTCGATCCCCGGGCGAGCCGGAATCTGTCCGCCACTCAGTGCCGCCGGATTCACCGACGCGGTGTCGGCGAACAGCACGAGGTCACTCACCGGGAAGCGCGGGTCGAGCACCGTCGGCACCAGCTGGTCCTCCGGTACCTTGGCCGCGGCGCCAACCACGCGCGCGTATGGCAACAGCGTGTCGCGCTCGAGCAGCACCCCTGGCCCCCGGCCCATGCTCGTCTCGGCCGGGCCGGCGATCGACGTGAAAGCCCGGCAACCGGTTGCTCCTTGGGAAGCACGATATGGTTCATGGCCAGGAGGTTCCAGACATTCGGGTTCCCCTCCAGCAGGTTCTTCCAGATGTTCTTGCCGCCCATCAGCTCATCGTAGTAGCGAATCTCGTTGCCGTGATACCCGAGCACCTGCTGGATGTCGTGCGCCATCAGCACGGAGCCCTGATACACCCCCGGGTCGAACACGCGCGACGGCGGCGCGGACTGCTTCATGCGCGAAATCAGTGCGTCGTCCGCAAAGATCTCCCTTGCCGGACGGTTCCAGTCGAAGAACAGCCGGTCAATGCTCCACAGGTCGGCAACCACCACCGAAACCAGCAGTGCTGTCGCCAGGCCACCCCGGAGCTTCCCTGCCGCAATCGCCCAGATGATGGCACCGCCGGCCAGCAGCACGAAGAGGAGCCGCACTGCCCCGCCCTGCAGCGCCCCGGCATTGCCCACCACCTGCCCCGCCATCTGCTCCTTGGCGAGCGCTACGGCGACGGACTGCAACGCACCAACGGCGCCGAGCAGCGCAATCACTCCGAGCACTCCGGCGCCGATGATGGCCGCTCGCTTCGACACCTCGCCGCGCAGCAGCCGATCCACTGCCGAGCCCCGCGAACACGCAGGTCACGAACGCCACGAGGTAGAACGCCATGCCCGGCGCCCGCACCTTCTTCATCAGCGGCATCACCTCGTACCACAGCCGATAGAACGGCGTGTGCCCGCCGAAGGCGATCAGCAGGAACAATCCCCCGATGGCCAGCAGCGCCCACTTGAGCCGCGGCCGCGCCCTGTCGCCCAGCCCGATGATCGCCAGCAGGATCACGATGGCGCCGACGATACTCGGTGTGCAGCTTGAAGAAGTTCTGCCCCCAGTACGAGCTGAGCACGCCATTGAACTGCGGCAGGAACGTCGTCATCAGCTCTTCGACCGGCATCGCGAACGCCGGTGGCATAGTCCCATCCCTGGTTGGCGCCGCGCGCGCGCATACGGCAGGTAGCTCAGGAACGGGAACGCCTGGATCGCCGAGATCGCGACGCCCAGCACCACGGCACCGAGGCTCGCCGCCAGCGCCACCGGCCACCGCAGGTTCGCCCGACGATCGTCCGCCCAGAACACCAGGTACAGCGTCCACAGGCCGCCGGCCACCAGCATGTAGTAGGTGAGCTGGTAGTGCGGGCTGATCATGCAGAGCCCGGTGATGACCGCCACCCATCCGTAGCCGCTCACCTTCCCGTCGCGGATGGCGCGCAGCAGCCCCAGGAAGAAGAACGGCGCCAGCGCCGACACGAACAGCTTGCCGTCGTGCCCCGGGCTCACCAGCGACGCGAGGATCCCGCTCATCTGGTACGACACGCCCGCCACCACTGCGCCGGTCCAGCTCACCTTGAGCGCGCGCAGCAGCGCATACATGCCGAGGCCCGCGAGCACGACATGCGCCGGCGTACGCCAGCGTCATCGCGAGATCTTCGGGCAGGAACCAGCGCAGCCATGCCGACGGGATAGAAAATGTCGCCGTGCATCGCCGCGATGAACGGCATGCCGCCGAAGATGTAGGGATTCCACTCCGGGAGTGCGGCCGTGCGCCTTGAAGAATTCGGCGCCGAAATGCCGGAAGGCATAGCCGGTAACCAGCTGGTCACTGCCGTAGATGAACTTCCCCGCCAGCATCGGCCAGAACAGCGTCAGCATCGCCGCGATGAACACCAGCGACGCGACGAGAAGTGGGTATCGCGGCTCGAAACCGGGTGAGGTCGACTGCTCAGGATGCGGCACGCACATGCTCCCGCGAAGTAAGGAGGAAGGGCACCGCCGCCCCGACCTCGGTGATCGTCAACATGACTCGTGACGCGATGGCCAGCGCCGCTGCACCCGGCGCGCCCAGCGTGCCCTGCAGCATCAGGATGAACACGCTCTCCCGCACGCCCAGCCCCGCCGGTGCCACCACCGCCAGCAGTCCCGCCACGTACGACGCGGCGAATGCGCCGATGCACTGCACCAGTGTGGGTGCCTGGTCGAACACCCCGCGTGCCAGCAGCCAGAGCGCGGCACCGTAGCCGCACCACGCCAGGATGTTGGCCCCGGCCGCAGCCAGGAGGGCACCCGGTGCCGGCGCGGCCGGCGTGCCCGCCTTGAGTCGCGCCAGCGCCAGCACCCGCGCCACCGCGCCCGGCCACATGAGGAACAGGATGCCCGCGATGCTCACGCCAAGGAGCACCGCGAGCGCCACCCGGATCCATGGATACTGGGTCTCCAGCAGGGACGTGCCGGTGACGCCAACCACCACGGCACCCGCGGCCACCGAGAGCGCCTGGTTGAGCACCGCGGCACCCGTTGCCACCCAGGGCGCCACCCCCACCTGCCCCGACATCACGGCCATCCCGGCGATCGCCCAGACCTTCCCTGGCAGGTACTTGCCGAGGCTCGAGACGATCCAGATGCGCGCCGCGGCGCCGAGCGTCATGGCCTGGCCCCACCCGGTGACGAGCCCGCGCCAAGCCAAGATGAGTACCGCATACATCGTCCAGGTGAGGCACGCGCTCGCCACGAGCAGCAGCGGCTTGAAGTGCCACGCAACCGGTGCCCGCTGCGCGTCCGACCACGCGTGCCACAACTGTCGCAGTGCCAGCACCACCAGCAGTGTGCCCAGCGTCAGCCGGACCATCTTCCATGCGCTCACGTACGAAGCGCCTCGCTGATACCAGCCCTCGCACACCTCCGCCACCCGGGCGGGCGACAACTTGTGCCGCCACTCCGCGCCGGCTCGCCGCGCCAGTTCCGGCGTCTCCGGGTCCTGCAGCAGCCCCAGCGCCGCGTCGGCGATGGCCTCGCCCGACGGGATGACCAGCCGGCCGGCACCATGCTCCGGCACCACATCGAGCACGCCGCCGCCGTCCCAGCACGACACCACCGGCACGCCGCGCATGAGCGCCTCCGCCGCCACCAGCCCGAAGCCCTCGCCCTCCGCCGGGAAGAGCATCAGGTCGGCGCGACAAAGCAGGTCGAGCACCTTGGTACGCGTGAGCCCGCCCGCGAAGGTCACCTGCGCGGACAGGTCGAGGGCGGCGGTGCGCTGCTCCAGCGCGGCGCGTTCCGGTCCGTCACCAATGATCGTCAGTGGCAGGCGCACGTCGAGGTCCCGAAGGCAGGCCAGCGCCTCGAGCGCCAGGTGCACCCGCTTCTGCGGCGTGAGGCGCGATACCACCATGAGCCCTGCCCCGCCGGTGGTCCAGCGATCGTCCGCCAGCGGCACCGGCATCGGCTGCACCCGTTCCGGCTCGATGAAGGTGCCGAGCGACTCGCGGATCGTCGTGGCGATGGGATGGGACACGGTGGTGACCACCCGCGCGCGGCGGAACAGCGGCCGTGCCAGCGTGCGCGCGAGCTTGGATTGCTGCAGCAGGCGCGCGTCGGTGCCATGCACCGTCAGCACCAGCGGCGCACTCGTGGGAGACGCGAGTCCGCCAGGTACCCACCAGTGCGCATGCACCAGCTGCGCACCCGCGGCGAGTTCGGCCTGCGTCGCGCGGCGCATGGCGCGCCACAGGCCGAACAGGGCGCGCATCCCGCCCTGCATCCGCACCGCGTCGAGCATGGTGCCGCGGTAGGCCAGCGTCTCGTTCTTCGGCTGTGCATACCGCACCCGCCGCACCGGAATGCCCTCCACCTCGGCGGGGCCGACATCGCCGGCATCGGACGGAGCCACGACCACCACTTCGACGCCGCGGGCCTGCAGCCCGTGCGCGAGCGGCACCAGGAAGTTCCCGGAGACGTCCCCGGGGAACCTGGGGAAGTTGTGGGTGAGGAACACGACCCGCACGGTCAGTCCCGCGGATCGCCCTGGGACCGGCGCGCGAGTTCCCGCGCGAGTGCGCGGTTCTCCTCCCGCATGCCGGCGATGAGCTCCCCAACGAAGCCGAAGCCGAAGAGGACGACGCCACAGATGACCATCGTCTCCACCAGGTTGAGCAGCGGCCGGAAGCCATAGCCGAAGCCGAACCGGAGGACGAGCGCCGTGATGCCCGCGAGGAGGCCCACGAGGAACAGCATCGCGCCGCCCACGCCGAAGAAGAGCATCGGCTTCCGGCCGAAGCGGAGCTGGAACCAGACGGAGATGAGGTCGATGACACCCACCGGGATGCGGCGCCAGTTGAACTTCGACGTGCCGTGCCGGCGTGGGTGCAGCGGAACCGGCCGCGAGTCGAGGCGGAATCCATCCACCGCCGCGATGACCACCATGTACCGGTGCCAGTCGGGCCGGAGGGGTACGTGGTCCATGACCTGGCGACGGAAAGCCTTGACGGAGTTCATGTCCGTCACTGTTACCCCGAAGAGCCAGCGACAGAGCCTGTTGTAGATCCCGGAGACGAACGCCTTGTCGTATTGCCCCTGCTTGGTGCCGGTCACCACGTCCGCCTGGCCCGCGAGGATCGGCGCAACCAGTTTCGGGATGTCCTCCGGCAGGTACTGCAGGTCGGCGGGATAGAACACGAAGACATCGCCGCGCGCCACGTCGCTCGCGGAGCGCAGCGCATCGGCGATGCCCCGCTGGGTACGGTGATGCACCACCCGCAGGAACGAGTAGCGGGACGCCAGGTCGCTGAGCACCTCGGCGCTGTCGTCCCGGCTGCCGTCGTTCACCACGATCACTTCAGCCGTGAAGGGTGCGGCCCGCAGCGCCTCGTCGCAGAGGCGGGCGAACTCCGGCAGGTTCTCGACCTCGTCCTTGGCCGGCACGAGGACGCTCACGTCCACATGGGTGGCCGGCGAAAACGTCATACCCGCTTTCGCATCCGAGCCGGCAGGATGCCAAGCTGGTCGCGGTACTTCGCCACCGTCCGGCGCGCGATCTGGATGCCCTGCTCCTGGAACAGGTGCACAATCTGCTGGTCCGTCAGCGGCTTCTTGGGGTCTTCCTCGGCCACCATCTTCTCCAGCTTCGCGCGGATACTGCGCGCGCTGGCATCCTCACCCGACGAGGTGGAGAGCGCACTGGAGAAGAAGAACTTGAGCGGCAGGACCCCGCGCGGCGTCTGCACGTACTTCTCGTTCGTCACCCGGCTCACGGTGGACTCATGCATGTTGATCACCTCGGCCACTTCGCGCAGGGTCAGCGGCTTGAGGTACTCGACGCCCTTCTCGAAGAAGTCACGCTGCCGGTCCACGATGAAGTTCATCACCTTGAGCATCGTCTGGCGGCGCTGCTCGATCGCCTGGATCATCCAGTTGGCGCTGTTCATCTTCTGCGCGATGAACTCGCGGTTCTCTGGTGTCAGCTTCTTCTTGTCGCGGGCGATCTCCTGGTAGGAGCGGCTCAGCCTCAGCCGGGGCACCCCGGTGTCGTTCAGGAACACCTTGTACTGGCCATCGATCTTGTCCACCACCAGGTCGGGCAGGATGTACGCGTCGCCCTTCTCCGCATGCTTGAGGCCCGGCTTGGGATCGAAGCGTGCCAGCTCATCGGCGGCCTGCTGCACCGCGGCAGGATCGACGTTGAAGCGCTTCGCCAGGTCGTTCCAGCGGTGCGCGATCAGGTCGGGGAATGCCTCGTCCACCAGCCGGTGGGTCAGGGCGGGCGTGCCCTTCGATTCGCGGAGCTGCAGCAGCAGGCACTCGCGCAGGTCACGGGCGCCGATGCCCGGCGGGTCCAGCTTCTGGATGATGGCGAGCATCTGCTCCAGGTCCGCCATCGAGTAGAGCAGCTCGGGCGGAAGGTCGGCCCACGATGGCCTGGAAGGCAGGGCACCGTCCTCGGTCAGCAGTGCCGGATGTGCGTCCGGCGCCTCGTCCAGCACCTCGACGAACTCTTCCTCGTCCTCGTCGTCGCTGTTGCCGCCGTTCCGCGCCGCATGATGCGCGGCCATCAGGCTGTTCACCGAGTCGAGGATCTCGTCCAGCGACGCCGCGAGGTATCCGTCGTCGTTGATGTTGCCCACGAACTCCTCGGCCAGCAGCTGCTGCCGCGGCGTCAGGTCGAGCATCTGCAGCTGGTCCTGCAGGTGGTCCGCGAGGGTGGTGGTCTCGACCGTCACCGGCTCGGTGTATTCGAGTTGCTCATACTGTTCCCGCGTGCCGCCCACATCGAAGCCGTTGAGGAGGATCTCCTCCCAGTCCACCTCGTCTTCCTTCTGCTGCTGCTCCTTCTCCAGCTTGGTATCCGCCTGCTCCGGGTTCTCGTCTTCCTCCGGTTCCAGCAGCTCCAGGAACGGGTTGGCCAGCAGCTCCTGTTTCAGGTGCTGCTGCAGGTCCATCATGGGCATGTAGAGCATGTCCATGGCCTGGTAGAGCCGCGGGTTGACCCGCAGCTCCTGGCGCATCGATGTCTGCTGCGACAGCCCTGTTCTCATGGACAGCCCCCCCAGCGCGCGCGCAGGCGTGCCGTAAGCGTGGGACCCAGGTAGAGGCGCGCGATTTCCTCATCGCACACGAGTTCCTTCACCGTGCCGGATTTCGCCACGCGACCCTCGCTCATGATGTACGCCCGGTCGACGATATCGAGCGTCTGCTCGACATTGTGATCGGTGATCAGCACGCCGATGCCCCGGTGCCGCAGGCCGGCGACGATACTCTGGATGTCGTGCACTGCAATCGGGTCCACCCCCGCGAACGGCTCGTCCAGCAGCATGAACTTGGGCTCGCTCACCAGCGCCCGGGTGATCTCCAGCCGGCGTCGCTCCCCGCCGCTCAGCGAATACGCCGGGCTCTTCCGCAGATGCGCGATCGACAGCTCCTCCAGCATCCGTTCCAGCAGCAGGGCCTGCTCCGCCTTCGGCAGGCGCCGGCGCTCGAGGATGGCGCGCACATTCTCCTCGACCGTCAGCTTGCGGAACACCGAGGGTTCCTGCGACAGGTACCCGATGCCATGCCGCGCACGCTTGTACATCGGCCACTTGCTGACGTCGGTGCCGTCCAGCACCACCCGCCCCGCTTCTGCCCGGATCAGGCCGACCATCAGGTAGAACGTCGTGGTCTTGCCGGCGCCGTTTGGCCCCAGCAGCCCCACGATCTCGCCCTGGCGGAGCGACACCGACACGTCGTCGACCACCCGACGCCCGCGGAAACTCTTGCTGAGCCCGATGCCCTCGACCAGCGCCGCACCGGTTCCGGCGCGTGCCGCCACTTGCTCGACTGCCGTCACGGCGGCGACGTCCGCGGCAACCCGATCGTTGGCGTTGAGAGGCTGGCGGGCGGCTTGATCTTCACCGGCTTGCTCGTCCCCGGCTCCAGCTGGAGTCCGTCGACATTGCCGAAGAGGTCCACCCGCTCCATGCCGCCTTCGCCGGTGGTCGCCATCTGCACCACGATGCGGTCAGCCCTGGCATAGGTGAGCGACGGCAGTGCCTTCTTCGTGCTGTCAACCGGCTTGTTCTTGTCGACCGCGCGATAGAACGACTTGGCCCCGTCCAGCGCCTCGAGCTGGTGCACCTTGCTGGTCGTCGAGCCCGCCGAGTCGCGTTCCACAAAG
Source organism: uncultured Gemmatimonadales bacterium (assembly GCA_963739455.1). GTDB lineage: Bacteria > Gemmatimonadota > Gemmatimonadetes > Gemmatimonadales > GWC2-71-9 > JAGGAG01. The sequence continues at coordinate 51,205 of CAVUAK010000002.1, forward strand.
CGGATGATCACCGTATCGCCCGCGACCCAGTCACGCTCGCCAGTCCCTGAATCGGGCTTGGTGCCCGCCCACGCATTGAAGAAGGCCCGCACTTCCTTGAGCACCCCTTTCGGCGTGTCGATCGCCAGGGAGTCGCCGCGCAGCTCGTAGTCGCCGGCCAGCCCGACTGGCCGACGTGTCTTCCCCCACGCCCTCGTGAGCTCGGCCTTCTTCTCCTTGAGCGCGATCGACACCGTGTCTCCGGTCAAGTCCACCTTGCCGGTCACGGCATGCGCACTGTCGAGCGCAATGATGCCGGTCAGGTCCTTCTCATCCAGCGTGAAGTCGATGCGCTTCCCCGTCAGGTCGAAGGTGTCCTTGCCGAACCCTCGCAGTGTTGGCTGGCCGCCGATCATCGAACCCTTGCCATCTTTGCCGGTGCGAAGCCATAGCGAGTCACCGCGCGCGGTGAGGTCGCTCCGGTCGATGGTGACCTTCCCGCCGGCCCAGACCTGGTTCTCGCCCTTCTGCCGGATCCGGTCGCCCACGATGATGTACGGCTCTGCCTTGGCACCCGACGAGTCCTTCGGGATGTAGCGGATCGTGGGGCGGCCGATGGACCAGGTCTCCACGGTGTCGCGCACGCCGGCCACCGCCCGCAGGTAGTCGAGGCTTGGCCCATCCATCGTCGAGCCGGTCGAAAGGTTGACCGTGTGCACCTTGCCTCGCGCTTCCCATCGCTCGCCGTCCTTGTAGTAGGTGCCGTTCTCGGCATCCATGGTGACGGTCGAGTCCTTGTAGCGCACGTTACCGATGAACTGGACGACTGTACCGGCGTAGGCGGCAACGCTGTCGCTCTTCATCGAGATCGCCGTGCCGGCACAGGTGATGAGCACCCCGCCGCCGGCGAAGTAGTTGTCGCCGACCATGGTCGGGACCTTCCGGCCGCTGTCGCCCACGAACTGGATGCGGAAGCGGCACTTCTTCGTGTCCTGCGCCGAGAGTGCGCCCGCAGCACCCAGCATGAGCAGCGCCGTCAAGAGCGTTCGCCTCACGTTGTGTCCGGCTTCTGCCCTGGAAGGTCGAAGCCCTCGCCGCTGGTCTGTCCGCTCGGCTCATTCACCACGATGTGCTCGAACCGCATGTCCGACCGGAAGCCCTTGCCCTGGAGGTGATCATCGGCCTTGTCGAACGTGAAGAAGAGCGGAGTCGTCAGCTCCTTCTTCGTTGCGTCATAGAAGAGCTGCTCCGACTTGAGCACCCGTCCATCGGCCGACCGGAGCACCACGTTGCTGTCGGCCGTCATGTTGCCGGTCTGCCACTTGTACGTGCCCACCTTCGAGGTAATCGTCGCGTTCGGCTTCCCGGCGCTGTCGATGAACACCAGCTTCATGTTGCGCAGCACCGTGGTCTGCGTCGGGTCGTAGAAGTACGCCGTATCGGCCGTCAGCTCTCCCTCGCGCACACCGTCGCGGGTGAGGAAGTGCACGAACCCGAACAGCACCTGGTCCGCCGAATCAGACGCTGAAACGACGGTACTTGGCTTGACCCCGCCGGCCTCATTACAGGCCGCGAAGCCGCTGCATCCCAGGACCAGCGCCAGCACACCGAGACGGCTGGCGATCACACCGCCCCCGCGCGCATGAGGTCGTGCAGGTGCACCACGCCCACGATCACGTCCTCGTCCAGCACCGGGAGCGCCATGATGCCCTTCCGCTCCATGAAGCCAAGCGCGGCAGCGCCCAGGTCATCCGGACCACAACTGTGCGGCGAGTCCGTCATGACCTCTTCCACCGGCTGGTCGAAGTAGTCCTGGTCCTTCCCGGCGAGGCGCGTCAGGTCGCCGGCAGTGAAGACGCCCAGCAGGTGGTTGTCTCGGCTTACGAGCGCGATACCACGATGCCGGGCAAGCTCGATGATGACCTCGCGCATGGGTGCCTCGGGGGCCACCAGTCCCTGCGGCGGCAACATCACGTCGCTCACGCGAACCAGGAGCCGTCGGCCCAGGCGGCCACCCGGATGCAGTTCCGCGAAATCCTCCGGCCGGAACCCCTTCTCCATGAGCAGCGCCACCGCCAGCGCATCACCGAGGGCCAGCGCCACCGTGGTACTGGATGTCGGTGCCAGGTCGTGCGGGCACGCCTCCTCGCTGACGGACGCGTCCAGCACCGCGGTGGCCACCTTGCCCAGGAACGAGCCCGGTGCGCCGGTGATCGCGATGATCGGCACGCCCTTCCGTTCCAGCGACGCGAGCAGGCCGTCGAGGTCGCTCGACTCGCCACTCTTGCTGAGCACGATGGCGACATCCTCGCTGCCCACGATGCCGAGATCGCCGTGCAGGCTGTCCACCGGGTGCAGGTACGTGGCAGGAGTCCCGGTGGAGGTGAGTGTCGCGGCCAGCTTGCGCGCGATGAGCCCCGACTTGCCTACTCCCGACACGATGACCCGACCGCCGCGTGCTGCGAGCAGTTCCACGGCGCGGGCAAATCGCGCGTCGAGGCGACGTGCCGCCGCCGCCACCTCCGCCGCCTCGAGCTCGAGGACACGGCGGCCGGCGGCCAGCAGGGCATCAGGTGGCGTCGCCACCGCGCTCACGGTAGTACCCGGCAAGAACGTGATCCCATTCTCCTCGTGCCTTGAGCAATGCCTCGACCACTTCGCGTATCGCGCCGTGCCCGCCGCGCTGAGCGGTGACGAAACTGGCGATGGCCTTTACCTCGGGTACGCCGTTCATCACCGAGACCGGCATTCCCACCCGGCGCATCACCGGAACGTCGGCCAGGTCGTCGCCGACGTACAGCACCTCGCGCCAGTCGACGCCCTTCTCTGCGAGGAGCGCCACCATCCGTGGCAGCTTGCGCGCGTTCGGGTCCTGGATGACGTCGGTAATTCCCAGCTCGCGTGCCCGGTGCGTGGTGGCGGCCGACTCGCGGCCGCTCAGGATCGCCACCGGGATCCTGGCAACGTGCAGGAGGTGGATGCCCACGCCGTCCTGCACATTGAAGCGCTTGAGCTCGATCCGCTCACCCTGCGCCTCGCCGACGTACAGCTCGTTGTCGGTGAACACGCCGTCGACATCGAGCACCACGAGGCGAATACCGCGCGCCAGTACCGGGTCCATACCGCTCACCGCCTGGCGCTCTCGGTGCCTCGCGCGCGCGCCCAGATATCGAGAACGGGCGCCATCAGCTCGTACATCTGGTCAAGCGGCCACTGGGTAGCGGCGTCGCTCACGGCGCGCGCCGGATCGGGGTGGGTCTCGATGAAGAACCCGTCCGCCCCTGCTGCTGCTGCCGCCCGGAGAAGCGGCGGGATCATGTCGCGCTGCCCGCCGCTGATCCCGCCCGCACCCATGCCCGGCTGCTGCACGCTGTGCGTCGCGTCGTAGATGACCGGCACCGACCCGTCCGCCGACATCCGCACGAAGCTGCGCATGTCGACCACCAGGTCGCCGTAGCCCAGGAAGGTGCCGCGCTCCGTCAGCGCCACGTCGGCGCTCCCAGCCGAGCGCACCTTCTCCACCGCACCCGCCATGGCCTCGGCGGCCATCCACTGCCCCTTCTTCACGTTCACCGGCTTCCCCGTCCGCCCTGCAGCGACAAGGAGATCGGTCTGCCGGCAGAGAAACGCGGGGATCTGCAGCACATCAACGACTTCCGCCGCCACCGCTGCCTGGTCTGCCTCGTGAATGTCCGTCAGCACCGGAAGACCTGTGGCCCGCCTCACGGTGGCGAGCGCCTCGAGACCACGCTCCAGTCCCGGTCCCCGCGCGCCAGAGAGCCGCGCCCGGTTGGCCTTGTCGAAGCTCGCCTTGAAACAGACCGGAATGCCAAGCCTCACGGAGAGTACGGCAAGAGCCTCCGCCGTCCGCGGCACCACGTCACCCTCTTCGGCGACGCAGGGCCCCGCAATGAGGAACGGTGACTCGCGGAAGCTCCACTGGCTCACGACGTGACTTCGGCCAGTGACGGTTGGCCGGCGCGCTGCTGCAGGCGGCGCTTGAGCGCAGCCCGCACGAAGCCCGCGAACAGCGGATGCGGGCGGTTGGGACGTGACTTGAGCTCAGGATGGAACTGGCAGCCGAGGAAGAACGGATGGTCCGGCAGTTCGATCATCTCGACCAGCCCGCCATCGGGCGACTGGCCGGAAAGCCGGAGCCCGAACTCGGCGAGCACGTCGCGATAGGCGTTGTTCACCTCGAGCCGGTGCCGGTGACGCTCGCTGATCTCGTTGGTGCCATACGTCAGCGCCGCCTTGGAGCCGGGACGCAGCCGCGCCGTGTAGGCGCCCAGGCGCATCGTGCCACCGAGGTTCACCACGTCGCGCTGCGACGCCATCATGTGAATCACCGGTGACTCCGCCTCCGGCTCGAACTCGGTGCTGTTCGCCCCGGGGAGCCGGCATACGTTCCGGGCGAACTCCACCACGGCCACCTGAAGGCCAAGGCAGATCCCGAAGAACGGCAGGTCGTGATCCCGGGCCCACTGGATCGCCTGGATCATGCCGTCCACACCGCGCACGCCGAACCCGCCGGGAATCAGCAGCCCGTCGTAGTGCTGCAGGATCTGCCCCGCCGCCGTCTGGTCGGTGAAGTTGTCGCTCGAGAGCCAGTCGATCTGCACCCCGGCATCATTCGAGATGCCGCCGTGATTCAGCGCCTCCTGCACCGACTTGTAGGCATCATGGAGGTCGGTGTACTTCCCAACCACCGCAATGCGCACCCGCTCCTTCGGTCGCAGGATCGTCTCCACCATGGTGCGCCACGGCCCCAGCTCCGGCTCCTTCGTCTCCAGCCGCAGCCGCTCGCACACCACCCGGTCGATGCCCTGGTCCCGGAAGCGCAGCGGAATTTCATAGATCGACTGCACGTCCGGGCTCTCGATGACGCACTCGAAGTCCACGTTGCAGAAGAGCGCGATCTTCCGCTTGATGTCCGCCGAAAGCGGCTGCTCGCTGCGGCATACCAGGATGTCGGGCTGGATTCCGATCTGCATGAGGTCGCGCACCGAGTGCTGCGTCGGCTTCGTCTTGAGTTCACCCGCGGCGGCGATGTACGGCACCAGCGTCAGGTGCATGAACAGCGCGTTGTCGCGCCCCACTTCCTGGCGGAACTGCCGGATCGCTTCCAGGAACGGCAACGACTCGATGTCGCCCACCGTGCCACCGATCTCGGTGATCACCACATCGTGCCCCGGCGCGGTGCGCCGGATCGCGTTCTTGATCTCGTCGGTGATGTGGGGAACGACCTGGACGGTGGACCCGAGGTACTCGCCGCGCCGCTCCTTGTTGATCACCGTCTGGTAGATGCGGCCCGTCGTGATGTTGTTCTGCTGGGACAGCGACCGGTCGATGAATCGCTCATAGTGCCCCAAGTCGAGGTCCGTCTCCGCTCCATCGTCGGTGACGAACACCTCGCCGTGCTGGAACGGCGACATCGTGCCGGGGTCGACGTTGATGTATGGATCGAATTTCTGCATCGTCACGCTCAGCCCGCGCTCCACCAGCAACCGCCCGAGCGAGGCTGCGGCGATCCCCTTGCCGAGCGACGAAACGACGCCGCCAGTCACGAAAATGAACTTGGTGTTCTTGGGGACGGACGTGGTCATGCGGCTCCTCGTGCGGTGGCGGTCCAGTGCGCGTCGGCGCGCTCCAGGTCTTCTTGGGTGTCTACGCCCGGCAGGGCGGTCTCGTCGAGCAGCGTCACCCCGATGCTGAGCCCATGCTCGAGTGCGCGCAGCTGTTCCAGCCGCTCCGCGAGCTCGAGGGGGGTCGGCTCGAGCGCCGCCCACCGGAGCAGTGCGCTCCGGGTGCAGGCGTAGACGCCAATGTGCTGGTGGAAGCGGCGGTGGCCGGCCGGCCCACCATCGCGAAAGAACGGGATGGCCGAACGGGAGAAGTAGAGCGCGCGGCCGTTCCCGGTGCAGACAACCTTCACCAGGCTCGGGCTCTCTGCTGCATCACCGATCACGGTCCCTGCGGCTGTGCCGATGTCGAACCCGGCGCGGACCTGGTCCACTGCCCCCGCCAGCGCCGCCGGGCTCAGGAATGGCTCGTCGCCCTGGATGTTCACCACAATATCGAACCCGGCGTACTCCGCCCGTCGCGCCACCTCGGCTACGCGGTCGGTGCCGCTCTCATGGTCCGCAGAGGTCAGGACGGCGTCGACCCCTGCCTTGCGGGCCACCGCTGCGATCTCCTCGGAATCGGTGGCAACCACGAGTGCGTCGGTAACGCCGGCTTCAAGGGCACGCTGGGCAACGCGGACAACGAGGGGCACCCCTCCGATCAACTGCAGGGGCTTGCGGGGCAGACGGGTCGACCCGAGTCTGGCGGGAATAACTCCGAGAACGGGCATCGACCCAACGTAAATAGATTCGGGTCTGTAGTCAAAAGTCGTGCCGGACATCCGACACGACTCTTGACAAAGCCTATCCTGCTGAATTGCCGAAGGTTAGGCGGACGTTTCAACCGGCGCTGGCAACGGGTAGCCCGCCAGCCGAAGGAAGTTGCCGATAAGCGACCGGCCGTGCTGGGTACCGACTGATTCCGGGTGGAATTGCACCCCGTGTACCGGCCGTGTCCGGTGTCGCACCGCCATGATCTCCTGCCCCGCCGGACGGTCGGAGGACCAGCCGCATACCTGGAGGTCGGGGGTTACGGTTGCCGGGGCAATGACCAGGGAGTGATAGCGCATCACGGTGAGGGGGGACGGCACCCCTGCGAACAGCTCGACCCCGTCGTGCACCACATCCGTGGTCTTGCCATGCATCAGCCGGTCCGCCCGGACCACCGTTGCCCCGAACGCCTCACCGATCGCTTGATGTCCCAGGCAGACCCCGAGGAGGGGCACCCCCGCTGCCGCGGCGGCCCGGACGAGCGGCACCGAAATGCCCGCTTCTGCAGGCGTGCAGGGTCCCGGCGAGATGATGATGGCCCGCGGCGTCAGACCGATGGCCTGCTCGACGCTGAGGGCATCGTTCCGGTATACCACCGGCGATACCCCCAGTTCACCGGCGTACTGGACGATGTTGTAGGTGAAGCTGTCGTAGTTGTCGAGGATCAGGAGCACGCGCTCAGTTCACCTTGACCCTGATCTTCGGCTTGGACGGATTGGGGTGCGGGTTCGGATTTGGGTGTGGCGTCCCCTGGGCTCCCGACCGGATGGAATCGGCCCGCACCTCTGCCATCGCGCGAATTGAGTCGGCGCGCGCCTCAGCAGCGTTGCGGAACGAGTCTGCTCGCTGTTCCGCTGCATTGCCCATCGACTCCGCCGCCTGCTGAATCGAGTCGGCCATCTTCTCGTACACGGCGCTGATCGAGTCGGCCGTCGCATCGTTGCTGCCGTGCATGTCGCCGTCGAAGTTCTTCAGCGCGTCGGCGCCCGAGAGCAGGACATAGCTGTTGCCGCGCTGGGTCTCGATGCTGCCGAGCGGGGCGAGGTTCTTTCCCGCCGTGTCCTTCGCGGTGGCGCAGTAGAACGTGGCGTTCGGGTTGATGTGCTTCACCTGGAAGTTCATTCCATTGTCGCCCGCGACCAGGATGCACTGGCTCAATTGGTCGTCCCCGATGGAGTCAGCCAGCTTGACCCGGAAGTTGACCGCCTCGACCTGCTTGGGGCTGCTGCGCATGATCTGCAGCCGGCTCAGTGTGCCCAGGTCGCGCCCGTCCACCTTGAAGGGGATGAACGCCAGCGGAATGGTGATCGGCGCATCGCTCTCGGCGATACGCTCCACCCGGCGCTTGCCGCTCCGGGCCATGTAGAAGATCGATGTCCCGCCGATGAAGATGGCGAGGGCGCCCAGGATGATCTTCAGCCAGTATCTGCTCATTGTCCCACCCGTCTCAGGTCTCGATGTTGCATTCAGGGACGTTAAAGCCGTGCATAAGGTTTCACCAGCGACTGCATTGTAAGATAGGGCCTTACGACCACGGGAGGCATCGGTGCTGCAGGTAACCGGGCTGGTAAAGTCGTTTGGATCCCAGGTCGCGGTCGCGGGCCTGACTTTCAGCCTCGCCCCCGGCGAGGTGGTCGGCCTGGTCGGGGCCAACGGGGCCGGAAAGACTACCACCCTCCTGATGCTCGCTGGCGCCCTCCGGCCTGATGCGGGCGAGGTCAGGATCGTTGGTCATGATCTCGCTACCCAGCCCATCGAGGCCAAGCGGCTTCTCGGCTTCGTCCCCGATGAGCCCGAACTCTTCGAATATCTCACTGTCGACGAACACCTCCGGTTCATGGCGCGATTGTACGGCGTCGCCGGGATCGACCGCCGGCTCCCTGCCCTGCTCGCTGAACTCGAGCTCGCCAACCGGCACCAGTCGCTCCCGGGCGAACTGTCCCGCGGCATGCGCCAGAAGCTGGCGCTCGGCTGTGCCTTCATTCACGACCCGAAGCTGCTCCTGCTCGACGAACCGCTCACCGGCCTCGACCCCGTGGGTATCCGGCGAATGAAGGACGCGATCAGGAGCAAGGCGTCGGGCGGTGCCGCCGTCCTCCTGAGCTCGCACCAGCTCGATGTCGTCCGTGAGCTCTGCACCCGGGTCATCGTGCTCGGTCGCGGCAAGGTGGTCGCCGAGGGATCGCCGGCGGACATTGCCGCCCGCAGTGCGGAGCTGGGCTCAGGAACGCTCGAGGATGCAGTACTGAATCTCCTGGCTGAATGACATCGGCCATCGGCTACCTCCTCACCCGGTCGGCCTGGAACCGGGTGCGGCAGCTCGCATCCGAATTTCGTCGGCCGGGTCCGCGGATTGCGGCGGCCGCAGCGCTTGCCTATTTCGCGTTCCTCGCCTGGTTCAGCCCGAATGGCCGGCCCGCCAGCTCCGACACCCAGGTTGCCGCGGTCGTAGGTGCGCTCGGGTTGATGGTCCTTGCGGCGTCAGCATGGCTCCTGGGTACCGGCGGCAAGCTGGTTGAACTGAATGGTGCCGAACGGGCACTCCTCCTGCCGGCCCCGATCAGCGCCGGCCGGGTCATGGACGTGAAGCTCCTGCGCCTCCAGGTCACGACGCTGGGTAACGCGCTGTTGTGGACGGTCCTCACAAATGGCGGGCAGGATTGGGCCACGATCGCCCGGCGCGCATTCGCCTTCTGGATCGTGCTTACCACACTCCAACTGCATCGGATCGCCGCCGCGCGCGTCCGGTCGAACGCCGCGATCCATCCTGTCCTCCGCAGGATCGTTGGAGTGCTTGGCATTGGCCTGGTAGCGAGCGTTCCGCTGTTCCTCACCGGTGCGCTTCGCGATTCCGCGCCAGGCCTCACCGCCTTGCTCGCGGACCTCTCGGGCAACCCGATCGCTCGCGCCCTCCTCTCGCCCTTCATGCTGGTGCTGCGACCACTCACCGCGGCGAGCGGCGAGGTCTGGCTCGCGCGGTTGGGCCCTGCGCTCGCGATCCTGCTGCTGCACTACTTCTGGGTACGTCGAATCGGCCCGGAAATGGAGCGGGTGCCAGACCCGCTCACGTCACCAGGCGGTGCGCCGCTCTGGCCACTCGCAGCCAGCGGGTCTGCGGCGACGGCATTCTTCTGGAAGCATGTCACGGCCCTGGTGCGACGCCCCACCGCAGTGGTCGCCGCGGTGGTGGGGGCAGGATTGATCCTGTTGCCGATGATGCTTCAATCCATTGGTCGCGACGACGCAAGCATCTTCTTCGGCTGGATGCTGCTGATGTGGGCGCTGCTGCTCCTGCTCCTGGGCCCGCAGTTCGTGCGCAACGACCTCCGGCGCGATCAGGGAATGGTCGCGACACTGCGTGCGTTGCCGGTGCGAGGTTACGATATCATCCTCGGGGCAAGCGGTGCGGCGGCACTCACGCTCGCATCGGGCGTCGCGGTCCTGCTGCTGGCCGGGGCCGTTGCTACCACTGGCAGCGACCAGCCGCTGCTGCCCGCCCAGCATCGTGGGGCGTGGTTGCTCGCGGCGGCGCTGGTGATCGGTCCGGTGTCGTTCGCGGGGATCCTGCTCCAGAACGCTGCGGTCATCCTGCTGCCGACATGGTCACGAATGACTGCTCGCCGAGGCACAGCCACGTCCCTGGGAACGAACCTGGCGAACAGTGCGCTGACGATCCTGCTGCTCGGGCTGCTTGCGGTGTTGCCGGGGGCGCTGGCGCTCGGGTTGTGGCGAGTTGCCGGCGAACGAGCGTGGACGCCGGTCCTGTGTGCTGCAGTTATCGCAGTGGTGCTGGGGGCGGAGTGCTGGGCAATCGTGAGGTGGCTGGGTGTCCGGTTCGAGCTATTCGACCTCGCTACGGAAGCGAAGCACGCGTAGCGCGAACACTGGTAGCACAACCAGGCTGAGCAGCGTTGACGTGAGGAGGCCGCCGAGGATCACCGTGGCCATCGGGCCCTCGATTTCCCTGCCGGGGTCACCGCTGCCGAGCGCCAGCGGCAGCAGGCCAATAGCGGTGACCAGCGCCGTCATGAGGATCGGGCCCAGGCGCTCCATGGCGCCACGAAGCGCGGTGCCAGCTCCCCACGGCGCACCCTCCACTTTCACCAGGTGATCATAGTGCGACAGCAGCATCACTGCGTTGCGGGTCGCAATGCCGAAGAGCGTTACGAATCCAACCAGCGATCCCAGGGAAAGCACTCCACCCGTCGCAAAGACCGCGAGCACACCACCCACCAGCGCAAACGGGAGGTTGAGCAGCACCAGCGACAGACGGTCCACCTCGCCGAAGGCGAGCGCCAGCAGCATTACGATTCCGAGCCCCGTCAGGAGCGCGTTGAGCAGCAATTCCCGCTGCGCGCTGCGCTGGGCTGCCGCCGTGCCGCCGAACTCGGCAAAGATGCCTGCCGGGAGGCGTACCGATGCCTGCGCCGCCGACTCCAGCTCTCGCGCGAAGCCGGCCACATCCCTGCCCTGCACGTTCGCCGTGACCGTCACCACCCGGCGCGTCCCCTGGTGCGACACCAGGTAGCGCCCCGTGGTCCGCTCGACATCGGCAACACTCTGCAGCGACACGACGCGCCCGTTCATGTTCGTGAGCGGAATGTGTCGCAGTTGCTCCGGGCTGCTGTCGCGCAGCGGAGTCGAGGATCACCACCACGTCCGTGGTGCGGCTGCCGTCGAACACCTGTGCCACCGTGGCACCGCGCGTCGCCGTCTCCACCGCCTCGAGCGCCTCGTCGGGGCGGAGGCCGTAGCTCGCCAGGTCGAACGGCCGGAGTCGCACCGTCACCTCCGGCGCCACCGGGGGCGGGTCGTACTGCACATCGGTGGCGCCGCGCACCCGGCCGATCGTCTCGGCCATGCGGCGCGCCGACAGGTCGAGGCTGTCGAGGTCGTCGCCAAAGAGCTTGACGACCACCTGCGCCGTCGAGCCCGTCAGCGTCTCCTCGATCCGCTCGGCCAGGAAGCCGCGGATCGCAAAGTTCACCCCCGGAATCCCCTCGAGCATCCGGCGGAGGTCATCCTGCACCGTCTCGGCCGCCCGGCCCGTGAGCGGCACCAGGTCCACCTCGAACTCGGTGTAGTGCGTCCCCCAGGTGTCCTCCGACAGCTCGGCACGCCCCGCCCGCTGCGCCACCAGCCGCACCCGTGGGTCGGTGCAGCAGCCGGGCGGAGACCAGCTTGCCGAGGCGCACCGACTCATCGAGTGACGTGCCCGGCACTGCCGACATGTGGATGAGGTAGTGGCCCTCCCGGAATTCCGGCAGGAAGGTGGCGCCGAAGAACGGCAGCGTCGCCACGGCGCCGACACAGAGCACCACCGTGGCACACGAATACCAGCACCGGTTCCTGGAAGAGGCTGGAGAGCAGCCGGGAATATCCGCGCTTGAGCTGCAGGAGCACGCGCGATTCATGATCGCGCGAGGCCCGGCCCGCCAGCAGCACCCGGGACAGTGCCGGGGTTACCGTCAGGGCCACGATGAGCGACGCAAGGGTCGCGAAGATGTATGCCAGCGCGAGCGGGCGGAACAGTGCCCCCTGCACTCCCGTGAGGGCCAGCACCGGCAGGAACACGAGCGCCACCACGAACGTCGCGTACACCACGCTGCCGCGCACCTCGAGCGACGCCTGAACCACCACGTCGCTGATGTCGGCGCCCGGCCGTGCGCGCCCAGCTGCCGCAGCCGTCGCGCGATGTTCTCGACGTCGATGATCGCGTCGTCCACCACTTCGCCCAGCGCGATCGCGAGCCCGCCCAGGGTCAGCGTGTTGATGGAGAAGCCGAGCACCTCGAGCAGGATGATCGCCGACAGGAGCGACAGCGGGATGGCCGTCAGGGAAATCGCCGCGGTCCGCATGTCGGCCAGGAAGAGCATCAGGATGACGGAGACGAGCAGCGCCCCCAGCAACAGCGACGTGGTGATGTTGCGGAGCGCCAGGTCGATGAACGTCGCCGGCCGGAAGACATCGGCGTGCAGCGTGATGCCCTCCCGCTCGAGCGCCGGTGCCAGCGCGCGCAACGCCTCCTCTACCGCGCTTGCCACCACCTTCGTGTTGCCGCCAAGCTGCGCCGACACCACCGTGACGATGGCCGGCTCCCCGTTGATGGCCCCGTCGCCGAACTTGGGGGCGCCCGCCACGACCACCCGGGCCACGTCGCTGATGCGGAGCACCGATCCGTCGCGCTCGCGCAGCGCCACCTGCCCGATCGCCTCGGGGGTAAGCGACTGCCCGTCTGACCGCACCACGATCCGCTGGTTGGGGCCGTCGATCACGCCCCCGCCCCGTACTCCGGTGGCGCGCCGTGCCGCATCACTCAGTTCGCGTGAGGCCCACACCGTACGCGCGGAGCCGCGCCGGATCCACCTGCACCTGAAGCTGGCGTACCTCGCCCCCGAACGAGGCGACCTTGGCGACGCCCGGCGTCGCCAGCAACCGCGGCCGGACCATCCAGTCCACCACAGTGCGCTGCTCCAGCAGCGAGCGGGTCTTCGAGGTGAATCCGATCACGAGCACCGTGCTCGATGAGGACGTGAGCGGGCTGATGACCGGAGGAGGCACCGAGCGCGGCAGGCGCGGCACCGCCTCCACCAGCCGTTCGGCGAGCGCCTGGCGCGCGCGGAAGATGTCGGTGCCCGGCGCCAGCACCGCGGTGATGATCGAGAGACCCTGAATCGACTGCGATCGCACGATCGCGATGCCCGCCACGCCGTTGATGACGTCCTCGATCGGCTTGGTGACAAGAATCTCGACCTGCTCCGGAGCGAAGCCCGGCGCTTCCGTCTGGATCGATACCTGTGGTGGGGCGAACTCGGGGAAGACGTCGAGCGGTGCCACGATGAGGCGCGAGGTGCCGTACACCACCAGCACGATGGCGAGCCCGAGGATGATCCCCGGGTGACGAACAGAGAAGCGGACCAGGCCGGCAATCATCGGCGGTAAATCACTCCGCGACCTCGTCGCCCACCTGTACCCGCGCCCTGAACTCCTCTGACAGCAATTGCTCCGCACCCACCGTCACGATGCGATCGCCGGGTGCGATGCCCCCGCGCATCGCCCAACCCCCAGGCATCGGCGTCGTCGTGCGTACCCTGACGCGGCTGAACTGTCCCGGCGCGCGTTCCACATACGCCCAGAGCAGCCCCTCCCACTGCACCGCCGCCGCCGCCGGTACGCCCACCGCGCCGCCCTCGGCACGGCCCACCGGCACGGCGGCCGCCACTGGCAGCCCCACCGCGAGCCCCGGCCACGAGTGCGGCGAGCCGGTAGTTGAATGCGGGACGCTGCGTCAGTGGATCGACGTCGAACGCGGGCCCAACCAGCTGTGCGGTGGAAGAGCGACCGCTCCGGTCGAGCGGCTGAACCGTGAGCCGCGCGGGAGGCGAGGCCGGCGCACCTTCGCTCCAGGCAATGCGCGCCAGCGGCTCCGTCAGGTCGCTGACTGCAAGCAGCACCTGGCCCGGCTGCACGATCTCACCTGGCCGCGCGCCGACCTGCGTCACCACGCCGGAACGCGGCAGCACCAGCGCCTTGGCGTCAGCGACCTGTGCGATCGTGACACCCGCCACCACATGTGCCGCAAGCTCCGGCCATGAAACGCCCGGCGCCGCCTCCAGTCGACCCGCCACAGGCGCGCGGAGGAATGCAATCCGCGCCGAGTCGGGTACGATGACACCGTTCAATTGCATCGTCGGTGCTGCCGATACCGATCGCGCCGCTTCAGTCACCAGGCCGAGCTTGCTCGCTTCGGCGGGATCCAGCCTCACGACCACGCCGTCGTCACCCGTGGCGACGCGGCTCGGTGCGATGACCGGTTCGTCACGCTGCACCTCGTTCTCTCGCTCCTCCCGTCCCTTGCCGTACGCAAAGACGAGCGCCCATGCGAGCAGGGCGAACAACGCGGCGCCGGCGAGCCAGCGGGTCGGCTTCATTGGACACTCTCCTGGACCACGAACGTTGCGGTCGGCAGCAGCAGCGGGTCGGGCAGTTCTGGCGCCTGGTCGACGGTCCACATCCCCGTGGCGCGCCCAAGCTCACTCCCGGTGACGACGCGGCGCAGTTGGGCCTCCTGCTGTGTGCTCTCCGCGTCAGCCACTGCCAGCGCGAGCCCCATGCTTTCGAACTGGCCCGTCTCGCCTCGCTCATACGCCGCGCGGGCGGTACGCTCACGGACCTTGAGCGCCTCCACCAGCTGCCGTGAAGCGGCAAGCTGCTGTGCCGTCGCCCGGCACTCGGAGAATGCCGCCTCCACCTGGCTCAGCACCTCTTGCTGAGTCGCCTCGACCGCGCTCGCCATCTGGTTCCGGCGTGCGATGGCCTCGCCGATCGGGCCCTTGTTCTTGTTGCGCAGGAGGTTGGGCAGCGAAAAGGCCGCGATCCACCGGCGCAGGCCCTGGTCCCAGGAAAAGCCGGGCGCGAGTTCGAGGTCGGGATACTGCTTGGTGATTTCCACCTTGAGGTCCGCCTCCGCGACGGCGTACTCCGCCAGCGTCACACCCATCTCGTAGCGGCGGCGCAGTGCTATGCCCCGCAGCTCCTCGAGACTCTGTCCCGCTGCCCAGTCACAGCCGACAGTTCCGGCAGTGCTGATCACCAGCGTGTCCACGGCGGCCGCCGGCACCCCGATCAGGCGCGCCAGCGACGCACGCGCCGCGATCACCTGCGCGTCGGCCGTTGACAGTTCCCGTCCCGCGAGCCTGCTCTCGGCGGTCGCCTGGTCCACCGTTGCCTGACCAACCGCATCACTTTCGTAGAGGCGGCTCACCTGGCTGGTAACCTGGTCGCTCCGCGCCACGCGACGCTTCCACGCCGCAACGCTCGAGTCGCCCTGCACGATGGTGAGCGCCGCGGTCCGCACATCGCTGGCGATGTTCCACGCAACGACCCGCGCCTGAAGTTCGGCGACAAGCGAACGCGCCTGCGCCGCGGCAATCCGGGCGCCACGCTTTCCCCCCAGTTCGATCCGGAAGATCAGCCCAAGGGTCACCGTCCAGCGTGACTCGAACGGGCCCGGATTGTCTGCTGCGGACACGCCCCCGACGACGCCGACCGGTGTGCGGGCACCCGCCGTCACTTCCGCGGCCTGCACCGTGCGCCAGTTACGACGCGATACCTCAAGGTCAGACCTGAAGTACCAGGCAGTCAGGGCCAGCCGCTGGGAGTCCCAGTCGGTTGTCGCGCTGGAGTCGTACGTGGTGAGGAAAACGCCGAGGGCCGAGTCGGCAAGGGTGCGATGGCCAAACGCGGTCGCGCTCGTCTCTGGTGAAAGCGGCTGCGGCTTGTACTTGGCGCACCCCGCACCGAGCAGGGCAACCAGGGTCGCCATGCGCAGGCCACGGGTGAGCATCATGCGCGAGGGTGAAACTGCTTGTGCACGCTGCGCAGGTACTCGCGATCCACGTGAGTGTAGATCTGGGTTGTGGAGAGGTCGGCATGGCCGAGCATCTCCTGCACCGCCCGGAGGTCGGCGCCCCCCTCGAGCAGGTGCGTCGCGAAGCTGTGGCGGAGCGTGTGAGGCGATACCCGCCTGGTCACGCCAGCCTTGTCGGCGGCGTGCTTCACGATGCCCCACGCGCCCACGCGCGACAGCGGGCCACCGCGCGCGTTCAGCAGCACGCGCCCCTGGCTCTTCCCCCGGTCGAGTTCTGGTCGCACCGTGTGGAGGTACACCGAGAGCGCACCGATGCCGGTTCGTCCAATCGGCACAAGCCGCTCCTTCGATCCCTTGCCGAAGACCCGAACCAGTCCCTCGGGGATCAGGAGGTCGGCCAGCCCGAGACCGCACAGTTCCGACACCCGCATCCCTGCGCCATAGGCCAGCTCCAGCAGCACCCGGTCACGCCAGGCCAGCGGCGCCGACACATCCGGCGCGGCGAGCATCGCGTCAATCTCGGAAACCGAGAGCGTCTCGGGCAGCTTCCGCCAGCGTGCCGGGCTTTCCAGCCGGTCACTGGGGTCGTGCGTCAGCCGTCCCTCGGCGATCATGAAGCCAAAGTAAGTCTTGGTGGCCGAAACGCATCGCCTTATGCTGGCTGGGCTTAGGCCAACGTCCTTGAGAAGGAACACGAAGTCGCGCAGGAGTCCGCGGGTGAGCTTCTCCGGGGCGCTGATCCCCTTCGAGAGCGCGAACTCCGCCAGTCGGCGCAGGTCGCGTTGGTAACTCTCCACCGTGTGCGGGCTGTGCCCCGCTTCAAGCGCGAGGTAGTCTGAAAAGCCCTCTAGCCAGAACGACCGCACGTCGGGCTCGACGCTCACGGCTAGCGGCTGACGACTCCCTGCCGACTCACGACTCACGACTCACGACTCCCCGCCGACTGCCGACTCACGACTGACCACCTCACGCGCGCCACCTCATCCGCACCAAGTCCCAGCAGTTCACTGGCGCGCGCGAGCAGCCACGACTCCTGCTCCGGGTCGACGCTCCGATCCGCAAATGCCGACTGCCACATCTGCTCGATCAGTTGAAGTCGCCGCTCCTGCGCCACCTCACCACTCAGCCGCTGGCCCAGGCGCTGGAGACGTCCCTCCTCCTCGCCGGCCTTCCGGCCGGCGTTCACCTCTTCGAGCCGCGGCTGGAGACCCCAGTGCAGGCGCAGGTCGCGCTCGACCCGGCTCCGCTCCTCCGCGCCAAGACCCGCATCGGCGTAGGCAATCTCGATGACGAGCCGGGCCGCATGCCGAAGGTCGGTTGGCGCCTCGGGGTTGGCGTTGGCGCCCAGCGCCGCCTTGACCGCTGTCATTACCGGCTCTTCGTGCCGACGCCGGCGCGCGTAGACCACGAGCCCGACCACTGCGGCGAGGACAGCGGTGACCAGGGCGCTCGTCTTGCCCATGCTGTCGAGCAGTTCCCGAACCCGGCCGAACTCGCTTCCCACGGTGGTCCCGATCCACACCATGGCACCGTACCAGACGCCGGAGACGAGTGCAATGACGAGGAACACCGGCAGGACCGGAATCCTGAACAGGCCTGCAAAGGGGGGCACCACCGCGCGAATCCCCGGGAGGAAACGCGCGACGATCAGCCCGACGGTGCCGAGCCGGAGGTAGTCGCGCTCGATCACGGCAATCGACTCGGGCGCCATCAATCGGCGAACCAGCGGAAGCTCGAAGATGCGGCGCCCCGATTTCCGGACCACGGCATAGACCAGCATGGCGCCGCCGGCGTTGAACACCCACGCAATCAGGAAGACGGTGAGCGGCGTCGTCGTGCCGGAGTGGGAGAGAAATCCGCCCAGGGCAATGGCCACATCGGCCGGGACGATCGGAAGGATGTTCTCGAGGAATGCCAGCGCGGCGAGAACCACGTACACTTGGGCCGACGGCAGGGATGCCAGCCAGCCCAGGACGGCGTCGATCAGCGTCGCTCCAGGGTCGCCACCGCAATGGCCGCCATGCCCTCGCGGCGGCCGATGAAGCCCATTCCCTCGTTCGTCTTCCCCTTCACGTTGATGTCACCCGGCGCGGCGCCCAGGACTTCGGCGATCCGTTGCGCCATCTGCGCCGCGTGCGGCCCGATCTTCGGGGCCTCGGTGATCACCGTGATATCGCACTGCACAAAGGCGTAACCCCGCTCGCGCACCGTGGCGTATGCCTCGCGCAGCAGGACCATCGAGTCGGCATCCTTCCAGCGCGGATCGGTGTCGGGAAAGAGCCCGCCGATGCTCCCGGCGCCGGCGGCTCCGAGGATGGCGTCGGTGAGTGCGTGGGCAACGACATCGGCGTCGGAGTGACCAGCGAGCCCTTCGGGGTGCGGAATCGTGACGCCGCCGAGTACCAGGCGCCGGCCGGGCGCAAACCGGTGTGAGTCGTAGCCGATGCCTGTGCGAGTCATGCCGCGGCGGTCTGCGGTGACTCGATCAGCGAATAGTCCTGGCGCCGCCGCCTGGGGGTGTACCCCGCATCGGTGATGTTCCGCTCGATCTCGGCCACCGTGGTGCGAAAGGTCGTGCCTGCCGCCGACACCACGTTCTCTTCCATCATCAGGCTGCCGTAGTCGTTCGCGCCGTAACGCAGTGCCACCTGACCCACCTTGTGACCCATCGTCACCCAGGATGACTGCAGGTTCGGCACGTTCGTCAGCACGATACGGCTCATCGCCAGCATCCGCAGGTAGGTGACCGCGTCGGTCTTCGGCTGGTGCGACATGGTGGGCGTCCCTTCCGGCTGCAGCGGCCAGCAGATGAACGCCGTGAATCCACCGGTCCGGGCCTGCAGGTCGCGCACCAGGAACAGGTGCTCCATCCGGTCCTCGTCGGTCTCACCCAGCCCGTACATCATGGTGACGGACGTCTTCATGCCTTGGCGATGGGCTTCCTCCTGCACGCCAAGCCATTCCTGCGTCTGCGCCTTCTTGGCGGCCACCTGCTGGCGGATTCGATCGACCAGGATCTCGCCACCACCGCCCGGGATGCTGTCCAGCCCCGCCTCGCGCAGCTGCCGAACCACGTCGGCCACCGGCATCCGGAAGCGCTCGCTGAAGAACACCACCTCCGACGGCGAGAACCCGTGGATGTGAATGCGGTGATGCTTCTTGATATAGCGCATCAGCTCGAGATACCACTCAAACGGGATGTACGGGTTGTGTCCGCCCTGCAGGAGGATCTGCACCCCACCGAGGGCCTTGCACTCGTCGATCTTCTTGCCGATCTGCTCGAAGCTCAGCACGTAACCTTCGTTGTGCTTCGGCCGGCGATAGAACGCGCAGAAGCCGCAGTCGGCCACGCAGACGTTGGTGTAGTTGATGTTCCGGTCGATGATGTACGACACCACCGGCTCCGGATGCTGCCGCCAGCGCTCGGTGTCGGCCAGCTCGGCCAGTTCCAGCAGCGGCGCTCGCTGATAGAGCTCCAGGTAGCTCTTGAATTCTGTGGTTGTGCGGTCAACCATGCGTCCAACTCCTGACTCTTAACTCTTAACCCTTAACCCTTAACGCCTAACGCCTGACGCCTGGCTCACGCCGCACTGATAAAACTTAGGCTCCCATCCGGTACCAGCCCATCTTGTGCCAGCCGGCGGAAGAAATCAGTCAGGCCGGCGAGGTGCCGATAGGAGAACCGGTAGTCCAGGTCGCCCAGATAGTCGCGGCACACTTGCCGGTCGATCCCCGTGGTGGCCCATGCCTGGTCGGCCAGCAGGTCGAGATGTGCCAGTCCCCAGTCGCGCGACTCGATGAGGCGGGCATGTGCCTCCTGCACCTCTCCCTGGCCTGCCCTCCGCCGCGCCGCCCATACGGCGAAGACGAACGGCAGGCCGGTCCAGTCCCGCCACGCTTCGCCCAGGTCCGCCTGGTGTGGATAGATCCCCTGCGAGGCAAGCACCAGCGCGGCATCGCCGATGACCAGCACGGCGTCGTGGGGGAACTGTGCCAGGGCGGCGAGGTCCGTCGCCTCGGCCCGCACCGTGGCGAATCGGGGCGCAACATTCCATCGATGCCGGCACAGCAGCTCGAGCAGCAGGACCGACGTGCGCGACGACGAGCTGAGGAGCACCGTGGCGCCGTCGAGCGACGTGATCGGGCGCCGGGAGAAGAGCCGTACGCTGTGCACCGGCCCATCGCAGCTGATGGCGAGGTCCGGTAGCAGGTGATACGCCGCAGCGTTCCGCGCGTACTCCACCGCCGATACGACGCTCAGGTCGAGCTCCCCCGCCGCCATCAGGTCGTTGAGGTCCGACGCCGTGCCGGTAACCAGTTCGGCACCGACGCTCACCAGCCCGCGGTCGATCGCCCCGTACACCGGGTAGCAGTTGATCCAGGGAATGCGGCCGAGTCTCATGCGGCTGCAGTCGACAGTCGGCCGTCGGCAGTCGTCGGGAAGTCGGCAGCGGCAAAGTCGCTGCGTACGGCTTCGTACAGGCTGTTGCGCTCGACCGGACGCTTCCCTGCCCCCCTGATCATTTCTACCAGCTGGTCGTACTGCATGTGCATCGCCGTGTGCGCGCCCGCCTCGTGATAGATCCGCTCGTACACCACCGTGCCCTCCACGTCGTCGCAGCCGTAAGCCAGCGCGATCTGGGACAGGAACGGCGTCACCATCGGCCAGTGCGTCTTCACGTGGGGAATATTGTCGAGGTAGAGCCGGCCCACCGCGATGTTTCTCAGGTCCTCATAACCGGTGGTCGCCGACCCGACCCGTCCCAGTTCCTCGCCCAGTTCGTTGTTGTCCGGGTGATATGCCAGCGGGATGTACGTCAGGAAGCCCCCGGTCTCGTCCTGCAGCTCGCGCAGCATGCCGAGGTGCTCGATCCGGTCGTCCATCGTCTCCACGTGCCCGTAGAGCATGGTGCAGTTGGTCGGGATGCCCAGTTCATGGGCCACGCGATGCACCCGCAGCCACTCCTGCCCAGTCAGCTTGCGTTCAGCAATCGTCGCGCGCACCGCCGTGCTGAATACCTCGGCCCCGCCACCTGGCAGGCTCGTGAGGCCCGCTTCCTTCATCGCAATCAGGACGGCGCGCTCCGACGACTTCTCGATCCGCGCGAGGTGCGCGATCTCCACGGCCGTCAGCGCCTTGATGTGCACATCAGGGTGCCGTTCCTTCAGCCCCCGGATCATGTCGGTGTAGTAGCTCAGCCTGAGCTTCGGGTGCAGGCCCCCGACGATATGAAACTCCTTGGTCGGCATCCCGCGCGCCTGCTCCGCCTCGGCGAACACCTCGTCGAGTGACCGGGTGTAGCCGCCGTCTTCCTTCGGCATCCGCGCGAACGAGCAGAACGTGCAGGTGTTCCGCAGTACGCAGATGTTGGTGGGATTGATGTGCTGGTTGGCCGAGAAGAACACCCGGTCGCCGTTCCGGCGCTGGTTCGCCAGGTCAGCGAGCCGCCCCAGTCCGGTGAGGTCGGGGGTGCTAAAGAGGGTCCGGGCGTCTGCGGCCGAGAGCCGAGCGCCCTCGAGAACCTTCTCGGCGATGGGGCGAAGGGCGGAGTCGCGCAGCCGGCCGGGATCGATGGTCGGCGACATGCTATCTCCTTGCAGGAGCGTAACTAACGTCTCCAGCAATCTACACCGTCGCCCGCCACAGGTGCCAGAGTCGGTGGCAGCTACTTCTTCTTGCCGCTGCCGGCTCCCCCGGGATGCCAGGCACCCTTGTCCTTCGACCACTCCCACACGTAGGTGTACTCGCGATCGGAGACCGGTGTCACGGTGTATTTGATCAGGTAGGATCCGTCGGGCATGCTCATCGGGAAGCTGGTCCAGTGCCACACGCCCGAGACGATGACGCCCGTCGAACTCACGTCGGCCCCATAGCTGTCGATGCCGTCGAAGGAGTACTTCTTCTTTGCCGTGTTGTACGTGTACGTCGACATCGACTTGCCGGGTCCTGCCGGTGTCACGAACTCGGCGTGACATACCAGGGCGAAGTGCCCCTCGAACCATTCGCACTTCTCGGTGCCTGTCGTCTTCCCGCCGGCGCCCATCGGGCCCTTCTGGTCCTCACCCGACAATTCCCAGCTGCCCTCGAAATAGGAAAACTTCGCGGTTTCCCTTGGGGGGCCCTGCGCCGGCATTGAGAGGGGCAATCCGCTGGTGAGCAGTGCTGCAACGAAGAGCGATCGCATGAGTCCCTCCGGGGAGGAGTGACGGTGACGGAACGCACTGACAACATGCCATACGGTGCCGGGGGGCGCCAGAGATACATCGGCGGGCAACAAGAACCCCGATCCATGCCATGCGATCGGGGCTACCCGCCTTACCCGACTTACCCGCCCTGTTACTCGAAGCGCTTCACCGCCAGCGCTGCATTGTGGCCGCCGAACCCGAAGGCATTCGACACCGCGACCTTGAAGTTGCGCTTCACCATCTTGTTCGGCGCGCAGTCCAGGTCGCACTCCGGGTCCTGGTGGAACTGGTTGATCGTGGGCGGGATCTCGCCCCGCGTCACCGCCAGCAGGGAGACGACGCACTCGAGGCCGCCGGCACCGCCGAGCAGGTGGCCCGTCATCGACTTGGTGGAGCCGAAGATCAGCTTCCGCGCGTGATCGCCGAACACCGCCTTCACGGCCTGCGTCTCCGCGATGTCGCCGAGCGGCGTGGAGGTGCCATGGGCGTTCACGTAGCCCACGTCCGTGGGGTCGATCTTGCCGCTCTCCAGGCACATGCGCATGGCGCGCTGGGCACCCTCACCCTCGGGCGCGGGCGCTGACATGTGATAGGCGTCGCCCGACAGGCCGTAGCCGCAGACCTCACCGAGGATCTCGGCGCCGCGCTTCTCGGCGTGTTCCAGGCTCTCGAGGATCAGGCACGCGCCGCCGTCACCCAGCACGAACCCGTCGCGATCCTTGTCGAACGGGCGGCTCGCGGTGGTCGGGTCATCGTTGCGGGTGGACATCGCCTTCATGTTGGAGAAGGCCGCGATGGTGAGGCCGGTGACGCAGGCTTCCGAGCCCCCCGTCACCATGGCGTCCGCCATGCCGTCCATGATCATGCGGTACGACTCGCCAATGGCGTGGGCGGACGATGCACACGCCGAGACCGGGGCGAAGTTCGGTCCCTTGAACCCGTACCGCATCGAGACGAGCCCACCGGCCATGTTCGGGATGAACATCGGGACGAAGAACGGGGAGACCCGGTCGGGTCCCTTGAGGGCGTAGGCGGTGCAGTTGTCCTCGAACGTCTGCATGCCGCCGATGCCGCTGCCCATCACCACACCGACCCGGTTCTTGTCGGGCGCCGTGTCGGACAGGCGTGACTGCATCACCGCCTGGTGCGCCGCCCCGATCGCATACTGCGCGAACAGGTCGTAGCGCTTCGCTTCCTTGCGGTCGATGTACTGCAGGGTGTCGAACCCCTTCACCTCGCAGGCAAAGCGCACGCTCAGGCGCGAGGGGTCGAACCGCGTGATCGGCCCCGCCCCGGACCGGCCCGCCAGCAGGCCGGCCCAGCTCTCCTCAACCGTGTTGCCGACGGGGGTGACGAGCCCGAGGCCCGTCACGACGACGCGACGTGCCAATTACTTGCCGATCTTGTCGTGGAGATACTTCATCGCATCACCGACGGTCCGCAGCTTTTCCGCGTCCTCGTCCGGGATGTCGATGTCGAACTCCTTCTCGAAGGCCATCACGAGCTCGACCGTGTCAAGGCTGTCGGCCCCGAGGTCTTCCATGAAGCTCGCCTCGCTGGTGAGCTTCTCGCGCTCGACGCCGAGTTCCTCGACGATGATGTCCTTGACCTTGTCTTCCACGTTGCTGTCGGCCATGTGTTCCTCGATGAAGAATGAATTCCCGCAGCGCGCTCAGATGACCATGCCACCGTCGACCACCAGCACCTGCCCCGTCACGTAACCCGCCAGGTCGGATGCAAGATAGAGCACTGTGTTCGCGATGTCGTCCGGCGAGCCCAGCCGGCCCAGCGCGATCTGCTCTAATAAGACTTTCCGTGCTTCCTCAGGCAAGGCGGCAGTCATGTCGGTGTCGATGAAGCCCGGGGCGACGCAATTGATCAGGATGCCCCGGCTGGCGTACTCCTTTGCCGCCGACTTGGTCAGGCCGATGAGACCCGCCTTGCTGGCGGCGTAGTTGGCCTGGCCCTTGTTGCCGATGATCCCGACGATGCTGGTGATGTTGATGATGCGCCCGCTGCGGCGCTTCATCATGCCCTTCGTCACCGCGCGCATGGTGAGGAATGCCCCCTTGAGGTTGGCATCCAGCACCGCGTCCCAGTCGGCCTCGCTGAGGCGGAGCAGGATGTTGTCCCGGGTAAGCCCGGCGTTGTTCACCAAGATATCAATGGGGCCGAGTGCCTGCTCCACGGCGGCGATGGCCTCGGCCACCTGCGCAGCGTCCGAGATTTCGCAGGCCACGCCAAAGGTACCGGCACCGAGGCTTGCCGCCACTTCCTGTGCCTTCGCCGCGTCCCGGCCCGTGACGGCAACCCTGGCCCCGGCCGCGTGCAGCGACTTCGCGATGGCGAGCCCGATACCCCGCGTGCTCCCGGTGACGAACGCCACCTTGCCGGCCAGGTCGATGGTCTTCATGCTGCCAGGAACTTCTCCACTTCGTCGGCGGTGCCCAGGGTGATCCCGGCGGTGCCGGGGACGATGCGCTTGAGGAGGCCGCTCAGCACACTGCCCGGCCCGATCTCGAGGAAGCGCGCCCGGGGATGATCCACCGAGCAGGTCTGCATGCACTCCACCCAGCGCACGGGCGACACGACCTGCTCCGCGAGCAGCTGGCGCGCGCGCCCCGCGTCCTTGATGGGCAGCGCGGTGGCATTGGCGACCACAGGGAACCGCGGCGCACTGAATGGGGCCGCCTCGAGCGCGGCGGCGAGGCCGGGCACCGCGGGCGCCATCAGCGGCGAATGGAAGGCGCCACTGACCTTGAGCGGCAGGACCCGCTTGGCGCCCGCCACCTTGCACGCCTCCCCCGCGCGCGCGACGGCGGCGGGATCCCCCGAAATGACGGTCTGGTCAGGGGCGTTGAGGTTTGCCGGCACCGCGACTTCAGTGGACGTGGAAGCGCTGCTGCACGCGGCGGCGACCTCTGCGGCACCGAGCCCGATGATGGCGGCCATGGCGCCAGCGCGAGCCTTCCCTGCCTCGAGCATCAGCTCGCCACGGCGACGCACGATGCGCGCACCGTCAGTGGGCGTGAGCGATCCGGCGGCGACATACGCACTGTATTCGCCCAGGCTGTGCCCCGCGGCAGCCACGACGGCGCCGAGGTTGCCGCCCACCACCGAAAGCACGGCACACGTATGCGCGAGGATGGCGGGTTGCGCGTTGTGCGTGAGGGTGAGCTCTTCCTCGGGGCCCTCCCACATGAGACGGGAAAGTGACACGCCGAGTGCGTCATCGATGGCGGCAAAGGTGTCGCGCGCGGCGGGAAACCGCTCGGCGAGATCCTTCCCCATGCCGACCTTCTGGGCGCCCTGTCCGGGGCAGAGCAACACCGTCACCACCGGACGACCGTCGCTCCCCAGGTGAACCCCGCCCCGAACGCCACCAGCAGGATCAGCATGCCCGGCTTCAGGCGACCCTCTTCC
This sequence comes from uncultured Gemmatimonadales bacterium, assembly GCA_963739455.1. GTDB lineage: Bacteria > Gemmatimonadota > Gemmatimonadetes > Gemmatimonadales > GWC2-71-9 > JAGGAG01. The sequence goes on from CAVUAK010000002.1 coordinate 76,558, forward strand.
TCGGCCTGTGCCAGCGCCAGGGGTATGGAGGCCGCCGAGGTATTGCCGTACCGCTCGACATTTACCATCACCTTGGCCATGGGAATGTTCGAGTGCTTCGCCGTCGCCTCGATGATGCGGAGGTTGGCCTGGTGCGGCACGAAGAGCTCGATTTCGTCGGCGGAGACGCCGGCGCGGCGCAGCGCCTCGTCGCAGGCCTCGCCCATCGCCTTCACCGCGGCCTTGAACACTTCGCGGCCAGCCATCTTCATGTACTGGCCGCGATCATTCACGTTCTCGGCGGTGAGCAGGTTCATGCCACCGCCCGCCGGGATGTGAAGCAGCTCGGCGAGGCGCCCATCGGACTTGAGGTACGTGGAAAGGATGCCACGACCGTCGCCATTGGCGGGCGTGAGCACGGCGGCACCGGCGCCATCGCCGAACAGGACGGCGGTGCCGCGGTCCTGCCAGTCCGTGATGGTGGAGAGTCGCTCCGCGCCAAGCACGAGGACGTTCTTGTAGGTCCCCGACGCGATGAGGCCCTCGGCCACACCGGCGGCGAACACGAAGCCGGGGCACGCGGCGACAATGTCGAACGCCGCCGCGCGACTGGCACCGAGCGCGGCCTGGAGGTCGCAGGCCTGCGACGGCATGCGGCGGTCGGGCGTGACGGTGGCGACCACGATGGCGTCCATTTCCTCGGCGCTCATGCCGGCGCGGGAGAGTGCCATGCGGCTCGCCTCGGCGGTGAGGTCGGTGAGCGACTCGTCGGCCCGCGCCACCCGGCGCTCACGGATGCCGGTGCGCTCCACGATCCACTGGTCAGTGGTGTCGAGCGTCTTGCTCAGGTCGTCGTTGGTGACGATGCCGGCCGGCACGGCAATGCCGAGGCCCCGGAAGGCCGCGATCGGGGTGCGGCTCATTCGCTGCGCGCGGCGATGGCCGCGAACTCGGCGCCGATATGCTGGCTCAGCCCCACCTGGGCCGACTGGACCGCGACGCGAATGGCGTTCTTGATCGCGTTGGGTGAGGACGCACCGTGACAGATGATACAGATGCCTTTCACGCCGAGCAGCGGAGCCCCGCCGTACTCGGAATAGTCGAGGACGCGGAACACCTCGCGCACGTCGTCGCGCTCGAGGATCTCGGGAGCGTTCCGCTTCACCAGTCGCACGATGAGCCGTGCCACGGACTCGTAGAACTTGAGCACGATGTTGCCCACGAAGCCGTCGCAGACGACCACGTCGATATGGCCATGCTTCGCGTGGCCGGCGACGATGTCGCGGCCCTCGATGTTGCCGACGTAGTTGAGCCCGGGTGACTTCTTGAGCAGCAGGTGGGCCTCCTTCACCATGGCGGTGCCCTTCTCGTCCTCCTCGCCCACATTGAGGAGTCCGACCACCGGCGATGGCTTGCCCAGCACGTCGCGAGCGTACACCGTGCCCATGTAGGCAAAGCCCACGAGCTCGCGCGCGGAACAATCGACGTTGGCGCCGCCGTCGAGCACCACGACCGGGTCATCGGCCGTCGGGAACGGCGTGGCGACGGTGGCGCGCATCACGCCCTCGTGCAGGCCGAGCACCACGGTGGCTGCGGCCAGCGACGCGCCGGTGTTGCCGGCGGAAATGAACGCGTCGGACTTGCCGGCCTTCTGCAGGCCGACCCCGATCATCAGGCTGGACTTCGGCTTCTTGCGGATGGCGGCAATCGGCTTCTCGGCCATGCCGATCACGTCAGGAGCCTCAATGCACTCGAGGCGGTTCCGGTCGGCACCAGGATGCCGCGCCAGCTCCGCCTCGATGACATCCACACGCCCTACCAGCTGGATCGTGAAATCGCCCGGAAGCGTCTCGAGTGCGGCGAGCGCACCCTCGATCTCGGCCTGCGGCGCATGGTCTCCGCCCATCGCGTCCAGCGCGACGCGGATCACCGTCAGTTGTCCTCTACCTCGATCCGCTTCTTGCCGGCGTAGTAGCCGCAGGACCCGCACACACGGTGCGGAAGGCGCGGCGAGCTACAGCGGGGACAGGCCTGCGTCCGCATGCCGGCCGCAGTGTGGTGGCCCCGGCGGAGCCGCTTGCGTGACTTCGAGGTTCTGCGCTTCGGTACGGCCATGACATCCTCATCCGTGGTCAGGAGCCGTGCACCCGCACGGTCCCGTGTTCAAGTCAGCCCCGCAGCGGGGGCAGAGCCCGGCACACTTCGGCTGGCAAAGCGGATAGGACGGCACCGCCAGCGCCAGCTCTTCGCGCACGAACTCAACAAGGTCGATGTGAGTGGCCGACGGCGCGAGTTCGTGCACCGACGGATCGTCCTGGAGATCGGGGTCACTCGTGAACATGAGCCCGATGTCCGTATCGACCGACAGAGCCACGTCAGACAGGCAGCGACGGCACTGTGCCTGCACCTGCCCGCGAACGTGGCCCTTCCAGAAGTAACCGCCTGCCGCGCTGGCCTGAATCCGGCCATCGACCTGCACCGGCGCAATGAGGGAAAGCTGGAGCCCCTCGAATACCGGATCATCCTGGGCGAGCGAGCCGTTCGTGGCCACCGGCCCGTGTTTCAATTCCCGAAGATCGACCCGAAGCATAGCCCCGGAAGCTAAGCGGGAGAAGGACTTAGGTCAAGACGACGGGTGCCGGATTCGTCAGCCCCAGAGGCCGGACAACTCGCCTTCCGTGAAGAAGAACCCGATCTCCCGGGCGGCGTTCTCGTCGCTGTCCGACGCGTGGATGGCGTTCTTGCCCTTGGACTCGGCGTAGAGCTTCCGGATGGTGCCGGCTGCGGCCTCCGCGGGATCGGTCGCACCGATGACGGTCCGGAGCGTCGCCACCGCATCGGCCCGCTCCAGCGCGATCGGCATGCATGGGCCGCTCATCATGAACGACACCAGTTCGGCATAGAACGGCCGGCCGTTGTGGACGGCGTAGAACGCACCCGCCTCACCTTGCGACAGCCGAACCAGCCGCGCGGCGCGCACGGCGAAGCCTTCCTTCTGCAGGTGCGCAAGGATGAGTCCGGCCTTGCCGCTGGCAATGGCGTCGGGCTTGATGATGGCGAGTGTGCGTGACTGAGCCATGTCTTATTCCGGTTGATAAGGTGAGGGGTAAGGGGTGAGGGGTGTATGGGATCGCCCCCTCACCCCTCACCCCTCACGTTGGTTACGTGAGACGTTCCCGAACAAGTTCAATCACGTCCACCGGGCGCTTCATGATTCCCATCCCGGCCGCCGCAAACGCGGCCAGCTTTTCCTCGGCCGTGCCCGACGACCCGGAAATGATCGCGCCGGCATGCCCCATCCGGCGACCCTTGGGCGCCGTCTGTCCCGCAATGAACCCGACCACCGGCTTGGTGACGTGGGCCTTGATGAACTCGGCCGCCTGCTGCTCGTCGGTGCCGCCGATCTCACCCATCATCACGATTGCGTCGGTATCGGCATCGTCCTGGAAGGCGCGCAGCACGTCGATGAAGTTGGTGCCGATGAGTGGATCGCCGCCGATGCCGACGCAGGTGCTCTGCCCAATGCCGGCCTTCGTCAGGTGATTCACGATTTCATACGTGAGCGTGCCGCTGCGGCTCACGATGCCCACCCGGCCGGGCTTGCAGATGCTGCCCGGGATGATCCCCACCTTGGCCTCGCCCGGCGTGATGAGGCCGGGGCAGTTCGGTCCGATGAGTCGCACGCCACGGGCACGGACATAGGGCATCGCCCGGGCCACGTGCTGCACCGGGATTCCTTCCGTGATACACACGATCAGGCTGATCCCGGCATCCGCGGCCTCGAACAGCGCGCTCGCCGCTGCCGTCGGCGGCACGTAGACCACTGCGGTGTCGGCGCCCGTGGCACTCACCGCATCGGCCACCGTATTGAATACCGGCACCTTGCCCTCGAACAGTTGCCCGCCCTTGCCGGGCGTGACGCCACCCACCACCTGCGTGCCGTACTCCAGCATCTGTCGCGCGTGGAATGATCCTTCGCGACCGGTGATGCCCTGCACCAGCAGGCGCGTGGACTTGTTGACGAAGACGCTCATGCGGCCCCCTGCGCAGCCTTCACCACCTGCTGAACTGCCTCGTCCATGTCGCTCAGGGCGGTCATGCCGATGCCCTTCAGGATCTTGAAGGCTTCCGCCTCGTTCGTGCCGGTGAGGCGCACCACGATCGGCACCTTCACCGGGAACTGCGCGAGCGCGGCCTTGATGCCGTTCGCCACGTCATCGGTGCGGGTGATGCCGCCGAAGATGTTGAAGAGGATGGCCTTCACCGCGGGGTCCGCGGTGATGATCTTGAGGGCGTTCACGACCTTCTCGGGATTCGAGCTGCCCGCCGATGTCGAGGAAGTTCGCCGGCTCCCCGCCGTAGTACTTCACCAGGTCCATCGTCGCCATCGCGAGCCCGGCACCGTTGACCACGCATCCCACGTTGCCATCGAGCTTGATGAACGAAAGGTTGGCGCGTCGTGCCGCGGCCTCGGCCGGTGGCTCCTCCGACTCGTCGCGCAGCTCCTCGAGGTCGGGGCGCCAGAACAGCTCGTTGTCGTCGATGACGATCTTTGCGTCCAGGGCGAGGACGCGGCCATCGGGGGTGGTGACCAGCGGATTGATCTCGGCGAGGGAACAGCCGTTGTGCGTGAAGACGTTGTACAGCCGCTCCATCATCTGCGCCGCCGCCCTGACCTTGGCAAAGTCCTGGTACAGGAAGAAGGCGAGCGACAGCGCCTGGTGCGGCAGCAGACCGTAGGTCGGGTCCACAGCGAGCCGGCGGATCTTCTCGGGAGTCTTGGCGGCCACTTCCTCGATGTCGATGCCGCCGGCCGGGCTCACCATGAATACCGGGCGCTGGGTCTCGCGGTCCATGATCAGGCCGACGTACGCCTCGGACGCGATCTCCGCCGCCGGCACCACGAGCACCTTGTGCACCGTGAGGCCCTTGATCTCCATGCCGAGGATCCGCTCCGCCGCATCGGCCGCCTCGCCCGGCGTTGCCGCCAGCTTCACCCCGCCCGCCTTCCCCCGCCCGCCCACGTGGACCTGTGCCTTCACCACGACCGGGCCGCCGATGCGGCGCGCGATCGCCTCCGCCACCGGCGGCGTCGATGCGACGTCACCGTCCAGCATGGGCACGCCGGCCGCCTTCAGCAGGGCGCGCGCCTGATACTCATGGATATTCACGGGCGCTCCTCGGGAAACCAGGGAAAACCGGCCCCAAGGTAGCCCGCACCCGATGGGCCGAGCAAGCGCGGCGGCGCCGGCCCGCCCGCCGGTCAGTGCGGGTTGGCGGGAGGCAGCTCGAGCACCGCCCGCAGCTCCTCGAAGGCGCGCCCGAAGGCGGTGAAATCACCCCGCCGGAATGCCGAGTCGGCCACCCGGAACCAGCGGCGGGCATCGACCAGGGCACCGCCGGCCGGCGCGCCTGGGGGCGAGTGGTACCGTGGCGCCCCGCAGGTTGGTCCACGCCTCCGCGAAGGTGCGGGCAGCGCCCACCCGCGGACCGCTGGCGACACTGACCCACGTGACCGACGACCCGCCGCCGCCCCGCGGTCCGTAGCGCGACTGCGTCGCACCCACCGCACCGGACGAGACCCAGTAGCGGACTCCGCCGGCGCTGAGCACGCCACCTCCGGCGCGCACCGAGTCCAGCACCTGCACGAACATCGGGAAGCGCTCCCATCTCTGCTCCAGCGCGGCGGGACCCGGCAGCGCCAACGGTGGAATCGATCTCGATGCGCGTCAGCCCGAGGCGGCCCTGCGACGCTGCTGCCGACGAGGAGCGTCTGCAGCTGGCCCGTCGCGCCGCGTACGTACTCCGCGGTGCGCGCCGGTCCGTCGGTGCCTGGCGGCGTCCAGAAGAAACTGGAGACCGGCGGCGTGATCGCGGAGCGAGTCGGCGCGCCCGGCAAGCAGGCCGACATCGGCATGCTCGAGGATGCGGGACTGCACCAGGAACAGCTGGGCCGGATACGGCAGCATCGCGCGCAACGTGGCCGGCACCGAGTCCCACGGCTCCACGACCTCCTCGGCGAGCTTGATCCACGCGTCGGCCACCGGGCCGCCATCGGGCCGCGCATAGATGTGCGTCTCGCCCTCCTCCGCCTCCACCACCCCGACGAACGCGGCGTGCAGCATGCCGACCTTCCGGCTCGCCGAGACGCACCCGCGTGGACAGGGGGAAGTTCTCGTCGACCAGGTAGCCATCGGAAACCCAGAACAGCTGCCCGCCGTCGACCCGCGGCACCGGCGGTGCCCACTCGGCATACGGCGCGAGCGTCGCGAGGCGGGCCTGGGGCGTGCGCGCCCAGTCCACCGCCACATCGGGCGCTGGCGCGCCGAGCAGCCTGCGCTCCTGCAGCGCCCACGCCAGCGCGATGCGCCGCAGCAGGCCGCCCACCGGCACGCCGCGCACGTCATCGGCGATCACGACGCGAGCCGCGCCGGGGTACAGCGCATGATCCGAGAGTGCGAGCAATGCGGCCGGGGCCGGCGCCGGGATGGAATCGTCGAGGTGATAGAAGAGCGGCCCGCCGGTGGCGGACGTGCGATCGTCGGCCACCGCGCGGAGTGACGCCGCGCTGTCGCGGCTCGTCACCAGGAGCAGCCACGCTGGTCGGCGACCGGCGGGCGTCGTGAGCCACGCGGGGTCGGCGGCGGCAGTGAGCAGCGAATCGGCATCACCGATGCGCACCAGCGGTTCCGTCTGCCAGAGCGACGGCCACGCGGGTGGCGTACCGGCATCCGGTCCAGGGCACTGCGAGCGAGTCGCGCAACGAGCCGAGCTGGAACGCCGCGGCATCGAGCGAGCGTCGGCTGGCCGTGTCACCCAGGGCCACGTCGCCCGGTACCACGAGCGACCCCACGGCGATGCGTGTCAGCAGCCAGCCGACTCCCAGCACGGCCCAGCCCGCCAGCAGCAGGAAGTTGAGCTTGAGCACTGACGTGCGCACCGCCCACAGCAGCGACACCATCGCCACCATGAGCGCGGTGCCAGCCAGTGCCGGCGACGTGAGCGTGGCGAGCTGGAACTGCCTGGTGCCCACGTCGCCCAGCGTGCCGGCCACGAGGTGATACGGCTCGAGCAGGAGGCCCCATCCGAGCACCAGCGCAAGCGCGCCAAGCAACCAGCCGAGGTGACGGCGCGTGTGGTCGCTGATCGCGGGGCGTCCATCGATCCACCGGATGGCACCGATCACGGCATAGAGCAGCACCACGACCACCAGGCCGGCGAGCGTCAGTGCGAGGGCATACGCCTGCAGGAGTGACCAGAGCGGGAGCTGGGCGATATACAGGCCGACGTCATGGCCGAGGATGGGTTCCGTGAGGTCGAACTGCACGCCCTGCCATGCCAGGGCGATCACCCGCCAGTACCGGGAGACATCGCCACCGGTGATGAGCCCGAGGACCAGCCCGAGCACGACGGTACCCGCGAGGAGCGTGCGCTGCGTCAGCGCCTCGCGCACCTCGAGATTGGCGATCTGCCGGGAGACCTCGACGCCGCCGATCGCGCGGTAGACCACCAGGAGGTTGCCGGTGAACCACGCCGTGGCGATGACGACGCCGGCGAGGTCGAGCGTGAGGCGGAGGAGGTTGACGTCGGTGAGGAACTGCGCGGCAGCCGGCGAGATCGCCAGGCCCCACCAGCGATCGGCCAGTGTGGTCGCGGTCCATCGCCCGGCGAACAGTGCCAGGGCAAGTATCCCTGCGGCGAGCAGGGCCCGCCGCATGCCGTTGGACATGCGACCGCTAGGCGCTGACCCCCTGCTCCGCGAGCCAGTGCATGACTTCCGCCTGGTACGCTTCCAGGGCGGCTGGCTCGGTCGCCTCGAAGCGGAGCACGAGGATCGGCTGGGTATTGGACGACCGGATCAATCCCCATCCCTTGGGGAAGGTCATGCGAACCCCATCGATGGTGTTGACCGGATAGCGGGCGCTGAAGTGCTTCACGGCGCGCTCGGTGATGCTGAACTTCACGTCGTCGGGGCAATCCACCCGGAGCTCCGGCGTTGCGAACGTCCTGGGCAGGTCGGCAAGCAGCGGAGCCAGCCCGCGCTTGCCCGCGGCTCACGATTTCGAGCAGGCGAGCTGCGGCGAACAGCGCGTCGTCGAAACCGAAGTAGTCGCCGCCGAAGAACATGTGCCCGCTCATCTCGCCCGCGAGCGGTGCATGCACCTCCTTCATGCGCGCCTTGATGAGCGAGTGGCCGGTCTTCCACATCTCCGGGCGCGCGCCCGCCGCGACCAGCGCCTGCGGCAGCACCTCGGAGCACTTCACGTCGAACACCACCGGGGTGCCGGGCCCGAAGCGGAGCACCGCGTCGCGGCCGTACAGCACCAGCAACTGGTCGCCGTAGAGGATCTCGCCCGTCTCGTCCACTGCACCGATGCGGTCGGCATCGCCATCGAATGCAATGCCGAGTTCGGTCCCGTGACGCCGCACCTCGGCCTGCAGGTCGCGCAGGTTCTCGGGCACCGTGGGGTCGGGATGATGGTTCGGGAAGGTGCCATCCGACTCGCAGAAGAGCGGCGTCACCTCGGCGCCGAGCTTCCGCAGGGTCTCCACGGCGATGACACTGCCTGCGCCGTTGCCGCAATCCACCACCACGCTCACCGGCCGCTCGAGCTTGTGCCGTGCCACGATCGCGTCCCGGTAGCGTGGCAGCACCGTGCCGTTCGCCGTCTCGCGGCCCTCTCCCGTCCGCCAGCGCTCGGTGACGATTGCTTCCCACAGGGCGATGATGTGATCACCGTGCATCGACCCGCCGGTGAGCACCATCTTGAAGCCGTTGAACTCCGGCGGATTGTGCGAGCCCGTCACCTGGCACCCGCCGTCGACGCCCAGGTCCTGCACCGCGAAATACAGCGCCGGGGTGGGCAGGAGCCCCACGTCGACCGCGGTGCCGCCGGCATCGACAATGCCCTGGCGGAACCCGGCCGCGAGCGCGAAGCCGGACGGACGGTTGTCGCGACCCACCGCGAGCACCGGTGCATGTCCGCAGTGATCCCAGGCGGCGCTCGCGAACGCCCGCCCGAGCGCGCGCGCAAATGCCGGCGTCAGCTCGGCGTCGACGAGACCGCGCACGTCATACTGCCGGAACACTCCCTTCGGGACGTTCATCGGTCACCCAGCGATGGTGGACGGGACTCGGCGCTCAACTGCTCCGCCGCCGAGCGGGCGAGGTCCACGACCTTCCGTGGCCACACACCGAAAAGCAGGTTCACGAGCACCGCGGCGGCAACGATGGCCTTGGCGGCGCGGGAGAAGAGCACCTGGCGGTGTGCATCAGGGGTACGCTCCGGCTTCATTGTCATCGCCATGACGACGGGCAGGTAGTAGCCGAGGGACAACAGGCTGCCGATGCCCATGACGACGGCCAGCAGCAGCTGGTTCCGGTCGATGGCAGCGGTCATGAGGTACCACTTGCCGATGAACCCGAAGGTGCCGGGAAAGCCGAGGAGCGACAGCAGGCAGACGCCCATGGAGAGCGCACCCCAGGGCCGGACCCGGAAGAAGCCTTCCACGTCTTCCAGCATCACGGTGCGTGACCCCACCCGCTCGACAGCCGTGATGATGCCGAAGGTCGCCAGCGACGTGATGCTGTAGGCGATGAGGTAGAGCAGCACTGCTGCGCGGCCCAGGTCGGTGGCAGTCCATACGCCGACCAGCAGGTACCCCGCATGCGCTATCGAGCTGTAGGCCAGCATCCGCTTGAGCGACCCCTGTGCCAGCGCCACCACGTTTCCGACGATCATGGAGGCCACCGCCAGCACGGCGACGATCGGCTGCCAGAGCTCGGTGAACGCCGGGAAGGCGTCGGCGAGCACCCGTACCAGGGCCACGAACGCTGCCGTCTTGACGGCGGTGGCCATGAAGCCGGTGATCGGCGTGGGCGCGCCGTCGTAGACGTCCGGCGCCCACATGTGGAACGGCACCGCGGCAGCCTTGAACCCGAAACCGACCAGCAGGAGTGCCAGCCCCATGCGCGCCAGCAGCGACGTGTCGCTGCCCGCGAACTGCGCGCCGATGAGCACGTAGTTCGTCTGCCCCGTGGCGCCGTACACCAGCGCGATGCCGTAGAGCAGGAACGCCGACGCGAAGGCACCGACGAGGAAGTACTTGAGCGCCGCCTCCGCCGACGAGCGGCGGAACCGGTCGAACCCGGCCAGCACGTACACCGAGATCGACATGATCTCGAGGCCGATGAACAGCAGGATGAAGTCGGCAGAGGCAACCATCAGTTGCATGCCGATCGCCGCAAACAGCACCAGCACGTAGTACTCGGGCGCGAGGAGGCGCTGCTTGCCGAGGAAGCGGAGCGAGAGGAGGCAGGTGGCGCCGGCGATGAAGAGGATGAGCAACTCGCTCACGAACCGGTACGCGTCCAGGTAGACCATGTGCGGCTGCCCGGCGCTCCTCGCGCCCGACTGCCACAGCCAGAGCGTGGCCGCGGCAGCACCGATCACGCCTATCACCGACAGCCAGCCGGCCAGCCGGCTGTCCCCCTCGCTGCCATGTCGCCAGGCCACCACGAGTAGCACCACCATGCGACCAGGCGGTGAGGATCACCGCCGGCAGCAGGGCAAGGGTGACGCCGGATGGCGTGAGCAGGTCGATCGGCATCAGCGGGCCTCGTCCACTGAAGCCGCGACGGGACTGGCGGGGAGGTAGGGCCGGATCGTCTCCACGTACCGCTTCGCCGCGGCCTCGGTGCGGCGCAGGATCGGCTGCGGGATACAGGCCCATCCACACCATCGCCACGATCAGCGGCACCAGGACGGCCAGCTCACGCGGGGTGGCATCCTTGAGGTCCTGGTTCTCCGGCTGGGTGATCGGGTTGAAGAACACCCGTCTGCACCGCCACCAGCAGGTACGCCGCGGAGAAGACCACGACGGTGGTGGCGATGCCCACCGCGATCGGGAAGCGGCCGAAGCTGCCGATCAGGACCAGGAACTCGCCCACGAAGCCGTTGAGTCCCGGCAGCCCGATCGAGGCGAACGCCGTGATGACGAACGCCGCCGCGAGCTTCGGCGTAACCCGCGCGAGGCCGCCATAGTCGGCCAGCAGGCGCGTATGTCGCCGCTCGTACAGCATGCCGACGAGGAAGAACAGCGCGCCCGGTCGAGATGCCGTGCGCGATCATCACGATGATGGCGCCCTGCACGCTCGCCACCGTGCCGCCCCAGATGCCGAGCATCACGAACCCGAGGTGGCTCACCGACGAGTAGGCGATCAGCTTCTTGAGGTCGGGCTGCACCATCGACACCAGCGCGGCGTAGACGATGCCGATCACCGCCAGCGCCACGAACACCGCCGCCACCGGGCGGCTCAGCGCGAACGCCGGGAAGAACGGGATCGCGAAACGCAGGAAGCCGTACGTGCCCATCTTGAGCAGGATCACCGCGAGGTCCACGCTGCCGGCCGTGGGCGCCTCGACGTGCGCGTCCGGCAACCAGGTGTGGAACGGGAAGATCGGCACCTTTACCGCGAAGGCGAGCGCGAAGGCGCTGAAGAGCCACGGCGCGTACGGCGCCAGCAGGTCGCTGTGCCGCACCAGGTGGTCGTAGGCGAAGGAGGTCTCGCCGGTGCCCCGCGCCACGATCGTGACCATCGTGATGATGGCCACCAGCATCAGGATCGAGCCGGCGAAGGTGTACACCACGAACTTCGTGGCGGCGTAGAGCCGGTTGCTGCTGCCCCAGGTGCCGATCAGGAAGTACATCGGGATGAGCAGCAGTTCCCAGAAGCAGTAGAACAGGAAGAGGTCGAGCGAGATGAACACGCCGATCATGCCGGTCTTGAGCGCCAGCAGCAGGGCGTAGTATCCCCGCACCTTCTGGTCGATCGCGAACCAGCTGCCCCACACCAGCAGCGGCATCATCGCCGTCGCCAGCAGGATCATGAACAGCGACAGCCCGTCGAGGCCGATGCGGTAGCTGATGCCGAGTTCCGGCAGCCACGTCATCGTGAAGGCGAACTGCATCCCGCCGTTGTCGGGGTCGAAGGCCCACCAGAGCCCGAGCGCGAGCACGAACTCCGCGATCGCCACGATCAGCGTCAGCCAGCGGGCCCAGCGCTCCGGCGCCAGGAGCACCAGCGCCACGCCCGCCATGGGAAGGAGCAGGAGCACACTGAGGATCCAGTGCGCGTAGCCGATCGAGTCGAGGAAGGCGCGCATGCCGGCCTATTGCAGGACGACGCCCAGCACCCACACGGCGCCGGCGACGAATACGAGGAGGTACAACCCGAGCTGCCCGGTCTCGAAGCGGCTGCCCAGCCAGCCGAAACCCTGCAGCAGGCGCGCGCTGCCCATGACGGCGATGCCATCCACCAGCCACTGGTCGATCGTCTTCCACAGCACCGTGCGCGCGAACCACTGCACCGGGCGCACGATGACCCGGTCATAGAACGCGTCCACGAAGTACTGGCCGCTGAGCACCCGGGCGAATCCGGTCTCCGGGACCGCCTCGGCGGGCGTCACCGGCGGCCGCCGCATGACCGCCTTGGCGCCGACCACCAGGCCGATGACACCGAGCAGGGCCGCGAGTCCCACCAGGCTGTATTCGGTGTATGCCTCGGGCATCACCAGCGGCACCAGGTCGTGTGACGGCGCCAGCACCGGTTCCAGCCAGTGCTCCAGCCACAGGTGCCCTCCGGCGAAGTGCGGAAGGTTGATGAGCCCGCCGGCCACGCTGAGGAGCCCGAGTACGGCGAGCGGCAGCGTCATGATCCACGGGGCCTCGTGCAGCTGCGGCCTGCTCCGCGGTCCCGGTGCGGTTCACCCCATGGAACGTCATGATCATGAGGCGGCCCATGTACACCGCCGTCAGCAGCGACGCGATCGAGCGCGACCAGCCACAGGACATAGAACACCCCCTGCCCCGCGCCGCGGCCGAACACCGACACGAGGATCTCGTCCTTGGAGAAGAAGCCGGAGAACACCGGGATGCCGGCGATCGCCAGCGTGGCGATCCACATCAGCGCCGAGGTCCACGGCATCCACTGCTTGAGCCCGCCCATGTTCCGCATGTCCTGCGGATCGGCGTGACTGTGGGTCGAGTGATAGGCGTGGTGCATGGCGTGGATCACGCTGCCGGCACCGAGGAAGAGGACCGCCTTGAAGAAGGCGTGCGTCACCAGGTGGAAGATGCCGGCGACATACGCCCCGCTCCCCACCGCCAGGAACATCAGCCCGAGCTGCGACACCGTCGAGAAGGCCAGCACCTTCTTGATGTCGTTCTGCCGGAGGCCGATCGTCCCGGCGAAGAGCGCCGTGGCCGCGCCGACGACCGCCACCACGAGGCTCGCCGTCGGCGAGCTGCGCGAAGATCGCGTTGCTCCGGACGACCAGGTACACGCCCGCGGTGACCATCGTGGCGGCATGGATCAGCGCCGACACCGGGGTCGGGCCGGCCATGGCGTCCGGCAGCCAGGTGTAGAGCGGGATCTGTGCCGACTTGCCCACGCACCCGAGCGCGATGAACAGCGCAATCGCGGTGACCAGCGCGCCGTTGACCGGCAGCTGCGACGCGCGGGCGGCGATCTCGGCGAAGTCGAGCGTCCCCAGCGCGTGCCACGTCAGGAACATGGCGATCAGGAAGCCGAAGTCGCCGATCCGGTTCATGATGAACGCCTTCTTGCCCGCGTCGGCGTTCGCCTCGACGCCGAACCAGAAGCCGATCAGCAGGTAGGAGCAGAGCCCCACGCCCTCCCAGCCGATGAACATCACCGGCATCGAGCTGCCCAGCACCAGCACCAGCATGAACACGATGAAGAGGTTGAGGTACGCGAAGTAGCGCGCGTAGCCGGCGTCCGCCTTCATGTAGCCGACGCTGAAGACATGGATGAGCCCGCCCACGCCGGTGATCACCAGCACCATGAGCGCCGAGAGATGATCCAGCCGGAAGGCAATGTCGATCTTGAGGTCGCCCGCCTCGATCCAGCGCCACAGCTCGAGCGTGAGCGCCTCCGGGGCGCCTGCCGCCTGCAGCTGCCGGAAGCAGGGCCACCGCCACCGCGAAGCTGGCGAGCACCACGCCGGGCCCGACCACCGAGACGAGCGTCTTGGAGGTCGGGCGAACGAACGCGATGGCCGCATTGACGAGGAACCCCGCCAGCGGAAGCAGCGAGGAGCAGCCAGAGCGGAACACCGGCGCCGGTGGACATGGCGTCAGCCTGGAGAAGGAGCGGGGCTGGAAGCATCAGCCGTGCAGCAAATTGATGTCCTGCAGGTCCAGCGTCTGGTTGTGACGGAACAAGGCCAGCATGATCGCCAGCCCGACTGCCGCCTCAGCCGCCGCCACCGTCATCACGAAGAAGACGAGGACATGCCCGCCGAAGCCGTAGTACCGGGCGAACGCCACGAACGTGAGGTTGACCGCGTTCAGCATCAGCTCCACGCACATGAAGAGGATGATGGCGTTACGGCGCAGCAGCGCCCCCAGCACCCCGATACTGAAGAGGATCCCGGAGAGCGCGAGCGTCGGGCCAAGCAGGTCGGGAGCCATTCAGATTCTCCGTTTCGCCAGGACCACCGCCCCGACGACCGCCGCGAGCAGCAGCACCGATGTCGCCTCGAAGGGGATCAGGTAGGCGTCGAACAGGGGGCGTGCCACGTCCAGCACGATGTTCTCCGACAGGGCGCCGGCCGGGATCGCGCCCGGGAAGCTGGTGGCGCCGGCCGGCAGCAGCTCCTGCGCGAGGCGCTCTGGCGTGTACACCCAGAGCGCGCCGAGCTCCACCGCAAGCAGTCCTGTCACCGCGACGGCGCCGCCGATGCTCAGGGAACCCCGGAGGTCGGTGGCGGTGACGTCGAGGTTGAGCAGCATGATGACGAACAGGAAGAGCACCATCACCGCGCCGGCGTACACCAGCACCTGGATGGCGGCCAGGAACGGCGCGTCGAGGATCACGAAGATTCCCGCCAGCGCGAACATCGTGGACACCAGCCACATGGCGGCACTCACCGGGTTGCGCCGCAGGACACACATCGCGGCCGAGATCACCGCGCCGGCGAAGAAGATCCAGAAGACGGTATGCACCGCTACTCGCCCTTCGGGTCGGCGGGGTCCCAGAGCGTCGACACCGGGTGCGTCTGGGAACAGAGGCGCTCGAGGTCGTACACGAACCGCTCACGGGTGTACTCCGAGTTCTCGTAGTGCACCCCGACGTGGATCGCCTCCTCCGGGCAGACCTCCTGGCAGTACCCGCAGAAGACACAGCGGAACTCGTCGATTTCGTAGATGAGGGGATAGCGGTTCCCCGCCTCATCCTCGCCCGGGATCAGCTTGATGCAGTTGGCGGGACAGATCTGCGGGCAAAGGCCGCAGGCCACGCACTTGGCCCTGCCCTGCTCGTCGGTGAGCATGCGATGCGTGCCGCGCCAGCGGGCCGAGATCGCCCAGGTGCCACGCTTGTCGTCGACGCTGCGCTCCTCGGGATACTGCATGGTGAACTCCTTCCGGCCCATGTGCCGGAAGGTGAGCGCCATCCCCTTGAGCGTGGCCCGGAGATAGCTCATTTCCTTCTCCGGTCGCCGCAGCACCTTCACCCCGATGGCCATCAGCCCTCCACCCGTGCTGAGGCGGGACGGAGCCGGCCACCAATGAGCGGACGGTCCGTGCGCCGCGGGCCGGAGCCCTTGAGCAGGATCCCGCGGTCGACCACCACCAGGAGCAGGAACACCAGCACGGCGCTCACCCCACCGAGCCCGAGCAGCACGCCCCGGGCGGACATTCCCACGACATACTGCAGCACGTACACCGTGCTGGTGACCACGACGATGTACCCCAGCGCCACCGGCAGCATGAACTTCCATCCCAGCGCCATCAGCTGGTCATAGCGGAATCGCGGCAGCGTCCACCGCACCCACATGACCACGAAGATCAGCGCCGAAGTCTTGGCCGCCATTGCCACCCCTGTGGCCAGGGTCTGCAGCACTCCGGGCGTCTCGTCCCAGCTCGTGAACGGGATGTCCCATCCGCCCAGGAACAGCGCCACGGTCATCGCGCACGACGTCAGCACGTTCGCATACTCGGCAATGAAGAACATCGAGAACTTGAACGCGCTGTACTCGGTGTGGTAACCCGCCACCAGCTCAGACTCCGCTTCGGGCAGGTCGAATGGGGCCCGGTTGGTCTCCGCGAACCCCGACACGAAGAACAGGATGAAGCCGAGCGACAGGGGCACGATGTACCAGGTGCGATGCTGCCCCTCGACCAGCGCGCTGAACGACACGTTGCCGACGAGCAGCAGCACCGGTACGACGCTCAGGCCCATCGCCACTTCGTACGACACCATCTGCGCCGCCGCACGCAGTCCGCCGATCAGGCTGTACTTGCTGTTCGAGGACCACCCCGCAAGTGCGATCCCGTACACGCCAAGCGACGTGATCGCCAGCACGTAGAGGAACCCGACCGGCAGGTCGGTGATGGCGATGGGTGTGGTGCCGGAATGCGAAATCTGGCCGAGGATCGGCAGCGTGAAATCGAAAGTGAGCGGAAGCGGTGCCGCCCAGGGGATCACCGAGCTGATGATCAACGCCGGGACAAAGGCCATGCAGGGTGCAATGAAGAACAGTGCGCCGTTCGAGGTCGCCGGGAAGGTCTCTTCCTTGATCAGGTTCTTGATGCCATCGGCGACGGGCTGCAGGAGACCCGCATAGCCCATGCGATTCGGGCCGATACGGTTCTGCATCCATGCCGAGACCTTCCGCTCCATCAACGTCATGTACGCCACTGCCACCATCGTGATCGTGAAGATCACGAGCAGCTTGAGGACGGAAACGAGGATGTAGCCCTTGAGCTCCGGGGTCATCGCGCCGCCCCTGCGAGTTGTGCCTGCAGCACTCGCCCAGTGAAGCCGAGATCAGCGTGTGTCAGGCCGGCGAACACCGGGTAGTACTGCCCCAGCGACGCGAAGGCCTCGGCACCGGTGCCGGGCGCGTCGCTGTCCGGGCCCGGGCCGGCCAGCACTTCACCAGCTACCCACCACGCCGGGCGCGCCATGCCGGGCGCGCCCTTCGCCTGCTGGAAGAGCTGCACCCGGCCATCGCGGTTCATGTAGGTACCGTTCTCTTCCGCCATCGTGGTGAGCGGAAGCACCAGGTGGGCCTTCTGGTGCGCGTCGCTTGCCACCGTACCCATCCAGACCAGCGTGCCGTTCGCCGCCGCGATCGCCTTCTCTTCCGCAGCGGACAACTCTGCGTCCACGACGATCACGAGTCCCGCCTTCTGGATCGCGCCCAGTGCCCGCTCGGTCCCCGCCACGTAGCCGGTGAGCTCCGCTCCCCTGAGGTTGGGTACCCGCTCGCGCCTGAGCGCAAGGTTCGGGATGCCCGCGAGAGGCGCCTCGTCTCCCATCGGCACGCCGATGGCCGCAGCGACGTCGCGGCCCGCCACCAGCTGCCGTATGAGACCGAGCGACTCCGTGCTCAGCCGACCGGACGCGAGGAGCACGACCGAGCCGGTGCTCTTCTTCAGCAACTCGCCCAGCCGGTCGAGGGCGGTGTCCCAGTCGGTGGCAACCATGCGAGAGCCCTCACGCATCAGTGGCGCCTCGATGCGGTCGCCGCGGTTGAGCCAGCGATATCCTTGCCGCCCCGTGTCGCACATGAAGTGGCGGTTGACGTCGAGGTTGGGGCGCGGCCGGAATCGCACCACCACGTCGTCACGGGTATCGATGTTGATGTTGCAGCCCTGGGTGCACCCGGGACAGACGCTCGCCGTCTTGTCGAGGTCCCAGGCCCGCGCCTTGTGCAGGAAGTCCTTCGACAGCAGCGATCCCACCGGGCAGAGGTCCACCACGTTGCCCGCCCACGGATGATCGAGCAGCTGCTCCTCGGCGATGCCGATGTATGCGCGGTCGCCCCGCTCGGACACGTTCAGCACCGGGGCACCGGCCACGTCGTCCATGAAGCGCACGCACCGGGTGCAGAGGATGCAGCGGTTGGGCACGTACAGCACGTCCGGGCCGAATTCCTCGACCGGGTTGAAGCGCTTCGCGTACTCCCCGTACCGCGTGCTGCCGCGGCCTTCCTGGAACACGTAGTCCTGCAACTCGCACTCTCCCGCCTGGTCGCAGATGGGGCAGTCGAGCGGGTGGTTGATCAGCAGGAACTCGAGCACGCCCTGCCGCGCGTCCTTGGCCGTGGCGCTGTTGACGTGCACCACCTGCCCCTCCGACACCTGGGTGACGCAGGCAGGCAGGAGCTTCGGGTGCCTTCTCCACCTCCACCAGGCACATCCGGCAGACCGCGGGCGACGGCAGCGACGGGTGGTAGCAATAGTGCGGCACCAGCACGCCGGCATGCTTCGCCGCCTCGATGATCATCGTGCCCGCAGGGACCGTGACTGGCATTCCGTCGATGGTGACGGTGACGTCAGCACTCATACGGCGGCCAGCACGGGGCGGCGAGCCCCGGCGATGTAGGCGTCGAACTCACCCCGGAACTTCTGGATGCCGCTGACCACCGGCGCCGCGCAGGAATCGCTCAGCACACAGATCGTCTTTCCCGTCATGTTGTCGGCCAGGTCAAGCAGGAGCTGCAGGTCGGCCTCCTTGCCGCGCCCGGAGAGGATCCGCTCGAGCACCTTCGTGGTCCACGCGGTGCCCTCGCGGCACTGCGTGCACTGGGCACACGACTCGTGGGCGTAGAACTTCGTGTAGCGCCAGATGGTCTTCACCATGTCGGTGCTGTCATCCATGACGATCACGCCACCCGACCCGAGCATCGAGCCCTTGGCCACGACCCCCTCGTAGTCCAGGAGACACTCCTCGGCTTCGGCAGCCGACATGATCGGCACCGACGAACCACCCGGGATCACCGCCTTGAGCGTGCGGCCGGGACGCATCCCACCCGCCATGTCGAAGATGAGGGCGCGCATTGGCGTCCCCATGGTCACTTCGTAGTTGCCGGGCCGCTGCACATGGCCGCATACCGACAGCAGCTTGGTGCCGGTGCTCTTCGGGCTGCTGAGCGACAACCCCTTGTACCACTCGGCGCCGCGCACCACGATGTGCGGCGTCGCGGCCAGCGTCTCCACGTTGTTGATGGTGGTTGGCATGCCGAACAGGCCCGCCTGCGCCGGGAATGGTGGCTTGATCCTCGGGTTGCCCCGCTTCCCCTCGATCGAGTTCATCATCGCGGTCTCTTCCCCGCAGATGTACGCCCCGGCGCCTCGGTGCAGCACGACGTCGATGCGCGTCCCGCTCCCGAAGACATTGGCACCGAGTGCCCCGTTGGCGTACGCCTCCTCCACCGCCTTCGTCATGATGCGCCACGGCTCGGTGAACTCGCCACGGATGTAGATGTAGATCGTCTCGGCCTGGATCGCATAGGCGGCGAGGGCACACCCCTCGATCACCGCGTGCGGCGTCCAGCGAAGGATTTCACGGTCCTTGAAGGTGCCCGGCTCCGACTCGTCGGCATTGCACACCAGGTAGTGCGGCTTGCCGTCGTCCTTCGGCATGAAGGACCACTTGAGCCCGGTGGGGAAGCCGGCGCCACCCCGGCCGCGCAGGCCCGACGCCTTGATCACCTCGATGAGGTCCACGCGCGGCATCGCCAGCGCCTTCTTCAGCCCCGCGTACCCGCCTCGCTCCACCCAGCCCGCATAGGAGCGCGCCACAGGATCCCCGAAGTACTTCGAGAGCAGCACGGTCTCCTTTGGATGGCTCGGGTGCGGATAGCCCATGGTCGCCTCGTGTTCCTTACTTGTAGGCGGCGAGAATGCCGGGGACGCGCTCGGGGGTGACGCCCTCGATGAAGTCGTCATCCACCAGGATCGGCGTCGCGAACCCGCAGGCGCCGAGGCACTCCACCTCGATCGCCGTAAACCGGCCATCGGGACTCGTGGCTCCCAGTTCGCCGCAGCCCGACTCGCGGAGGATCGCCTGCAGCGTCTCCTCGGCGCCGCACAGGCCGCAGGGCGACGTCGTGCAGACCTGGATGAAGTGCCGCCCAACCGGGTGGGTGTGGTACATCGTGTAGAACGTCACCACGCCCTTCACGAAGGCCGGCGTGACGCCGAGCACCTCGCCCACCTCCGCCATCGCCGCCTCGGAGATCCAGCCGCGACGCTCCTGGATCATCCAGAGCGCCGGGAGCAGGCACGCCTGCTTCGTCGGGTACTTGGGGAACAGCGCCTCGAGCCGTGCCTTCACCTCGCCCACGAAGACCGGCTCGTGCGCGGCGACAGTCCCGTCAGCGTGCGGGGCAGCATGGATCATCGGTCGATCTCTCCCATGACGATGTCGATGCTCGCATTGATGGCGATGACGTCGGACAGGAGGGCGCCCTCGCAGAGCCGTGGCAGCGCGGACAGGTTGAGGAACGACGGCGGGCGTATCCGCCAGCGCACCGGCTTCGCCGTGCCATCGGACACGAAGTAGTAGCCCAGCTCGCCCTTCGGGTTCTCGATGCCCAGGTAGGCTTCGCCCACCGGTGGCTTGATCCCTTCCATGACCTGCTTGAAGTGGAAGATCATCGCCTCCATGTCGCTCATGGCACGCGACTTGGGCGGCAGCACCACACGCGGGTCGTCCACATTGATCGGGCCGGGCTTGAGGCGCGCAAGCGCCTGCTCCAGGATCCGCACCGCCTGCCGCATCTCCTCCATGCGCACGAGGTAGCGGTCGTAGATGTCGCCGTGCTCACCTACCGGCACGTCGAAGTCGTACGTCTCGTAGCCGAGATACGGCCGGTCCTTGCGCATGTCGAACGGCACGCCGCTGGCCCGCAGCATCGGTCCGGTCAGCGAGCAGTTGATCGCCGTCTCCGCCATTGATCACCCCGACGCCCTGCGTGCGGCCGCACCAGATCGAGTTGCGGGTGAACATCGAGTCGATCTCGTCCAGCGTCTTCGGGAAGGTGCGGCAGAAGTCGCGCAGCCCCGCCTCCCAGCCATCGGGGATGTCGGCCATCAAGCCGCCCACGCGTGTCAGGCTGGTGGTGAGCCGCGCACCGGTCCACGCTTCCTGCAGGTTGTAGATCCGCTCGCGCTCCTGGAAGGCCCACAGGAACGGCGTGAAGGCACCCAGGTCGATGCCGGTTGTGCCCAGCCACACGAGGTGCGAGATGATCCGGCTCATTTCGCACGCGATGACCCGCAGCACCGTGCAGCGCTCGGTGATCTCGAGTCCCATCAGCTTCTCGACCGCCAGCGCGAGGCAGACGTTGTTCGCCATCGGCGACAGGTAGTCGGTGCGGTCGGTGAGCGGCACGATCTGGTTGTACTGCCGGTACTCGCCCAGCTTCTCGAAACCGGAGTGCAGGTAGCCGATGTGCGGAATGCAGCGCCGCACCGTCTCCCCAT
The DNA here is from genome assembly GCA_963739455.1 of uncultured Gemmatimonadales bacterium. Lineage (GTDB taxonomy): Bacteria > Gemmatimonadota > Gemmatimonadetes > Gemmatimonadales > GWC2-71-9 > JAGGAG01. Next base: position 97,840 of record CAVUAK010000002.1, read on the forward strand.
CGAGCTCGAGCACCAGCCGGAGCACGCCATGGGTGGCCGGGTGCTGCGGTCCGATGTTGATCAGCATGTGCTCGGCGCCAAAGGCCTCGTCGAAATGGCCGGGCGCCTCGAATTCGCCGGTGTCCTGCAGCTGGACACCGAGCGGCACGGTGATCGGGCGCCCGCGGGCATCGAGGCCGGAGGTGCCCAGGGCCACGTCTACGGTGCGCGTGCTCACTCGACGAAGCCCCGCTTGCCCTGCTTCAGGCGCTCACGCACGTCCTCCGGAAGGTTCCGGTACTCCTCGGCGATCGACAGTTCCTCGAGCGAGTAGTGCGCTTCCGGGTTGCCGGCGAGCGCCTGGCGGGTCTGCTCCGAGCGGCTGAAGTGGCCGCGCAGCGGAAAGCTCTTCCGGAGCGGGTGACCCTCGGCGTACGTCTCCCACATGAGGATCCGGCGCATGTCGGGATGCCCGATGAACAGCACGCCGAACATGTCGAACACCTCGCGCTCGAGCCAGTTCGCGCCGCGCCACAGGTCCCACACCGTCGGCACCTCGAGCGGCTGGTCGGCCGTGAGCGCGACCTTGACCCGCAGGTCGGCGGGGCGGTCCAGTGCGCGGATCTGCCAGACCACCTCGAGCGCGCGCTCCGGGTCCCGGTAGTCCACCGCGGTGATGTCGGTGAGGTAGCTGAAGTCCTGGCCCGGCGTCTCCTTCAGCCACTCCAGCACGTCGTGCACCCGCTCGCGCGAGGCGTAGACGATCGTGTCGCCGCAGGACACGACGTGGCGCTCGATCGCATCGCCGAACTCCTTCCGGAGCGGCGCCACCGAGGGCGACAGCGCGGCCGTCATGTCGACCGGGTCTGGGACACGGAGTTGCCGAACGGCTCGGACAGCTCGTCGATCCGGTCGGGCGGGAGGTACAGGCCGTTGGCCCCGATGGTCTGCTCGCGCCGGATGAGGTCGTCGGTGAAGCTCTCGCCCGCGAATCTTCTTCATCAGCAGCATCACGCCGTAGAGCAGCCCTTCCGGACGCGGCGGGCAGCCGGGGACGTAGACGTCAACCGGGATGATCGTGTCGATGCCCTGCACCATGGCGTAGTTGTCGAAGATGCCGCCCGATGAGGCGCAGGCGCCCATCGAGATCGACCACTTGGGCTGCGGCATCTGGTCCCAGACCCGGCGGATGACCGGCGCCAGCTTGAACGGCAGGCGGCCCGCGCAGATCAGCACGTCCGCCTGGCGGGGCGAGAAGCTCATGCGCTCCATGCCGAAGCGCGAGATGTCATAGCGCGATGCCGCCGTCGCCATGAACTCGATGGCGCAGCAGGCGGTACCGAACGGCATCGGCCACAGCGACCCCGTCCGGGCCCAGTTGGCCAGGAAATCGAGGCTCGTGGTCATGAAGTTGGGCGACACCGCCGACACTACCGGCGACCCGGCCGCCCCGGGTTCGATCTCGCTCAGTCCCATTGCAGTGCCCCACGCTTCCAGATGTACAGGTAGCCGGCGCCCAGCACGAACATGAAGGCGAACATTTCGATCATCAGGAGCCCGGCCGACTTCGGGGATGCTGTGGAAGGCCACGGCCCACGGAATCAGGAAGACGGTCTCGATGTCGAACACGATGAAGAGCATCGCCACGAGGTAGAACTTGACCGAGAATCGCTGGCGGGCGTCACCGATGGTGGGCATGCCCGATTCGTACGGCTGCTGCTTGGCCGGATTGGTTCGGGACGACGACAGGAAGTGCGAGAGCCCGATCAGCAGGATCGCATTGGCGACTACGAACGCGATCAGGAGCAGGATCGGTACGAAGGGCCTGAGCATTAGGAGGCTCTCGTGAATGTTTTCACTTGCGTGCTGGAAACTAACCCACCGGGACCGGGCAATTCAACCCGAACTGTCGACGGGCAAACACTATAGGAGCGGTCCCGGTTGCCGCTTGTCCGGGGGTTATATTGCAGCGCCGAAACAGTCCCCTGGATCCCTAACAACCGACCGCTTCCCTATGTCCATCAAGTCCGACCGCTGGATCCGTCGCATGGCCCGGGAAACCGGCATGATCGAGCCCTTTACCGACGGCCAGGTCCGGGCCGGCGCGATCAGCTACGGGGTCTCCTCCTACGGCTACGACATGCGGGTGGCGCCGGAGTTCAAGATCTTCACCAACGCGCTCTCGGCCATCGTCGACCCCAAGAACTTCGACGACAAGAGCTTTGTCGAGTTCTCGGGCGACGTCTGCGTGGTGCCGCCGAATAGCTTCGCCCTGGCCCGCTCGGTGGAGTACTTCCGCATCCCCCGCAACGTGCTCACCATCTGCGTCGGGAAGTCCACCTACGCCCGCTGCGGGATCATCACCAACGTCACCCCGTTCGAGCCCGAGTGGGAAGGTCATGTAACGCTCGAGATCAGCAATACAACACCACTCCCGGCAAAGATTTATGCGAATGAGGGCATCTGCCAGGTGCTCTTCTTCGAGGCCGACGATGACGACGTCTGCGAAACCAGCTATGCCGACAAGAAGGGGAAGTATCAGGCGCAGCGGGGAGTGACACTGCCGCGGTTGTAGTACCTGCAGGGTTGGGCGCTGGCTGGATTGACCTAGTGCAGCGCCCCTGTCACGTCGTAGACGACCAGCGCCGGGTCGGCGGGGTTCCGCGCGGCGAAAACGAAATCCCTCCCGCCGATCCGGGCGAACGTCCCGGTATGCAGGCCTCCAGTCTCCAGCGCCGAGGTCACCAGTGTCGGGTGACCTGCCCCGTCCAGCGAGTAGATGAAGAACCCTCCGGCCGCCCCCCGTTCCGCCGTCAGCAGCAACCGCGTGCCGTTGCTCCCGACCTCCACATCGCTCACCGTGCCCACGTCCGGGAGGATCAGCGAGTCGGCGAGGAACGGCTCACCTGATGCAAGCAGCGACCAGACCTTGAGCGCATTGCCGGCATTCCGGTGACCCAGGCTGTCCAGGCGCGCCAGCCCGCCCCACGTTCCGGTGAACGCGAATGCGCCCTGCACCCACAGGTCCGACGTGTACCGCTCCAGCACGTTCTGCCCGCCGCCCAGCACCGCCAACCCTCCGCTTGCAGGGGCGAGGCGCCAGAATCCCGTCTCCATGTCGCTGGCGTAGACCGACCCGTTGGCAACCTGGACGCCCCAGGTGTACGTGCTGTCGGGGCCGCCGGGCTTCACCTGCGCTATCAGCCGCGAAGCGAGATTCCCCGATAGCGTCCCGGACACATCGATCGCAACCACGCCCCCGTTGTAGTAGGCAGCGTACAGCACCTGGGCTGCCTCATCCATCCAGAAGTTGTGGGTGCCGGCGCCCGCCAGGCCGAAGCTGGCCACTTGCACCGGGTGCACCAGGTCGGAAACATCCACCACGTAGATCTCACCCCGTGATGCGCTGCCGATCACGCCGGGGCCCTCCTGTCCCAGGAAGACGTAGCGCTTCTCACCGCTGACCGGGTTGTGGAACCACCAGGCATTGTGGATGGCCCCGGTGAGTCCGCTGACAGCCCCCACGCCCGGCACCATGCGGGAGACCTCGACTGGTGAGCTCGGGCTCCCGCCACGGATGCCCTGCCCAACGTCGTAGATGATGAGGCCGGTGTTCCATGCGCACACGAACGCGAGTCCGTCGCGCACGAACGTGTCGTGGATGCCGTAGTTGGGGAGAACGGGGACTTGGGCGACGCGCACTGCCGCCGCACTGCTCACGGCGGTGGTGCTGAACACGACGGGTGACGCTGCTGTCGCGCCGAGCGAGGCCGATACCGTCTGGCTTCCCACCGCCGCACCAAGCGTGTGAAGCACCGACGCCCGTCCCGCGGCGTCGGTGACACTGGTTGCTTCAGAGAGGGTGCCGTTGCCGCCCGAGGTTCTCCACGACACCCTCGCACCGGCCACCGGATGCGCCGCATCGTCCGTCACGAGGACCGTGTAGGCCACCGGCAGGACGGTACCTGCGACGGCGGTCTGCCCACTGCCGCCGACCGACACGAAGTTGCTCTCGACCGGCGGTGGCACCACCGGGCCGTTGTCGCCCGCGCCGCACGCTGCTCCCGCCGCGATGCCAGCGAGGAGCAGCGCGCGACGCACATGCGACATTATCGCGAGCGAACCGCGGCCCCGCCGCCGCCGCCACCGCCGCCGTCATCTCCACTCGAACGTGCCGTCGCGTTGAACGCGACCGGCGATCCATTCAGGGATGCGACCGCCTGGACCTTCTGCGCACCCACGATTGGACCAAGGACCCAGGTGACCTGGGCCAGGCCGTTCGCGTCGGTGGTCGTGGCGCTGGCACTGACGCTGCCGCCACCCTGCGTCGCGAACCATTGGATCCTCACGCCGGGAACCGGGTCACCCACGAAGTTGGTGGATCGCACGGTGAGCAGCTCGCCGAGCTGGTCGCCGGCGTTGCCCGACTGTCCGTCACCGCTCACGTACTCGACCCCTGTCGCGATGGACGGGTCGTAGCCGTCGTTCGCCGAGCCGCAGGCGGCGAGCGTCACCGCCCCGACCGTGGTGGCCAGCGCCACCTTCACCAGTGCCATTCTCACGACGCAATCCTCCTAGTGTGCATGTACACTCCTGGTTCCCACCACCTGTTCATCTGGAACAGCCACTGCCCCGTACCGCCCCATTCGTCCCATGCTGCCGCCGAAGTCGATCCGCATTCCCACCGTGACGCCGCGCATGTCGTTCGTGCCATACAGTGCCGCAGCGTCGAAGAGCCCACCACCCACACCGGCCACCGTGCCGAACGTCACTTCGACAAAGGGCTGGAACCCGACCCTGCCGCCTGCCAGCGCCAGCTGCAGCGCATAGTTGATCGTGTGCAGCGTCCATTCCGACTGCCCGACGATGCTGTTGTCCAGCAGCGGCCGGGGCGAGCGAAACAGGTTGTCGAAGTAGCGCTCCTCTTCCGGTCGCCCGGTGTGCTCGACGCGGTACCCGACCCGGTGACGACCCCGGAGCACCGAGGCTTCCGCCAGGACCGAGGCGAACACGAACGCATTCTCGCCTTCCTCGGTACGCGCCCATTCCAGCAGGCCGTAGATCCCCGTGCGCCCGGCCACGCGTTGCATGCGGGCAGATGCGCTCCACTTTGCCTGGTCGAGTCCGGCGCCAGGCCGGTGCTCCGGAGAGTGGACCGACGCGTAGGAGCCCTGCACCTCCAGGCCGCGCACCGGCCACAGCGTCAGCCGCGTCGCCCACGAATCAGCGAACCGGCTCATGTTCGGCCACTGGCCCGGGTTCTCCGGCTCATCACCGTTGAACACGGCGCCCTCGAGCCCCACGATTCCAAGCCGCCACCCTGTCGCAATCTCGGCGCGCTCGACGATTTGCGCGAGATGATGATTCACCGGGAAACGCACAAACGGGCGCGACATCGGGTCATCCGTACCAAACGGGACGATGCCCTTTCCCGCTGCGAGGCCGCCGGCGATGCTCACCGCTGACACGCGGCCGATCGGGCCCGACCCCCAGGCCATCGCCTCGTGCAGGTACGTGTGCGGATGACGGCGGTCAACGAATCCCTCGCCCCAGCCGCCGAGCGCCAGTTCACCCGCGGGCATCGTCAGTCCCTCGAAGTCGAGGGTCAGTCGCCCCCGCAACGCCTGGCCGTACGCCGCCTGGCCCATGAGCACCGGCTGCAGCACCGTCACTTCCGTCAGCGACCCGCCACCCGGCACAACGTCGGAGGTGATGACCGACGGAAGTGCCTGCCCCATGAGGTGGCCCCGGAGCCGCTGCGCCCGCGCCGGGACAACCCCGGCACACAGGGCGACCACGAGCGCACCTGCGCTCCGAGAAAAGGACATTGAGTGGATTCCGCCAAGGGAGACGAACAAGGTGGCGGCTTGCACACGGGCAAACCCGACGCTGGGTCAGATGCCGCCGGCAGCGACCTCCTTGACCGGGGGCTGCGCGGCCGCGCGCAGGAAGTCGCCATTCATGCGGGTGATCGTGTCGATGCTGATTTCCTTGGGGCACGCTTCCTGGCACTCGCCGTACAGGGTGCAGCTGCCGAAGTGCTCGAGGTCCATCTGCTGCACCATCGACAGCGCTCGCCGGTAGCGCTCGGCCTGGCCCTGCGGCAGGACGCCGAGGTGCGTCACCTTGGCGGCGGTGAAGAGTGACGCCGAGCCGTTGGGACATGCCGCGACGCACGCGCCACAGCCGATGCAGGCCGCCGCGTCCATCGCGCTGTCGCTCGCAATCTTGGGCACCGGGATAGCATTGCCATCGGGCGCACCACCCGTCGCCGCCGAGATGAACCCGCCCGAAGCGATGATCCGGTCGAACGCGCGGCGGTCCACCACCAGGTCGGCCAGCACCGGAAACGCCGCGGCGCGCCACGGCTCCACCGTGATCACGTCGCCGTTCCTGAAGCTTCGCATGTGCAGCTGGCAGGTGGTCGTGGCGCGCGCTGGACCGTGCGCCACGCCATTGATCATCAGGCCGCACGTGCCACAGATCCCCTCGCGGCAATCGTGGTCGAACGCGATCGGCAGCTTGCCCTCGCCGATGAGTCGCTCGTTCAGTACGTCGAGCATCTCGAGGAACGACATCTCGGGGCTCACGCCCGGCACGTCATACGACACCAGTGAGCCGGCTGCGGCGGGGCCCGCCTGGCGCCAGACGCGGAGCGTGATCTGCATCAGGTCGTGGCTCACTTGTACGACCGGGCTGAGAGCGTAACGTTCTCGAAGTCCAGCGGTTCCTTGTTGAGTCGCTGGGACGTGCCCTCACCCGCCCACTCCCACGCCGCGGCATAGCAGAAGCGTGAGTCATCGCGCTTCGCCTCGCCATCCTCGGTCTGGTGCTCCACCCGGAAGTGACCGCCGCACGACTCCTCGCGTTCGAGCGCGTCGCGGCACATCAGCTCGCCCAGCTCGAGGAAGTCGCGCCACCCGTCCCGCCTGCTCCAGCGACTGGTTCAGTGCCGTGCCCGTCCCAGGGACCTGGACATCGCTCCAGAACTCGGCCCGCAGTTCGGGAATGCGCGCGAGTGCCTCCTTGAGCCCCGACGCGGTCCGCGCCATGCCGCACTTCTCCCACATGATCTTGCCCAGCTCGCGGTGGAACGAGTCGGCGGTCCGCCGTCCCTTCGAGGCCAGCAGCCTGTTGATGCGCCCGCGCCACCTCGGCCTCGACCCGCTTGAACTCCGGATGATCGTTGCCCACCGGGGCCAGCTTCGCGGTGGCGAGGTAGTCGCCAATGGTCAGCGGAATGACGAAGTAGCCGTCGGCCAGGCCCTGCATCAGGGCACTCGCCCCAAGCCGGTTCGCGCCGTGATCGGAGAAGTTCGCCTCGCCCAGTACGTGCAGACCCGGTACCGTGCTCATGAGGTTGTAGTCGACCCAGAGCCCGCCCATCGTGTAGTGAACCGCCGGATAGATCCGCATCGGCAGCTGGTACGGATTCTCGTCGGTGATCCGCTGGTACATGTCGAAGAGGTTGCCGTACCGCTCGGCGATCTTTGCCTCGCCCAGGCGCTGGATCGATGCGGCGAAGTCGAGGTACACGCCGCGGCCGCCGGGACCCACGCCCCGTCCCTCGTCACATACCTCCTTGGCGGCGCGGCTTGCGATGTCGCGCGGCGCGAGGTTGCCGAAGCTCGGGTACTTCCGCTCCAGGTAGTAGTCGCGCTCCGCTTCGGGAATGCTGCCGGGCGCGCGCTGGTCCCCCGCCTTGAAGGGAACCCAGACGCGTCCGTCGTTGCGCAGGGACTCCGACATCAGCGTGAGCTTCGACTGGTAGTCGCCGCTGACGGGGATGCAGGTCGGGTGGATCTGCGTGAAGCAGGGGTTGGCGAAGGCCGCGCCGCGTCGATGGGCTCGCCAGGAGGCGGTGACGTTGCACCCGCGTGCATTGGTGGAGAGGTAGAAGACGTTGCCGTACCCGCCGGTGGCGAGCACCACTGCGTCCGCGGCGTGCGACTCGATGGCGCCGGTGACGAGGTCGCGGGTCACGATGCCCCGTGCGCGGCCATCGATGGTGACGATATCGAGCATCTCGCTGCGCGAGTTCATCAGCACACCGCCCCGCTGCACTTCCTTCTCCAGCGCCTGGTACGCGCCCAGCAGCAGCTGCTGGCCCGTCTGGCCGCGCGCGTAGAAGGTGCGCGACACCTGGGCACCGCCGAATGACCGGTTGGCGAGGAAGCCGCCGTACTCGCGCGCGAAGGGCACGCCCTGCGCCACGCACTGGTCGATGATGCGCACGCTGATCTCGCGCGAGGCGGTAGACGTTCGCCTCGCGCGCCCGGAAGTCGCCGCCCTTGATCGTGTCGTAGAACAGCCGCCAGACGCTGTCGCCGTCGTTCTGGTAGTTCTTGGCGGCGTTGATCCCGCCCTGGGCCGCAATCGAGTGCGCGCGCCGGGGCGAGTCCTGGAAGCAGAAGCACTTCACGTTGTAGCCCAGCTCGCTCATGCTCGCCGCGGCCGACGCGCCAGCGAGGCCGCTGCCGACCACGATCACCGTGAACTTCCGCTTGTTGGCGGGGTTCACGAGCTTGAGGTCGAACTGGTGCTGCTCCCACTTCTCGGCGAGCGGACCAGCCGGGACCTTTGCGTTCAGCTCCATTGAGTGCTCCTCACGCAGTTCCCCTCACCCCTCACCCCTCACGCGGTTCAATTCACCACTCCCATCAGGATGGCCAGCGGCACAACGGCGAATCCCACCGCAATGATGATCGCCACCGCCAGGGCCGCCCTTCGCTTGAGCGGTGACGCCGATGCCTGCGCCACACCCAGCGTCCGCAGGCTGCTCCAGGCCCCGTGATACAGGTGCAGCGCCAGTGCCGCCATGGCCACGATGTAGAAGACAGCGATCAGCGGACGTTGCAGTGAACCGAGCAGGTTGGCGTAGACATCGCCCTCCTGGAATGCCGGGTTCACCTTCCCGATCGTCAGGTCGAGCAGGTGATAAACGATGAATACCAGGAGCAGCACCCCGCCCCAGCGCAGCGTGCGCGATGCAAGTGTCGACACCTGCGGCGTCCTCGTCGCGTACTCGACCGGCCGCGCTGCACGGTTCCGCATGGTCAGCTGCCACGCCGCCACCACGTGCAGCACCAGTGCTGCCAGCAGCGACGACGCGCGCGCCCCAGACCAGCTCATTCAGCGGGCCGTGGAGCAGGTGGCCGTAGGCATTCAGGCGCTCGGCCCCCTGGAACACCTGCAGGTTGCCCACCATGTGACCGACCACGAACAGCACACCGATGATGCCGGTGACCGCCATGACGGCCTTCTTGCCGACGGAGGAATCCCAGAATGCCGCGAGGCGGTTCATGGATCAGGCGTCGAGCGTGACCATCGTGCTCCGCACAGCTTCCGCCGACGCGGCAAGCGCGGTGCGCTCATCGGCCGACAGCTTGATCTCCACGATCTGCTCCAGCCCGCCGCGGCCGATCTTCACCGGTACCCCGCAGAACACGTCCTTGAGCCCGAACTCGCCCGTGAGCCACGCCGAGCACGGCAGGATGCGCTTCTTGTCGTGGGCGATCGCTTCCACCATCTGTACCGCCGCCGCACTCGGCGCGTAGTACGCCGATCCCGGTCTTGAGGAATGCCACGATCTCGGCCCCGCCGTTCCGTGCCCGGTCAACGATCGCATCGAGCGTCTTCTGGTCGATGAGCTGTGACACCGGGATGCCCGACACCGTGGTGTAGGACGGCAGCGGCACCATCGTGTCGCCGTGCCCGCCCAGCACCATGGCCTGGATGTCCTCCACGGACACGCCGATCGCCTCCGCCAGGAACATCCGGTAGCGCGCCGTGTCCAGCACGCCGGCCATGCCGATCACCCGCTCGCGCGGAAAGCCGGTCGCCTTCATCGCCACGTAGCACATCACGTCGAGCGGGTTCGACACCACCACGACGATGGCGTTGGGTGCCACCCGCTTGATCTGCTCGCCGACCGACTTCACGATGCCGGCGTTGGTCTTCACCAGGTCGTCGCGGCTCATGCCCGGCTTCCGGGCAATGCCGGCGGTGACCACGAATACATCCGCGCCTGCTGCCTCGTCATAGCCATTGGTGCCGATGACGCGCGTATCGAATCCCTCGATCGGGCCGGACTGGTGCTGGTCCAGCGCCTTGCCCTGCGGCACGCCCTCGATCACGTCGATGAGCACCACCGTGCGGGCCAGGTTCTTTTCGGCGAGCCGCTGCGCCGCCGTCGCGCCTACGTTGCCGGCACCGACCACCGCCACCTTCTGGAGCATGCTGCGAACCTCGCTGTGTGTGGAAAAAGCCCCCTGACCGGACGCAAAATAGCCCGCCCGACTTCGCCCCGGCTAGTTCGGTCCCGCCACGTCGGCCACCGTCGCCAGCACCCCCTCGAAATCGTTGAAGGTCAGCGACTTCGGCTTGGACGCAACCTCAGGCAAGGTCACGGTCGACTCCGGTCCCTGTACCAGCACGCGGGTGCGCAGTACGCTGCCGTCGCTCATCTGCACCGTCACTGGCACATACATCTTGAAGGTGGGCGCCACCCCTTCCTGCGTCACCCGCAGCGTCGCCTTGAACAGCCCGTTGCCGATATCGTCGATGTTCCAGGCCACCTTGTAGGTCGGGATCTGTGTGCCCCGCACCCATTCATCGAAGAACCACCCCATTTGCTGGCCGGTGTGCTTCTCCACCATGCGCTGGAGGTCATCCGTGCTGGCGGATCGTCCATTGTAGGTCGTGAAGAAGTCCTTCATCATGGCCTGGAAGCGGTCTTCCTGCATCGTCTTCAGGTTGATCATCAGGGTCCGCAGCATGTGCATGACCCAGGCACCCTTCTGGTAGACGATGACCTGGTAGTCATTGGGGTCCCGCTCGGTGATCACCCGGAACCCGAGCGAAATGGGCCCCGCCTCATCACTGCGATCGATGATCGACGCCTTCCAGGTCTTGAGCTGGTTGAAGTAGGGCTTCGGCTCCTTCCGCACTACCTGCAGGTACCAGAGGCCCGAGAACGTCGACATCCCCTCGCTCAGCCACTGGTCGCGGTACGAGGCGAAGTCCACCCCGATGCCCCACCACTGGTGCGCGACTTCATGCGCCCGGAACACCTCGTCCGCTCCCGAGCGGCTCGTCGCGACGAAGGTGACGTAGGACAGGTTGATGAACCCGGGGAACGCCTCGCCGTGAAGCTCCGCGATCTCCGTCGCATAGAAGTGGTTGACCCCGAGCTCCCCGTAGACCGTCCGGTAGAACTGCAGCGCCGCGGAAACGTCCGCGCCGACCCGCTTCTCCATTGACTTCTCCTGCAGCCCCTCCTGAGCGAACGCCCGGTGCGCATTCTCGTTCCAGAGCACCGTCACGTCGGGGGCCGGCGGATTGTTCACCTCGGTCGCCTTGAACAGGCCGAAGTTGAACGACGCATTGCGCATCGGCGCCGTCGACACCCATCGGGTCGTGACCATGTTGCCCGACACCGACGAGTCTTTCAGTTCACCCACGCTCACCAGCGTGTACACCTTCGGCGAGTGGAAGGTCAGGTCGAAGGTCGCCTTGGAGCGCTCCTCCATCGGTTGCGGATACCAGGCCGTCGAGGTGCGGATGAAGAAGAAGTCGGCGAGCCGGTCGGTCACGTCGCCGTGGTACGCCATCCGCAGGATCAGGCTGTCACCCGGCGCCAGGCGCTTCGGCAGCTTCACCCACACGACATCGCTGTTCTTCGGCTTGTATACATCGGCCGGCGATCCGTCGGACCACGACGCCGAGTCCACCTTGAGCTTCGTGAAGAGCGTGAAGGGCACCCATCCCGTCGCCGGCTGGTCAGCCTCCAGCGTCATGGCCGCCTTGGCCTGGAAGTCGACGTCGGCGGTGATGGTGTTCGGCATCAATGTCTCGATGACGTAGTGCCTGATCTCCACGTCGCCCTGCCGGCCTTCCCCCGCCGGGATCTGCCTTTCCGCGGATCCCGGCACCCGTACGGCCCCCGCTCCCACGCCGACGTATCCCATTCCCTTGGACTTGCTCAGGATGCGTACGCCTTCGCGCACATTGGGGTTGGACGCGAACATGAAGGGTGCGCCCGATGGGCGCGTCACGTAGGCGTAGAAGATGCCGTTCGGCGCCCCGTTGAGCATCAGCGCCATGAGGTCGGTGTCCAGCTGGCGGTCGCTCTCGTCACCGACGTAGTCCAGCGCCTGCCGCACGCTGCTGCGCATGCTGGGAACCGCGCCAGCACCGCTCTTGCTGCCTGCCTGGAGTGCCTCGCAAATGGAGTCGGAGAAGAACATCACCAGTTCGGTGATGGGAATGTCGACGCGCGGTGACCCGAGGAGTTTCTGCAACCGGTCCTGCTCTGCCTGCGCGCCGGGATCGAACTTGAAGTGCCCGGTTCCCTGCCACACGGCGCCGACGATACGTCCATCAATCGGCGCCAGGAATACCAGCTGGCCGGTACTGAGCTCGAATTGCGCCTGTTCCCGGGCGATCACGAAGTTGCGCACTTCGGCCGAAGTCGCGCTCGCCGGCATCAGGTCCCACACCGCCGCGAACCGGGCCTCGAACTCCTTCGGAGCCTGTCCTTCCACGGGCGACGCCAGCACAGTCAGCCAACCGGTGGCGGAAGCACACGCCAGGAGTCGACAGAAGGCTGACATCGGTCAGCTCCTCTTCCCGCGACCTCGCCCTCGACCCCGGGCCGGTCTCCGGGGTGCCGCCGCCTCCCGGCTGCCGTCCTCTGTCACCACCGCGCCCTCCGGCAGCGCGATGTCCAGCTTCCGAAGTCCCTCGTACAGCACCACGCTCACGGCATTCGCCAGGTTCAGGCTCCGCACGTCGCCCGGCATCGGGATCCGGTAGCACCGTTCCGGGTGCTTCTCCAGGATCCGCGCCGGCAAGTCCGTCCGTCTCGTTGCCGAAGATCAGCACGCTGTTCGCCTTGAACGGCGCGTGCCGATAGTCCTGCGCTGCGTTCGCGGAGAAGTACAGGCACCGGTCGCGGCTGATCGCATCCCGGAACGCGAACCAGTTCTCGTGCACCCAGAGATCGGTCTTGTCCCAGTAGTCGAGCCCCGCTCGCTTCACGTCCTTCTCGTCCAGCGAGAAGCCGAGGGGCCCGATCAGGTGCAGCGGCGTGTCGGCGGCGGCGCACAGGCGCGCGATGTTCCCCGTGTTGGGAGGAATGCGCGGTTCGATGAGGGCGACGTTGAGGGGCATGGGGTTGGGGAAAAAGGTTGCCGGGAGACGGCTTCGCTCATCCGCCCCTCGTGTGCATCTCGCGCCGCGGATCGGCACGGAGACCCTCCACCTGGTACAGCACGCCCCGGCTCGGGGCGGCCAGCCTCGCCTCCGCTCCCCGGTCCGTGCGCGCGCGCCACCGTTCACGGATGAGGCCCGCCAGCTCCTCGTCCGATGCACCGCTCCGCAACGGCTCGCGCAGGTCGATGCCCTCGTCGGCGTACAGGCACAGGAGCCACGTCCCGTCGGCCGTCACCCTGCTCCGGTCGCATGACCGGCAGAAGGGCGCCGTGGTCGATGCGATGATGCCGAACGTGAGTCCATCCTGGAGGCGGTAGCGTTCCGCCGGTGCCGGACCGTCGTCGTGCAGCGTGTCGACGGCGCCGTACTTCGCGCGATCATGGACAGCATCTGCTTCCCGCGACACCACGTCGTCCATCGACCACTGTGTTGCACCGCCCACGTCCATGTACTCGATGAACCGCGACTCGGCGCCGTGCTGCCCGGCTGAACTCCAGCAGGTCGGTCATCTCGTCGTCGTTGAATCCGCGGATCACCACCGTGTTGAGCTTGGTTCCGCCGAAGCCCGCCTCGCGTGCCGCACGGATGCCGTCGATCGTGTCGGCATGGTGCACGGTGCGCGAGAACGCCAGCGCCCGCTCCGGCCGGAGCGTATCGAGACTCACCGTGACCCGGTCGAGGCCCGCCTCGCGCAGCTCGCGGGCATGACGCCGCAGCAGGAGCCCATTGGTCGTCATCGCGATCTCGTCCACCCCATCCACCGTGCCGAGGTCGCGCACCAGCTCGTGCAGGCCGTGACGGAGCAGCGGCTCGCCACCGGTCAGGCGAACCTTGTGCACCCCCAGCGACGCGAACACGCGCGTCACGCGCACAAGCTCCTCGAACGTCAGCAGCGAGGCCCGCGGCAGCCACGCGTACTCGTCCTCCGGCATGCAGTAGCGGCAGCGCATGTTGCACCGGTCGGTCACCGAGAGCCGGAGACTGCCGAGAGGCCGCGCAAATTGGTCGCGAACGGGGGTACGGGTGGGGGCCATTCGGCTAGAAGGATACACCTTCCGGCGCCGTCGGATCGACCCACCCGGCCGTGCCATCGACGTAGTGCTCGCGCTTCCAGATCGGCACCCGGCGCTTGACCTCCTCGATCACGAACCGGCAGGCCTCGAAGGCGGCATCGCGGTGCGGCGCGGCAGCCACCACGATCACGGCAACATCGCCCACCTCGAGCGTCCCGACCCGGTGCTCCGCCGCCACCCTGGCCGGCCAGCGCGCCTCCGCTTCCTCGACGATCCGGGCAAACTCCAGGTCAGCCATCGGGCCATAGGCACTGTACTCGAGGCGCAGGACCGCGCGGCCGGCGTGGTGATTCCGTACCGCCCCGACGAACGTCACCACGCCGCCCCGCTCGGCGCTCACTACCTGGTGCGCCACGGTACGGACGTCGAGCGCCTGGTCCTTCAGGTAGCTCATCGTCACCCTCCAGCAAGCGGCGGGAGCACCGCGAGCTCGTCGCCATCCTCAAGCACCGTGTCGAGTTGCGCATGAACCTGGTTGCGCGCCACCAGCGGCGACGGTGGCAACTGCGCGCCGCCCGCCATTCGCTCGAAGAGTGTCGAGTACTGTGCGGACAGTGGCTGGCTGCGCTGATCTCGACAGTGAGCTCAGTCTGCCCCAGCAGCTCCGCATACCGTGCGAACAGCAGCACTCTCACTCGGGTCATCCTGCCGCCTGCAGCTTGTCGCCTGTGTCCATATCCCAAACCTACAAGGACTTACAAAAAAGAACGGGGCCGCACCTGAGTGCAGCCCCGCAGAATTCGCTCACACAAGTTACTCCTCGACTCCGTCTCCCTGCTCCGACGACGGAATGAACTCGCCGTCCTCTGCCACCAAAGCCCGCAACTCCTTGCTGGGCTTGAACACCGGCACCGGACGGGCGGCAACTTCCACCGGCTCACCCGTCCGCGGATTGCGCGCCATGCGCGTCTTCCGCTTCCGGATCTTGAAGGTACCGAAACCGCGTACCTCGATGTTGTGCTGTTCTTTAAGGGCATGCTTCACGGCATCGAGGAACGCATCGACGACGCGGGCACAGTCCTTCTTCGAGATCATCGGGCCCGATGTGCGGGCAATCGATGCTGTGACCTGCTCGACAAGATCGGCTTTGGTCATGCATCCCCCGGGAAAGACAACATGTAGCTCAGGTGAGCAGAGGCTCTCTAGAGCAGCCCATATGAGGCCGATTCTAGGAGCTTAAGTGTTGTCTGTCAAGGGGTTGGGGGTTTTGGGGCCCTCAACCGAGCAGCGCGCGGCGGAACTGGTCGAAGTGCGGATAGGCGTCGTGCGGACCCGGAGCGGCCTCCGGGTGATACTGCACTGCGAACACCGGAAGCTCACGATGACGCAGTCCTTCGACCGTGCCATCGTTGAGATTGATGTGCGTAACCTCGAGGTCTGGTGCCCCTGGAATGCCGTTTTCGTCTCCCGAGACGGCGAATCCATGGTTCTGCGTGGTGATAAGCACATGCCCCGTCAGGAGATCACGCACCGGATGGTTTCCGCCCCGGTGCCCATAGGGGAGCTTGACCGTCTCGCCCCCGAATGCGAGGCCGATCAACTGGTGCCCGAGGCAGATGCCGAAGGTGGGAAGCCCCGCCTGGGCCAGTTCCCGAATCGTCCCGGCCGCGTAAGTCACTGCGGCAGGATCGCCTGGACCATTCGAGAGGAAGATCCCCTTGGGGTTCATCGCCTTGACCTGGTCCGCCGTCGTCTCGGCCGGGACCACGGCGACCTTCATCCCCTGGTCGACCAGCATCCGCACGATGTTCCGCTTCATCCCGTAGTCGAACGCCACCACGAGCGGACCCTCACCCTCGATGTGCGTGGCCTCTACCGTCGCCCTGGAGGCCAGGTCCAGCCCTTCCATCGACGGAGAGGCCATCAGCTGCCGGATCAGCTCAGGCGTCGGCTCGGCGCCCTCAGCGATGACGCCACGCATGGCGCCCCGCTCGCGCAGGTGCCGCGTCAGCCGGCGCGTGTCGACGCCCTCGATCAGCGGGACACCTGCGTCCGCAAGCCATTCACCGAGGCCCGTTTCCGCGCGCCAACTGGAGTAATTTCGCGAGAGCTCCCGGCAGACGACCCCGCTCACCTGGGGACGCCGGGACTCCATGTCCTCGAAGTTCACCCCGTAGTTGCCGATCATCGGGGCGGTCATGACAATGATCTGCCCGAGGAAGCTCGGGTCAGTAAACGTTTCCTGGTAGCCGGTAAGGTTGGTGGTGAAAACCACTTCACCGAAGGCGGGGCTGATGGAACGTGGCGCCGTGCCGGCAAACCACGTTCCATCCTCGAGCAGGACGAACGCCGGGGCTTCCGCCACTATGCCCGGGGTTCCGTGCTCGAGGTCATCACTTCGACGCGGGCGCCGGAGCGGCCGGAGCCGTCGTCGCGGGGGCCGGCGCCGTAGCGGCAGGGGCCGCCGCGCCTGGTGCTGCCGTTCCCGGTGCCGGGGTCAGGCCCTGCAGCGGTGACGGACCACTCGGCCCCTCGCTCGTCGGTGGCGCCGACTGGCGCAGCTGCTGCTGCAGGTCGCTGCCGCCCGCGCCCCGATGCATGACGGACAGCAGGAGTGACAGCGCCAGGAAGATCCCGCCGCACCACCAGGACAGCTTGGTCAGAATGGTCGACTGCCTGACGCCCGCCCAGGACGGACTCGGTACCGGCGCCGCCCATCGTGGCAAGGCCGCCGCCCTGCCCCGCCTGCAGCAGCACGACTACCGACAGCAGGAGCGCGTCGAGAATCAGG
Source organism: uncultured Gemmatimonadales bacterium (assembly GCA_963739455.1). Classification (GTDB taxonomy): domain Bacteria; phylum Gemmatimonadota; class Gemmatimonadetes; order Gemmatimonadales; family GWC2-71-9; genus JAGGAG01. The sequence goes on from CAVUAK010000002.1 coordinate 114,838, forward strand.
AGCACCAGCAGAAACGTGTACATGGTCAGTCCCAGTATGTGAAAAAGCCCCCAAACCTAGTCACCGATTGGGCTTGGGGCAACGCTTCTACGTTCCCGCGGCCACCAGGCCTGCCCAGCCGGCCGCCTCGAGACTCGCTCCACCCACCAGCACGCCGTCGATCTCGTCCTCAGCCATCAGGCCGGCGACGTTGGCGAGATTGACGGACCCACCATAGAGCACGGGCACTCGACCCGGTACCCGATGCTCCTGGAAGACCGTACGGATGACGCGATGCACTTCGGCCGCGTCCTGTGGTCGCGCGACCCGCCCGGTGCCGATGGCCCATACCGGCTCGTATGCCACCAGGAGTTCCGAGGCTTCAGTGACCGTGAGCTCCGTGAGGACAGCCCGCAGCTGGCGACGCACCACGTCGCTGGTGTGCCCCGCCTCCCGTTCCGGCAGCTTCTCGCCCACGCACAGCATCGGTATCAGGCGCTGTGCGATGAGTGCCTTCACCTTTTTCGCGGTCTCCGCGTCCGTCTCACCGAACACGTGCCGGCGCTCCGAGTGGCCGACGAGCGCACCCTTCCCGCCACATCCGGCCACCATGAGTGGCGAGGTCTCGCCGGTGAAGGCGCCTTTCGCCTCCCAGTACACGTTCTGGGCGCCGACCGCGACGTCGGGCCGTCGAGCGAAGGTCTCTGCCGTTGCGGCCAGTGATACCGCCGGCGGGAAGAACCACAGGTCGCGCCCGTCGATCGGCGGCGACAGTTCCTCGAACTGGAGCGCAAAACTCGCGGCCGCAAACGGGTCGTGATGCATCTTCCAGTTGGCCGCGAAGATTCGCCGGCGCATCAGGCGTCGTCCAGCGCGGCAACGCCCGGGCAGCACCTTGCCCTCGAGGAATTCGAGTGCGGCGCCCGCCGCCGGTCGACACGTGCGTCATCCTGTCCTCGAGTCCCGCAACTGCCACTGCGGCCGCCGAGTCGCCGCCACCGACCACCGTGACCGCGCCCTTCCGGTCGCGTCGGCCATCGCCCGCGCCACCGCCAGCGTGCCGTGATCGAAGGGCGGCGTCTCGAACACCCCCATCGGCCCGTTCCACACGACCGTGCCGGCCGCGAGGATCCGGCGTGCGAAAGTCGGCCTCGGTGGCGGGATCGATGTCGAACATCGCCCAGCCGGCGGGGATCTGGTCGCGCGGCACCGCCCGGGTCGCCGCACCCGCCTCCAGCTTCTGCGCGATCACCGCACCGCTCGGCAGCACCAGCTTCTTCCCCGCCTTCTGCATGAGGTCGCGCGCCATGTCGACGCGCTCCGCCTCCACCAGCGAGTTGCCCGTCTCGAGTCCCATCGCGCGGAAGAAGGTGCACGCCATGGCGCCGCCGATGAGGATCTCGTCCACCTTGGGCAGCAGCGCCTCGATGAGGTCGATCTTGCCGGAGATCTTGGCGCCACCGAGCACCGCGACGAACGGGCCGCTTCGGCTGGTCCAGCGCCTCGCCCAGGTACTTGAGCTCCTGCTCCATGAGGAAGCCCATCACCGCCGGCTTGAGCACCCGTGCGACGCCCTCGGTGCTGGCGTGCGCCCGGTGCGCGGACCCGAACGCGTCGTTCACGTAGAGGTCGCCCAGCCGCGGCGAACTGCTGCGCCAGCTCGCGTCGAGTTCTCTTCCTCGCCCGGGAAGAACCGCGTGTTCTCGATGACGGCGACACCGCCGCGCGGCAGCCTTTTTGAGGCCGTGATGGATGCCTCGGAGAATGGATCGGTGATGAGCTCGACCGGCGCGCCGAGCAACTTCTCGAGTTCACGGACGACCGGCGCGAGCGAGAACTCGGGTCGAAGGCCCCTTCTTGGGACGGCCGAAGTGGGACATCAGGATGACGCGCGCGCCCTGGTCGCGCAGGAACTGGATTGTCGGCAGTGCCGCGCGAATCCGGGTGTTGTCGGTGACCAATCCGTCCTTCACCGGGCAGTTGAAGTCCACCCGCACCAGCGCGCGCTGGCCATCGAGTGCGCGCTGGTTCTCGAACGAGGTGGTGGCGATACCGCGAAGGCCCCTCTTCACCTGGCGCCGAGATACCGGATGAGGTCAACGCAGCGCGCCGAGTAGCCCATTTCGTTGTCGTACCACGAGGTGATGTTGACCAGCGTGCCGTCGACCACGTTCGTGCTCAGCAGGTCGACGGTGCTCGACGAGAGGTTACCGATGTAGTCGACCGACACCAGCGGCTCATCGCTGACCGCCAGCACTCCCTTGAGCGCCCCGTTCGCCGCCTTCGTGAACGCCGCGTTCACCTCCTCGGCGGTGACCTTCCGCTCGACCGTGGCCGAGCAGCATCACCACCGACACGTCGGGCGTCGGCACGCGCAACGACACGCCGTCGAGCTTCCCCTTCAGCTCCGGGATCACCAGGCTCGTCGCCTTGGCGGCACCGGTGCTGGTCGGGATGATCGACACCGCCGCCGCGCGGGCGCGCCGCAGGTCCTTGTGCGGCAGGTCGAGGATCTGCTGGTCGTTGGTGTACGAGTGCACCGTCGTCATGAAGCCGTTCACGAAGCCGAACTCGTTCCGCACCACATGCACCACCGGCACCAGGCAGTTCGTGGTGCAGCTGGCGTTGGAGATGACGTGGTGCTTCGCCGGGTCGTACTTCGTGTGGTTGACGCCATAGACGATGGTGATGTCGTCGCCCTTGGCCGGCGCGGAGATGATCACCTTGCGCGCTCCGGCCTCGAGGTGCTTGGCTGCCTGGTCCCGGTCGGTGAAGCGACCGGTGGACTCGAGCACGATGTCGACGCCGAGTTCCTTCCACGGCAGCTTGGCGGGGTCCTTCTCGGAGAGCACCCGCATCCGGTCGCCGTCCACCAGCAGGGCGTCGCCCGCCGCTTCCACGGTGCCCTTGAAGCGACCATGCACCGAGTCGTACTTGAGCAGGTGCGCCAGCGTCGCCGTGTCGGTCAGGTCGTTCACCGCCACGAAGTCGATGTCCGTGATGCCCTGCTGCTTTGCCGCGCGCACGACGTTGCGACCAATGCGACCGAATCCGTTGATGCCGACCTTGAGCGCCATCACTCTCTCCCGTGTCTGAGCCCGGACGGGCGACGTGCCCGTCACACCGAAAATTCCACCGGCAGCGGTGCCCTCGCGAACGTCACCGCGTCCACCCGTGCCGCGCCTGCCTCCCTGAGCGCCGTCGCCGCCGAAGCAAGGGTCGCGCCGGTGGTACAAACGTCATCGACGAGCACAAATGTACCCTGCACCAGCGCCGGGGCCATGAAAGCGCCCCTCACGTTGGCCGCGCGGGCCTCGGGCGCGAGCGCCGTCTGTGTCGGTGTGTCCCGCGCGCGTTGCAGCAGGGCCACATCCGCGACCAGCCCGGTGGCATCACCCAGCGCCGTCGCCAGCACGGCCGCCTGGTTGTACCCCCGCTTCCGGAGGCGCTTCCGCGAGAGCGGCACCGGCACGAGCACGGCGTCCCTCGCGAGCACCTCGAGTCCCCGCATGGCTGCCGCCATCGCCGCCGCCACGCCGGGCCAGCCGTTGTACTTCAGGTGATGCACCGCCTCGCGCGCCGAGCCGTCCAGCCACACCGCGCTGCGCACGCGACCGAGCGTCTCCGGCCAATCGGCGCAGAAGCGGCACGCCACGTCCAGCAGGCCCGGCTGGCCACACCGATCACACCAAGGCGGTGGGACGGCGCGCCATCGTGCACGGCAGAGGGGGCAGACCAGCCCGTCCCATTCCCGCGCCGGCATCGGCACTTCGGCAAAGCAGGCATTCTCCGGGAAGGAGGAATCGTTCCAGCGCCCGGACAGCAGGGATGACGTCAACCCAGCGCGGCATGAACCGCGGCGCGCATGGCCTCGAGTGGCGCCTGCTTCCCCGGAAACCAGCGCGAAAAGGCCGCTGCCCCCTGGCGCACCAGCACCTCGCGACCGTCGGCCGCGGAGAGTCCCCGCGCGCGCGCGCGACGTACCCAGCCCGTCTCGCCCCGGGCGTAGACAAGGTCGAGGGCCGCAACAGCATCAGGGGCCGCGCCGGGGAGAATGGGGTCCGCGTCGCCGGCGCCCAAGTCCCAGCGGTGTTGCGTTGATCAGCACGCGGCAGTCGGCAGCGTCCGCTGTTTGGACGCCGAGTTGCTGGGCCCAGCTCACGAACTCCGCCGCCCGCGCGGCATCGCGCGAGGTCACCGCAATCGCGGCGTTGCGCTCGCGCGCTGCAGCCACCACCGCGCGCGCCGACCCGCCGGTGCCGGCGACCAGCCAGGGACCGTCGGGCGCGCGAAGGCGGTCGAGCGCGGCGAGGATGCCCTCGATATCGGTGTTGTCCCCGATGACCGGTGCGCTGCCGCCGCCATCGCTCCAGAAGGTGTTGCAGGCGTCGATGGCCCGGACCCACGCGGATGGCTGGCCTGCGGACCTGGCGGCAAGTGACTTGTGCGGAATGGTGACGTTGCCGCCGCCGCCCGCCATGGAGAGTGATGCCATCAGCCCCGGCACTTCCGCCGCAGAGCAGCGGAGCGGAACGTAGACCGCGTCGAGGCCGAGCAGGCGGAACGCGGCGTTCTGCATCAGGGGCGACAGCGAGTGCGCCACCGGATCGCCAAGGATGGCAAAGACGCGCGTCCGGCCGCCGACCCTCATGCGATGCGCTCGCGCTCGAGGCGCTGCACGGTGGCGGTGAGCAGGTCCTTCAACTGGATATAGGTATTCCGGTAGTCGGTCAGGCTGCCGCCGTACGGATCGGCCACCTCGGCCGCGGCCCCACTCCGCCCGGCATACTCGCCAAGCAGGAACGCGCGGTCGCCATAGCCGAGGTCGCCCAGCCGCTGCCGGTGCGATCGCGACATCGTGAGCATCAGGTCGGCGGAACTCGCCAGCTCCGGCGTCAGGACCTGCGCCCGGTGCGCGGAAAGGTCCACACCATCCTCCAGCGCCACGAGGTAGCTCCCCTCGGATGCGGGCGCACCCGCCAACGCACCGGTGCCCGCTGATGCCACGGTGATTCCCTCGATGCGGCGCTCCTCGAGGAGGCGACGCAGCAGCGCTTCAGCCAGCGGACTGCGGCAGGTGTTGCCGGTGCAGACAAACAGGACCTTCACGGGGCAAGTCTCCCGACCATGCGGCGCAATTCGGCGCGCGGAATGGCGCCCTCCCGGATGATGCGCGGGAGCGGCGCGGTACAGTCCACCAGGGTCGACGGCGGCACGTTGCCCAGTACCCCACCGTCCAGTACGAGCAGTTCTCCCGACGCCTCGGCCTCGCCAAACGTGGCTACGATGCCATCGACACCGGGTGCAGTTGGATGCCCAGGCCGGTTGGCAGAGGTGGAGGTGAGCGCGTGCCCCATGAGGCTGATCATGAGTGCGATGTCGCGCTGCGACGTGTGCCGCACCGCGATGCCTCCCTCGGCGCCGCGCAGTTCCGGTGGCAAGCGCCCCTCGCCACCAGGGAGCACCAGCGTCAGCGGGCCAGGCCAGCACGCATCGGCCATCGCGCGCGCCGCGGCGTTGAAGTCGAGCGCGTACTCCTCGGCCATCCGGCGGCTCGACACGAGCAGTAGGAACGGCTTCCGCGGCGGACGCCCTTTCAGGCGCGCCAGGCTCGCCAGCGCTTCCCGGTTCGGCGCAGATCCGAGGCCGTAGACCGTCTCGGTCGGGTACGCGAGAAGGTTGCCGGCCGCCAGGTGGGCTGCAACTCTCGGCGCCGCCGCACGCGCATCGTCCGCCGTATGGAACGGCAGGATCACGTGGCGCGCACCGCCAGGTAGTCGGCCAGTGCCAGGTCCTCCGGCGTCGTGACCTTCAGGTTTCCGGGATCGCCGGCCACGAGACGCACTACTGCCACCCAGTCGCTCGACCAGCGCGGCGTCGTCGGTGCCAAGCACCCGATCCTCCCTGGCACGCGCATGCGCTTCCTCCAGCACTCGCCGCGGGAACCCCTGCGGCGTCTGGGCCCGGCGCAGCAGTTCCCGGGGCACGGTCCGCGCAACGCGGTCTGGTTCCGCAGCGTCTGCCTCCTTGATGGTGTCCGTGACCGGAAGCGCCGGGACGATGGCGTGCCCGGCGCGAACGCCGGCGACGACACGGTCGATCAGCAGCGCATCGACAAAGGGACGCGCCGCATCGTGCACCAGCACGGAGCCGCACACCTCGGGCAACGCTGCGAGACCGGCGGCCACTGAATCGGCGCGCTCGGCCCCGCCGGCCACCACCGAAAGCATGGAGCCAATGTGAGGCAGGAGCCAGTCAGGTGGTGCGGCAGCGTCCGCGGCGCGCAACACCACTGCGATGTGTGCCACCGCGGGATGACGTGCGAAGGGCCGGATGGAACGCAGGAGCATGGGGATGCCGGCGATCTCGAGGAACTGCTTGGGCGTGTCGCTGCCGATCCGCGTCCCCTGGCCCGCGGCAACGATGACGACTCCGACGTCACGCGGCGAGGGCACGCGCCAGGTCGCCGATGTGTTCGAGACGGACGAGCGTGACACCCGGCGTCGCCAGCGACGCCTGCGACGCGCCGAAGACGCGGGTAAAGCCGAGTCGCGCCGCCTCGGCCACGCGCCGCTCGAGGCCCGCGGTGGGCCGGACCTCGCCGCCAAGACCGATTTCGCCGAGGAAGAGGGCGTCGGCCGGCGCCGGCCGGTTGTGGAGGCTGGAGAGGAGTGCCGCGGCAATCGCCATGTCGGCGCCGGGTTCCACCAGCCGCACGCCGGCGGTGGCCTGCACGAAGACGTCGAGGTCGGCGAAGGAAATCCCGGCGCGGCGTTCGAGCACGGCGAGCAGCACGGCGAGCCGACGTGGGTCGAAACCGGTGGCGACCCGCTGCGGGGTGCCGTAGCCGGCGCGCGCGGCGAGCGCCTGCACCTCGACGAGCACGGGACGCGTGCCTTCCATCAGCGCCGTGACCGCGCTGCCACTTACGTTGGCTGCCCGCGCCGCCAGGAAGAGCGCCGACGGGTTCGCGACCGGCACCAGCCCCTGCTCGGACATCGTGAACACGCCGAGCTCGTCGACCGGACCGAAGCGATTCTTGGTGGCGCGGAGCAGGCGGTAGTCGAGGGAGGTCTCACCCTCGAAGTAGAGCACCGTGTCCACGATGTGCTCCAGCGTCTTGGGACCGGCGATGCCACCGCCCTTGGTCACGTGACCGACCACGAGCACGGCCGTGCCCGAGTCCTTGGCGTAGCGCATCAGGATGCCGGCACACTCGCGCACCTGGCCCACGTTGCCGGGCGCGCTCTCGAGGGAATCGGTGGCGACGGTCTGGATGGAGTCGAGGACCAGCACATCGGCGCTGATGGAAGCCGCTGCCTCGAGGATGGCCTCGAGCCGCGTTTCACCGATGGCGTGCACCGCCCCGGCGCCGCCGCCGAGTCGCTCGGCCCGCAGCTGCAGCTGTTCCGTGGATTCTTCGCCGCTGGCGTAGAGCACGATGCGGCCCGACTGCTCCAGTCGCGCGGCCGCCTGCAGCAGCAGCGTGGACTTGCCGATGCCCGGCTCGCCGCCGATGAGCGTCAGGGAGCCGGGCACGAACCCGCCGCCCACCACGAAGTCGAGCTCCTTCAGTCCGGTGCGCCATCGCTCCAATGGCGTCGCCGACACGTCCCGCAATCGTTGCGGCTGCACGAACGCGTGCCCCGCCCTTCCCGCCTTCCCGCCCTCCCCGCCTTGGACGACCACCGGCTCTTCCGCCACCGCGTTCCAGGCCCCGCACCCCTCGCACCGCCCAGCCCACTTCGGGTGCTCGTGGCCGCACTCGGTGCAGCGGTAGACGGAGCGCGGCTTCGCCACTATTCCCCCTCTTCGCGCTGCGTCAGGTTGTCGAAGCGGGTGTACTCGCGGTTGAAGCGCAGGTGGATGTCGCCGGTCGGGCCGTTGCGGTGCTTCGCCAGCATGATCTCGGCCATTCCCTTCTTCGCCTCGTCTTCCCGGTCGTAGTACTCCGGCCGGTGGATGAAGATCACGAGGTCGGCGTCCTGCTCGATGGCGCCCGAGTCGCGCAGGTCGGAGAGGATCGGCTTCCGGTCGCCGCCGCGCTGCTCCGAGGCTCGGCTACAGCTGCGACAGCGCGATCACCGGGATGCTCGAGCTCCTGCGCCAGCCCCTTGAGCGACCGCGAGATGTCGGAGATCTCCTGCACCCGGTTGTCGGCGTACTCCGGGCTCCGCATCAGCTGCAGGTAGTCCACCACGATCATCTGGATGTCGCTGTCCGCCTTGAGCCGCCGCGCCTTGGAGCGCATCTCGAGCAGCGTCAGCGCCGGGGTGTCGTCGATCCAGACCGGGCAGCTCTGCAGCACGCCCGCCGCGCGCGCCAGCTTGGTGAAGTCGAAGTCGCGCAGCATGCCCTCGCCGAACCAGCGAGCTGTCCACCCGCGCCTCGGCGGTGAGCATGCGCTGCACCAGCGCTTCCTTCGACATTTCCAGCGAGAAGATCGCGACCCCGAATCCCTCGACCGCGGCGTGCGTCGCGATGTTGAGCAGAACGCCGTCTTGCCCATCGACGGCCGCGCCGCGACGATCGACGAGTTCCGACGGCTGGAAGCCCGACGTCAGGTTGTCCAAGTCTGCGAAGCCGCTCGGCACTCCGGTAATCGATTTGCCACTCTTCTGGAGCGTTTCGATGCGCTCCATCGTGGGCCACAGCATTTCCTTGAGCCGGGTGAACCCCTCCTCGCGCTCGCTGCTGGCTCATCTGGAAGATCCGCGACTCCGCCACGTCGAGCAGCTCGTTCGCCGTCGTGTGCCCGTCGTAGGCCTCGGTGATGATGCCGGTCGCCGTCTCGATCAGGCGGCGCAGGATCGCCTTGTCCTGGACGATCCGCGCGTGGTACTCGAGGTTGGCCGCGGTGGGAACGACGTCGACCAGTTCGGCGAGGTAGTCGTAGCCGCCGACCGCCTCCAGTTCGCCGCGGCGGTCGAGCTCGTCGCGCAGCGTGACGTGGTCGATGACGCTGCGGCGCTCGGTGAGGCCACCATGGCGCGGAAGAGGCGGCGGTGCGCCTCCTGGTAGAACATCTCGTCGTTGAGCAGCTGCGCGCCCGAGAGCGCCGCGTCCTGGTCGAGCAGCATGGCGCCGAGCACGGCCTGCTCGGCCTCGTTGCTCCAGGGCACGGAGCGCCCGGCGAAGGTGTCAGCGGTCGAGGAGCTGGCGGGCGATACGGACGTCATCCCAGGTCGGCTTCTTCCAGTTCGGGTTGCGCAGCAGCGCCGCGGGGTGGTAGGTCACCACCAGCGGGATGCCGTTCCAGCGATGCACCTTGCCCCGCAGTTCGCCGAGGCTCTTCCTGACGCCCAGCATCCCCTCGGCGGCCGTGCTGCCGAGCGCGATCAGCACCTTCGGCCTGACCAGCGCGATCTGCCGGTGGAGATACGGCAGGCAGGCCGCCATCTCGTCTGGCAGCGGCTTCCGGTTCTGCGGCGGCCGGCACTTCACGATGTTCGCGATGAAGGTCGTCGGCCGCGGGCACTCGATCGAGTCGAGGATCTTGTCGAGCAGCTCGCCGGCCTGGCCGACGAACGGGCGGCCGGTCTCGTCCTCGGTCGCGCCCGGACCCTCGCCCACCAGCATCAGGCGCGCGGTCGGATCGCCCTCACCGGGCACCGTCCTCGTGCGCGTTTCGCAGAGCGCGCACTGCCGGCAGGCCGCGATCAGCTCGGCCACGGCGCCCAGCGAGTCCCGCATCGCCGAGCGGATCCCCCAATATGGCAGGAAGCTCGGTCACGATTGTGAGCCCGGGGCCCGGGATCGGCGGGCGCGCTCGTCTCGCCACTTGGCGGATGCCGTGGAAACCAGCTCCAGTCTCGCTGGCCTTGCTTCTACCGGCTGCAGACTCTCTGCCGACTGCCTGACTGACGACTGTCCGCTCAGCCACCGGCATCACGACCTCGGCACCACCCAGCTCCACCTGCTGCGCGAGGTATCGACGCCTCAGCTCCTCGCGCTCAGCCAAGGCGCGCCTCGACCGCGTCGAGGATCGCCTCGGCCACCTCGCGCTTCGATGCGAGCGGCACAATGGTGCAGCTGCCGTCCCGCGCCAGGATCGCCACCCGGTTGGTGTCCACCTCGAAGCCCGCGCCCGGCTCGAGCGCATCGTTCACCACGATGAGGTCGAGCTCCTTCCGCTCCAGCTTCTGTCGCCCCTTCGCGAGCGCGTCCCCGGTCTCCAGCGCAAAGCCGACGATGATGCTGTCGGCGCGCCGCGCATCGCGCGTTGCCCGCAGGATGTCGACGGTCGGCTCCATCGGGAATGCCAGAGCCCCATCGACCCGCGGCCGCTTGGCGTCGCTGACTTCGCTCGGCCGGTAGTCGGCCGGCGCGGCGGCCATGATCAGCACGTCCGCCCCCGGCAGCGCCTCGCGCACCGCCTGCTCCAGCTCGGCCGTGGACTCGACCCGCGTCACCTGCACGCCGACCGGCACGTCGAGCATGACCGGCCCGGTGATCAGCTGCGACATCGGCGCCGCGCTCCCACGCCGCCTCGGCCAGCCGATAGCCCATCTTGCCGCTCGAACGATTGGTGACCACCCGCACCGGATCGATCGGCTCGCGGGTCGGCCCGGCGGTGACCACCACGCGCTTGCCGTCGAGCCGGCCGCCCCGGCGCAGCAGCCGCGCGGCGTGGGCCGAGGATCATCTCGGGCTCGCTCATCCGGCCCGGCCGGCTCGACGGCCCCTCGGCCAGCGCCCCGATCTCGGGCCCGACGACGGCGACGCCGCGCCGCTCGAGCAGCGCCAGGTTCACCTGCGTCTGTGGATGGGCGAACATCTCGTCGTTCATGGCGGGCGCGAGCAAGCACCGGCACCGGTGGCGCGCCAGCAGGAGGCTGGTGAGCACGTCATCGGCCAGGCCCTGCGCCATGCGGGCGATGAGCTGCGCCGTGGCCGGCGCCACGATCACGAGGTCGGCCTGCTGGCCCCAGCGGACATGCTCGAGCGCCGCGCTCGCGCTCCCAGAGCGAGATCAGGACCGGGCGGCCGGTCAGTGCCTCGAAGGTGAGCGGCCGCACGAACTCCGCGGCGGACCGGGTCAGGACCACATCGACCCGCGCGCCCGCTTCGGTGAGGCGCCGGGCGAGATAGCAGCTCTTGTAGCAGGCGATCCCGCCCGACACGCCGAGGACGACGTGCCGGCCGGCCCACACCGTCACGCCTCGGAGCGGCGGCGGCGCATCAGCTTGTAGTTGAGGTCTCCCTCGGCCAGCTCCTCGAGCGAGCGTGGTGGTGAGCTTCTCTCTCCATCTGGAGATGGTCCTTGGGGAAGTCATTCAGGTAGCGGGCAAACTTCGCCGCCACGAGCACGCCGAGATACTTGTTGCCGGCCTGCTTGGCCACTTCCATCCGGGGTGAAGATCCGCATCGTGCTGCTCTCCTTGCGATCCTGCGTTCACGGCCGGTGCCTGCGCGCTTCCGGCTCGACCGCCTGCCGGAGTTCCTGCAACGTAGCCCGACAAGGTTCGGCCAGTCGCTATGCCCGCCGCGACTCGGCGTCGACGATGGCATCCGACCTGCTGCACCGCGTGCTCCAGGTCGTCGTTGACGACCACGTAGTCGTACTCACCGCGGCGAGCATCTCGTCCGCCGCGCGCTCGAGCCGGCGCCGGCGCGCCTCGGGCGTCTCCGTGTTCCGCCCCCCGAGCCGCTCGGCCAGCGACGCCGCCGACGGCGGCAGCACGAAGACCTGCACCGCGCTCGCGCGATCTGCCGCGCACCTGCCGCGCACCCTGCGACCTCGATGTCGAGCACCACGTGCCGCCCCGCCTGCGAGCACCCGCTCGATCTCGGCCGCGCAGCGTGCCGTACCGGTTGCCGCCGTACTCCGCCCACTCGAGGAACTCACCGGCCTCGACGCGGCGCTCGAACTCCTCGCGCGGCAGGAAGTGGTAGTGCTCGCCCGTCCTGCTCGCCCGGCCGCGGCGACCGCGTCGTGGCCGAGATCGAGTACCCCAGGTCGGTCCGCTGCCCGCACGCAGCTCGCCGCGCGATGGTCGTCTTGCCGCCGCCCGAGGGCGAGGACAGCACCAGGAGGAAGGGCGTCACTCGAGGTTCTCGAGCTGCTCGCGGAACTTCTCGAGTTCGCCCTTCATCGCGATGACCGCCTGCTGGATCGATCGCGTCGTTGGCCTTCGAGCCCATCGTGTTCACTTCGCGGCCGAGTTCCTGCGCCAGGAAGCCCGAGCTGCTTGCCGACCGGCTGGTCGCCCGTCGAGCGCGGCGCGGCACGCCACGAGGTGCTGCCGGAACCGCACCAGCTCCTCGGTGATGTCCAGCTTGTCGGCCAGGAAGGCGATCTCCTGCGCCAGCCGCTGGTCATCGAGCGGCCGGCCGGCCAGGAGCTGCGTCACCGACGCCTGCAGCCGGTCGCGTTCGCGCACCAGCCGGTCCGGCGCCCGCTCCGCAATGATCGCGGCACTCGCCTCGACCGCCGGTCAAGCCGTGCCAGCAGGTCGGCGGCCAGCGCCGCACCTTCCCGCGCGCGCATCGCCCGGCACTCGGCGGCGGCGCGTGCGACGATCGGCTCCAGCTCGGCGAACGCAATTTCCGTCGCCTCGGCACTGCGGCTCACGAGCACCTCGGGCTGCCGCGCCACCAGCTCCAGCGTCACCTCGCCGGAGAGGTTGAGCGCCGACTTCAGCTCACGCAAGCGGCCCGCTGCCGCCTCGGCGCGCGGCAGGTCGATGGCCAGCGTCGCTTCGCGCTCCGGATACTCGGTCCAGCGGACCGAGACCGCGACATGACCGCGATCGAGGTCCCTGCGCACCCGCTCGCGCAGCTCCGCCTTCCAGCGCGGCCAGATCGCCCGGGAGCTTGGGCGCGAGGTTGAAGAACCGATGGTTGACGGTGCGGATCTCGATCCGCAGGCGCCCGCCGCCCGCCGCGCCCTCCGCCGCTCCGAACCCCGTCATGCTGTGCGGCAAGCCCGACCCCCGTTCGTGGGAAAGCGGGGAAAGATAGCGTCCAGAGCGACCCGCTGGTAGGCTCGGACCTTGCGCGGTGCGGCTTTGCCGGTCGATTGTGTAAGTGATCTGCACTGAAGTGCGATTAGGACAGGCACGACTGAACTAGTTCAGGAACCCCCAGCGGATGCCGAAGATGGTCGCGAGCGGCTGGACCGGAAACCCGGGGACATAGCCGGGGCCCTCGGAGAGCAGGTTGGCCCTGGAGAAGTACACCGCAAAGCTCTGGATCCTGAGCTCGATCAGCGTTTCCAGGTACATCTGCGATGGTAATGCCAACAGGGATTCGTCCGGCCGAAGCCCAAGTACCCCGGCACTCCACCGCTCGAATCCGAGCGACGCCTTCAGGTCGAAAGCTCCGCTCGGGAACTTGCGGAGGAATCGCGAACGCACCGTCGCCAGCACCCGCGAATGCTCGGGTGGCTGGCCGAGCGGAGCGTTCTTGATCGCACTCGAGTACCACGCATCTACCGAAAGCCAGTTTGTGGGGCTGATCCGTCCCCGCGCCTGGAACCAGTTGGTCGTCAATGACGGGGCAATGGTGGCCACGACGAGCTGGGTCTGCTGGTACGCCATCGGGTCGAAGCCAGCGGTGCGAATGATTCCCACCTCAACTCCGAGCAGGCGGCTGTCCCAGCCGACACTCGCCGATCCCTCGAGAATGGACTGCGCGGTATCGAGTTCGATACTCGGTATCTGCACCACCGAGCCGACACGCGCGCTGCCACGAAGCATCAGGTGGCTGAACGGCGAGATCGAGGCTTGCGCGCCCACCCAGGCATTCGAGCGACTCGCCGACAGCACCTGATACCCGGCGTTCGCATTGATCCCGATGCGCGCTGATGGCGTCCAGCCGGCCGTGGCACCGAAATCCAGCATCGTCCACCGAGTGCGGTAGGCCGCCGATGCCGTCGCACTCATGGTGGGCGTGCGCCACGTCGCGTTCGCCGTCACCGACCCGATAGTCTGCTTGATCGTGTCGTTGTTGAACGCCGTCCGCGCAAACGTCAGGTCGAGGCCCGGCCCGAGGCCGTCGTCGCGCTTCCGGAGGAAGCCTCGCAGGAACGCGTCGCTGCGGCCGCCGCTCGTGCCGAGTACGATGCCCCCGGTGGACTGAGAAAGATCGTCCTTCCGTTTCGGCGACGACGTGACGTACTGCGCGACCAGCCCGTACCGGGGCGAGGGCACGTAGCTGACCTGGGCCCACGCCTGAGTATTGAGGTAGAAACTCCCGGTACTGTTGTTGAGTCGGCCGCTGTTGTAGTAGTCGGCCGCGATGCCGAATCCCACCTTGTTGAGCGAGCGTTTCTCCAGCTGCGCCTGGAACTGGGTGAGGCTGTTGCTGCCTCGTCCCAGCCCGATCAGCGAGCGCGGCGCCACGCGCTCGTGACGGCGCGAATAGAGGAACACCCGCAGCTGGCCGGGCCACGGCTCGATCTCCACCCGCTCGAGCAGGCTGAGCGCGAAGATTGAGGGATCGACGGCAACACTGTCGGCGCCGACCGCAACATACGGCAGGCCATCGAGGAAGTACTCGACCGAGGCAGCACCACGACCGTGAAAGTTCGGAAGCGTCGCGCTGCCAAGCCACCCGGTGCGCCACAGGTAGGCGCCGGGCACCAGCGCCACCAGGTCGCCCAGCGTGTGGGCCATCGCCCAGTCCATCGAGTCACGGGTGAAGACGATTCGCGCGCCGACCGCGCGCGGCCCTTCGGCGCCGACGTACGGAATCGGCGGGACCCACGTGTCGTTCTTGGAGGTTGCGGTGAGATAGCGCTCTGTCTGGATCGACTGGCGGCGGGCCACGGAATCAGCCCGGAGGGAGTCGGCCCGGATCGAGTCCGCGCGCACGCTGTCCGCCAGGAGCTGCACCTGCGCATGCAGCGGTGCGGCGACCAGCAAGAGCAGCGCGGCAATCCAGTGTCGCGGGCTCAGGAGACGGCAGTGCGGCTCCGCGGCCACGCTCGGGCGTCAGCCTTGTCGCGCGAGGATGAACTCGGAGAAGAGCCGGACACCGGTGCCGGTAGGGCCCTTCACCCGGCTCGGGTCCTCACGGTCGGTGTACGCGGTGCCCGCGATGTCGAGGTGGGCCCAGGGGAACCCGTCGACGAACTCGCGCAGGAACCAGCCCGCCGAGATGCTCCCGCCGGGGCGGCCGCCGCTGTTCTTCACGTCGGCGATGTCCGACTTGTTGAGCTCGCGATAGTCGTCCCAGAGCGGCAGCGGCCAGGCGCGCTCATCCGGCTCGCTCGCTCGCGGCGCGCACCTCGTCGATCAGCGGCTCGTCGGTGCCGAACAGGCCGGTGGCCGTGTGGCCCAGCGCCACCACGATCGCCCCGGTCAGCGTGGCGATGTCGATGACGCACGACGGCTTGAGCCGCCGGGCATACGACAGTGCATCGGCCAGGATGAGCCGGCCCTCGGCATCGGTATTGATGATCTCGATCGTCTTGCCCAGGTGGCTCGTCACCACGTCGCCCGGCTTGATCGCGGTACCCGACGGCATGTTCTCGGTGTGACGGCACCAGCCCGATGACGTGCACCTTGGGCTTGAGGCGTCCCAGCATCTCGAAGGTGCCGAGCACCGCCGCGGCACCGGACATGTCGTACTTCATCTCTTCCATGTTGAGCGCCGGCTTGATCGAGATGCCGCCGGTGTCGAAGGTGACGCCCTTGCCCACCAGCACGACCGGTGCGCCCGGGGCGCCCTGGTAGTCCAGGACGATGAAGCGCGGTTCCTCGACGCTGCCCTGCGCCACGGCCAGGAGCGCGCCCATCTTCTCCTTCACGATGCCGGCCTTGTCGAGCACCGTCACCGGAATGCCGTGCCGCTTGCCGATGTCCTGCGCGGCGCTTGCCAGCGCGGTCGGAGTCAGCTGGTTCGACGGCAGCATCTGGAGGCCGCGCGCGAGCGTCTGGCCGGCGCCGATCGCAGCACCCGCGCGATGCCCGGCTTCCCAGGCGGCGGCGTCACCCTGCACCAGGACATCAACCCGCTCGAGCGGCGCCTTCGGTTCCTCTGGCGGGCGCTTGAGGTCCGTGAAATTCCACGCTCCCTGCGCCAGGCCCTCGGCCACCGCCTGGGCGGCCTGCTGGATACGCAACTTCCCCAGCGCCTCCGGCGTCACGAAAAGCGCAGCGGTGCCAACCCCAAGGATTCGCGCGCGCTTGGCGGCGGTTGATGCAGCACGCCGCAGTGCGCCGGCACTGCTCTCCTCGCTCTTCCCCACCCCGATCAGCAGGACGCGGGCAAATGGCGCGTCCGCGTACGTCAGGAGGGCGTCGTCTCGCTTGCCGGTGAAATCACCACTTCGGTATGCCCGGCCCAGCACGCCGGACGCCGCGCGGTCGAGGGCGGTGAGTGATGCGGGGAGGTCGCCCCGCGGAACCAGGACGGCAAGTAATGGCGACTTGTGCTGCGACGGATCAGCGGTGACGACGCGGGATTCGAAGGCCATGGTCCTCTCGTACTGCGGTCAGAAGGTGCGTTCCTCCGGCCCGGCATACCTGGCGCGGGGCCGGATCAGTTCCGGGTCGCGTGACTGCTCGAGCGCATGCGCGATCCAGCCGGGGGTGCGGGCCACTGCAAAAAGTGGGGCAAAGGATGCCGGCGGCATGCCTGCCGCCAGGTAAACCACGGTCAGATAGTAATCGACATTGGCCCGGAGGCCGGTACGACTCCCAACGGCCGCCTCAACCGCCTGCGCCACCTCAAAGATGGCCGTGGCACCGGTCGCCCTGCATGCAGCCTCGGCGAGGCGGCGCGCCGTCGGGGTTCGCGGATCTTCTCCCCGGTACACCGGATGCCCGAACCCCGCTGGCTTTCTTGCTCCCTGCGCCAGCTTCTCGACGACGCCGTGGGCGCGGTCAGGGGTTCCCACCTCTGCGAGAAGTCGCGCAACGGCCGGCGTATGACCGCTGTGCTTGGGACCGGATAGCGCACCCATTGCCGCCGTGACACAACTCGTCAGGTCGGCCCCGGTCGAGGCAGCCACGCGCGCTGCATACGTGCCGGGGTTGAGTTCGTTGTCGGCCCGGAGGATCAGCGCCGCGTCGAACGCGCGAACCAGTTCCGCCGCCGGCTCGACTCCGGTCGCGACGCGGAGGAAACCATGCGCCACACCCTGTCGCCCCCACACCGGACCCGCATCGCCACTGCGCCGTAACCGCTGTCGCTCCGCGACAAGCGTCGGGACCTTCGCCAGCAAGCGCAGGACGTCGGGTGATACGCCCTCCGGGACCTCGACCGGCCTGGACGCCGCGAGCGACAAGCCACTCACCACAGTGCGGAGCACCGTGAGCTCATCGGCGTCCGGCGGCACCGACTTGAGCCAGCGCCGCTCCACGGCCGACAACCGCTGCGCCGCGAACCACGCTCGCTGAAATGCCTTGAGCTCCGCCCGGGACGGAAGCGCGCCCATGACGAGAAGAAAGGCTACCTGCTCGAAGGTGGCGCGCTGTGCCAGCTCGTTGACGTCGTAACCACGATAGGTGAGTCGCCCGCGGTCGGCATCGAGATGGCACACCCCCGACACGAGCTGCGCGGCGTCGGGGACAATTTCCGCAGGTGACTCCATCCTATCAAGCTAAATGATCGCCGGGCCAACCTTCAATACGCGCGAGCAGCCGCCGGCGCATGCCGGGCGTGAGAAGGTCTTCCGACAGCACCTGGCGAACGAGCCGGGCGACAAAGCTATAGCCCCGACCCTCCGCCACGAGCCAGCGGTGCCACTCCAGCTCGTCGAGTGCCTCCTCGACCGCGCGCCGCCCGAGCTCGGTCACGTGCGCGAGCAGTCCGGCCGTGACGCGATCCGGCGCCAGCGACGCGGCCCCGAGCACCTTCAGCGCCGTCGGGCCCAGGCGCCGGGAGTTGATGCGCAACGCCGCCACCACCGCGTCGGGCAGGTCCCCCGGCAGCGTCTGGTCGAGCGTCTGCGCGGTGGCCGGCCACGCCTTGCCTCCACCGTCCAGCTCCAGTCCACGACTCACGGCGCGCAGCAACTCCACTGCAAGCAGCGCAAGACCGGCGGAGTCGGTCGACACCCGGCGCAGCAGCCGGTCCAGCTCCACCTCCTGGTACTGCGGCAGCATCAGGGCGGCGAGTTCGCGAAGGGCATGGGACGACAACGCACCAATCCTGACCGCGACCCCCGGCACCTCATGCCCTACGAGGCGCCGGAGTTCGTCGAGTTCACTGCTGACCATGTCGCCGGTGCACCCGACGAGCAGGAGCACCGGCAAGTCGGCGACGGCGCGAAGCAGCCGGGGCAGCATGCGGAGGCTCCCGGGGTCTAGCCGCTGCGCATCATCGATGAGCAGCAGCAGCGGCCGCTCCTCGGCGGTGGCGCGGAGCACTTCTCCCAGGGCGAGCTCGAGCTCCATTGCCTCCGACTCCCGGCCCGCTCCGGCATAGCGCTCCGCCCATCCGGGGAAGCGTCGCGCGAAGGCGGCGAGGGCGCCCGGCGCGGCGGTGGCGACTCCCGGCAGGCCATGCAGTCCACCCGTTGCCAGCCCGGGAACGAGGCTTTCGGCGATGTCACCATCGGCATCAACGGCACGCAGGCCCGCGACCGAACCACCGTCCAGCGACACGCGCGTCGCCAGTTCCTCGAGGAGCCGGGTAACCCCGGCGCCGGCGTCACCGCTGACCAGTCCAATCGAGGCGCGACGCGTGGTGCGGCACGCCCCCCAGGCGCGCAGGAGTTGCGACAACTCCCCTTCCCGGCCAATGAACGGCGTTCGTTCCGCATTGGACGCAATCCGTCCTGGCCGTGATTCAGGTGGTGGTGGCGTATCTGCGACATCGAGGAGGTGCCGAAGTTGCGCCGAGATTGTGAGGCCCAGTTCTGCCTCGAGCCGCTCGGCGAACCGGTGACCACTCTCGAGCGCTCCCCGCCGGTCACCCGAGAGCAGGCGGCTTCGCATCACCGCCTGCGCGGCGCGCTCCGACAGCGGATCGAGGGTGAATGCCTGCTCCGCCAGCGCGATCGCCTGCACCGACTTTCCCTGCGCCATCAACTCGTCGGCGCGATTCGTCAGCGCATCCACGCCTTCCTTCCGCCAATGACGTCGCTCCGCATCCAGCCAGTCCTCGAATGCCGGCGCACCAGGCACGGCGAAGCCCTCTGCGAACTCACCCACGGCCAGGATCGCGGCGCGGGCCCAGTCACTGGCGGTGACCGCCTCCACGAACTCGTCCACATCAAGCGTGAACGCGTCGCCCAGGCGCACCTGATCAGCCGGCGTTTCCACGGCGGTCTCCCCGGCCGCGCGTCGCAGCTGGCTCAGGGCCTCATTGAGCGAGTGCCTCGCCTTGTCCGCCACCTTGTCGGCCCAGAGCAACCCGATGAGGTGCTCGCGTCCACGCGTGCGCCGCGGCGAGCGAAGCAGGTACAGCAGCAGGGCGAGGTGCTTCTTCCAGAGGAGTCCGGGCGGCGGTGGCACGCCATCCACCGCCACCTCGATCGGTCCGAGGGCGCGGCAGGAGATCAGTGGCACTCGGCAACCTTCCACGCGCTGTCAGCCCGGGCTACATAGCCCTGCATGACCGGCTCCGTCCGATTCCAAAGTTCCCGCACCCGC
Source organism: uncultured Gemmatimonadales bacterium (assembly GCA_963739455.1). Lineage (GTDB taxonomy): Bacteria > Gemmatimonadota > Gemmatimonadetes > Gemmatimonadales > GWC2-71-9 > JAGGAG01. The sequence goes on from CAVUAK010000002.1 coordinate 134,364, forward strand.
CCGAGATGACCGCATGCCAGGGTGATGTTCCCCCGTCCTGCAGCCAGTTCACCACGGAGAAGGCGCGCATAGACACTGACGATGGCATCGACCTCGCCCTCCTGGGGTGCACCTGTGGGCCATCCGTCGAAGTCTGCGCTCTCGTACCAGAACCATTCGCGATCCGCGTCGTCGGGCAATCCGAGTTCTTCCTGCCAGCGCCCCCTGGCCAGGTATGTCGCGGCCCGCGCGAACGGGCTCAGCTTCACGACGGTGGTATCACGAACGAAGATGACGGAGCTCATCTCGAGAGCCGAACCCGGGTGGCCTCGCGCCGCTGCCAACTCAGCACCGAGGAGGGCAGCATGTCGTGCTGCCGATGGGGAGCCAGCGATCGCGAGCAGCTGGTCTGTGACCTTCGCGGCGCGCGCGGTGTCGCCCCGCGCCATCGCGTCACGCCCGAGTGCGTACAGGGCCCGTACGCGCTCAGTTCCTGCCAGCGGTGCGGTCTCCAGCCAGCTGCGCGCACGCTCCACCATGGCGCTGTCGTGCAGCAGTCCCAGCGCCGAGAGTTGCACGGGCCACTCCCGCTGCTGCAGTTGCATCTCCGGAGTGCCTAGCAAGGTTGCTCCTGAGTCGAACTGCACCATCGCCTCGCCTGGGCGGCCGAGCATCAGGTGTGCGGCGGCAAGGCCGAGCCTTCCGGCCGCACGCTGGTCCACTGACAGGCCTTTCGTCGAGAGAATGTTCCCCAGGGCCAGCTGCTCGCTGGGGATGTCCATCAACGTGCCAAGACGTGCGAAGCGGGTGAGGCTCTCCAGTTCCTTCTTGCTGGGCGAGCGCAGCAACAGCCAGCGCGCCAGGTCAGCCCGCCACGGCGAGAAGCGGGCAAAGGTGCCGAGATGCTGGAACGGCTTGTACGTATCTCCGGGCGGCAGTCCCAGCGCCTCCCGGCGCCTGAGGTCCAGCTTGGCCTCACGCTCTCGGCCCAGCCGCAGGTTGCCCCACCACGCGATGTCGTACGTCGATGCGTGCTTCATCTCGGGTTCGGTCTGGGCCAGCAGCTCGAGTGTATCGACCGTCACGTCAAGTGGTCGCCCGACCAGCGCCCCTCGATGGAACAGTTCATTGCTGTACATCAGGAGTGCCGTCCCATTCTGCCGCGAATCCCGAACCTCCGCCTCGAACAGGCGCATCCGCTCTCGCAGGTCGGGCGTGAGTGATGCGATGGCGAGGTGCCGGTAGAAATCGGGCAACGAGTCGAGGTTCCTGGCGATGAGCTTGAGGTCGGCGCTGTAGTCCTTGCGCTGGAAGCGCCGCGCGATCATCAGCTCCCATGCGGCGGGCATGAAGCTCGGATCCCGCGCCAGGGCCGCGGTGAAATGGCGCTCCCCGGCCGCCCAGTTGCCCTTGGCGACGGAATCCTTGCCATTGAAGAAGTCGGTAATGGCCTGCACCGGAACCGGGCGGAACGCGATGCTGCGAAACGTGGCGCAATCGCGGGTGAATACCTTGCAGATGATGGAGTCCGCCAGGGCCCGGGCAAGCAGCTGCACCTGACCCGTGTCGCCCGTCGCGCGAATGCTCTCATAGAGCCGACCTGTCGAGTCCCGCACCTTCACGTCCACATCGAGCAATCCTGCCGACCGAGAGATGCTTCCCTCCAGGTAGTACTGCGCCCCGGGCACGGTCTTCCCTCGGCTCGTGGGCGGCGCGTCCCACCATATCAGGTTGATTACCGAGAACCACTCCAGGTCCTGGCGTACCAAGCGGGAAAATTGTGGGCCGTCCACATCGGACTTGGCTTCAAAGGGAAGGATCGCGAGATCGGCAACCCGCGGTGGCAGGGCGCGCGGCAGTGCTGGCCGGAATGCAAGTAGCGCCAGGGCCACCAGTGCGGCCGTCACCAGCGCAGGCCGCAGTCGCGCCGCCAGCGATCGCGCCGTCGCCTTCAGTACCGCCTGGAACCTGGCTGCGCTCTGCCATCGCCTCTTCGGGTCCTCGGAAACGGCGCGCTCGACGACCTGCTTCACGTCGCGTCGCACGCCCCGCCAGGCGTCCTTCGCGGGGTCGCGCACAAGCTTCTCGTCTGTCCCGGTAAAGCATTGCCGAAGTACCAGGCCCAGCGAGAAGATGTCGGTGCGTGGGTTGGTAACTCCATGGAACTGCTCTGGGGCCATGTACAGCAGCGTGCCCGGATTCGTTCCTTCCGCCGTGAGGGTCGTTGTCTCCGGGCCGTCCGAATAGGCGATCCCGAAGTCTCCCAGCAAGGCTTCACTGCCCCGGATAAAGATGTTGCCCGGCTTGATGTCGCGATGGATGACGCCCTGGTCGTGCGCGTGCTCAAGCGCACGCAGGAGCTGCACGCCAAATCCGCGCGCCTCGTCTACCGACAGCCGACGAGTCTTCAGCACCTCCTGCAGCGTCTTGCCATCGACGTATTCCATGACCAGCACCAGGAGCCGGTTCGATGTCTCCAGCGAGTCGAAGACACTGACGATATTGGGGTGCTTGAGCCGGGCGAGAATACGACCCTCGCGCTTGAAGCGCTCCGCCGTGACGATCGACGCGAGATCGCGCCGAAGCACCTTGAGCGCCACGCGCTGGTCGAGGTTCCTGTCGAAGCCCTCGAACACGCATCCCATCCCGCCCTCCGCGATGAACCGGTCAACGCGGTATCGCGACGGGAGGCCCTCCACCAGGAGGGGCATGATGTTCGTGCAAGGGATGTTCACGTGGGCGCGTTGAGTATGCGAAAGGGGACATGACCCCGCAAGCGCATAGAAACCCTATGGGCTCATCGTCCCATAGTGACCTGTTTCCCCTCTCGCAGGCGGGGACACGCGCCGTGACGGATGCATCACTCCCCGACCTACCTTGGTGACAGCAAAACGGGCACCCGCAGGTGCCCGTTTTCCAAGGCCGTCGACTGCCTGGCGACTAGAAGCCGATACCGAGCCCAAGCCGGAACTGGCTCAGCTTCGCGCCGGTCGGGTCGTTCTTGAAGGTATCGGTGAAGTCCGCCTGATACTGGAGGTTCAGCTGGAGCATCAGGATGCGGGCGCCGGCATTCAGCATCCAGCCCCACCGCGTGTTGTTCGTGTCGTCCTTCGTGGCGCCAAACGCGTTGTCGCCAACCGAGCTGTTCAACGAAAGCGTGCCGGCCACCCCCAGCTGCACTGCGACGATCTTCGCGTTCAGGTTGACCCCCACCTCGAGCGGGATCATGAACGAGCTGATGCCGATGTTGTCGTTGATGGATGGCGTGGTGGACGCCAGCTTGAAGCTCTGATACTGGTAGTCCAGGCCCGGAGCGATGTACAACATGTGGCCGAACCGGATCCGCCCGCCCAGGAAGTAACCGACATCACTCTCCTTGGTGCTGCCGGCCGGCGCACCAGCCGGCACTTCGCTGATGGAAGACCAGTTCGGGCCGACCGTGATGTCGATGGCGAACTGGGCCTGCGCCGGGACGGTCACGGTCGCGAGCAGGATGGCGGGAGCGAACCAGCGAGCCTTCATGAATCCTCCATGGAATTGAGCGAGTGCCAGCCGAAAGAATACACGGCACTCCCAGCTTCGATCCAGTGCAAAGTGCCCGGGGCGAGAGTCGAACTCGCACGGGGGTTGCCCCCCGGTGGATTTTGAGTCCACTGCGTCTGCCATTCCGCCACCCGGGCGTGGCACAAAGGTCAAAGGCAGGGCCTCCGTACGCAAGGCATGCCGGCCCCACCTATTCTTACGCATCCCAGTCACGGAGCATCGATGTCGCGCGCGACCCACCGTCACTTTCACCCCTGGCACGATATCCCGGCCGGCACGTCGCCCCCCGACCAGGTCACGGCCGTCATCGAGATCCCGACGAACGAGCGGAACAAGTACGAGCTCGACAAGGAAATCGGCATGTTCCGGCTCGACCGCGTGCTGTACAGCGCCGTCCACTACCCGGGGGACTATGGGTTCATTCCCCGTACCCTGGGCGACGATGGTGACCCGCTCGACATCCTGGTGCTCAGCACCATCCCGACCTTTACCGGATGCCTGGTCGAGGCCCGGCCCGTCGGGCTCTTCCACCTCATCGATCGCGGCAAGGCCGACGAGAAGGTGCTCGCCGTTCCCCTGGGCGACCCCTACGCCAACGAGATGCACGACCTGAGCGACGTGCCGCCGCACTACCTCAAGGAGATCGAGCATTTCTTCCGGGTATACAAGGACCTGGAGGGCACGACGACGGAGACGCGCGGATTCGAGGGTGCTGCCGCCGCCCGCGGGGCAATCGTGCGGGCGCAGCGGCTCTACGAGGAAAAGTTCCCCGGCTGAACGCCTACGGACGGCCGGGCCTCTGCGCCTCCCCCGCCCGGCCGCCGCGCCTGCCGGGCCTGCTTGAGCGCATCGAGCAGGCGCTCGCGCAGTGAGTAGTACTGGGCTCGCTGCACCGGCGTCAGGAACCCGAGCTGCTTGTTCTCTTCCCGGTAACTCTCGGCGTATTTCACCTTGAGGTCGAGCAGCTGGTTCACGATGCGGCTGACGCTGTCCGGGTTCGCTGCGATTCCTGGACGGAGCTGACCGGATAGTGCCTCGCGCAGGTTGCGCTCCTCACCCTCCATGGCCCGGCGCTTGTCGTACCAGCCACCGGCCACTTCCTTGAGCCTGGCCGTCTGCTCATCGGTGAGGCCCAGTTCGGTCTTCACCCGCTCGGTGAATCGCTCCTCGACCCGCTGCCGCATCTCCGCCGAGCCCAGTCGGCGCGCCCAGTGTGCTGTCCTGCGCCAGCGCCGGCGTCGCACTGCCCACCAGCATCAGCAACCCGAGCAGCGAAAGTCTTCCGTATGACATCAGCTCTCCTCCCATGAGCGCAGCGCGCCCTCCACCTGTGACATGTCCAGTCCCTCGAGATCGGGACCATCGAGCGAACTCCCCGGCACGGCCGGCTCATCGAACTCCACCAGCACCATCTCCAGTTCTGCCGGTGCGGCATCGTCCAGCTCAGCCAGCTGCAATTCCGCCGGCAACGTGATCCCGATGGCAGGGCCCTGCCGTCCCGGCGTCACCCCACCATTTCGCGGCACCATGACGAGCAACAGCATCGCTGCGATTGCGAGTAGCCCCACGACGGTCACCCGCCGCACTCGCCTGTTCCGCTGGTCCTCCCGCGCCGCTCCATGCAGCCGTTCCAGCAGTCCGGACGTCAGGCGAGCGGCATCCACCGTAACGTCGCGCCCCATCGTGGCTGCCACCGACACGAGTTCCCACTCGGCCGAGCACTCGGCACAGCCGGCGAGATGCTCTCGCTCGGTCGCTGTCCACTCGCCACGCCCCGATGCCACCACAGGCATCCGGTCCGAAACCGCATCGCACATGGTCACGACATCAGCTCCTTGAGCCGTTTCACCGCATGGTGGTAGTGCACGCGCGCCGCACCCGGCGTAGTGCCAAGAGCAACGGCGATGTCTCCGTACTCGCATCCCTGCTGCGCCCGCATCAGGAACACCTCTCGCTGGAGCCGGGGCAGCGCCAGCAGTCCTGCGCGGAGCCGCGCCTCAGATTCGTTCGCTGCCGCTTCTTCGTGCGGGTTGGAGGCATCGACGACCTGGTCGTCCTCGATCGAGACGACCTGCCGCCCACGTTGCCGCCGGTATTCATCCTTGAGCAGGTTGCCGGCGATACAGCAGAGCCAGCTCCTGAGGGACGCCTCGCCCCGCCAGGTGTCGAGCTTCCGGAATCCCCGGAACAGCGCCTCCTGGACCAGGTCGTCCACGTCGCTTCGACCCGCCCCGGAACTGTACAGGAAGCGCGCAACGGCCCCGGCGTGCCGCCGGACAATCTCGGCCGCTGCGCTCTCATCGCCCGCGCGCCAGGCCGCGGCCAGGGATGCGTCGGTATGCGGCTCGGATGGCGTCATCGCTACCATGTACGGGCTGTGGACGACGGGAGTTGGATAGTGTTAAGGAACCGGTCGCCGAGATAGTGTACAGGGCGACAAGTGCCCATGGCGTGCCGCGGCAAGTATATTGAGTGCAAGCCGCTGCGCCATCCCGCGGCGATCGTCGTTCTCCCTGACATCCGGACTCCATGGCTCGACCGCTCAGCATCGGACACCGTGGTGCATCCGGCCACGAGCACGAGAACAGTCGCGCCGCCTTTCGTCGCGCCCGGGCCCTGGGTGCAGAAGGGGTCGAACTCGACATCCATGCGACGCATGACGGCGCCATCGTCGTCCATCACAACCCGATCCTCGAGGGCCTGGGCCGGATCGGCGACCTGACTCTCGACGCGGTCCAGCAGCATCACCTCCCCAACGGCGAGACCGTCCCGCTGCTGAGCGAGGTCCTCACCCTGCTGCGCGGCATGGATGTGTGGGTGGAGGTGAAGGGCATCGAGGAGTACCTCGATGCCGTGCTCCTTCGCACCCTGCACACCGGCCCTGAGCCCGAGCGCTACGCGGTCCATTCCTTCGATCATCGCATCGTGCGCCGCCTGGGCGAGCGCGATGGTGCGCTGCGCCGCGGGGTGCTTCTCGACGCGCGCCTCATCGATCCCGCTGCCGGTGCTCGCCGCCGCAGGGGCCACGGTGCTGTGGCAGGCGCAGGTCATGGTCGACCGCGCCCTGGTGGACGAGTTGCATCGTGCCGGCAGGCGCATCATTGCCTGGACGGCCAACGACGACGCCGACCTGAGCCGCCTCATCGCGTGCGGCGTCGACGGGATCTGCACCGACTATCCCGAGCGCGTGGTGGCCCTGCGGAGCTAGGCGGCGGCTCGTGCGCACGAAAAAGGCGGTCGGGCATGTTGCCGCGACCGCCTCTCAACTCCTGGAACCCCGGCTCAGGCGGTAGCCTGCGCCTCCACGGGGTAGACCGAGATCTTCTTCCGGTCCTTGTCCTTCCACTCGAACTTCACCACACCGTCCACGAGCGCGAAGAGCGTGTCGTTCGTCGCCTTCTTGACGTTCTTCCCGGGGTGGAACTTGGTGCCCTTCTGCGTCACCAGGATGTTCCCTGCGCGTACCACTTCGCCACCGTACTTCTTGATGCCGAGGTACTGCGGGTTGCTGGTGCGTCCGTTGCGGCTGGAGCCTACGCCCTTCTTGTGTGCCATGGCTTAGCCCACCTTCACGTCAGTAATGCGGACTTCGGTGTGCTTCTGCCGATGTCCGGTCTTGCGGCGATAGTTCTTGCGGCGCTTGAACTTGAAGACGTACAGCTTCTCGTCCTTGCCATGGCCAACGACTTCGGCCAGTACCTTCGCACCCTTCACCAGCGGCGCGCCGGCGGTGATGGTCGGTGCCGTCGGACGAGAGGAGCACCTCGTCGAAGGTGATCTTGGCGCCCGGTTCCGCGACCATCAGCGGAAGCTTGAGCGTCTTGCCCTTTTCGGCCCGGAACTGCTTGCCGAGCGCGCGGAAGATTGCGTAAGACATGACATCCTGCCGTGTGGCTATTACGTCGAGACGTTTACGTGAAAAACTAGCCCGCAAGTATAGACAGGGGATGGGTTTCGGGCAAGACCCCCTACTTCACCACCGCTATCCCCAGGGGCTGCCCCAGGCCAGTGGCCGCCCCCTTGATGGTCCGCACGCTGGAAACCGTCAGGTTCGGCGCCACCCCCGCCGTCTGGATCACATAGATGGCATTGCCGCTGTAGTCCACCAGGTAGATCACGGGTGGTGTCACCCCCGCGTCCAGCAGCACCCCTCCCGGATAGGAAATTGGAACCGCAGGAGCGCCGATGGTGGCCGTGGGTGCCGTGGCCCCAGTGGCGGTCAGGGGGAACAGGGCGATCCCGGTGCCTGGGCTGCTCAACGCGATCGTGTTCCCACCGACGCTCATCGCCTGGGTGTTGGCAGTGCTGGGGGTGAAGCTCCGGATCGGGGCGACGTTCCCCGTGCTTCCGGGGGCGTAGACATTCACGGTGCCGCCGAACGCATTCGAGACAATGATGTTGCCGCTGGCGTCCCGGTCGATCCCGGAGGGCACGCTGAGGACGGTGTTGCCGCCATCGATGCTGTAGTCGCTCGTGGTGGCACCGCTGGCGAAGTGGAAGACGCCGGTCGCTCCCCCCGCGGCGGATCCGCAGTTGGGGCAGGTACCCACCAGCAGTTCGTCGCCCGGCCCCACATCGATCACCTGGGGTGACCATTCAGCCCCGTTCGTCAGCGTCCGGCTCGGCGCCACATCGCCGGTCGCAGTCTGGGGGTACATGGTGACCTTCGCTCCCGTCCGGTTCGCCACATAGAGGTTCCCCTGCGTGTCCATCCCGATCCCGATCGGCAGCGATAGCTGGGTGCTTGCACCCTTGATCACCCGCACCGGCGCCGCATTTCCGGTGGCATCCAGCGCGAACACCCGAATGGAATTGTCGGCGGCATTGGTGACGTAGATGCCGGCGGCGCCCTGCGCTGGCGTCTCCGGGTCCACTGCGGCGAACGGGCTGAAGTTCCGTACCCGCCCGCCGATGCCGGGGCGGCGTGCCAGGAGTGACGCGCCCCGCAGCGTGCTCGGCCCTACGCCGTCACAATCGAGAAACGGTGCCTCCACCCGCTCGAGCAGTTCGATCGCCGACGGATCGCTGGGGTCGGGATGGGCCAGTTGCAGGCGGTTGAAGACATCGTCGGGCGCATAGTACGGACTCGAGGACTCGGTCACCTGGCAAACGCCGATGATGGCATCGGCCGCCAGGGTGATCACTGGCGTGAAGGTGAACTCGTAGAAGAGGGGGTACTGGTCCAGGCTGGTGGGAAGCGGCCCATCAGTCGGCGAATGTGCTGAAGCATCGGGCAGCCGATCAGCCACCAGCAGGGCCGGCCGACTCAGCGCCCCCGCAGGAATGTCGATGCCCGCGTGGAGGGTCTGGGTCGTGAAGGTGCCGCCGGTTGCCTCGACCACTGCCACGATTCCCTCGTTGCCGAAGCTCGAGGGGCTGAGCGGCGGCGTCCCCAGCCCTGCCGTGGCAAACACATCCTTGAGGAAGCTGCTCAGGGAGGCCGGTAGCCCCGCCCCACCCTCCAGGCGTCCCGCCTGGAATTCGCCGAGCGTCAGCGTAGCGAGCGAGAAGGCCCGTTCATCCGCCGTTGCGTTGTCCCCCGCCGCGGCAGCTGCCTCGAGCTGGTCAGACAGCCCTACCGCCTCGTTCTCCGCGGTACCCGCTGGAAAGATCTCCTTCGCCTGGACGGCGAGCCCATCGGGCCCGCCGCCCCCGCCGTCGCTCCCACAACCCGCCAGCAACGACACAAGAAAAATCGCAGCCAGCGGGCTGGCCTGACGGAACGACGGCATCTAGGGACTCCGGATCTCAGCAGGAGGTGGGTCGGGAGATGATACGGCCCAAAAGAAAAGGGCGATAGATCTCCTATCGCCCTTCCAGCCACTTCACGTCCTCACGTCTTCACGTCTTCAGGTCATGCAACCGCGTACTGCTGCGTCACGTCCCTTCCCGCCGGCCGGCTCATGAGCCGGAAGTCGTCCAGGCGGATCATCGGGTCGTCCCGCAACTCCAGGTCGAGTCCGGTCAGCTTCTGCAGCGTCTGGAGCAGCTTCGGCTCCTCCTCCAGCAGGTAGAGCGCCACCTCGGGGTGCAGCCGGACCGTCAGCTGCCGCTCCCGGTGCTCATGGCCCGGCCCGCTTGAGCGAGCGCTCCAGCCGTCGGGCCACCACCTCCGGCGTGAAGACACGGCCCGTTGCCGGCACAGGTGGGGCAGTCGAACGTCATCGAGTGCCACAGCGACGGCCGGACGCGCTGGCGCGTCATCTCGACCAGCCCGAGCTCCGACACCGCGAGCGCCTTGGTGCGCGCCCGGTCGCGGCCGAGGTGCGTGCGCAGCTCCTGGAGCACCGGTCGCGGTTGGCGCGCGTCTCCATGTCGATGAAGTCGCAGACGATGATGCCGCCGATGTCGCGCAGGCGGATCTGGCGCGCGATCTCGCGGGACGCCTCGAGATTGGTGCGAAGGATCGTCTTCTCCGGATCCTTCTTGCCGGTGTAGCGACCGGTGTTCACGTCGATGGAGATGAGCGCCTCGGTCGGCTGGATGATGATCGAGCCGCCGGTGGGAAGCTCGCAGCGCGCCTTGAAGAGGTCGCGGATTTCCGACTCGATGTCGTACTTGTCGAACAGCGGCGTCGACTCGGTGTACATGTGCACCCGCTGCATCAGGTCGGGATCGACCTGCTGCAGGTACTGCTCGATCTCGTGGTGCAGCTCCTTCGAGTCGACCTGCAGCGCGTCGACCTTCCAGCTGAACAGGTCGCGGATGATGCCGCGGGTGAGGCTCGTCTCCCGCTGCAGCAGCGCCGGCGCCTTGCGGACGAAGGTCTTCTTCCGGTTGATCTTCTTCCAGAGGTTGAGCAGCGAGTCGACCTCGCGCTGGAAGTTCTCCTCCGTGACCCCCTCGGCCACGGTGCGCACGATCATGCCGCCGGAATCGGCGCGGCAGGAGCCGGCCCACCATTTCACGCAGCTTCGCCCGCTCCTCGCGGCTCTCGATCTTGCGGCTGACGCCCACCTTGCGAGGCGAACGGCATGTAGACGAGGAAACGACCGGGGAGGGAGATCTGGGCGGTGACCCGGCAGCCCTTGGTGCTGATGGGCTCCTTGGTGACCTGGACGACGAGGTTCTGGCCCTTCTTCAGGATGTCGGCGATGTTCGGCAGTGCCCGGCGGCTGGACACCTCGCGCTGGCGGGCCTCGTTGCCACCACCATTGCCGTTGCCACGCTTTCGCCGGCCACGCCAGTTTTTCTGGTCGTCGCCGCTCGAGCTGGCGTCGGACTCGCCCGAGTCCTGGGCCGGCTCCTCGTCCACCTCGTCGTGCTCATCGGCCTCGTCGTCGGACGGCTCGTCGTCGTCCTCGTCGGGCTCCAGGAGATCGGAGGCGTGGAGAAAGGCACTCTTCTCCTGACCGATGTCCACGAACGCGGCTTGAATTCCGGGGAGGACGGCGTCGACCCGTCCGAGGTAGATGTCGCCGACTGTGCGGCGGTGATCGGGGCGGTCGACCAGAAGTTCGACCAGCCGATCATCTTCGAGGATGGCCAGGCGCGTCTCGCGCTGGCTCCCGTTGATGAGGATCTCGCGCTTCACGAGCGGACCTCAGCCGCACCCACGTACTCCCCCTGCGGCTGGTTCGGCCACCGAGGAAACGGGACACGGCATGCGCAAGGTTAGGTGGGGCGTGTCCGCTCACCGGCGGCACTGCCCCGAGCATCAGGCCCTCGGCGCCAAATCGGTAGCGAGGGCGGCAACATGAGCGTTACACCCCGACATCACAGCCCGACTGGCCAGCGGGCGCTTCGGTGGTGCTGCGCTGCAAGACTGCTCTAAAGGTAAGATGAGCAATCGTTTAGGGCAATATCAGCCGTTGACGATGTCACCCAGAATGTGCCGCGCGATGACCAGGCGCTGGATTTCGCTGGTTCCCTCGCCGATCTCGCAGACCTTGGCGTCACGCATCATCCGCTCGACCGGATATTCGGTGGTGTAGCCGTAGCCGCCGAAGATCTGGACAGCCTTTGTGGTCGCGCGCATGGCCAGTTCCGAGCAGAACAGCTTGGCCATGGCCGCTTCCTTCTTGAACGGCTTGCCGTTCTGCTTGAGCCAGGCGGCATGGTACAGCAGGTGGGTACCGGCCTCGATTTCCAGTGCCATGTCGGCCAGCTGGAAGCTGATCCCCTGGAACGATCCGATCGCCTTCCCGAACTGCTTCCGGTACCCCGGCGTACTTGAGCGCCTCGTCGTAGGCCCCCTCGGCGATGCCCAGCGACAGGGCGGCAATGCCGATGCGGCCGGCGTCCAGGGTCTTGAGGAAGTTGACGAACCCGTCGCCCACCTTGCCCAGGACGTTCTCCTTCGGGATGATCGCGTCCTCGAAGACGAGCTCACGGGTGTCGCTGGCCCTCCACCCCATCTTGTCTTCCTTCTTGCCGGCCCGGACTCCCTTGATCTTGGGCAGGTCGGCGGCGTGTCCCACCCCGACGCGCTTTGCCTCGTCCAGGTCCACCGTGTCCTTGGTGACCAGCAGGCTGGTGATGCCCCGGTTACCCGGCCCGGTCGCGCGCAGTGACGCTGAAGATCTCTCCCACGCCGGCGTGGGTGATGAAGATCTTCGACCCGTTGAGCAGGTAGTGATCGCCCTTGTCGACCGCAGTGGTGGCGGTGCCGCCGGCATCACTGCCGGCGCCCGGCTCCGTCAGCCCGAAGCCGCCGAGCACCTTGCCCGAGGCGAGCAGCGGCACGTACTGCTCCTGCTGCGCCTTGGTGCCGAAGTCCATGATCGGCGACGTGCCGAGGTTGGTGTGGGCGCTGATGGTGAGGGCGTGACTCGCGTCCACCTTCGCCAGCTCATGAATCGTGATGTAGTAGGACAACTGGTCCATCCCTGCCCCGCCCATCTCCTCACTCCATGGCACCCCGAGCAGGCCGAGGTCGGCCATCTTCCGGATGTTGTCCCAGGGGAAGGTGGAGGTGCGGTCGAGTTCGCGGGCGACGGGAGCGACTTCGGTGCGGCCAAACTCACGCACCATGTCGCGGACCTGAAAGTGCTGCTCGGATAGGTAGAGGGAGAGATCCATGGGGTCGGAATATACGCCTAGAAGCTGAGCGTGCCCGAGAAGGCGAAAGTCCAGCGGTTGATCCGTGACGTCCTTTACGAACAGGAAATCGGTGCTGGACGTAACGCCCAGGTTGTGGGTAAACCACACCGCTTCCGCCTTCACGCCAATGCTCGGGCCGCCGATTTTCCGGATCGGGATGTACTCGAAGCCGGCGCCAAGGTTCCAGGTGTTGGGAAGGAGGTTATTGAAGAAGCTGGGCCGCCGCACCCACGGGGAGGTGCCGTCGCCCAGGATCTCGCCGGCAAATGTCGCATCGTTCAGCTGATACCAGCTCAAGCCGTAGCCGCCCTTGATGTACGGCTGGAATCCGTCGATGGCCAGGTTGTACCGCATGCTGCCGACGAACTCCCAGAAGTCGAGGTTGGCCCGCAACTGGTATTCGCCAGGCGCGCCGACGACAACCACCGTCTCCCCGATGGTGCTGTTGGAGTGCCGCAGGCTGCTCTCGCTGACGAAGCGCCGCCCGACATACAGGTTGACCCCGACCAGCCATTGCACCGCGAGGTCATTGAGGCTGCCAGTCGTCCGCGCTTCTACGCTGTCGCTGCCGGCGAGGGTCGCAAACTCGTTGATCAGCGGGATGAACAGCTCGTTGAACCCGAAGAGCCCCATCCATTCGTCCTTCGGCTTGAACATCGATACGCCACCGGAAAACCCCCAGGACCGGAATGGCACCGTGTTCGCCGGGAAGAACGCCGGGCCCGAACTCTTCCGGGTGGCGCGTGCCGGTGCGCTGAGCACCCGGTAGATGATGTCAAACCCCGGCAGCGTTGCGATCAATGGCACGGTGAGGTTGAAGTAGCCCCAGCCGGTCTGGAAGTTGTCCTGGATGCTCGCGGGAAACTGCGCGCTCAGGCGATTGGGGTCGTAGGTGCCGTAGCCTGCCGCCTCCCCAGTTCGGTTCCAGCCGCTGTTGAATGGCGGGCTCGCAATGGAGGAGTTGCCGGTTTCAGCGTACTTGACGATGCCGGCGAAGGGCGACACGGTGGCCGGGTACCCGAACCGGATGGGCAGGACGAGCCAGAGCCACTCGGCGCGCGCGGCCGCATCGTCCTCCACCATCGGGAGGACGCGTTCCCAGTCGGGCACGAGCTGCGAGGCGGGCGGGATTGTCGAGGCGCACGATCGGCGCCGTTTCCGGTGCGTTCGAGTCGGGCGGCTGCCGGAACTCGTTCCACCGGTGCTTCACCAGCTCGCCCGTGCCCTGTGGACCGACATCCTTGTAGAGCGCGACAAACGGATAGCTGCCATGACTGGCCCGTCCCAGCGAGGTGGGCTTGGAGATCAGCGCCTGCAGGCCCCGGTTGTCACCCCCGATGAACACGATCGGGTGAAAGTTGAACACCGTTTCCGCATCGTCCATGTACGCCTGGTTGCGGATCTGCTCCCAGATCTTCTTCTCGCCGACCCGGTCTGCCGGCAGGGCGTCCATCTGCTTCTCCCATGCGTCGCGCGGCAGGTAGACGTTGGGCTCGAAATAGTCGAGACGGAATACCCAGTGATGGAAGTAGTACTGGAGCTCGCGGGTAATGATGTCGTCGAGCGGTGGCGGACTCGCGAGGAACGCGCGCATTTCGTCGGCTGAGAGGCCCTCCGCGCCTTGCGCCCGGGTCGTCAGCAGGACGTTGAGGTGCTCCCAGTCGCCCTCGTGGATGTTGCCGGCGTCATTGTACGGGTAGAAGAACCAGTACTGCAGCACGAGCCGATATCGCGGGTCGGCCGCAGGCCGGCCGGCAACCTCGACGATGAACGGGTGCACGAACGTCTTCGCGAAGCCGAGGTACTCTCGCTTGAGGCTCGCCGTTCGACCCGGTGTACTCCGCATGCCAGGTGGCCGGGCTTTCGCCGGGAAACTGGAAGTACATCACCGTGGCGGCGTCGCGGTCAGGCTGCACCGGCTGTGGCGGATGGCGAGACTCGGGGCCGTACTTGCCGAGGAGCGCCAGGATCCTGCAGTCGGGAACGGTATCGTTGGCGGCATCCGCTGCCGAGACGGGACACGGCTGCCTCGCCACAGCCTGCATGTTGATCGAGCTGCTGCTCACCAGTCGCGGCGCGTCACTCGAGATATCAAACCGATCCACGAAGAGCGGAAAGGTCACTCCCTGGTAGATGAACTTCTGCCAGTCCATGGGGAAGTCGACGGTGTTGCGCACCATCCAGGGTGCGAAGCGCGCCGAGAGCAGGAGCAGCCACCGGTCACGCGCGTCGTCGATGCCATTGCGCGGATCGACGTCCACATATCCCGGCGCCGACGTATCCCCATACAGCTGGAACAGCGCGGTGGAGGGCTGCTGCGCGATGGGGAGCGGCAGTCCGGGAGTGAGATAGGTCAGGTAGGTGGGACTCGGGAATCTCCTGCGCGCGCGCAGTTCGCGCGATCATCATCGCGCCAGGCAGGAGAGTCGCGAGTGCCACCGCGCGGAGCTTACGCATGAGAAATCTTGAGCCCTATGACGCCGGCGATGATCAGGCATACGGAGCCGATGCGCATCGGCGTGACCGCATCGCCGAAGTAGGCGATGCCGATGAGGAAGGTGCCCGCCGCACCGATCCCGGTCCACACCGCGTAGGCCGTCCCGATCGGGATGTCGCGCTGGGCCATCCACAGCAGCACCCCGCTTGCGGACATGCACACCGCGGCCAAAGCCAGCCCGGCCACGCGACGATCAGCCGCCTGGCTCAGCTTGAAGCCAAGCGACCAGCCAATCTCGAGCAGCCCGGCGAAAACGAGTATTGCCCACGCCATGGCAGGCCGGGTCACTTCATGGCCTCACGCGCGTCCACGATGGCCTGATCGAAGGCATCGATGCGGATGAAGCCGAAGCGCGGATACTCGAGGTCCATGATGACGAACACCGCGGCGGAGAGGACGAGCGAAAACCCGAGCCGGTGAAGCCAGTTGCGCCCGGAGGTGGCTCGACATGCCGTAACCGGCGAACAAGGCACAGCAGAGCGTAAGCGCCGACAGCAAGCGCGAAGATGACACCGGGTGGATGCGTCTGCGCCGACCAGAAGCGGGTGTTCGTGATGTCGATCATCGCGTTCACCGCTGGAAGCAGCAGCACGCTCGGCGCGGTGGTGGGCGCGGACTGGGTGCCACTCACCGACAGCTTCCAGATTTCACCCTGGAGCGCGTTCGCCCGCTCCAGGTGGTCCATCGCCAGCTTCAGGTTCGGGAGCACCCGGTACGCCTCGATGCGCGCGTCGGCATACTGCCTGAACTTCTGGCGAAGCGCCGGCTGCGCATCGGCAGGAAGGAGGTCCAGCCGGAGGTACGCCGTGCCGATGTCGTTGGCCTCCTCGACGATCAACGCGCGGCGCTGGTCGAACCGCGCCGCTGCCCCGGAGAACGTGAAGGCCACGATGAGGCCGAGCAGGGCGAAGAGCGAGCCTTCGACTGCGGCCAGCCCGGCCCCATGCGCATCACCCAGCCGCGCGCGCTGCCGGATGCCAATGCGCCGGCCAACTTCCAGCATCACCAGCATCCCGCCACACAAAAGGCCGGCGAACTGCCATGCGCCGACCGTGGTGACGCCCTCGCTCAGCATAGCGTTGCTCCACGCGGTACTACCCGGCTGTCAGGTTCACTGGGATGGATTGGCCCTGCGGTGCATTCTAGCGATGGCTTGGCCGACACGTAACCCGTCGTCAGCCTCCTGGTCCGCACCTGTCGCACCCACTGCAGCGCGCGTGATGCTCGCCAAAGTACCGGAGCAGCTCGTCCCGCCGGCATCGCCGCGTGGTCGCATATCGCTCCACGGAACCAATGCGCGCCTCGGCCAGTCGCCGGCGACGCTTGACCGGGCTCCAGTCGACCCGACCTGATTCCTGCAGTACCTCGTGCCGCAAGCGCTCCGCCGATTCGCGCAGGCCGGCAGGTGCCCGCTGCGCCGCCTCCGGGTCGCGCCACAGCCGCTCGACCGCGCGCGACGCCGGAAACGTCACGTCGAGTTGCTCCCGTTGCCGGTCGGAATCACCCTTCCGATAGAGCAGGACGCAGCGAGCCGCCGCGCCGTCCCGCCCTGCGCGCCCCGCTTCCTGATAGTACGACTCGAGGGTGGGCGGCATCGACCAGTGGACCACGAGGCGCACGTTGGGCGCATCGATGCCCATGCCGAAGGCACAGGTCGCGACCACGACCTGCAGCTGAGAATTGGTGAATCGCTGGAGCGCACCCAGCTTGTACTCGCTCGTGAGCCCGGCGTGATACGGCACCGCGTCGTATCCCGCGAGGCGAAGCGCGCGGGTCAGCGCCTCGGTGACGCTCCGCGTCGGCGTGTAGACGATCGCGAGCGGTTCGCTCTCGTCGAGCTCGCCCAGCAGGACCTTGAAGCGCTCCGGCTCCGAGGAAACGGCGCGCACGTGGAAGCGCAGGTTGGGCCGGTCGAAGGAGGCGACGTACTGGGTCGCTGCCGCGCCACTGCGGAACTGCGAGCTGTTTCGTGATGTCCTTCCGCACATCGGGTGTCGCGCTCCCGGTGAGCGCCACCACGGGCGGCCCGCCGAGCAGCCGACGTACCAGGCCGAGCTGTCGATAGGCCGGGCGGAAATCCGGTCCCCATTCGGAAATGCAGTGCGCCTCATCGACCGCCAGCATCGCCGGCGCGCCGACCTGCTGCTTGAGCGCGGTCGCCGACGCCGCCAGGCGCTCCGGGGACAGGTACAGCAGCCGGAGGCTCCGGTTCCGGAGTGCATCCATCACCAGCAAGCGCTCCACCGCAGGTGTGGCACTGGTCAGCGCGGCGGCGGGGATGCCGCGCCGCAGACAGGCCGCGACCTGGTCGGTCATGAGGCTGATGAGGGGCGAGACGACGATCGTGATACCGTCGAGCAGCAGCGCGGGCACCTGGAAGCAGGCCGACTTGCCGGCACCGGTGGGCAGGACGGCAAGGGTGTCGCGCCCGCTCAGGACGGAACGGACGACCTCGCGCTGGGACGGACGGAAGTCGGGAAAGCCGAAGTGGCGGAGCAGGACGGCACGCGCGTCGGTGAGGGTCGGCATGTGGCACATTCGCCTTCCCTCTCGGTCACGTCATCATCCAAACGGTGCAGACCGGCGCTCGCCTACCCGCCCTACCCGCCCTACCCGCCCTGCCCTTTGTCAGCCGCCCGAATCTGCTAGTTTAGGTGGGCACTCACACGAGGGCGGTATGAAGGACAAGCAGCTCGAGGCACTCATCAAGAAGAACATGGCGAAGGCTGAGAAGCCCAAGTCCAAGGTCCGTCCCACCTACGACTCGACGCTGGATGTGACGCGCCGGCCGGAGCGGCCCGACCAGCAGGAGCACGAGGAGTTCTTCGACGACATGAAGCGGCGGGAGTTCTAGGCCTCACCCCAACCCGACGGCGCGCAACAGCCGCTCGGCCGCCACGCTGGGCGGGGTTGACCCGTCGGCAACGCCCCGCGTCACCTCGCCCAGCAGTCCGTGCACCCCCTCATGCGTTTCGAGGGCCGATCGCACCCGCTGCTCGACCAGCGCCCACATCCAGCGCACCCGCTGCTCCCGCCGGCGCGCCGCCAGCACCCCGCTTTCCACCAGCCCCAGTCGCCGTTCCAGCAGCGCGCTCCACACGTCGTCCAGCCCCGTGCCGTCCATGGCGCTGCAGGTGAGCACGGGCGGCGGTCCCGCGGCGTCGCGGCCCCGCATGAGGTGCATCGCGGTGCGATAGTCCCGCGCCGTCGACTGTGCCCGGTCTGCGTTGGTGCCGTCGGCCTTGTTCACCGCGATGACGTCCGCCCGTTCCATCAGGCCCCGCTTGATGCCCTGCAGCTCGTCCCCGCCCCCGGGCAGCATCAGCACCAGGAATACGTCCGCGAGGTCCGCCACGGAGGTTTCCGACTGGCCGACACCGACCGTCTCCACGATGATCACGTCGAACCCCGCTGCCTCGCACAGCGCGATTGTCTCGGGGGTGCGTGGGGCCACGCCACCCAGCGTGCCCGCCGTGGGCGACGGCCGTACGAACGCTCGCGGATCGCCCGCGAGCTTCTGCATCCGCGTCTTGTCGCCCAGGATGCTGCCGCCCGACACCGTGCTCGAGGGATCCACCGCCAGGACTGCCACCTTGTGACCCTGCGCGAGCAGGCGTGCTCCCATTCCATCGATGAAGGTGCTCTTCCCCACCCCGGGGACACCGCTGATTCCCACGAGGACCGACGGCCTCGCCGCCGGGCCGAGTTGGGTCAGCAGGTCTCCCGCGCGCATGCGATCGGCCGACGCCGTGGACTCGATCAGCGATACGGCCCGGCCCAGTGCCGCAGGCTCGCGCCGCCTCACCCCGGCGATCAGTTCGTCGAGTGACTGGGTCGTCCGTCTCGCTTCACTCACCTGGTGCCATCCGGCCCACGGAAGATCTTCGCCTCATCCAGGCCCAGGCGATGCGCCAGCTCCGCAAGCAGCGTGTGGGCGGCTTCCGGGATGACCGTACCGGGCCCGAAGATCATGCTGGCACCTGCCGCCTTGAGTGCCGCGTGGTCCTGCGGCGGTATCACCCCACCTGCCACGATCATGATGTCGGGTCGCCCGAGGGCAACCAGGGCCTGGTGCAACTCGGGAACGAGCGTCAGGTGCGCCGCCGCGAGTGAGCTGACGCCAACGACATGCACGTCGTTCTCCACCGCCTGCCGTGCCGCTTCGTCTGGTGTTGCGAAGAGGGGACCGATGTCGACATCGAAGCCCAGGTCGGCGAAGGCCGTCGCAATGACCTTCTGGCCCCGGTCATGACCGTCCTGGCCCACCTTCGCCACGAGCAGCCGGGGACGCCGTCCCTCCAGCGCGGCGAATCGATCGACCGCGTTGCGAACCGTCACGATGCCCTCGTCGGTGCCCGCCATTTCCCCTCCGTAGACTCCGCTCACCACGTGCACCGGCGCCGCATGCCGGCCGTACACCGCCGCGAGCGCCTCACTCATTTCGCCCACCGTGGCCCGTGCTCGCGCGGCGTCGATCGCCAGCTCCAGGAGGTTCCCCTCGCCCGATGCTGCCGCGCCAGATAGCGCCACAAGCGCGCGCGTGGTTGCCTCACTATCACGCGTCGCCCTGAGCTCGGCCAGGCGCGCCACCTGCGCGGCGCGCACGGCACGGTTGTCGATCCGGAGCACCTCCGGCAACTCATCCCTCTCGGGGCGGTACCGGTTGACCCCGACCAGGGCCTGCCGTCCACTGTCGATGCGTGCCTGCGTCCGTGCCGCCGCTTCCTCGATGCGCAATTTGGGAATGCCCGCCTCGATTGCGCGAGCCATCCCGCCCAGCTTCTCCACCTCGTCGATATGGCCCTGCGCCTTCCGCGCCAGCTGGTCAGTGAGCCACTCGACATAGCGGCTCCCACCCCACGGATCGACCGTGACACAGGTATCCGTCTCCAGCTGGAGGAACAACTGGGTGTTCCGCGCGATACGGGCGGACGCGTCGCTGGGCAGGGCCAGTGCCTCGTCCAGCGCGTTGGTGTGCAGGCTCTGCGTACCGCCCTGCGTCGCCGCCATCGCCTCGATGCAGGTACGAACGATGTTGTTGTTCACGTCCTGGGCCGACAAGCTCCACCCGCTGGTCTGGCAATGCGTCCTGAGGACGGAGCTCTTCGCCTTCGCCGGGTGGAACTGCTGCATGAGACGGGTCCACAGCAGCCGTGCCGCCCTGAGCTTGGCCACCTCCATGAAAAAATTCATCCCGATGGCGAAGAAAAAGCTAAGTCTCGGCGCAAAGTCGTCGATCTTCAACCCGGCCGTGAGGCCGGTGCGCACGTACTCCACGCCATCGGCCAGGGTGTAGCCCAGTTCCAGGTCGGCGGTGGCACCCGCCTCGTGCATGTGATAGCCACTGATGCTGATGCTGTTGAACTTCGGCATGTGCCTGCTGGTATAGCGGAAGATGTCGGCGACGATCCTGAGGCTCGGGCCCGGCGGATAGATGTACGTGTTCCGGACCATGAATTCCTTGAGGATGTCGTTCTGGATGGTGCCTGCGAGCTGCGCCGGCTTCACCCCCTGCTCCTCACCCGCCACGATGTAGAGCGCCAGGATCGGCAGCACTGCGCCGTTCATCGTCATCGACACGCTCATCCTGTCGAGCGGGATCTGGTCGAACAGGATCCGCATGTCGAGGATGCTGTCGATCGCCACTCCCGCCATCCCGACGTCGCCGCTCACGCGCGGATGGTCCGAGTCGTACCCACGGTGGGTGGCCAGGTCGAAGGCGATGCTGAGGCCCATCTGTCCCGCCGCCAGGTTCCGCCGGTAGAAGGCGTTCGAGTCCTCGGCGGTGGAATAGCCCGCGTACTGCCGGATGGTCCACGGCTGGCCGAGGTACATCGTCGGGTACGGCCCACGGACATATGGTGCCGACCCCGGCATGGTGGCTACGTCCACACCGTCGAGCAGCGACGCGCCGAACTGATACGGAATCGCGATGCCTTCGGCCGACGCCCACGGCCCCGGACCGCGCCGGGGGGCATCGTTCACGGCCGGCGGACTCCATTCTATGTCGGCGAAGTTGGGGATGATGCTCATCGTTCCCCCGCATCGCGCAGCGCCTCGTATGGCAGTGCATCGGGCCGCAACGGAAATGCCCCGTGCCTGGCGGTCTCGGCGATCTCCGCGGGAGACGCGGGAACGAGTTCTCCTTCGACTGGATGCTCGGTAACCCCGACGATGGCATGACGCCGCTCGCGCACCCGTTCGTGCCGTGCCGCCGCCGCCGCGGCGATGCGCCGGCTGAGGTCACCCGACTCGAGCGCGGCGATGATACCGCCGGCTGCCTCCAGTCGTCGCAGCTCGTCCCACGCCTCCGCGGCCAGCTCGGACGTCAGTGATTCCAGGAACCAGCTTCCCTCGGCGGGGTCCAGGACGCGCCCGAGTGAGGCCTCTTCCTTCAGGACGAGGCCAGTGGTGCGCGCCAGGCGCAGTCCCGCCGCGCCCGGCGTGACAGCACGCACATCGTGCGGGAGCAGGTGGAGGACGTCGGCGCCACCGATCGCCGCGGCAAAGGCCACCGACGTGTTGCGGAGCGCGTTATTCCATGGATCATGACGGGTGAGCGCGCGCCGGCCGGTGATGGCGACCAGCGTCATGGGCGCACCTTCGATACCGGCCAGATCGAGGACGCGGGCCCACACAATGCGGCCAGCCCGGAGCATCGCAGCACTCTCAAAGAACCGGGGCCCGCACGGAAGGCGAATCTCGATGCCATGCGCCGCGTCAAACAGGTCAGCACCGGCTGCCTCAAGCGCGCGCAGGTAGGCGAGCGCAATGGCCACTGTCACGCCCAGCGTCATCCCTGTGGTGGCACCGGCGTTGAAGAACGGGTCGCCTGTGGCGCGGAGAGCGCGGCACCTGGGCGCGAGCACCCGCGACACGCCCGACATGTCGAGCTCGTGCTTCGGCTCACCGGAAATCCCGTCACGCAAGAAGAAGCTCGATACAGGGTCGATGCCGAGGGAGTACGCTCCGTTGGCGGTCAGGCCGGTACTGAGAGCCGTGAGAGAGGCGAGGTCGCTGCCCTCGAGGCTCGTCTCGATGCCCGCGCGACCGAGCTCGTGGAGCATGCCCAGCACCAGTGGCAGTTCGTCGGTGCCACTCCACGTCAGTTCCAGCGACTGTATGCCGCCGGTGACCGCGGCATCGAGCACGTCTCGAGGCGACGTCACCGGGAGCCGCTGCCTGATCCGATACTTGAAGTCGGGGAGCGGCAGCAGCCCCACCACCCGCCCCGCGAGGTTCCTGGCATCGGCATCCCCAGGTCCTCCCGGGGCGTACAGCGGCTCGATCGCGATGCCATCTTCCGTCATGGCGCGGAGCCTGCGGGACACGGCATCCGATCCCAGCTCAGTCTCCACCCCGGCCCGCCATGCGGCATAGCTCACTGGCGGAAACGGGGCGGCTCCTTCGGTCGTAGGCATCCGGGAAAGGTACCGAATGGAACCGCCATTCGCCGGGCGCAAAGCCCGTGACCTGCCTAGATTTGGCGCATGACTGGAGACGGAATGACCCAGGCCCTGCCCCTGCCGACCGCGGCTGAACCAAAGCCCCGGCGTCCCATCCGGATTGTCACTGCCGCGTCGCTCTTTGACGGGCACGATGCGGCGATCAACGTGATGCGCCGCATCATCCAGGCGTCGGGCGCCGAAGTGATCCACCTGGGCCACAACCGCAGCGCCGCCGAGATCGTCGAGTGCGCCATCCAGGAGGACGCCACGGCCATCGCCGTCACGTCGTACCAGGGTGGCCACATCGAGTTCTTCAAGTACATGCACGACCTGCTCGCCGAGCGCGGTGCCGACATCCTGATCTTCGGCGGTGGTGGCGGCACCATCCTTCCCTCCGAGGTGGAGGAGTTGCACCGCTACGGCATTACCCGCATCTACACCCCCGACGACGGTCGCGCGATGGGCCTCCAGGGGATGATCGACGACCTCCTTCGCCACTGCGATCGCGCGCGCCCCGCCATCGACCTCGATGCCGCATGGGTCGCTGTGCCCCAGCGTGATCCCAAGACGCTGGGCCGGCTCATCTCTCTTGCCGAGAACGAGCCGGAGCGGGTGGCCGACTTGCGCGAGGGTCTCGCCGCCCGTCTCGCGTCGGCGAAGGCGCCGGTGCTTGGCGTTACCGGGACGGGCGGCGCGGGCAAGTCATCGCTGGTCGACGAATTCGTCCGCCGTTTCCTTGCCGCCCTCCCCACCAGCACCATCGCCATCATCTCGGTCGATCCGTCCCGCCGTCGCACCGGCGGCGCACTCCTCGGTGACCGTATTCGCATGAATGCGGTGCATGATCCCCGCGTCTACATGCGCTCCCTGGCCACGCGGCAG
The DNA here is from genome assembly GCA_963739455.1 of uncultured Gemmatimonadales bacterium. GTDB lineage: Bacteria > Gemmatimonadota > Gemmatimonadetes > Gemmatimonadales > GWC2-71-9 > JAGGAG01. The sequence goes on from CAVUAK010000002.1 coordinate 157,755, forward strand.
TCGAACCTCGCCCTCAGCAAGCACGTCCGCGAGTCGATCGACATCTGCCGCGCCGCCGGCTTCGACCTCGTCATCGTCGAGACCTCCGGCATCGGCCAGTCGGACACCGAGATCACCGAGCATGCCGACGTGTCGCTGTACGTCATGACTGCGGAGTACGGCGCGGCGACGCAGCTCGAGAAGATCGACATGCTCGACTTTGCCGACCTGGTGGCGATCAACAAGTTCGACAAGGCGGGCAGCCTCGACGCCATCCGCGATGTGCGGAAGCAGTACAAGCGGAACCGTCAGCTCTGGGATGCAGGCGACGACACCTTGCCGATCTTCGGGACCATCGCGGCGCAGTTCAATGACGCCGGCATGAACCGACTCTTCACCGCGACACTCGACGCCATCGCGAAGAAGACCGGCGTCCCGTTCATGGCGCAGCGGCCGCTCGTGTCGGGTGCCGGGGAGACAGCACGGATCATCCCCGCCGAGCGCGGCCGGTACCTCGCCGAGATCGTCGAGGGAGCCGAGGATTATGCGCGCTTCGTGCAGGAACAGTCCGCCATCGCGCGCCGCATGTACCAGTTGAACGGCGCGCTGGAACAGTTGCGCTCCCGGGAGGGCCAGGCAGCCCTCGTGGTGCAGGAGCCCGCGGAGGGTGGCGTGGTGCGCGTCGAGCAGACTGCCGCGAAGGCGCCGGAGTGGATCGCCGGCCTCCAGGCCGAGCAGGCCGCGCTCGAGGCGAAGCTGGCGCCCGAGTGCAAGCGGCTCCTCGCCGAGTGGCCCACCATGGTCGCCCGCTACCGCGCCGACCGCTACGAGTTCAAGGTGCGCGACAAGGTCATCAGCCAGGACCTCTTCACGGAGTCGCTCTCCGGTACGCGCGTGCCCAAGGTGAGCCTGCCCCGGTACAGCGACTGGGGCGACATCCTCACGTGGCTGCTCACCGAGGCGCCTCCCGGCATGTTCCCGTTCGCCGCTGGCGTCTTTCCGCTGAAGCGCCAGGGCGAGGAGCCGGCGCGCATGTTTGCCGGCGAGGGCGGCCCCGAGCGCACCAACCGGCGCTTTCACTACGTGTCGAATCGGCATGCCGGCCAAGCGGCTCTCTACCGCCTTCGACTCGGTCACGCTCTACGGCGAGAATCCCGCGCGCCGTCCCGACATCTACGGCAAGATCGGCAATGCCGGCGTCAGCGTGGCGACGGTGGACGACGCCAAGAAGCTCTACTCCGGCTTCGACCTCTGCGATCCCGCCACGTCCGTCTCCATGACGATCAACGGGCCCGCGCCGATGGTGCTGGCCTTCTTCCTGAACGCCGCGGTGGACCAGCAGTGCGAGCGCTGGATCCGCGAGCAGGGCCAGGCCGACGAGGTGACGAAGCGCATCGAGGCGACGTACGCCCAGCGCGGCCTCGCGCGGCCAGCAGTATCGCGGCGGCCTCCCCGACGGCAACGACGGGCTCGGCCTCCTGCTGCTCGGCGCGAGCGGCAACGACGTCATGCCCCTCGATGTCTATGAGCGCATCCGCACCGCCACGCTCAGCCGCGTGCGCGGCACGGTCCAGGCCGACATCCTCAAGGAGGACCAGGCCCAGAACACCTGCATCTTCTCCACGGAGTTTGCCCTGCGGATGATGGGAGACGTGCAGCAGTACTTCATCGAGCGGCAGGTGCGGAACTTCTACTCCGTGTCCATCTCCGGCTATCACATCGCCGAGGCGGGCGCGAACCCGATCACGCAGCTGGCGTTCACGCTCGCCAACGGGTTCACCTACGTCGAGTACTACCTGTCGCGCGGCATGAAGGTGGACGACTTCGCGCCGAACCTGTCGTTCTTCTTCTCCAACGGCCTCGACCCCGAGTACGCCGTCATCGGGCGCGTCGCCCGGCGCATCTGGGCCAAGGCGATGAAGCTGCGGTACAATGCCAACGACCGGTCACAGCGCCTCAAGTATCACATCCAGACCTCCGGCCGCAGCCTGCACGCGCAGGAGATCTCGTTCAACGACATCCGTACAACGCTGCAGGCGCTATACGCACTGTACGACAACTGCAATTCGCTCCACACCAACGCGTACGACGAGGCGATCACCACGCCCACCGAGGAAAGCGTGCGGCGGGCCATGGCGATCCAGCTCATCATCAACCAGGAGCTGGGCCTCGCGCGCAACGAGAACCCGCTTCAGGGCAGCTTCGTGATCGAGGAGCTGACCGACCTGGTGGAGGAGGCGGTGATGCTCGAGTTCCGCCGCATCTCCGAGCGCGGCGGCGTCCTCGGCGCCATGGAGCGCATGTACCAGCGGAGCCGCATCCAGGACGAGTCGCTCACCTACGAGAAGCGGAAGCACGACGGTACGCTCCCGATCATCGGCGTCAACACCTTCCTCGATCCTGCCGGCTCGCCCACCAACACGCCGTCCGAGGTCATCCGGTCGACCGCGGAGGAGAAGGAGTTCGCCATCACCACTCGCGAGGCCTTTGAGGCGCGCAACGCTGGTGAGTCGCCGCTCGCCCTCGCGGCGCTCCGGCACTCGGCGCTCTCGTCTGGAAACGTGTTTGCCCAGCTGATGGAGGCGGCGCAGGTGTGCAGCCTGGGCCAGCTTTCGGCGGCCCTCTATGACGTGGGGGGACAGTACCGCCGCAACATGTAGGCGCTAGCGATAACTCAGGGCGTATCGCAGGCCGAGGATGAGCTGGAGGGTACGGAGGTTCGAGCCGGGCGTCAGCACGGTGCGGTACTGCACCTCCGCGTAGGGCATGATGGGGTTGAGCCGAACGTCAAGACCAGCCGATCCATAGAGGGCCGGCGTGATGCCGTTTCCATCGTTGTCCTGCCAGTAGTCCACGCCCACACCAAGCAGTACATACGGGCGTACCATGGCGGCCAGCTGCAGTGGCAGGAACGCCATTCCCATACCAGCCTGCCAGTCACCCACCACCCCGAATGGCGGCCCCTCGATCTGGTTGGCGCTGTAGCCGACATCGAGCTGCATGCCGAAGTGCGACGAGCCGAAATCGACCCGGGCCACGCCGCCGATGTTCCAGCCCGTACCGAGCGAAACGGAGGACACTCCATATTCGCCCGCCGGTATCGTCACGCCACCGCGAATGCCAAGACTGACCTCCTGGCCCTTCGCAACGGCGCTGGTGCCGGCGAGCCCGCCCAGCACCAGCAACATGCAGCGGACTCTCACCTAGAACTGGATCCGGACGCCGGCGTTGATCGGGAGGATGTTCAGGTTGTCGCCCGGGTTGAACACCGCATGGAAGCGGGCTTCGGCGAAGAAGCCGATGGGAGACTTGGAGATGGCAAAGTCCGCCCCGGCACCGATGTTCAGCCCGAAATTGCCATCGTACATGCCGAGACCGGCAATGGCGTATGGCTCGAGCGCGTGCGATTCAGTCTTGAACTCGTAGACGCCGTTCACCGTGAACTGGAAAATGCTCGAGCTCAGGTCGATCCAGATGACGTCGAGCTGCACCCCCACCGGCCAGCTGGGGGGCTTGGCCCTGAAGCTGCCGCCGATGTCCCAGCCGAGGCTTCCGGTCGGGGCGAGCGGAATGACCAGGCCGATGGTCGGCCGGATCTCGAAGCTGTATTCCTTGGCCGCTGCCTTGAGCGGGCTTGGCTTGGCCGCTGCCGCGGCGGGTGCCTGGTCCTGGGCCTCGGCGCGTGGTGCCAGCAGCGGGAGCGCGCAGAGTGCCATGGCCAGCCGGATCGTCTTGCCCATCGGATCTCCAGAATCGGTGAAGGTGTTCAACATAGACAACCTGTGCGCGGTGCGCGACGCCCGCGGCCTAGCGCGACAGGAACCGGGCGATGGCGTCCCGAAAGTCCGTGGTGGTGCGCGCCAGCGCGTTGATCCGTGCGCCCAGCGCAATTCCGTCGGCGACACTGGCACCGTCCAGTTCGTGGAACAGCTTCTTGGTGAGGTGCAGTGCCGAGGGACTCGCGCCCGCCAGCCCGTCGATCAACACCTGTGCCGCCGCATCGAACGTGGCATCGGGCTCCACGCGTGTCACCAGTCCAGCGGCCCTTGCCTCTGCCGCTCCCAGCACTCGCCCCGTGGCGACGAGGTCGAAGGCGAGCTTCTCGCCCGTCAGCCGCCGCAGGAAGACCATCACCATCGCCGGCACGAAGCCGCGCTGGATCTCGGGATAGCCGAGCTGCGCTGACTCGGCCGCCAGCACGACATCGCAGGCCGTCGCCAGGCCGGCGCCGCCCGGCCAGCGCGCGACCCCTGACCAGCGCCACGACGGGGCGCGGGCAGGCGCGAAGACGCCCGAGCAGTGTGCCGAGGCGGAGCGCGTCACGCTCGTTGTCGGCGGGCGCACGATCGGCCGATGCAAGCAGCTCGTCCAGGTCGGCGCCGGCGCAGAAATCACGGCCCGCACCCTGGATCACCACGACGCGCACCTCCGGGTCGAGGTCGACGCTGTCGAGGGCTGCATGCAGCGCCTCCACCATGGCACCGTTGAGCGCGTTGCGCTTGTCGGGCCGGTTGAGGGTGAGCCACAGGACGCTCGCGCGCCGCTCGGAGAGAAGGACTTCGCTCACTTCGAGGCCGCGCCGGCGGCGGGCAGGAGCACGGCCTCGGTGGCCCAGATCTCGTCATCGCCGGTGCGGGCCAGCACCAGCCCGATCGGTACGTAGCCCACCGGAGTCGGCCGCGCGCTGCCGGTTGGCGAGAATCGCATCATCCGCGACTCGCCCGGGCCCAAGCGTCAGGGCACGTTCATCGGCCGGGCTCAAGGACTGGGCTGAATCGGCGTAGAAGCGGATGGACACGTCGAGCGCCCACGGTGCCGCGTCGTCGGGCAGCGCGAATCCGGGGAACATCGAGAGGGTCATGCGCTGCGCCCCGTGACCGGCGTCGAGTTCGTGCTCTACCCGGCCGAACGAATAGTTGAGCGGCGCCTTTGCCAGCTGGTGCCCGGCCGAGTCGAACAGGCTGAGACCAAAGTCGGTGATAGCGACCCCACTCGCCGCGCGGCATCTGGACATCGACCTGGACGCCGCGCGCCCACACGGGAACCTCGAGCACCACGTCACGCCGCGCGCTGCCTGCCGACTGCACCTTCTCTACCCGTCCGGCGCCCACGAACGCCGCACCGATTTCGGCCCGCACGCCGTCGCGCGTCAGGTTGGTGACCGACGCCTCGAGGCCAGTTCCGCTGGCAACCATCCCCATTCGCACCGGCGCCCGCAGGATGTTGATGTCGACGCGGCGCTCTCGAACTGCGAGGCCTGGACCACCAGTTCGTAGGTGCCCGGCATGGCATCCCGCGCAAGGACGTCATACACGGCGGCCTGATCGCCGTCGCCCGCAGGCCTCGACTGGTTGTCGCGGTACGGCATTCCCCCCGGCTCGTGCAGGTAGGCCAGTGGCGGTGAGGCGGCGCCCGAGCGCACGCGTACCGTGAACGCCTGGCCGGAATCGATCGTGAACGGCACCCGGACCCATTGGCCGGTCGCGATCCGGACCTGCTTGAGATCGATGTCCGGGTCGCCGTAAGGCACCACCACCGTGGTCACCAGGCGAACCAGCGGTCCCGCCAGCGTGTCCGTGCCCCATCCGGAAATGACGCCGACATAGACGCCCGGCTTGGCCAGCGATGCAGCGCGGAGGCGCGCCTCGACGACGACAGAATCCGCGCCCAGCGTCACGCCGGGAGGCGCCTCGAGCCAGGGAACGGAGCTGCGGAACCTGAGCGCGGCAGGACCCTTCCCGCCTTCGCGCCGCAGTACGAATCGCTGGGCGCCGGGCTTTCCGTTGTCGAGCGCGGCATTGATGAATGCCGCGGAGGTGCCACCCGTGCTGGTGACGGCAACAACCGGAACGTCCGGGCGTGAACGCAGCCACGCCCACGCGCTCGACAGGTCCGGCACCCCGGTTCCCTCGTCCACGAACGTGGCGCCGCTCAGCGGCTGCGCCGTCACCATGAGCGCCTGCCGGATCGTCCATGCGGAGGGCGACTTTCCTCCCTGGCGCGCGGCAGAAAAGAGCCGTGCCGCCAGCCCCGCCGCATGCGGCGAGGCCATGCTGGTGCCACCCTCGCGCTCTCCACCACGGTCCCACAGCGGAACGGTCGAATAGGCCACACCAGGCGTGACGATGTCGGGACCTGCCACCTCGCCACCGCGCGCGCTGAAGTCGGCGATGGTGGTGGCCGGTTCCGGGTCGGATGCCGTCGCGGTGAGGAACACCCCGGGAAAGAGCGCGCCCACCGAGATGATGCGGCTCGCGGACCCGGGGAAGCCAAGCGTCGAGAGCCCCGGGCCGTCGTTCCCGGCGCTGACGGTGAAGACCACCGCCGGATGCGCCGCCAGGGCAGAGTCGATGAGGTGATCGATGCGCGCCTGGCCCTCAATTTCGTTCCCCACGCCAAAGCTCATGTTGATGACGAGTGGCATGCGGCGCGACTCGGCAAACCGTATGGCATAGTCCATTGCGCGTATCATGCTGCCGGTGCGGGAAATGCCACCCTGCGCATTGTCGGCGATCTTGAGGCCAATGAGCTGGGCGCCGGGTGCCACGCCGTCGAAGCCCTTCACGCCGTACAGGTCGTGCCCCGCCGCAATCCCGGACACGTGCGACCCATGCGCACTGGTGTCGAAGAAGAGGTCGAGAACGGGCTGCCCGTCCTGCTCGGCGAGGTTGACGGCGATGTTGACAAACGGCGTGGCGCCGTTCGGCGCCCAGCCGAACGTCTCTCGCGCAACGAGGTAGTCGTGCACGGCGCTGTCGTCGCGCAGGGAGCCGTCGCCGTTCGTGTCGGCAAACAGCACCCATCCATCGGTGGCGCGGGTGACGACGACGAGCAGCGTGTCGGACACGTCACCATCGCCATTCAGGTCGGCGGCCTCCGGGTCGCCCAGCGCCAGCTCGGCGATGGAGCCGCCGTACCACGGGCCATCGACGTCGATCGAGCGCACATGCGAGAACCCGCCCAAGGCGCTTTCCGGCAATCACCACCGTGTCGCCCACCGGCGTGAGGCGCGTCAGTGCGATCCTGCCCTCACCGGAGAAATCGCGCAGGTCGAGAATCTTGCGGTCACCGGTGCTGGTCAGCAGCAGGCCGGGAATGGTGGGATCGATGCCGCTGTCGAGGATCGCAATGAGCACCCCTCGCCCGTCGAACGTGGGGTGCTGCGCGGCGAACGCGTTCACTCCAGTGGCGGTGAGCGGCATCCATCCGCGGCGAAACGCGGCGTCGGGGGCGAGCACCGGCGGGGGCAACTTGCGCTGCTTCGAAACCACGGCGGGCGGCCCGGAAGGTTGGGCAGCGGGCGGTTGGGCGGGAGCCGGTGTCGCCGGCGACACCGGTTGATGGCCCGAGGGCGTACAGGCGCCCAGGGCAAAGAGGAGGAGCGAGATTGTCGACGGTCGGACCCTGACGGCGGGAATCGGGCTCATTGGAGCTGATGGCGCCCCTTCAGCAGCACAATGATGCCGATGTTCATGTTGATGTAGGCGCCCTCACGCGGATCGGGCCCGAAGATGCCCAGCATCCTGAAGTCGATGAGCGGTGCGATGCGGGAATGATCACTCTTGAAGGCGATGCCTCCGCCCAGCACGATGCCGAATGCCGTTTGCGATCCGTAGTTGTCGATGGTTCGCGGATCCTGGACCGAAAGTCGGTTGATCGCCCCGCCGAGCAGGAAGTAGGGCTCGATCGGCGACGCGTCGAGCTCCACCTGGTAAACGACCGACAACGCGCCGGTCAGGATGTTGAGCCCCCGGTCGGAGATGTTGTCGTTGTTCCGGTTGTAACTGGAGTAGGTGCCGTCAAACTGGAGGCCGAAGTTCCACTTCCCCGGGACGACCCGGATGCTGCCGCCCGCCGTCCAGCCGGGGACATACAGCCTGTTCGCGTCGTTGGTAGGGAGACTGAGGCCCAGCAAGCCACCGACGTCGATCTCGGTCACCTGGGCCTCGGACACCCTGGCGATGCCCATCAGCGCCACAAACGCGAATCCCAGTCCCTTGGTCAGCAGTCGCACATCGTCCCCCTTCGACTACGCAAAGTGAGGTAAGTCCATCGGTGGCAGCACGAACGGGCCGAGATGCGGCCCGGCATACCGGGCGGTGACCTGCAGGAGGAATGCCACCTGGTCGCGGGTCTCCTCCGCCGTCACGATGGCGTCCACGAATCCCCGCGCCGCGGCATAGCGGGCATCGAGCTGGTGTTCATAGTCGGCACGCATCTCGGCGACCGACGACTGGACCGGTGCGGGAAGCGGGGTCCCCGCGGCCTGGGCCTTGGTGATCTCGGCCCCGTGGACCGCCATGACCGCTGACTCTCCCTCCATCACCGCCATCCGCCCCGTTGGCCAGGAGATGATGAAGTCAGGGTCGAACCCCTGCCCGGCCATGGCATAGTACCCGGCGCCGGAGGCGTGATTCACGGTGAGCACAATCTTCGGCACCGTCGCCGTGGCCATTGCCTCCACGAAGTGCGCACCGGCCCGGATGATCCCCGAGTGCTCTGCATCAGCGCCGACCATGAAACCGCTGACATCCTGCACGAACAGGATCGGCAGCCGCTCCCGGTTGGCGGTCTCGATGAAGAACGCGGTCTTCTCGGCGCTCTCGGTATAGATGATGCCCCCGAACCGCGGCCGCTCGCCCTCGCGGCCCTTGATGATGCCTCGCGAGTTGGCGATGACGGCCACCGGCCATCCCTCGATGTGTCCATGGCCGCAGATCATCTCCCGGGCCAGGTCGGGCTGGAACTCATCCAGCGTGCCGCCATCAAGCAGGCAGGCAAGTACCTGCCGGGCATCATACGACAAGCGGTGGTCGTGCGGCAGGATGTCGTTGAGATCGGCCGGATCACGGGCGGGCGGCACGCTGTCGCGCCGCGCGTGCTGCAGTCCACCAGCGACCGGCAGCCGGCCGACGTACTCACGAATGCGTGCCAGGCACTCCACATCATTCGGTGCCCGGTAGTGTGCCACCGCACTGAGCTCGGTGTGTGTCCTGGCACCGCCGAGCGTCTCGGCGTCGATCGTCTGGCCCGTGGCTCCCTTCACCAGGTTGGGCCCGCCCAGGCCCATGAAGCTGGTGCCCTCGACCATGAAGATCACGTCACTCAGCGCCGGCAGGTAGGCGCCGCCAGCGATGCAGCTGCCCATGACTGCGCTGATCTGCGGCACGCGCAGGTAGCGCCGCATGAGGGAATTGTAGTAAAAGATGCGCGCCGCCCCGTACTGCCCCGGGAACACACCCTCCTGGTACGGCAGGTTCACTCCGGCGCTGTCCACCAGGTAAATGATCGGGATCCGCTGGCGCATGGCAACTTCCTGCGCCCGGAGGATCTTCGTGATCGTCTCCGGCCACCAGCTGCCCGCCTTCACCGTGGCATCGTTCGCCACCACCACGACCTCCCGCCCCTCCACCACGCCCACCCCGGTGATGACCCCGGCGCCAGGGGCCTGGCCGTCGTAGCGATCATGTGCGACCAGGAGACCGATCTCGAGCCAGGGTGCGCCGGGGTCGAGCAGCGTCGTCACGCGCTCGCGCGGACTCAACTGCCCCTTCTCGTGCATGCGCTTGACGCGCGCGGCGCCGCCACCTTCACGGAGCCTGGCGGCAAGCGCCTGGTACTCTGCCGTCAGGGTCCGCAGGCGGCTCGGCTTGGCCGCTGGTGCCTCGTCCTTGGACCGGGGTCGCGCCATCGTTACAGGCTCATTGAGAAAGGAGGCGAATCACGCTGCACGGGCGGCGAGCAGCCGGTCGGCAAGTTCGGCCACGGAGCGGACGGTCCGCGCGTCCCGACCTGAGTGCTCGCCAGTCGGGTCGAGCAGGACAACGTCGAGCCCGGCGGCCCGGGCACCCACCACGTCGACCTCATAAAGGTCGCCAACGTAAAGTGCGTCGGCGGCGCTCACACCCATGCGCTCGAGCGCGATCTGGAAGATCCGCGGGTCGGGCTTCTCCACGCCGACTTCGGCGGAGTCGATGACGAACTCGAATGCGCCCAGCAGTCCGCCGGCCGCGAGGGCTGCCGCCGCCCGCCCATCACTGTTCGACACCACAGCGAGCCGGATGCCGGCCTGCTTGAGGCGCTGGAGCGCCTCGCGTGTGCCAGGAACTGTGCAGCCCCAGAGGTGCGCCAGGCGATGCAGGTCGAGGAGCGCTTCCTTCAATTCCTCCGTGCGACTGGCAGGGACCCCCGCCCGCTCGAACAGCGTCAGCAGGAACACGGTGCCACGCTCCCGGTCCGTCAGCCTCCCCTGCTCCATGGCACGCGCCGCTGCCGTCGCATGCTGCCGCAACCCGGACTCGGTGAGCGGCAAGTCGAGCGCGGTACCGATGGCCGCGGCCAGCCGCCCGTAGTCGAGAAAGACCAGCGTATTCCCGGCGTCGAACAGCACGGCTGACGGGTTCAACGGAATCGCAGGAGGGCGCCAAGTCCGTCGATGCGCGCCGCAGCTTCCGGTTCGAAGATGACGTTGACCTCCACCCGCTGGCCCAGCGCATCCTCGATGGCATCATCGACCACGTCGACCACCGCCACCGCTTCTGCCTCGCCCCGGCACTCGCGGGCGTCGAGCACGAGGCGTCCACCAGGGCCGCAGCGAAATCCCGGCTCGCTCGCATCGGCTGCCACGAGGAGCGTGCGGACCTGGCCACGCGCCAGCGCCGCAAGCGTATCGGAGACCCCGCTCACGGCCCAGCCTTCCCCGGCGCGCTGGCGCACCTCCTCGACGAGGATGCGCTCTTCCTCGCGCTTGAACAGTTCCCGTGCCGCCAGTGCCGCTTCATGCACGGCGGCGGGAGTCACGTCGCGCGCGTTCAGCTTGATCGATGCCACCACTCGCTCTTGCAGCGATTGGTGAAGGAAGGGCGTCAGGGCCGCCGCATCGGCGCCCGTGCCTGCTACCAGGATGCCATGGGCCGGTGCCGCGCGATCCAGGGTGAAGAGCGCCCGGGCCACCGCGTCGTAGTGCCGCTGCTTCTCCTCACGGATGCGATTGTTATAGTGATACTCGCCCCAGCCTGGAGCGTCCTGGTCGGCGCGGAAGCGCCCACCGCGTGTGGATGAGGCCGTGAGTGCTGCCACTTCCCTCGCTTCGGCTGCCGTAACCTCGAAAATGCGCGCACTGGAGCGATCCGTCACCACGGCGTAGAGCCGGCCGAATTCCTCCTGTGCCGCCACCAGTTCGCGCACGAGGGGCGACTTGTCGACCGCGAGCCGGGAGCGATGCACGGAGGGCAGGGCCACTGCCTCGAACAGCTTGATGGCACTGCAGGCGAAAAGGGCAATGCCATTCGCGGACGGGAGGTTGCCCGGCGTGCTGAGGTACTGCTGGATCCGGTCGATGTCGGCCAGCACCGTCTCGGCGGCCGCGCGGTCCAGCCCCAGTCGTGGCAGCGCGCGCTGCAGGTCGCGCACGCGATTCTTGAGCTTGATGAGGAACTTGTTCCGCGAACGGTCGCGCGGCTCGATCTTGAGGTAGCAGGACACCACCCAGTGCGGGCCGGGACGGATCGCCTCGAGCCGGGTCATCACCGCCGCAATGGTCGCCTGCTTGCTCCGGCTTCCTGCCGGGGTCCGTGTCTTTGTCGAAGTCTTCATGGTGACTCTTTCTCCAGTCGCCCCCGGGTCGGGGATGCGAAAGGTGTTGCGTCCGGACTGGGGGAGCAAGCGCCCCAGCATCTGGTCGCTATGCGACCTGGCCCCATTGCGCAACCAGCTGTGCCGCCAGTGCCAGCGCCTCGCGGTACGTCGGCACGAATCGATTCGCCCCCAGCTCCTCGACGAGGCCGGCGCGCCCCATCACTTCCCGGGGCTCCGCCTCCACTCCGCAGAGGATGACGGCGGTTCCCTCCCTGCGGCTTCGCTGCAGCACGTCCCGCAGGGCGCTGATTCCCGTGGCATCGATCGTGGGCACCTGCCGCATGCGCAGGATGAGCACTCGGGGCGCCGCGCCGCCGCTGCCCGACAGCATCGCCTCCTTGAACGACTCCGCCGCCCCGAAGAAGAAGGGCCCGTTCACGTCATAGACCTGCACCCCGGCCGGTACTGCCAGCTGTCTTCCACGCGCACGCGCGGCTTCCGCGTCGGGATCTTCGTCATCGCTCATCTCGTCGGAGATCATTCGCACGTTGGTCACCTCGCTCATGCGCTTCATGAACAGGAACGCGGCGAGCACGACACCGACCTCGACCGCCACGGTGAGGTCCACCAGCACCGTCAGCAGGAAGGTCGTGACCAGCACCGCCACGTCGCTCCGTGGTGACCTCAGCTCGGACCGGAACGTCCGCCATTCGCTCATGTGATACGCGACCACCACCAGGATTCCAGCCAGCGTCGCCATCGGGATGAGCGCAGCCCACTTCCCGAAGAAGAGCATGACCAGCAGCACGAATACCGCGTGGGTCATCCCGGCGACAGGCGTCCGCCCGCCGTTCCGCACGTTGGTGGCCGTCCGGGCCAGCGCACCGGTTGCGGGGATCCCGCCGAAGAGCGGACTCGCAATGTTGGCCACTCCCTGGGCGACCAGCTCCATGTTCGAGCGGTGCCGGCTGCCGATCATCCCGTCCGCCACTACCGCCGACAACAATGACTCGATGCCGCCGAGAAGGGCGATGGTGAACGCCGGCTGCACCAGCCTGCCCATGTCGTCCCACGCGAGGCTCGGGAGGCGGGGCATCGGCAGGGCCGCATGGATCTCCCCAAATCGGCTGCCGATCGTCTCCACCGGCAGGTGCAGGGCCTTCACCAGGACCGTCGTCACCACCAGTGCCACGAACGGGCCCGGCACCCGGTTCCGGAGCCGCGGCCATGCGACGAGGATTGCCAGCGTCAGGACGGAGACTGTGATCACCGGGAGCGAAACGGCAGACGCGCCCGTGAAGTACGTGTGCCACTTGCCGATGAAGCTCACGGGCAGTGTGCCGACCTGGAGGCCGAGCAGGTCCTTGATCTGGCTGGTGAAGATGATGAGCGCAATCCCGGCAGTGAACCCGGTGGTCACCGGGTGCGGGATGAACTTGATCACGCCCCCCAGTCCAGCCACCCCGAGAACGATGAGCATCAGCCCCGCCATCAGTGTCGCGATGGAGAGGCCGTCGTAGCCATACTGCTGCACGATCCCATACACGATTACCACGAACGCCCCGGTGGGACCGCCGATCTGCACTCGTGACCCGCCCAGCAGCGAGATCAGGAAGCCGGCCACGACCGCCGTGTAGAGCCCGCGCTCCGGCGGCACTCCGCTGGCAATGGCGAACGCGATGGCGAGGGGGAGGGCCACGATCCCCACGATGACGCCCGCATTCACGTCCGCGGCGAACTGCTGCCTGGTGTAGCCCTTCAGGGTGGAGAACAGCTTTGGCACCAGGACCACGTTGCGGCGCATCAGCGCTCCGGCCATGACCGGCGGTATCGCAGCGGGTTCTGGAACAGGTGGCTCGGCAACAGGAAGATGACCAGGAACATGCCGAACGACACCGTCAAGCCGACCAGCAGCACCTCGAGGCGCCGGCTCACCGCCCAGATCACGACACTCACCAGTCCGAAGGTGAACGCGAAAAAGGCCAGCAGCGCGCGCCGCACCTGCTGGGCCAGGAACCGTTGCAGCTCGAGGGTGTCCCGCGGATGCCAGCGCACCCGGAACTCTTCCCGCTCCACCCGCCGCAGCAGTTCCCGCAGCGAGCGCATCGCGGTCGAGAGTTCGGTGCCCCAGTCGGCCAGGCGCGCGCGCGCCTCGCCCGCCGCGCCTCCCAGCAGTCGCGCGGCGAAGTGCGTCACCACCGGCTTCGCCACACCCGCCACGTTGAAGTTCGGGTCGTACCGGAGCGCCACGCCCTCCACCAGTACCGCGGCACGGCCGAAGTAGACCAGGTCGCTCGGCAACATCAGCGGCCAGTCGTAAAAGGTGTGCAGCACCTCTTCCACCACCTGCTGGATGTGCTTCGGCGTCGCATCGTCACGCTGCACGGCGGTCATAAGATGCCGTGCGGCGTCCTGTACCGTGCCACGGTCCACGTCGGGATCGAGGATGCCCAGCGCATAGAACCCGTTGATGACCCCATCCACGTCCTGCCGTGCCACCGCGAGCACCGTCTGGATCAGCCGGGTGCGCAGCTCCTGCTCCACCCGTACCACCATCCCGAAATCGAGCAGCACCAGCCGCCCTGACGGGTCGATGAGCAGGTTCCCGGGGTGCGGGTCCGCGTGCACGAACCCGTCCTCCAGCATCATCTTGAGGTACACCTCGACCAGCGTGCCCATCAGCGTGTCGAGATTGAGCTCGCCCGAGGCGAGGCGCTCGTGCAGCCGATCGACCCGCGTCCCCTCGACATACTCCAGCACCAGCACCCGGCGGCGCGTGAATGCCGTCACCACTTCCGGCACCACCACCCTCGGCTCGGCGGCGAAGTTGCGCCGCATCGTCTCCGCGTTCCGCGCCTCATCGCGGAAATCCAGCTCATCGCCGATGCGCTTGGCGAATTCGCTCACGATCGCCGAGAGCGCGCGCATGTGATGGTTGGGGAACAGCAGGTTCAGCACGAACAGCATGCGGAAGGAGATGTCGAGGTCGCGCCGGACCATTGCCTCCGCGCCCGGCCGCAGCACCTTCACCACCACCTCGCGCCCGGCGTAGCGTGCCCGGTGCACCTGTCCCAGCGACGCGGCGGCGAGCGGCACAGGGTCGAACGCCTCGAAATGACTCGCCACGGTGCCGCCCAGCTCTTCCTGCACCACACGCTCCGCCACACCCGGCGCCAGCGGCGGGACCTGGTCGGTGAGCCGCATCATCGCGGCCAGGTACGGTGCAGGCAGCAGGTCGGCGCGCGCAGCGAAGACCTGTCCCAGCTTGATGAAGGTGGGACCTAGCGCCGCGAGGGTGTCGACCAGCCGGTTGGCGCGACGCTCATGCTCCTCGGGCGTGCGACGGGCCGGAGCGCCCACCACGATCCAGCGTCGCCGATCGCGCAGGAACGCGATGACGAAGGGTGAGAGCCGGCCGACAATGACTACCGGTCGCATCAGATGAGGAGCGCGCTGGCGAGACCGAGGAGAAGCGAGAAGCCGCACACGTCGGTGAACGTGGTGACGAAGATCGAGGAGGCGATGGCCGGGTCGACCCCGATCCGCTCGAGCAGGATCGGGATGAAGGCACCGGCAAAGCCGGCCACGAAGAGGTTGACGCTCATGGCGAGGAACACCACGATGCCGAGCTTGGCGCCGTGTCCCAGCAGGAGCGCCACGATGCAGACGATGGTGCCGATGACGAGGCCGTTGACCAGGCCGGCGGTCATCTCTTTCGCCACCACCCGGAACGCCTGGTCGCGCGGGATCACGCCGACGGCGAGGCCACGCACAGTAACGGCGAGTGCCTGGGTGCCGGCATTGCCGCCCATGCCGGCCACGATCGGCATGTACGCTGCCAGCAGGACGATCCGCGAAATCACGTCCTGCCGGGAGAGCACCACGGCACCCGCGACGAAGGCCGTCGCGAGGTTCACGATGAGCCACGGAAGGCGGCTCTTCACTGCGGCTTGCCAGTCGCCCTTCAGTTCCTCGCCGGCCGAGACACCACCGAAGCGCAGGATGTCCTCGGTGTTCTCGGCTTCCACCACGTCGGACACGTCGTCGAAGGTGACACAGCCCAGCAGCCGGCCCTCCTGGTCCACGACGGGAACGTTGGGCAGGTTGTAGCGCGCCATCACCCGCGCGACCTCTTCCTGGTCTTCCTCGGGACCCACCGTCACCACCGGTGGCTCCATGATCTCGCGCACCGGGCGCCAGGCGGGGCTGATCGCCAGCGCCCGGAACGAGAGCACCCCCACCAGCCGGCGCCGTGCATCCACGACAAAGACCTCGTAGAAGTCCTCCACCTCCTCGGTCTGCCGCCGCACCTCGTCCAGCGCCTCGCTCACTGTCACCGTGTCCCTGACGGTAACAAGGCGCGTGGTCATCAGTCCGCCGGCGCTCTCCGCGTCGTAGACCAGCAGCTTCTCGACCTCGGCGCGCCCGACATCCTCGACCTCGCTGAGGATGCGTTCCTGCTCCGCCGGCGCGAGGTCGCCCAGGATGTCGGCGGCATCGTCGTCGGCCAGCTCCTCGACAATGTCCGCGGCCTGCTCCGGGTCGAGAGCGGCCAGCGTCTCACCGGCATGCTCCTCGTCGGGCATCTCGATGAGGGCCTGGCTCGAGATCTCCGCCGGCAGGGCCTGCACCGCCGTGACCCGCTCATCGTCCTCGAGCGCCGCGAGCACGTCCGCGAGGTCGGCGGGCTCCAGTTCCGCGGCGCGCTCGGCAAACCGCTCCAGCTGGCCATCGCGCACCAGCGCGACGAGCTCGCTTACGAGTCCCTCGCGCTCGCGCTCGGCGACATCGCTCACGTGGTGCGTCCCGCGAGCGCGGTCGCGGGGGGCGGCGTGGTACGGATGAGGATCCGCTCGACACGGGTTGGCGATGCCTGCACCACGTCGAGTTCGAGCCCCCCCATGACGAACCGCTCGCCCGGCCCGGGAATGCGGCCCGCCAGTTCCACGAGCAAGCCACCGATCGACGCCGACCGGCCCGGTGGGAGGCGCGCCTCGAAGCGTGCCTCGATCGCCTCCCGCGACGCGCTGCCATCTGTCTCGAACACCCCCGGCCCGGTGCCGGTCGCCGTGGCGGGCTCGTCGTCGTCCACGATCTCGCCCACGATGGACTCGAGCAGGTCGTCGAGCGTCACGATGCCGGCGGTGCCGCCGTACTCGTCGAGCACGACCGCCATCAGGCGCCGCTCGCGCTGCATGTCGATGAGGAGGTCGCCACAGGCGCGGCTCGCCGGCGCCATCGCCACAGGCCGGATCGGCAGCGGCGAGCCCTGCTGTACCCGGAACAGGTCGAAGGCGTGGAGCATCCCGACGATTTCGTCGAGCGTGCCGCGGTACACCGGGCAGCCGGCTGTAGCCGCTCTGCGAGAATGCCTGGCTGATCTCCGCCTTCGTGGCATCCTCCGCAATGGCGACGATGTCGGTGCGCGGCGTCATGACCTCACGCACCGGGCGCTCGGCGAAGGTGAGCACGCCGCCCACGAGTTCCAGTTCGCCGGACGCATCAGGATCGACAGCGGCGCCCCCGCGCAGGATCGCGCGGAACCGCGACTCCGCACCGGGACCATCCGCCGGCAGCAGCAGCGCGAGCAGCGCAGACCAGGGTCGCAGCACCGGCAGCGTGACACGAAGCGCCTGCTCCGCTCGCCGTGTCGCGAACAGCCGTGGCAGCAGGTAGCCGCCTACCACGACAGCGGGAATGCCGACGAATACCAGCACGAGGAGTGACGTCAGCCGCCCGCCGCCCGCCGAGCAGGCCGACCAGCGCCGCCCCCAGCAGCAGGACGCCGAGAGACGTCGTGGACGAGGCGGCGATCAGGAGCCGCTCCACTTCCGCGAGGCGCGCCAGCCGGCATGCTGCCGCCGCGCAGTTGCGTCGAGGCGAACCGGGCCAGCTCTGCCCGGCTGGTCGCGATGAGCGCGCTGCCCGCCGTGGCGCCGAGCGTGGTCAGGAGGAGGCCGAACACGAAGACGGTCCAGGTCATCGCTCCACCTCCACCGATGTCGACGGCTCCAGCCGCCGAACCGTGAGGCGACGAATGCGGCGCCGCGCCACCTGGTCCACGGTGAACTCGTACCCGTCGACGGTGACCCGTTCGCCCTGGCGCGGCACCCGGCCGAACTCGGCCAGCACCAGGCCGCCGGCGGTGCTCACGTCCTCACGCACGAACTGGTGTCCCAGCCATCCCTCGAGCTCGGTGAGGCCCACGCCACCCAGCACGCGCCAGCCCGTCTCATCAAGTTGCAGCACCGGCGCCACCTCGTCGGTGTCGTGCTCGTCCTGGATCTCGCCGACGATCTGTTCGAGGATGTCCTCGAGCGTCACGATGCCCGCCGTGCCGCCAAACTCGTCGACCACGACTGCGAGGTGACCCGGCCCGCGCTTGAAGTCGCGCAGCTGGCGGTCGAGCGTCTTGCCCTCCGGCACGATACGCCGCCGGACGGATCAGGGCAGTCCACTGGCCTGGCGCCGCGTGGCTGTCGAGCGCGTTCAGCATGTCCTTGGCATAGAGCACGCCGGCGATGTTGTCGGGATGCCCATCGTAGACGATGAGGCGGGCGTGCTCGGAGCTTCGCAGGAGCTCGAGGACCTCATCGCGCTCCATCGAGACATCCACGGCGATGATGTCGATGCGCGGTGTCATGACCTCGGCAACGATGGTCTCGGCGAGAGCGAAGACACCACCCAGCATTTCCCGCTCGAGGTGCCCACCACCCTCCTGCCCGCCGAAGCTCAGCCGCACGCTGCGCTCGACCCACCCGACCATGCGGAAGAGCGGCTGGAACGGAATCAGCGTGCGGAGTGCGAGGCGCTGTACCGGGCGCGCCACTTCGGGCGCAATCGACGCCACGAGACGGGGCAGGAGGTCGGCCACCACCCAGACGAGGCCGACGGCCGCGAGGAGCCGGGCGAGCGCCGGTCATTGGCGGATAGGTCCACCAGGCAACCGCGCCACCGGCCATGGCGCCCGCCAGGACGACGAGCACCAGGTGCGCGAGGTGGAGGCTGCGCTCGAGCCGGAGCGGGCCGTCCTGCTCCATGCGCGCCGCGAAGAGCCGGGGCAGTTCCGCCTCGGACTCCGCAGCGAGCGCCAGCCACGCGGCCCAGAGCGTGAACACGCCGGCGAGCAGCGGGGCCAGGAAGAGTTGCAGTGCCGCCATCAGCCGAACCGTCTTCACGTAGCGCTCCTGCCGCCGCCACATGGGCGAGCGGGTGCGGTGATCGCCATCGGGATGATCGTAGCCGAGCACGTGCAGGGTCCCATGAATCACGAGGCGCACGAGCTCCTGCCGGAGGGGAACACCGTGCCGTCGCGCATTGCGCGCTGCGATCGCACGGCAGACGTAGACGTCACCGGCCAGGCGCCGCGTCGGGGCCCGCGAGGCCGAAGCTGATGACGTCGGTGGGCCGGTCGTGGCCCAGGTATTCGCTGGTTGAGCCGGCGCATGGACACCGCGCCGAGGAACGTGACGGAGATGTCGGCATCCCGGCGCTCCGCGCGCAGCACGCCGCGAACCGCGCGCCGCACGGTGACCGCGCCGAGGGCGGGACGCCGGCCCGACACGTGCACGTCACCCTGGCCGCGCGGCATGACCGGCGTCCCTCAGCCGCTCTGGTCCTCGGCGTAGGCGCGGATGATCTCGCGCACCAGCCGGTGCCGGACCACGTCGCTCTCGTTCAGGTAGCAGAAGGCGATCCCGTCGATGCCCGGGCAGGATCCGCTCGATCTGGATCAGGCCCGAGTCCTCGCGGTGCGGCAGGTCGATCTGGGTCTTGTCACCGGTCACGACGGTGCGGCTGTTCACGCCGAGGCGGGTGAGGAACATCTTCATCTGGGCGCCGGTGGCGTTCTGCGCTTCGTCCAGGATGATGAAGGCGTCGGACAGCGTGCGGCCGCGCATGTAGGCGAGCGGCGCGATCTCGATGGTGCGGCTCTCGAGCGCCCTCTGCACCCGGTCGGCGGCATCATGTCCTCGAGCGCGTCGTACAGCGGGCGGAGATACGGATCCACCTTGGCCTGCAGGTCGCCGGGCAGGAAGCCGAGCGACTCACCGGCCTCGACGGCGGGACGCGCCAGGATGATGCGCTTGACCCGCTTCCGCGCCAGCGCCTCGACCGCCTTCGCCACGGCCAGGTAGGTCTTGCCGGTGCCGGCCGGACCGATGCCGATCACGATGTCGTGCTTCTGCGATCGTGTGCAGGTAGTCGCGCTGGCCCGGCGTCTTGGGCATGATGACCCGCCGCATGCCCGGCAGCACGATGCGTCCATCGGCCCGCTGGCCACGAGCTCCGGCGGCACGCCCTCGGACGCCAGCCGCTGCACGTCCTCCGGCGTCGACCGTCTCGCCCATCCGGGCCAGGTCGATCATGCCCCTGCACCACCGGCGTCGCGCGCTCGAGCTGCTCGACGGTGCCGCCGAGCGTCAGCGTGTCGCCGCGGAACGAGACCCGCACGCCGAGCGACCGCTGCAGCTCGAGCAGGTTGGCGTCATTCACGCCGCCGAGCAGCAGCGGATCGGCGCCTTCGGTGGAGAGCTGGTTCGATGAATCGTCGGTCATGAGCGTCCCAGTTCCCTGTTCACCTGTTCCCTGCTCCCGCTTCAACTGAAGGTGCAGCGCAGCCAGTTCCGCTCCGTCGACCGGCGTCGGCGCTCCCTCGAACAGGGCCCGGGCCGCCGTGGTCTTGGGAAAGGCGATCACGTCGCGCAGCGATGGTGGCGCCGGCGAGCAGCATCGCGATCCGGTCGAAGCCGAGGGCGAAGCCGCCGTGCGGTGGCGCGCCCGCCGGCCAGGCCGTCGAGCAGGAAGCCGAAGCGCCGGCGGATCTCCTCCGGGCCGATGCCCGAGCAGGCCGAAGATCTTCTGCTGCAGCGCGGGATCGGTGATGCGGATCGAGCCGCTGCCCAGCTCGTTGCCGTTGTACACCGCGTCGTAGTGCAGCGCACGGCACCGGACACGGGTCGCTGTCGAGGAACGGCAGGTCCTCCGGGATGCGGCGACGTGAACGGATGGTGCACGAAGATCCGCTCCCCGGTCACCGGGTCCTTCTCGAACAGCGGGAAGTCCACGATCCAGCAGAAGGCGTGCGCCGTCAGACGGCGTGACGCCGGGTCGGCGCGTCAGCAGCGTCCGCACGGCGTGCAGCGCCGGCGACGTCACCGCGTCCGCCCCGGGCACCGCGAGCAGCAGGTCACCGTCGGCGCCGCCGATCTTCGCCAGCGTCTCGGCGCCGATCGCCTTGACGCCCTGCCCTTCCCAGGCACCGTTCGCGCGGCGCGCCCAGATGAGCCCGCCGGCCCCCGCCTCCTTGGCCGCTGCGGTCAGGCCGTCGATTTCCTTGCGCGACGCGCTGGCGGCGCCGCCCGCCAGGATTCCGCGCACCCGTCCGCCGGCTTCGACAGCGCTTCGTGCACGAAGGGCGCCGCATCGGGCTGCACCAGCGAGGTGAGGTCGCTGAATCTCGAAGCCGAAGCGCAGGTCGGGCTTGTCGATGCCGTACCGCTCCATCGCCTCGCGATACGACATGCGGCGGAACGGCGCCGACACCTCCTCGCCCGCCTCGTCCCACAGTCCCGACCAGCACCTGCTCGATGAACCGCCTGCACATCCTCCTGGCTCACGAACGACGCCTCGATGTCGATCTGGGTGAACTCGGGCTGGCGGTCGGCGCGAAGGTCCTCGTCGCGGAAGCAGCGCGCGATCTGGAAGTAGCGGTCGTAGCCCGCCACCATCAGCAGCTGCTTGTAGATCTGCGGCGACTGCGGCAGCGCGTAGAACTCGCCCGCGTGCACCCGGCTCGGCACGAGGTAGTCGCGCGCGCCCTCGGGGGTCGGCTTGGTGAGGATCGGCGTCTCGATCTCGAGGAAGCCGAGATCGCTCAGCGTGCGCCGGGCCCGCTGCACCAGCCGGTGGCGCAGCATCAGATGCTCGCCTGCAGCTCGGGACGGCGGAGGTCGAGCACCCGGTGCTTGAGCCGCAGTTCCTCGCCAGGCGAGTTCCTCGCCCTCCTTCCGCGCCACCGGAATCGCCGGCGTTACGGCCGGGCCGACCACGTCGAAGGTCGGTGACGTGCACCTCGATCTCGCGCGTGGCCAGCGTGGTGTCGCGCGCCATTTCCGGGCGCAACGCCGACCGTGCCCTCGACCAGCACGACCGACTCCGTTCCCGCCGCTGCCGCGCGAGCCATCACCTCGGCCGACTGTCCAGCGCGGATCGCAGGACAGCTGCACGATGCCGGCGCGGTCGCGCAGGTCGATGAAGACCAGTCCGCCCAGGTCGCGGCGACGGTGGACCCAGCCGCCAAGCCGCACCGTCTCGCCCACCTGGTCGCGCCCCAGCTCACCACAGCGATGCGTGCGCATCGCCGTGGCGGCGGATGGGTCAGCCACCATCGAATCGGTCACATGTGTCATGGCCCAAACGTAACTCAGATCACGAGTTACGGCTACGGGCGCCGGAAGCGCATCTCAGCGCGAGAGATGAGCGAGGGCCTCCCGCAGCGGCTCGCTCGAAATGCGGACGAATCCGATGAAGGGTCGGCTGAGTTCGAGGATGAGAAATGTGGCGCCCGCCACCGACAGGGCGGCAGCGACGAGGGCCGCGTTGCTCGTACCATTCGGTGGAGCGAAGATACCGAGGCTCACGAATATCATGGCCATCCAGAAGACCACAATCAGCAGGATGGCGCGCGAAATCGTGGCCTTCGATTGCTCGGCGATCAGCCAGCGGATCTGGCCAAGGGTGCTGGTGAGTGCCACCGCCTGCGCCTTGAGAGCCCGCTGTTCGTCCGTACCTGGGGCCAGGGCATGGACCGCGCGCGGAAGTCGGCGGGCCCAATCCGGGCTTGTATCAAGCGCTACCCCGGCGACCGTCTCGCCCGGCCACCCGTGAAGCAGCGCCTGCTCTACCGAGTATCGGAGCGCGGCCCGGACGGGGGCCGCGTCCGGCCCATAGTCAGTGAGCACGCCGTCGAGGAACTTGGTCTGCGCCACCGCCTCGGTCACTTCCTTGTGTTCATCATCCCACGTGGTCTTGGCAGCAGCCACCAGCAACCCCAGGACCAGTGCCGACATGGTGGCAACCATGCCCATCGACACGCGCACCGTGTCCTTCGTTTCCGGGCTCAGGTGACGGTCTGGCAGCTTCGCGCGGAGCATGCGACCGACCGTCGCCGAGGCAACGAGACAGCCAAACACAATGCACCCGGTCACCAGCGGCGGCAGCACGCTACTTGTCGAAGGCGAAGATGCGCTTCCAGTCCTGCTTCATGCTGATGACGATCCATCCGCCCTTGGTCGCCTCGTCGTAGAGCGCCTGGGAAAATGCGCCGACATGTGTGTCGGGTAGCCCCTTCGCTGGCCCATAGGCGTACTCGCGCGCTGCATCATCGTGCAGCACCAGGAGGGAGAGTCGGGCCCCGTCCCCCGCGGCAGTGTACTCCAGCATCTGCTGGTCACCCGCCGTGTTGCCGAACGCGATATGGGGTCGCCGCCCGATCATCAGGTGAATCCCCTCGACCTTGCCGCCGTCATTGTCGTTCAGGACCATCTTCGGCTCCTTGGTCAGGAACGGCTTCCCGTCCTTGTCGTAGCCGAACTTCGTGGCCCCTGCCGTCCCCACCACCTGCTCCGGTGGAATGCCATACGTCTTCTCTGCGTAGACTCGCACGAAGTCCTGGCCACCCCCGGTGACGATGTAGGTCTTGTATCCGTTCGCTCGCAGGTACTTGAGCACTTCCTGCATCGGCTGAAAGATCAGTTCGGTGTAGGGCCGCTTCCAGCGCGGATCGCGCGCCGTGGCCAACCAGCTGCGCACCTGATTGGTGAAAGAATCGACAGGCATTCCAGTAAGCGTGGCAACCGCGATCTTCTCCAGGTCCGGCAAGGTCAATTTCGCCATCGCCGCACGGTCGCCTGACATCACGGTCTTGAAGGGCTCGACCCCGGCCAGTTCCGGCTTCGCCTTCACCACGGCCGGCACCCGCTCCAGGATGTACATGAGCTGCGTGTACATCGGGTGCTCGACCCAGAGGGTGCCGTCCTGGTCGAACGTCGCGATGCGCTCCGGGACGGGCACGAACTTCGGGTTGCCCGGGGTCGTGGTCGCCTTCACGAATTCCACGATCGCCTTTTTCGCCGCACCCTCGTTCCAGGACGGCAGGGGATCCGATTGGGCTTGCACCACAGAGCTCAAGGCGACAACAGCAGCTCCGGCGAGGGCTCCAGTGGCTCTCAGCAAGGTGACTCTCATCATTTGCCTCCTGAACGTGGAACGGACGGACGCCCACTACGGAGCGCCCGTCCATGGTCACCGGGATAGAACAACGGCGCTACTGGCCGGGGCCCTTGTTCCCCATTTTCCTCACCTGATCCAGGACCTGCGTCAGGTTGTAGCTTGCCGGATCCTGCAGCGCGGGAAACTCGGCGAAGGATTCGAGCTCTCTCAGCCACAATTGCTGGCCCACCGGCAGCATGTTCCAGTTGTAGATGTATGCCGTACTCGGCGCGGCCAGCGTGCCACCGATCGACATCACGGATTTCTGGTCGTCGCCCACTGCCTGCTCGTAGGGATCGCGGCGGATGTTCTGCACCTGCGCCCAGCCATAGGTCTGCGGCCCCAGGAGCGCCGACGCGCCGCCTGATCCTTCCATGGTGAAGTAGATCTTCCAGTTCTTGTACCGGACTGCCGACGGCGTTGCCCCGGTGTAGTAGAGGAAGAAGTTCCGGGCAGACGTGTCGGAGGCGCCGGTGAGGTACGCGAGTTGGTTGACCCCCTGCAGCTTCGTCTTCACGATACCGGGATACTTCCCCGCCATGATCTGCTCGTTGAGTTCGTTGCCCTTGGGGCCGCCCGCGATCTCCACCAGCGTCGGCAGCCAGTCGTACGACGCGAAGATCTGGTCCAGCATAGTGCCCGGCTTGATGTGCCCCGGCCAGCGGATCACCATCGGCACCCGCATGCCGCCCTCCCACGTCGTCAGCTTGTTCGCCTTGAATGGCGTCATGCCGCCGTCCGGGAAGGTCTGGCTCTCGGCTCCGTTGTCGGTGGTGAACGCGATAATCGTGTTGTCCAGCTGACCCATTGCCTCGAGCTTCGCCAGCACCACGCCGATGTTGTCGTCCAACTGCTTCATCCCGGCTTCCTGGATACCCCAGTCCTTCCCACCCTCTTCGCCCAGCATCGCCAGGTACTTCGGCGGCAGCATGGTGGTGACATGCATGCGCGCCGGGTTGTACCACACGAAGAATGGCTTCCCCGTCTTCTTCGGGTCGTTCCGGTCCAGGAAGTCCACCACATGACCGGATATCTCCTCGTCGACCGTCTCCGAACGTTTGAGCGTCAGCGGCCCCTCATCCTTGCAGCTCTGGTTGGCGGACGAGCCGTCGGTGGACTTGCACCACATCACCGGTCGTGGCGGCGTGAGGCAAATGGTTTTCCGTGGATCCACCGAGCCTGCCGGCTCGGCGATCCCCGGTATCGGCGTGTTCTGGCACGGCGGCGCGAACCCCTGCTTGACCGGAGTTGCATTGATGTCGGGGAAGCTCACCTGTTCCATCGCGTCCAGGTGGTAGAGATATCCCCAGAATTCCTGGAACCCATGCGCCGTTGGCAGCGCATCGGTGTGGTCGCCCAGGTGGTTCTTGCCGAACTCACCCGTGCTGTAGCCCAGGTCATACAGGAACTTGGCCATCGCCGGTGTGCCGGGACGCAGGTACGACGGGCTGCCCGGCAATTGCGGCGGGATCATCCCGGTGCGGAGCGGCGTCATGCCGGTGAAGAACGCGTTGCGCCCCGCTGTGCAGCTCTGCTCGGCGTAGTACGACGTGAACATCGCACCCTCGCGTCCGATCCGGTCGATGTTCGGCGTGTCGGCGAGCCCGATGCCTCTCTGGTAGAGTCCTACCTGCATCCAACCAATGTCGTCGCCCATTATGAACAGGATGTTCGGCTTCTGCGACGCTGCGGCGACCTGGGCCGGGGCTGCCTTCGCTGGTTTCTTCTGCCCCGCCAGAGGCGCGGCTGTTCCGAGACTGGCGGCGACCAGCGCCAGAAGGACTGCGGACGTCGTTCTACGCATGTTGTTGCTCCGGGACCTGTGCTGTGGAGGGGCGCCACTGATCGGAGATCCATTACCGCAACCTTCATTGGTAACGATCCAGCCTGCTCAAGATCTGAGCTGCATAGTGAGATTACCTAACCTTCCCGTTGGCGCAAGCCTGCGCTGCCCCGAGCACACGTCACCGATCTACTTCCTGCCGCACGTCGAGACACCAAGGGGAGCCGCAGCCTGTGTAGGTCACGGCTTGGGTCCCGTAGCTGGTCCGGGCCCTGGCCGTGGCCCAGGTCCTGGCCCGTCCGACGCCCCGAGCCATCCTCGCACGAGTTCCGAGATTCGCTCGGCCGCAGGCGGGTCGAGGTTGCTCGCGACCGCAAGGTCGTATCCCCCCGGAAGGTCACCCTCGAGGACCGCATTGAGTCCGCCCGATCCGCCCGCAATGCCGATCCCTGCCGGCGGCCCCGATGGCACCTGACCCGCCCTGAGCGCGGCGAGGAACTGCAGCAAGTCCCCGATCGTCGAATAGCCCCCGCCCGCCGCACTGCCACGACCCGGCAGTTCCCTCGAGTTCGCGTGCACCGGGGCATTCGCCGGCGCATCCTCGTCTCCCCTGGTATATCCGATCGGCGGTGTTGGGTGGGAGCGAGTCAACCCTGAACGACCCGGTGTGCGTCATCCCCGCCGGCGCATAGACGTGCTGCTGGATGTACGCGTAGTAGTCCTCGCCCGACACCTTCTCGATCAGCATGCCCAGCACCACGTAGCAGGCATTGCAGTATCGGCGGCTTGTGCCCGGCGCGAACGCCTGCGGAGCATTCACGAACAGCACGAGGTACTCGTTGTTGTGCTTGATGTCATTCCGCGTGCCGCCGGGCGGCGGGTCGAAGATGTTCCCGCCCAGTCCCGCCTGGTGCGTCATCAGCTGGCGGATCGTGGCACCGCGCGCCGTGGCGTTGGGATAGTCCGGCCAGTAGTGCCCGAGTGTCGAGTCGAGGTTGAGCTTCCCCGCCGCCGCCAGCTGTCGGATCGCTGTCTCGGTGAACACCTTGTTGATCGAACCGATGTTGAACTCGGTGGTCACGGTGTTGGGGCGCTTCGTGGCCCGGTCGGCCATCCCGTACGCCCGCTCGAATACCATCGTGCCCGCCCGGTTGATGCCGACGGCGCCCGAAAACTCCCCCAGCGCCGCGAGGGAATCGAGGGTCTTGGCGAGGCGTTCGGTGAGTTGAGCCTGAGTGAGGGGCGGCGGGGCCTGCGCGGCGAGGGTCGGCGCCGCCAGGAGCGACACCGCGATGGAGATGGCGACTGGTCGGGTCATGGCAGCAAGGATGCGTACCAGCGTCCAACGGTTGCAAGCGCCCGTGTATCTTTCCGCCATGTCAGCACCGCCCGACACCTCGATTCTTTCCCTGGCACCAGCCGACGCGCGGGCGCGCCTCTGCGGCATGGGTCACCGAGCGCGGGCTCCCCGCCTATCGCCTCGAGCAACTCGTGCGGCGCCTGTGGGTGGCACCGGTCGAGGCGTGGTCTGGTGCCACCGAGCTGCCGCAGGCCCTGCGCAACGACCTCGATGCCGCGTTTCCGCTTCTCCGCCTGGACGCCGTCACCATCCAGGAGTCGCAGGACGGCACCATCAAGTACCTCTGGCGCCTCCACGATGGCGAGATGATCGAGTCGGTGCTGATCCCGAGCGGGGCGCGCCGCACCCTGTGCATCTCGTCGCAGGCCGGGTGCGCCCTCGGCTGTGTGTTCTGCGCCACCGGCACGATGGGCTTCCGCCGCAACCTCACCGCCGCAGAGATTGCCTGCCAGGTGCGCGCGGTCGTGCTTCGCAACCCCGACGACAAGCCGACCAATGTCGTCTACATGGGCATGGGCGAGCCGCTGCTCAACTGGCCTGCGGTCGATGTGTCGCTCACGCATCCTGAACGACCAGGAGGGATTCGGCATCGGCGCGAGGCATATCACGGTTTCCACCGTCGGCATCTTGCCCGGCATGGAGCAGTTGGCCGCCCGGCCCGAGCAGTTCCGGCTCGCGATCTCCCTCCACGCCCCGACGCCGGCACGGCGGCTTGCGCTGATGCCAATCGAGAAGAAGTATGATCTGGAGGCAGTGCTGAAGGCGGCCGCCACGTTCAGGAAGCGTGTCACGTTCGAGTATGTGCTGATCGCCGGGAAGAACGACGCAGACGCCGACGCCGACAAGCTGGCCAAGCTCGCCGGGCGGCTCGGCGCCATGGTCAACCTTCTCCCGCTGCATCCCGGCGGCGAGGGCGGGTTGACGCCTACGGCGCCGGCGCGCATCCGGGAGTTCGCCGATCGCCTGCGGAACCAGGGCATCGAGGCACCGGTGCGACGCAGCCGCGGGCTCGACATCAACGCCGCCTGTGGACAGTTGCGGGTCAAGATGGAGAAGAAGGAGCGCAGGACACCCACCTGAAAAGGAGTGATGCTGACATGAGCACTGCCAGTTTCGCCCGGACGTTCCGGCTGTCCCTCCCCCTCGTCGTCACCGTTGCTGCCTGTTCGTCCCCACAAGCCAAGCCCGAGCCAGCCCAGTCGATCGTAGCGCGAGGTGAGTACCTCACGAACTACGGCGGTTGCAACGACTGTCATACGCCGAAGGTCTTCTCGGCGGCCGGGTCCGGCACCCGACCTGAGTCGCCTCCTGTCGGGCCATCCCGCCGAGGCGCAGTTGCCAGTGCTGCCAGCTGGAGTCGTTGGGGCGGACCCGACCAAGTGGGGCGCGGTCACCACCGGCGACCTCACCGCCTGGTCAGGCCCGTGGGGAACCTCCTTCGCCGCGAACCTCACCCCGGATGCGACAGGTCTCGCCGCGTGGAACGACTCGCTCTTCATTGCGACCATGCGCACCGGCAAGCACTGGGGTTCAGGGCGCGGAATCCTTCCACCCATGCCGTGGTTCAGCCTGAATGCGCTGACGGACGACGACCTGCGCGCGATATTCGCGTACCTGCGTTCCATCAAGCCGGTCGCGAACCTGGTGCCCCAGCCGCTTCCGCCCGCGACACCATGAACGGTCGCGCGAAGGGCTCGGCACCCCTACCCTTCACGCAGGCCGCTCGCGTCCGTCGGAATCACCTCGAGCCGGAGAGTGCCCATGCTGGTCCTCCAAGCCGTTCCCGCCGGCAAGCTCAACGCCTTCAAGCTCCTGCGCGCCCGCATACGCGAGGCCAGTACCTGGTCCTGGAGCAACAAGGCCCGTACCCGGCTCAAGCACGTCGCCCGGCCCAAGGGCGGTCACATCGAGGTCAGCAGCGCCGGGGGCGTGCTCGTGGCACACATCAAGCCCAAGACGCCGAGCGACCAGTTCTACCTGACGGAGAAATTCATCGGGCGGCTGATCGGCTGGTTCGAGGGAGAGCTGCTGTCGATCAACATCCAGTTCGTGCCCGATCCGCCGGCGCCGGCCCGGCGCCGGCGGCGCTGAAAGCGCAATTCGATGCCCCTCACCGCTGCTGATGTCCGCGCCTCGATCGAGCGTGCCGGCGCGGCACATTGGCAGGCCCTGGTGGACCACCACGAAGGCGCTTATCCGCGCCCCTGCCCCACGCCGGGCGCGATCTGTCACGCTGAAGCGGAACGACTGAACCAGCTGGGATGGGGAGAAACGCGCGGCCCGCTGTTCGAGTCGCGCGTCCGACGGGTGGGCGACGCAGTGGAGATCATTCATGGCTTTCACCACGCCGACAGCTCGGTGCCGGAGTGGACGCCCCCATTCCGGAACTATGAACCTGACGTCGCATAAGAAAGTTCTGGGTTGAATGGGTGCGAGCGCCGCGGTCGCCGTGATGGTCCGGCATGAGAAGGACATCGTGAAGATCTTCCAGTCGGCAGGTGCGCTGGGCACCGCCACCGCGAGGCCGCTCGGCGCGCTCGGTCTCGAGGAGTCGCGTCACTTCGAACGGCTTCGGCATGCTGGCGTGATCCGGAACGGATCGCCGGGCACCTGGTACCTGGACGCAGCCGCCTGGACCGAACGCATGCTGAAGCGGCGTCGCATCGGGATTGTCCTCATTGCGGTATCGCTGTTCGCGCTGGCGCTTGGGCTGGGCCTCCTTCCGACGGGCCCGCGGTAGCCCACCTCACCATGAGTGACGGACCCGCCTTCGTCGATCACTTCGCGAGCGTCGCAGCAGACTACGCCAGGTTCCGTCCCGGCTACCCGTTGGCGCTGTTTGATTTTCTCGCCGACGCCTCACCCGATCGCGACCTGGCGTGGGACTGCGGCACCGGTACCGGCATCGCGGCGATTCCGCTGGCCGACCGATTCCGCACCGTGGTCGCGACCGACGCGAGCGAGGCGCAATTGGCCCAGGCACCGGCCCATCCTCGCATTACCTGGCGCGCCCTGCGCGAAGGAGCATCCGGCCTCCCTGATCGCTCGGCGTCCCTCGTCACCGTCGCACAGGCTGCGCACTGGTTCGACCTCGATGCGTTCTATCGCGAGGTGGACCGGGTGCTGAAGCCTGGCGGAGTGGTGGCCCTCTGGTGCTACGGGTTGCTTGCCATCGACGCCGGCATCGACGCCATCCTGCACCGGTTCGAGCATGGCCGGGTCGGGGCTTACTGGCCGGAGGAGCGCCGCCACGTGGACGCGGAGTATCGCACGCTCCCGTTTCCGTATGCGCGCATCGACGCACCCGCATTCATGATGGACGCCACGCTCACGCGATCGGCGCTGCTGGGCTACCTCGGAAGCTGGTCGGCCGTGAGTCGCTATCGATCCGCAACGGGCAGCGATCCCCTTCCCGAACTCGAGTCCGAACTCGCGCGCCTCTGGCCCGCGTCGGAGCCCAGGGTGGTGCGCTGGCCACTCACCGTCGTTGCAGGTCGCGCCGCGGCGCCGCATGCCCGGGAGCAATCCGGTATACTGCGGTAGCTATCCAGCAGGAGTTCATGATGAAGACACTCGCCTACAAGGGCTTCGCGATTACTGCGCGAACCTGGCAGGTCCGCGGCACCGGACGCTGGACGCTCGACCTGCTCATCAGCCGGCGGGAGGCGCTGCGCGCATTCAGTCGCCCGACCACCTTTGCCACCGAGGATGCCGCGGTAGCCGGGTGCTGCGAACTGGGACGTCGGATCATCGATGGGAACGAACGGGATTGTTCGGTAGCGGACCTGTCGTAGCGGAGGGCTTCCTCGTGAGGGCGCACCACTCGTCGTAACGCAACACCTGCCTCGATCCAACCCCCGAAAACACAACGACCCGGCAGTGCTCTGGGCACCGACCGGGACGATGGTTCTGGCAGATTAATCACCCGGCCTGCCCCGGGGCCCCGAAGGGCTATGTTCACTGCCACAAGAGTAATCAGGTCGTTCGCTAAACGGTAGTCCCCACCCCCCGAAGCTCCCTCGCACCGCGCGCGGCAAGCAGGTCCAGCACGGCAGCCCGGCTGCTGTGCACCGTCAATACGAGCAGGTCGCCTGGGCGCGCCCAGGCGAGTGCCCTGCTCACCGCGTCCACTTCGCTCTCACCATACTCAATCGCCTCCGCCGGCAGCCCGAGCCGGTGGAATTCGTCCGCAAGCATCCCGGGGATCTCCCCGATCGCGCGGCCGCGGCGATATGCCTCCATCTCCTTCACCACGACATGATCGATACCAATGGGCCAGGCACTCCGGGCCAGTCCGCGGATCGAGTCGTCGTCGCGGTTGCCGGCCTGCCCCAGGACCAGTCCGCGCCGCCCGCCCGGGAGCGCGCGGGCGATCGCGGCCAGTGCCTGCATCCCGTGCGGATTGTGGGCGTAGTCGAGCAGCACTCGTACACCGCCGACATCAAACAGGCTCGCGCGCCCGGGGTTGTCGCTGTTGCTCTGGCCGAAGCTTGCGAGGGCCGAGCGTATCGCCTCGGGGGAGCAGCCAAGACACCACGCGGCCAGCGATGCGCCCAGGGCGTTTGCCACGTTGTGCACCGCCGCGCCACCCAGCGTCACCGGTGCCTCGTCGACGCCGAGCAGGTCGATGTACTCCTCCCCACGCCGCAGGACGAACCGGCCGTCGATCACCGTCGCCCACTGCTGCCCCGACGGCCGGGCTGCTTCCGCAGCGACTGCGCCATCCAGGCCAAACCAAGCCATGGGTACCCGGCCCGGCAGGACCTGCGCCGCCTGCCGCAGCACGCCGTCGTCCGAGTTGAGGACGAGGCGCCCATCATTTTCGATGACTTTCGCCACCACCAGCTTCGTCGCCGCGAGGCCCGCGAGGTCGGTGATGCCATACTCGCCGAAATGGTCGGCGGCAATGTTGGTGACCACAGCGACATCGGCATGCGTCACTGCCAGCCCGCGACGCAGGATCCCGCCGCGAGCCGTCTCGAGCACCGCAGCATCGATCCGCCTGTCCCGAAGCACGAGGCGCGCCCCCTCCGGGCCGGAATAGTCCCCCTCGGCGACCCGCTCGCCTCCAATCAACACGCCGTCGGTGCTGCTCCAGCCCGGGTGTCGCCCCTCGGCCCTGAGCATGGCGGCCATCAGCCGAACGGTTGTCGTCTTGCCGTTGGACCCCGTCACCAGCGCCAGCGGCACGTCATGTATTGCGTGCCAGTCGATGGCACCTGCCTCCGGCAGTGCATCGAGCGCGAACGTGCGCGACCCGTTTCCCATGCCGATCGTCACTGACTCGTCATCGCCGTAGAGCGACACCCCGTGCGCGCGCGCCGCCTGTTCGAGCGCAATCAGGCGAGGCTTCCGCTCCTCGGTGGCCAGCTGCGTGATCCGTTCGCGTGCGACATCGCGCGACTCGGCGACCGGGCCGCCCGTGAGTTCCACGGCGCGCGCCCAGGCCCACTCGTTGACTTCAGTGGCGGTGAGGAGAAGGTCGGCAGGCGCTTCGAAGCCGAGGCTGGCGCCGCCGCGGCGCGGAAGGACATGTGGCGTGGCGGGCACCCAGCCGAGGTCGTCCAGCATGAGCCGCAATCCGTCCGCCCAGCGCGAAATCAGCGATTCGGATTGCGTCGCATCGAACTCGACCTCGAGCACTGCCCCGGCCCCGTCCATGACACGGCTCGGTCCCAGCAGCCGGCGGGAGTCGAGGACGGTGGCCTGATCAATCATCCTGCTCGCGCGCGAGCCGCACCCCGCGCTCGTCACGCACGAGCAGGTCTCCCTCGAAGGCGGTCGCATCGAACGGGAGCGGTGCCGCTGCCGGCATCTCTGGTGCGGTGGCCTTGGCACCGTTGGTTGCCCGCGCCGCCGCCGGGGTGGCGCTCGCGGCCGAGACGCGCGGTCCCGAGCCCGCCACCTCCGGCACGAAGTGAAGGATCTGCTTCCAGGTCCTGGTCAGTGCGTCGGCAAAGATCAGCACGAGGTCACCCTCGCGAGCGATGTCCAGGGCGTGATCCACTGCTTCCACTTCGTCCGGGACCACCTCGATGCTCGCGTCCGGCACGCCCTTCTCCAGCAGCGCCTTCCGGAGCATCTGCGGCACCTCGTCCCCGTCCCGCCCTCGCCGGTGGTCGTCGCGACGGACGATGTAGGTGTCAAAATGACCCGCCGCGACGTGGCCGATCTCCACGATGTCGATGTCGCGCCGGTCTCCTGGCGCCGCGAGCACCACGATCCGCTTGCCCTTCACCTCCAGCCGCTGCACCAGCTCGGTCAGCATCTGCACCGCATGCGCGTTGTGGCCGTAGTCGAGGATCACCCGGAATGGGTGCTCGTTGAACACGTTCATCCGGCCCGGCGCCTGGAAGAACGAGGTGTCGAAGGTCCGCAGCCCGTGCCGGATGTTCTCCAGCTTCTCGCCCATGGAGAACGCCATGGCGGCGGCGAACATCGCGTTCTGGACGTTGTGCACCGCCCTGCCCTCGAGCGTGGCGGGAATGAGGTGCGTCCAGAGCAGCGGAATGTGGGCGCCGTGATCGTAGATCGTGATCATCTGGCCCTTCATCGCCGTCTCCAGCACCACGCCGCGCCCGCCCGCCGAGATGTGCTCCCGCACCAGTGGATGAGCCGGGTTCATCGTCACGTAGCAGAGATGCTTCGCCTCGGTGTAGGCCGCCATCTTGAGGCAGAGCGGGTCGTCGGCGTTCAGCACCGCCGTGTCGCGGGCGGTCTCGACGATGATCCGCTTGACCCGCGCCAGGTCCTCGAGCGTGTCGATGCCCTTCATGCCCAGGTGGTCCGACTGCGACGTTGAGCACGGCGCCCACGTCGCAGTGGCGCACGCCCATGCCCGCGCGCAGCAGGCCGCCGCGCGCCGTCTCCAGCACCGCCACGTCCACGAACGGGTCGCTCAGCACCATGCGCGTCGCCACCGGGCCCGTCATGTCGCCTTCCACCGTGCGCTGGCCGTCGACGTACACGCCGTCGGTCGTGGTCAGCCCGACGTGGTGGCCGGCGAGCTTCATGATGTGCGCGAGCATGCGCGCCGTGGTCGTCTTGCCGTTGGTGCCGGTCACCGCCGCGATGGGGATCTTGCTCGGGCTGCCCGGCGCGAACAGCATGTCGATGACCGGGCCCGCCACGTCGCGCGGCTTGCCGCTCGAGGGCGCCATGTGCATCCGGAAGCCCGGCGCCGCGTTCACCTCGCAGATGGCGCCGCCCACATCCTTGTAGCTCTCCGAGATGTCCGGGCTGAGGAAGTCCACGCCGCCCACATCGAGGCCGATCGCGCTGATGGCACGCACCGCCATCTCGACGTTGTCGGGATGCACGACGTCGGTGACGTCCTCGGCGGTGCCACCGGTGGAGAGATTCGCCGTCGTCCGCAGGTAGACGACCTGGCCCGCCTCAGGGATGGAATCGCGGTTGAAGCCATGCTCCTCGAGCAGGCGCTCGGCCTGGTAGTCGAAGTCGATCCGGGTGAGCACCTTCTCGTGCCCGATGCCGCGGCGCGGATCGCGGTTCACTTCGTCCACCAGTTGCGCGATCGTGTGCGCGCCGTCGCCCACCACATGGCCCGGCATCCGCTTCGAGACGGCGATGAGCTGGCCGTTCACCACCAGCATGCGATGGTCGTGGCCCACGATGAACTTCTCGACGATGACGCTGCGGCTGATCGCCTGCGCCACGTGGAAGGCGGCGATGACCTGCTCGGCATCGGCGAGGTTGATGGACACCCCGCGCCCATGGTTGCCATTGTACGGCTTCACCACCACCGGATACCCGATGCGGGATGCCGCCGACACCGCATCGGTCTCGCGCTGGACCAGGCGCTGCTGCGGCACCGGCAGGCCCAGGTTGCCGAGGATCTTGTTGGTCTCCTCCTTGTCGGAGGCGAGCTCGACCGCGATGTTGGACGTGCGGCTGGTGACGGTGGCCTGGATTCGCTGCTGGAACCGGCCGTGACCGAACTGGATCAGGCTCTGGTCGTTGAGCCGGATCCACGGGATGCCCCGCTCCTCGGCCGCGCGCACCAGCGACATCGTGCTGGGTCCCGAGGTTCCGGCGCTGGGCGAAACGAATGAAGCTGTCGCGCTCCTCCGCGAAGTTGAACGGCTCGTCGGCGTTGTCCACGTGCATGTCGGCCGCGAGCTCCGGCGGCAGCAGGCTCCGGAGCAGGCGCATGGCGAAGGCCGCCGCCTCGAGCCCCACCGTCTGCTGTTCGTACTCGAATACCACGTGGTAGAGCCCGGGCAGGTCCGCGCCGCGCGTCTTGCCGAACGACACCTGGTGCCCGGCGATCGCCTGCAGCTCGATGGCCACGTGCTCGAGGATGTGGCCCATCCAGGTCCCCTCATCCTCCGTGCAGGCGCCGCACGAAGCCGCCGGGCTCGCCATAGGAGCAGCCGTGCTCGCGGAGCCCGGGCAGCAAGGTGAGCAGCCCCTCGATGAACGGCGCGCCAAGGCGGCTCGAGGGCCACTCCTCGAGCTTGCCGAGATCGACTTCGAGACGGATGACCGGGAAGAGCGCGTACACGCTCGGTCCCACATAGACCGAGCGATCCAGGATACGCATGGGTGAGGCCCCTCGGCGTCAGCCCCGGCCGGTGGCAGCCGGCGGGGCGTGCGCCTTTCGTCGGTGGAGATCGTAGCCGGCACCACGTACGAGCACGTGGAGCCGTACCCCGATCAGGCAGATCGGATCGCCCTTCTCCGCCTGGTCCATGGAGGAGTACTCCACGTCGGCAGGGTCGATGATGGTGATGGCATTGCTGCCCACCACCTCCAGCGTGTCATCCGGCCCGATGAACGCCGCCGTGTCCTCGTCCAGCCCAAGCCCGATGCCGAACGGATTGTACGCGAGCGCGGTCAGCAGCCGGCCCAGCCGGTCGCGCTGACGGAAATGTTGGTCTATAACGACGCGGTTGGTAAGACCCAGGCCCGGGGAGAGGGTCACGTCGCCCGAATGGGGGGTGGACCCCTCCTCCCCGCTGGCGATCATGTGCTCCGACAGGAAGGCCGCACCGGCCGAGGTACCGGCCACATGCACCCCCGCCGCGTTGAGCCGCCGGAGCGCGCGTGCCACCGAGGTGCCGCCCAGCGTGGTGGCCAGCCTGAGCTGGTTGCCACCGGTGAGGAACACGCCCCGCGCATTCTCGAGCGTGGCCAGCTTGTCGCCGTCCTCGCAGTCGGCCCGGGTCTCGAAGTCGAGGATGTCCACTCGCTTCGCACCGAGCTCCCGGAAGAGCGCCTCGTAGCGCTCACCGGTGTCGGCGAGGCTCGAGGCCGTGGGGATGACGACGATGCGCGCATCGCGCCCGCCGCAGAGCCGCACGAACCGCTTCAGGATGAGGGGGCTGCCGATCTTCGATTCGGCGCCGCCAACCGGGATGATGAAACCACGCACGTCGCCCTCCAATGACTTTGCCGGGCTCACGAATCCTCTTTCTCAAAGGGTCCCTGAATGCGGGGCCGCCCATCGAACCGATGCCAGCGCCCGCGCGCCATCACGTGCCGTACCGCATTGTCGGCCTGCAGTACCACGAGGTCGGCGTCAGCACCGACCTCGAGCCTGCCCTTCCCGGGGAGCCGCAGGAGCTCCGCCACGTTGCTCGTGAACGGCGGCAGCACCTGCTCCAGCGGACGCCCGCGCGCGAGCAGCGCACTGAGCGTGACTCATGAGCGCACCAGGCGCGCCCACGTCCATTCCCGACACCCGACCATCGCTGTCGAACCGCGGCAGGCACCCACCACCATCCGAGCTCACCGTCACCCGCTCGGCGGGCAGGCCGGCATCCCAGTAGCGCTCCAGCGCATCCTCGGCCGCCCAGGCATCCTCACCATCCTCCACCGGGAATGCCGTGATGTCGATGGTCGGGCCGCGCTCCACCAGCGCCATGGCCTCGGCGAAGAGCGCCTTCCTGCGATTGACGTGCGTCGGGTTGAACACCCGCGCCGGCAACTCGCTCGTGTCGAGCGCCTGGCGCACCAGCTCGAGACCGCGCGTGCCGTCGCCCACATGCAGGTGCACGATGCCGGCCTTGCCGCTCATGAGCCCGCCCACGTGCGCCTCGGAAGCGAGGCGCAGCAGGTCGTCCAGGGTGGGCTGGCTCGATCGATGATCGCTGATCGCCACCTCGCCAACCCCGATGATCTCATCGATGAGCGCGATGTCGCCACGCACGGTGCCGCTGAGCGTCGTCGGCGGCAGGTGGTAGCCGCCGGTGTGGCACCAGGCGGACAACCCGAGCTGCCTGAGGCCACGCGCCACGGTGACCAGTTCCGCTGTGGTGCGCACCGCATCGTCGGTGCCGAGCACCCCGATCGCGGTGGTGATACCACCTGCGGTAAGCGCGGTGACCTTGAGCGGTGGCACCCGGGTATGCGGACCCGCCTCGCCGCCGCCGCCCGTGAGGTGCACATGCCCGTCGATGAGGCCGGGGATGACGCGCAGTCCGCCGAGATCCATCTCGGCCACACCGAGCGCCGCCGGAAGATCCGGGAGCCGGGAAGCCATGGCGACGATCGTTCCGCCGGCAATGAGCAGGTCCTGGCGGCCGAGCCGCTCAGGAGCGTACAGCTCCGCCTGACGGAGGACGATCATCGATGACAGCGGCTGCTCCGGGAAGGTTTATTCAATTTACCCAAGCGACCCCGCGTCGTGTAGCTTGGAGCATGCCACTCCGGTACCGGGGCCTCGCCGGCCCCCTTCTCTTGTCCGTCACGGCCTTCTCCCTGGTGGCAGCCGGCCCGGCCGCGGCCCAGATACGGATGTCCGGACCCGCAACCGTCGCCCTGATGACGGGCAGCGACGACGTCCGCTACGCTGTCTATGAGGTGGAACTCACCAACTACCGCGGGATGCCGATCCTGCTCACGCGCGTGAGCTTCCACTTCGATTCATCCGCTGCCGAGATCGTTGGGTATCCGGATACGTCACTTTCGCCGTTGCTGCAGCGGCCGGGGCAGCCGACTACCCCGGAACCGAGACTGCTTGCGCCCGGCGCCCTTACCGTCCTCTACGCCTGGGTGCCATTGCCACCGGGGAGCTTGGCGGACCGGACGATCTGGACCCGGGTGGGCGCCGAGCCGCGCGCGCCTGATGGCTCCGCCGCCGTGAAATTCACCACGATTGCGGTGTGGGGCGCACCGGTCCGCATTCTCGCCACGAGCCCTCGCGTGCTCGCCGCGCCCCTGACGGGCGGGCCCTGGCTGGCGGCCAATGGACCCAGTTCCGCGTCGGCGCACCGCCGGGCGCGCTTCGTCTTCGACAGTGAGCCATGGGATGCCCAGCGATTCGCCATCGATTGGGTGAAGGTGAACACTGCCGGCAAGACCTTCGAGGGCGACTCCACGAAGAACGCGAACTATCTGGCATACGGCGCACCGCTTCTTGCCGTGTCCAATGGCGTCGTGCTCGGCTTCGTCGATACACTTCCAGAGAACGTGCCGAACAGTGACAAGATCGCAATTGCAGTCACACGGGAGACGGTGGCCGGGAATCGGCTCTTGCTCAAGGTGGGCGACAGCGCGGTCGTGCTGTACGCTCACCTCCAGCCGCACAGCGTGAAGGTGAAGGAAGGGCAGAAGGTGAAGAAGGGTGACGTCCTCGCGCTCCTCGGCAACTCGGGCAACTCCTCCGAGCCGCACCTGCACATTCACCTCGCCACCGGCAGCAACATTCACGACGTGCTCACCGGGGATGGCCTGCCCTACGCCATGCCCTCCGCGTCGATCATTGGCCAGTGCGCCGCGTTCGGCGCCGAGTGCACCCCGACCGCCCCACGACCAGAGGGCAAGACCATGCCGCTCGAAAACGTGCTCGTCGAGTTCCCGTGAGCCACGCCGCCAGGCTGGTCCGCCCCCTGATCGCCGTCTCACTCGCCCTCGTGATGGGCTGCCAGGGTCTCACCGGCGATTCAGCCGAGCGAGTCGCGTTCGGATTGCGCGAGGGAGCGAGCCGCCTGGGCCAGTCGCGAAGTGCCACCGATTCCATGCCGGTCCGCATTCCAGCCCGCACATGGCCGAATGGGTGCCCGGGTGCGTATCGAGTTCAGCTGTTTGCGGATTCGGCCAAGGCGAGCGGGATCGTCGTTTCGTGCCTGCCGAAGGGGCGCCAGTACACGACCGCCTACGCGAAGCGGTTTGTGAGGACGCCAGTGACGCTCGAGGTGGAGCGGCAGTCGGGGCAGCCGGTGGACATCATCCTGCGGAAACAGGGGAAGGACATCGAGGTCATCGGGTTCGACGAACCCTGAGCCCTGCTACGGCAACTACGCACCCGGAATTCCCATCGCCTTGAGCAGCGCGAGATATCGCGGGTCGCTGCGCAGCGGATCCCAGAGCGGGTCCACCTTCATGTAGACGATCCACCCTCGTCGCTCGACGCGGCTCCGCTCGGCAAATGCAAGCGCCTCATCCCACAGTCCCAGCGTTAGCGCCAGCTTGGCGTGATCGGTCGGCGACACATAGCGCGTCGCACTGAGTTCCGTGAACCGCGTCCGGATCGCCTCGGCCGCTGTCCTCCTGCCCTGCAGCACAAGGGAACGGGCGAGCACCGCGAGGAGCGCCGTATCGTCCGGTGCAACCGTGAGGCCCTCGCGCAGCGTCGCTTCTGCGTCAACCGGACGCCCCGCCTGGTTGTACACCATCGCCAGCACGAGGATGGACTCGAGCGCCGTGGGGTTCAGGGCGAGCGCGCGCCGCATGTGCTCGATGGCCTGTTGCGAATCTCGCGCATAGAAGTGGAGCCAGCCGAGGCCCCGGCGCACCGACACCGATGCCGGATCGAGCTCGACGGCTCGCTCCCCTGCGCGCAGCGCCTCCCCGGTGCGCCCCTGGGACGCCAGCAGCCACGCATACCACTGGTGCGCCGAGGCGTAGTTGGGGTTGGCCTTGATGGCACGCCGGAACTCCCGCTCCGCACCGGCCCAGTCCCAGTCGTGAATGAACGTGACCCACGCGAGCGAGGTGTGGGCCTCCGCCAGGCTGTCGTCGAGCGCTATGGCGCGGCGGGCAAGCTCCTTCGCGCGCTCGAATCCCTCCACGACAGGGCCGTTCCTGTAGTCCACACCGATCGCGTAGGCGTCCGCGAGCCCGCTCCACGCGAGGGCATAGTCGGCATCCT
The DNA here is from genome assembly GCA_963739455.1 of uncultured Gemmatimonadales bacterium. GTDB lineage: Bacteria > Gemmatimonadota > Gemmatimonadetes > Gemmatimonadales > GWC2-71-9 > JAGGAG01. Next base: position 197,841 of record CAVUAK010000002.1, read on the forward strand.
CCGCGATGGCCTGTTCAAAGAACATGATCGCCTGCTTCATGCCCTCGGCGCTGCGCTGGTTCCAGGCAAAGCGCCCGCGCAGGTACAGGTTGTACGCCCGTGCATTCTCGGTGTAGCGCCTTGGTACCGGCTCGCCCAGGTCACCGAGCAGCCGCGAGCGCAGCGTCCGCACGATGGTCGCCGTGATCGCGTCCTGGATCGCGAAAATGTCCTCGTCGTCGCGGTCGAATCGCTCCGACCAGATCAGGCGCCCGTCAGCCGCGTCACTGAGCTGAGCGGTGACGCGGATGCGATTCCCGGCCTTGCGGACCGTGCCCTCCAGCACGGTACCAACGCCCAGTAGCGCGCCGAGGCTGCGCACGTCTTCCTTGCGTCCCTTGAGCGCGAAGGCCGACGTGCGCGATGCCACGCGCAACCCATCCACGTTCGCGAGTGCACTGATGAGCTCGTCCGTCATCCCGTCGCTCAGGTACTCGTTTTCGGCGTCGCTGGTGGCGTTGACGAACGGCAGGACCGCAATGGCTCGCCGGCGGGTGGACGCACCCTGGCTGGCCTCCACTTCTCCCGAGCGGGCCGCCAATGCGACGGCCCAGTCGGCGGCGCTCTCGTAGCGCTCACCCGGTTCCTTCGCCATCGCCCGCAGCAGGGCCACGTCCACCGGCCATGGCACATCCGGGCGGACGACCCGCACCGAGGGCGGAGGTTCCACCACGTGACGCAGCATCACCTGTCGTGCCGTGCCGCTGAACGGCGCGTGCCCGGCGAGCATCTCGAACAGCACGCAGGCAACAGCGTACTGGTCGGTGCGGCCATCGAGTTCCCGTTCACCTGCAGCCTGTTCCGGGCTCATGTACGCCGGCGTGCCGACCGCGAGACCCGGCGCCGTCGTGTTGTCATCGGTGCTGCAGGCCTCCCGCAGCGCCATGGCCACGCCAAAATCGGCTACGAGTGCGCCGCCCTCGTGCAGCAGGATGTTTTCCGGCTTGATGTCGCGATGTACGTAGCCCTGGCGATGGGCGTAGTCGAGTGCGCTGGCGACCATGCCGGCAATGCGCAACGCGTCGGCAATCGGGAGGCGTCCCTCACGGGACATCCGGTCGCGGAGGGACTCGCCCTCGATGAGCGGCATGACATAGTAGAGAAGGCCGCCTGCCTCCCCGGAGTCATGCACCGGGACGATCTGTGGATGGGTAAGCCGGGCGGCAATGCGGATCTCGCGCTCGAAGCGGCTCGCTTCCATCCGGCGGGCCTGGGCGCCGGAGAACACCTTGATCGCAACCATGCGGTCGAGTCGCAGGTCGCGCGCGAGGTAGACGATCGCCATGCCGCCCTGGCCCAGCTCGCGCTCGACCTCGTAGCGACCGGCGAGGGCTTCATTGAGCTCAGCGACAAGCGGCGCGGATGTCATGGCCGGAAAATACCTGCCGAGGCAGGAACGTGGTTACCCCGTGGCCCCGAACCCCGCGGCAATCGTGCTGATCGACAGCAGTAGCGCCGAGAGCACTTCCTTCCGCTCGGCCTCGTCGGTGGCACCCCGGAACTGCCGGATGAATTGCACCTGCTGACGGCTCACCTGGTTGAGCACCGGGAGCCGCCGGCCCAGCCGCCGCAGGAACCGGGGGAACTGCTCCGCCGGCGTTGCTGCTCCGGTGACCCGCAGCACCATCTCGCGTGTCCGCTCATACTCATCGACGATGAGCCCGAAGATCGCCTCCCGCGGTTCCGCGTCAGGCACCAGCGACGCAAACTCGCGCGCGATGTCCAGGTCCACATAGGTCAGCGTCTTCTCCACCTCATCCATGATCAGGCGGAACAGGCGCGAGTCGCGGTACATCCGGCCGATGAGCGCCTCGCCCCGCGCACCGCGCACCTCGAGGAAGGTCGCGAGCCCGCTGCCGACGCCGAACCACCCCGGCACGAAATGCCGGTTCTGTGACCATGCGAAGACCCAGGGAATGGCGCGGAGGTCGGAGAGTGATCGGGCACCGAAGCGGCGCGCGGGGCGCGAACCGAGATTGAGCAGCGCAAGCTCGTCGAGCGGGCTCGCCGCCTGGTAGTAGGTGAACAGGTGCGGGTGCTCGACGAATCGGCGGTACGCTGCCTGGGCAGCGCCGGACAGGGCCTCCAGCGCCTCGTCGAATTCCCCGACCGGCGCCAGCGCCTCCTCGCGCTCCGACTTGAGCGTGTGCACCATGACGCTCGATGCCAGCAGCTCGCACTGGTACTGCGCCGTGCCGCGGTTGGCGTACTTGTAGGACACCACCTCGCCCTGCTCGGTGATGCGCATCCGCCCCTGCACCGATCCCGCCGGCTGTGCGGCGATCGCGCGCCCCAGCGGCGCACCGCCGCGACTCACCGAGCCGCCGCGACCGTGGAAGAACACCAGCGGCACGCCCGACTCCACTCCCACACGCGTGAGCTTCCGCTGGGCCTTGCTGAGTTCCCAGTTGGAGGTGAGGAACCCGCCGTCCTTGTTCGAGTCGGAATAGCCGATCATCACTTCCTGCACCCCGCCCTGTCCCCGCACGCTGCGCTTCACCACCGGGATTGCCAGCAGCTCCCGCATGATGCCGGGGGCCCGCTGCAGGTCATCGATCGTCTCGAAGAGCGGAACAATCGGCAGTGAACAGCGCTCCACTGCCGCCTGGTCGGCGAAGAGGCCGCCTTCCTTGGCGAGCAGGAACGCCCCGAGCACGTCACTCACCGACCGCGTCATGCTGAGCACGAAGGAGCCGAACGCCTCGCGATCCACCTCGTCGCGCTGCTCCGCCACCAGGCGGAACATGCCCAGCGTCTCCTGCTCATCGGCGGGCAGTATCACCGGCGCTTCGTCCGGCCGGCGGGGACGGGCCAGTTCCGCCAGCAGCCAGTCGCGCCATTCGTCGCTCGTCACGTCGGGCGGATCGCCGGCGGCCGGCTGGCGCACGCGCCACAGGGCATGCAGCGCTGCCGTGAGCTTGGTGGAGTTCTCCCGCAGGTCGAGTCGCGTGGTGCTGAAGCGGAACGCCTCCACCTCGCGCCGGAGCGGTGTCACCACCCGGTGCTCCAGGCCGCCGCCCATCGCCTCCGCAAGCGCCTGCTCGAGCAGCCGCAGGTCGGCCAGCAGCAGGTCGGCGCTGGGATAGCCATCCTCGCCCGCAATTCTCCCCTGCTCTGCCGCGTGCAGCGTTGCATCAAGCCGGAGCGTCATGCATGCGAGGAACTGCCGGAACACCTCGCCGGGGTTCCGGTTCGTGATCCCGTCTCCGTCCCCACTCTGCGCCAGCGCGCGGTCGAGCGCCAAGCGGAACGCCGGCGCCACCTGCACCGCGCGATCCGAGATACTCAATCGCCTCACCAGCTCCGTGAGCCGCTGCCGGTATCGGCGCAGGGACGCGACCCGGTTCTCGTTGAGGGTGTTTCGGGTGACTTCGTTGGTGACGAACGGGTTGCCGTCGCGGTCTCCACCCACCCACGATCCGAACTGGAAGAACGGTGAGACATTGAAGGTGACGCCAGGATAGAACTGCGCGAGCGCCAGCTCCAGGCGCTCCAGGGTCTCGGGCACCGCGTCAAACAGCGTTTCCTGGAAGAAGTGCAGGCCCCAGTACACCTCCTGGGGCACGGTCGGCTTCTCCAGCCGCAGCTCGCCCGTCATCCAGAGCAGGTCGATCTCGTCCCGCAGCTGGTCCTCGAGCGCCCGGCGCTCGCGTGGCGTCCAGCGCGGCGACTCGAGGTCCACCAGCCGACGATAGATGCGGCGGTGCTTTTCCAGCACCGTCACACGCTTCGCCTCGGTGGGATGGGCCGTGATCACGGGACGTATGCGCAGGCGCTCCAGCAGGGCCTCGATCGCGGACGCCGGCGTGTCGGTCGCCACCGCCTCGGCGAACACGCCGGCAAAGGTGCCCTTCACGCCCTCCAGGCCGCGCGCCACTTCGACCTGCCGGCGGCGACGCATCGCTGCATTCTGCTCTGCAATGCTGAGGAGCTGAAACCAGATGCCCTGCGCCTGGAGTGCCCGCACACACCGATCGATGGGAAGGTCCAGGCCGGACGCGTCGCCGCGCACGACCGGTTCGATGTCCGGGGCCCGGACGCGAATGACGTCGACCAGCAATGTGTAGAGGAGTTCCGCGACCTCGGTGGCATACGCCGCCGCGCTCGCGGCCACCGGGTCGGCCGATGTGGGGAGGTCCGCCGACGCGAACGGGTGCAGCAGGTCGGACATCTAGACCACGCGGTCGCGGAGCGGCTTGCCGGAAAAGAAGAGGCGAAGGTTTTCGAGCGCTCGCATGCCCATGGCGGCACGGGTTTCCCGTGTGGCGCTCCCCAGGTGCGGGAGGAGGACCACGTTCTCCATGGTGAGCAGCGCCGGCGTCACCACCGGCTCGCGCTCGAACACGTCGAGACCTGCGCCGGCGATCTGCCCCGACTGGAGCGCAGCAACCAGGGCGGCCTCATCCACCACGTCACCGCGAGCGGTGTTGATGAGGAATGCCGACTTCCGCATGCGGCCAAACCGTTCGGCATTCATGAGGTGCCGCGTCTCCGGCGTGGCGGGACAGTGCAGCGACACGAAATCGCTGCGCTCCAGGACCTCCTCGAGCGACCCGAGTCCTTCGGCGCCGAGTGCAGCCGCTTCCTGCGGTGATGGCGGGAACGGGTCGTGGAACAGCACCTTCATGCCGAAGCCGTGGTGTGCCCGTCGCGCCACGGCGCGCGCGATACGGCCCATGCCGATGAGGCCAAGGGTCTTTCCGCTGACCTGCGTACCGATCATGTGCGTCGGGCGCCAGCCCGTCCACTGTCCTGCCCGCAGGTGCCGCTCGCCCTCGCCTGTGCGGCGCGCCACGGTGAGCAGCAGGATCATCGCAATGTCGGCGGTGGCATCGGTGAGCACGTCGGGGGTGTTCGACACCGAGAGCCCGCGCGCCTTTGCGGCGTTCACGTCGATATGGTTGAACCCTACCCCGAAGTTGGCCAGGAGCCGTGCCCGCAGGGGCTCCGTCGCCAGCACATCGGCGGTGAACTTGTCGGTCACCGTCGGCAGGATCGCGTCCGCCGAGCGGAGTGCCTCCTGCAGCTGGTCCGGCGTCAGCGGCTTGTCGTCCGGGTTGAGTCGCGCGTCGAAATCCTTCTGCAACTCCGCTTCCACCTCGGCCGGCAGCTTGCGCGTCACCACCACAACGGGGCGGCTCACACCTTCACCGTTGTCTTGCTGCTGCGCGACGCGAGCGCCTTTGCTACCGTGGTGCCCAGCTCCGCCGGGCTCGGCGCGACCGTCAGGCCCAGCGAGCGCATGATCTCCGCCTTCTCGGCCGCCGTATCGCCGAATGCCGAGATGATGGCGCCCGCGTGGCCCATGCGCCGGCCCTTCGGCGCGGTGAGACCTGCCACATAGCCGACCACGGGCTTCTTCATGTTCTCCTTGACGAACTGCGCGGCCTCGGCTTCCTGTGGCCCGCCAATCTCGCCGATCATCATGACGGCGTCGGTCTCAGGATCCTCCTCGAACAGCTTGAGGACGTCGAGGAACGAGCTGCCGTTGATCGGGTCGCCACCGATGCCAACACTGGTCGTGATGCCGATGCCCAGGGCCTTCATCTGGGACGCCGCCTCATAGCCCAGTGTGCCCGAGCGCGATACGACACCCACGTTGCCCTGCATGTAGATGTGGCCCGGCATGATCCCCATCATCGCCTTGCCCGGCGAGATGACGCCCGCGCAGTTGGGACCGACGAGCATGGTCCGCTTCTCCTTGGGGAAGCGCAGCATGTAGCGCTTCACCATCATCATGTCCTGCGCCGGGATGCCATCGGTGATGGCCACGACGAACTTGATGCCCGCCGCCGCGGCTTCCATGATGCTGTCGGCGCAGAATGCCGCCGGCACGAACACGAGGCTCGCCGTGGCGCCCGCCTGCTGCACCGCTTCCTTCACGGTGTTGAAGACCGGCCGGTCGAGGTGCTTCGCGCCGCCCTTGCCGGGCGTGACGCCGCCCACGACGTTCGTGCCGTAGGCGATCATCTCCTTCGCGTGGAAGGTCGCCTTGTCGCCCGTGAAGCCCTGGACGATGACGCGCGTGGTTCCGTCGATCAGGATGCTCATGGGTCAGGCCCTCCCCGCCGCAGTAGACCGCCCCTTCGCGTCATTCATTGCCTTCACCACTCGCTCCGCCGCATCCGCCAGGGAGTCGGCGGTGATGATCGGGAAGCCCGCTGTCCTTGAGGATCTTCTGCCCCTCGACGACGTTGGTGCCGGCCAGGCGCACCACCAGCGGGATCTTCATCTGGGTCTCGCGCGCGGCCTGCACCACGCCCTGCGCCACCCAGTCGCAGCGATTGATGCCGGCGAAGATGTTGACCAGCATCGCCTCGATCTTGGGATCGGCCAGCACCAGCCGGAACGCCGCGGCAACGCGCTCCGGGCTCGCGCCACCACCCACGTCGAGGAAGTTGGCCGGCTCGCCACCGGCGTGCTTGATCATGTCCATGGTCGCCATGGCCAGGCCGGCACCATTGATGATGCAGCCGATGTTGCCGTCGAGCGCCACGTAGTTGAGGCCGTGTTCCCCCGCCTGCGCCTCGCGCGGATCCTCTTCGGCGTAGTCGCGCAGCTCGGAGACATTGGGCCGGCGGAAGAGGGCGTTGTCGTCGAACGTCATCTTCGCGTCGAGCGCCAGCAGCGACCCGTCCTTCGTCACCACCAGCGGGTTGATCTCCACCATCGTCGCGTCGAGGTCCCGGAACGCCCGGTAGGCGCCGAGCAGCGTGGTGACGGCACGGCTCACCTGCGCCGGCCCGAGGCCCAGCCCGAAGGCGATCTCCCGCGCCTGGAACGCCGTCATGCCGATCGCCGGCTCGACCACTTCGCGCAGGATCGCGTTGGGCGTGTTCTTGGCGATCTCCTCGATCTCCATGCCGCCCTGTGGCGCCGCGACCACCATGATGCGCTCGCTCTTCCGGTCGAGCACCAGGCCGACGTACAGCTCGCGCTCGATCGGCACCGCCTGCTCGATATAGAGGCGGTGCACCACGCGTCCCTCGGGGCCCGTCTGGTGCGTGATCAGCCGCTTCCCCAGCAGCGCCTTGGCGCCCTGCCGCACCTCGTCCTCGGTGCTGCAGATCTTCACGCCGCCCGCCTTGCCGCGCGCGCCGGAATGGATCTGCGCCTTCACGGCCCAGCGCGTACCGCCGATTTCCGAGGCCCGGTACACCGCCTGCTCGGGACTGTAGGCCACGCCCCCGCGGGGAATGACGACGCCGAAACCGGCGAGAAGTTCCTTGGCCTGATATTCGTGGATGTCCACAGAGGTCTCCGTTTACTTGGTCTTCGTGCGGGCGGCGACCTTCTCGCCGATCTCAACGATCACCTGCGCCTGCCGTGCACTCGCCGCGTCGATCATGCGGCCGTCGAGTTGTGCCGCACCCTTGCCCTCCTTGGCCGCCTCGATCGAGCGCCGCCAGGATGCGATGCGCCCGGTCCACCTCCGCCGGCGGCGGGGAGAACACCTCGTTCGCCAGCGCCACCTGCGACGGATGGATGGCCCACTTCCCCTCGATGCCGAGCGCCGCATCGCGCTTCGCGGCGAGGACGTAGCCGTCGGGGTCCTTGATGTCGCCGAACGGGTCCGTCGATGGCGCGCAGTCCGTAGGCGCGACAGGCCACGGTCATGCGGGAGAGGGCGAAGTGCCACTGGTCACCGGGATAGTCGGGATTGAGGCCGCCGATGTTCACGGTGCGCGCGCGGACACTGGCCGCATAGTCGGCCACGCCGAAATGCATCGCCTCGAGGCGCTTGCTCGACTGCGCAATGGCCTCGACGTTCGCCATGCCGAGCGAGGTCTCGATCAGGACTTCCAGGCCGATGCGATGGGAAATGCCCTTGGCGATCTCGATCTGCGTCAGCAGCGCATCGGTGAGGTAGACATCCGCGGCGACGCCCACCTTCGGGAATCAGCACCAGGTCCAGCCGGTGCCCGGCCTGCTCGATGACGTCCACGACGTCGCGATAGAAGTAGTGGGTGTCGATGCCGTTGACCCGCACCATGATCGTCTTGCCCGCCGCCCGCCAGTCGTGCTCCAGGAGCGACGCAATCACGTTCAGCCGCGCCTGCTCCTTGTCCGCGGGAGCCACGGCGTCCTCGAGATCGAGGAACACCGTGTCCGCGTCACTCTCCAGCGCCTTGCCGAACATTTGCGGCTGGGAGCCCGGGACCGCCAGTGTGCTGCGCTGCAGGCGGGTCTGGGCTGGCTCGAACCGCGTGAAGCTCACGCGACCCCCGCCGGCTGCCGTGCCGGCGCCGCCGACTCGGCGGGCCCGGCCACCTTCTTCGCCGGGAGCGGCTTCGACGTCTCCAGCCAGTACTTCTGGGCGGCGGCGACTCCACTCCCCAGGTCCACCTTGATGCCCACATCGGACATCGCCATCTCGGCGCCACCGATTCCGGCAAGCAGCGTGATCTCGTTCAGGTCGCCCAGGTGACCGATGCGATACAGCTTGCCGGCCACCTTGTTGAGCCCGGCGCCGAGCGCAAAATTGTACCGGCGGTACGCAACGTCGATCACGTCACCACCGTTGAACCCGCTCGGCACCATGATGGCGCTCACGGTGTCGGAGTGCCACTTCGGCGCCTTCGCGCACAAGGTGAGGCCCCAGGCCTTCACCGCGCGACGACATCCTTCCGCCAGCCGGTTGTGCCGCGCAAAGACGTTCTCCAGCCCCTCCTCGAACAGCATGTTCAGCGCCTCGCGCAAGCCGTACAGCATCGGGATCGACGGCGTGTACGGGAAGTAACCGGTCGCGTTTGCCTTGAGCATGTCCTCATAGCTCCAGTAGCAACGCGGGAGCTTCGCCGTCTTGCCCAGGTCGATGGCACGCGGGCTGGCGCACACGATGCCCGCCCCGGCCGGAAGCATGAAACCCTTCTGCGAGCCGGTGACGCAGATGTCGACCTTCCATTCATCCATGCGGAAGTCGAGGCTCGCGAGCCCCGAGACGCTGTCCACGAACAGGAGCGCCGGGTGCTTCGCGGCATCCATCGCCTTGCGCACCGCGCCGATGTCGCTGGTGACACCCGTGGCGGTCTCGTTGTGCACCACGCACACCGCCTTGTACTCGTGCTTCGTGTCCTTGCTCAGCAGTTCGTGGATCGTCTCGGGCGGCGCGCCCTCGCCCCACTCGACGTCCACCGCCGTCACGTCGAGCCCCAGCCGCTGCATCATGTCGATCCAGAGGTGGCTGAACTGCCCGTAGCGGAACGAGAGCACCTTGTCGCCCGGCGACAGCGTGTTCACCAGCGCCGACTCCCAGCCGCCGGTGCCGGTGCCCGGGAAGACGATGGCCTGGCCCGTTTCCGTCTTGAAGACCTTCTTGAGGTCGCTGAGGATCGGGCCGGCGAGCGCCGGGAACGACGATGAGCGGTGATCCTCCATCGGCACGTGCATCGCCCGGAGGATCCTGTCGGGGGAATTCGTTGGCCCCGGCACGAAGAGAAGATTGCGACCCGACATTGCCAAACCTCACGCGAAGTAGGAAACCTGCTCCGCGGCCTCACCGGGCCCCGGCTCACCCCGAGCAGCGCGACTGTCCGCTACTGGTATATTCAACCGCTCAGCGACTCAACACCAGCCTGCAAGAACTTCATGATCGAGAACTTACCCGCCGGCACGCCGGACCGCGCGTTGCTGGAGGACCTGTACCATGCCGCCGTGGCGGCCGTCGATCCCGGCCCCGCCGTGGCCGCGGCACTCGAGTCGGGCGGGCACCTGCTCGCCGCTCGTGGCCACGGGCTCTGGATCCTCGCGCTCGGCAAGGCCGCGATGCCAATGGCCGAGGCGGCAGTGCGCGCGACGCAGCGTGCCGGCCTCGAGATCAGCGGTGGCCTGGTGGTCGCCCCCGCCGGCGCACCGGCCCCCCATCCTGCCATGCCGCTCGTCGTGGGCGATCACCCCGAGCCAGAGCAAGGCTCGCTCGCCGCGGCGGCGGCGCTTGGTCAGGTCGCCTCTCGCGTCCGCCCCGGCGACCATGTCTGGGTGCTGCTCTCGGGCGGCACAACGAGCCTCATCGGCGCGCCCGTCGAGGGCATTACCCCGGGCGACCTTCGCGAGTTGTACCGACTCCTGCTCGGGTCAGGCCTCGACATCAGCGCCATGAACCGGGTCCGGAAGCGCTTCACCCGCTGGGGAGGCGGAAAGCTCGCCGCGGCACTCGGTCGGGCCACGGTCCGCCAGTTCATCGTCTCCGATGTCATCGGCGACGACCTGCCATCCATCGGCTCGGGGCCGTGCGTCCCCGATCCCGCGACTGCCACCGAGGTGCGCCAGGCCCTCGAACACGCCGGCACTCTGGCAACGCCTGCCCGATTCGCTCCGCCAGCTCGTCACCGACACCGAACATGGCACACGACCGGAAACACCGAAGCCGGATCACCCGGCGTTCGCCTCGGTGGTTACGGAAATTGTGTCGAGTAATCGGCTGGCGCTGGAAGCGGCGGCCGGGCGTGCGGCAGTGTTGGGCCTCGTCCCCGAGATCGCGCCCGAACCCCTGGCCGGGGAGGCGAACCTGATCGGAACGAGTGTAGCCGCGACTTTGAGAAATTATTCACAAGCGCACGGAACGCAAGGGACCGCAAGGCGTTGCGTGATTCTTGGGGGTGAGACCACAGTGACGCTGGGGACGGGTCACGGATTGGGCGGACGGAGCCAGGAACTGGCCCTGGCGGCGGCGAGGGCACTGGCGGGAACAACGGGGAATTTCGCTGCTCGCGGCCGGCACCGACGGGCGGGATGGGCCGACCGACGCGGCAGGCGCCATGGTCGACGGGTCCACCTGGTCGAGCGATGACGGCGGCGGGACGAGACCCGGCCGCCGATCTGGCCCGTCACGATGCCTACCCTGCCCTGAAGGCCGCGGGCGCGCTCTTCCAGCCCGGGCTTACTGGAACGAACGTGATGGACGTCGTGATCGGGCTGGCGTGACGCTCAGCCACCGATCGGACCCTGCTTGACGCTCGGCGCACCCCACCGCTCAGCTGTCGCCGCGGCCTCCCAGGCCCCGGCCCGACGCGGGTCCTCCAGCGCGGCCGGACATCCGAGAATCCATTCTTGATGCTGCACCGCCAGCGCGTCGTGCAGACCGCGCCAGCCCGGCCTGCTGTCGCGGGTCGAGCGGCGGGCCGAACATGGTGCGTGCCCGGAAATGCCGGAAACTGCCGCATCGCCGGCACCACCAGGGCGCCAGTCTGTTCGGCCAGCCTGGCCGTTCCGGAGGCAAGCCACACCGGCCTGCCGAGGAACGTCGTCTCCGCTGATCCTGGCCAGTCAAACGCCATCACGACGACGGCTCCGCTGGCGAGCAACTCGGTGACGACCGGAAAACATCCCATCTGCTGGAATCAGGGGTACACCGGCCCGGGTGAACATCGATCGCCACTGGTGCCATCGCGAGACCCTGCGGCTGGTCCGGCCGGCGGACTGGGCGAGCCACATGCCGGCGACCTGGTGCACGTTGGCCGCGTGTTCCGCGACCGTGACGGCCACGCCGGGGAACGGCCCGAGATGACAGTAGCTCACGAGCACGCCGCGCCCCGCCGCGGAAGCGGCCCGCAGGTGGCTCGACACCATCCACCGGTGTGCCCTGCACCATCGAGGGCCGCCGGATGAACTTCTCCCGGGCGTACTCGTGCGCGAGATGTGAACGCGCCAGCGCATCGCGGGCTGGTCCGTCGCCGACGATCGCCTCGATGGCGCGCCTGCTTCGCTCGCGCGCCACTGGCTCGAGCCATCGCAGGCGTCCGCGAACGGACGCGAGAGGCGATTGCCATCCGGTCCAGCAGGTCATGGTACCTGGCAGCGACAGTGCCCACCGCACTTCCCTTCCTCCGCGAAGGTGGTCCAACGCGGTAAGTTTCCCCCGACCGTCAACCCCGGATTCCAATGACTGCGCTTATCGAATGCGTTCCCAACTTCAGCGAGGGACGCGACCCCGAAATCATCCGGCAGATCACCGCGGCCATCGAATCGGTCGAGGGCGCGACCCTGCTTCACGTCGACGCGGGCAAGGCCACCAACCGTACCGTGGTCACGCTCGCCGGCCCGCCCGAGGCGGTCGTCGAGGCGGCCTTTCGCGGGATCGCGAAGGCCACCGAGTTGATCGACATGCGACACCACTCCGGCGAGCACCCGCGCATGGGCGCGACCGATGTCTGCCCCCTGGTGCCGATCAGCGGCATCTCGATGGAGGAGACGGCCGCGTTCGCGCGCCAGCTCGCCGGGCGTGTCGGCACCGAGCTCGGCGTCCCGGTCTACCTCTATGAAGCCGCCCAGTCCAACCCGGCGAAGAAGAACCTCGCCACCATCCGCGCCGGCGAGTACGAGGGACTGGCTGCGAAGCAGGCCGACCCGGCATGGAAGCCCGACTTCGGCCCGACCGCCTTCAACGCGAAGAGCGGCGCCACCGTCATCGGTGCGCGCGACTTCCTCGTCGCCTACAACGTCAACCTCAACACCACCTCCACCCGGCGCGCCAACGCCATCGCGTTCGACGTGCGCGAGGCGGGGCGTCCTGCGCGCGATGGCGACCCGCTCACCGGCAAGGCAGCTGACCGACGCTGCGGGACGACCCGTGATGGTGCCGGGCACGCTCAAGGCGGTGAAGGCGATCGGATGGTATATCGCCGAGTACGGCCTGGCCCAGGTGTCGATGAACCTCACCGACGTCGCCGTCACGCCACTGCACGTGGCGTTCGATGAAGTCTGCCGCGCGGCGGAAGCAAGAGGCGTGCGAGTGACCGGGTCGGAGCTGGTGGGCCTTGTTCCGCTCCAGACGATGCTCGACGCCGGTCGCCACTTCCTCCGGAAGCAGCAGCGCTCGCTCGGCGTCTCGGACCAGGAACTGGTCCGGACGGCCATCCGCTCCCTGGGCCTCGATGAACTGGCGACGTTCAACCCCGACGAGCGGATCATCGAGTACCGGTTGCGCGACCGTTCGGGCGGCCGGCTGGTCAGGATGACGGTGCAGGCCTTCGCCGACGAGACCGCCGCCGAGTCGGCGGCACCGGGTGGCGGCTCAGTGGCCGCCTTGCTGGGCACGCTGGGCGCCGCCCTCGGCACCATGGTGGCCAACCTGTCGGCACACAAGCGCGGCTGGGACGAACGCTGGGAGGAATTTTCACAGTGGGCTGAGCGCGGCCAGCGGCTCAAGGACGAGCTGCTCCGGCTGGTCGACGAGGACACCATCGCCTTTGAACGGGTCATGACGGCACTGTCGATGCCCAAGGCCACACCTGGGGAGAAGGCGACTCGCGCCGCCGCGCTTGCCGCGGCCAATCTCGGCGCGCTCGAGGTGCCATGGCAGGTGATGCGCACGTCGTTCGAGGCCTTCGACCTCCTGGCCGCGATGGCCGAACGGGGCAACCCCGCGTCGGCGTCCGACGCGGGTGTCGGCGCCATCTGCGCCCGCGCGGCGGTCCGCGGGGCCTGGCTCAACGTCCGCACCAATGCGGGTGGCGTGAAGGACAAGGTGAAGCTCGAGGAGATCCTGGCGGCAGGCGCTCAGCCTCGAACGAGCGGCGGCCGAGCGCGAAGCCGCGATCCTGACGATCGTTGAATCGAAGTTCGCCTAGGCTCGCGGCGGGCGACATTACAGACAACCCATGCAACCGGAAACAGTCGATGAACCTCAGCGTGCTCAAGTCGATCGCCATCTGTCTCTGCACCGCCAGCACTGCGCCGCTCGCCGCCCAGTCGGCGCCGGCCTTCATCAACCCGCCCGGTCTTGCATCACCCGGTGGCTACACCCACCTGGTCGACGTTCCGGCCGGCATGCGGCTTGTCATCATCTCCGGCCAGGTGGCACTCGACAGCGCGGGAAGGGTTGTCGGGGGAGACAACATGACTGCCCAGGCGACGCAGGTGTTCGAGAACCTCAAGGTGGCCCTCGCCGCGGTTGGTGCCACCTTCAACGACGTGATCAAGCTCAATACCTACCTCACCAGCATGGCGAAGTCGCAGGCGTTCCGTGAGGTGCGCGACCACTACGTCAACCCGAAGGCGCCGCCCGCCAGCACCACCATCGAGGTGCGCCGTCTCTTCCGCGACGAGTTTCTCGTCGAGGTGGAAGCCATCGTCGCGGTGCCGGTGAAGTCACCCTGATGCTGCCAGCGCGGAGGCGCCGATGCTGATCCTCGTCTGTGTTGCCTTCGTCATCGGCATGATGCTGCCCCTCCAGGCGGGGATCAATGCCCAGTTGCGCGGCGGCCTCGGGCATCCGCTGCTGCCGGCAATCGCCTCGTTCGCCGTCGGGACCGTGGGGCTCCTGCTGGTGGCGGTCGTCGCCCGCATTCGCCTGCCGACCGGGCCCATCTCGGCGATTCCCTGGTGGCACTGGACCGGCGGCCTGCTCGGCGCCGTCTACATCACGGCCGCAGTGATCCTTGCGCCGCGCCTTGGAGCGGCTGCACTGATGGCAGCCGTCGTGGCGGGGCAGATGGTGACATCGCTTGTGCTCGATACGCGGGGCTTGGTTGGATTCGCCCAGCAGCCACTCACTGCAGCCCGTTTGTGCGGCGGCGTACTGGTCATTGCCGGGGTGCTGCTCATCAGCCGACGGTAGGAAATTGCGCTACGGGTGGACCTCGTTCGGTCCCCTGAAGTCTGGGCCAAGGATGACCGTCACGTCCACGTGCCGGGTCGAATCCCGCACCGTCTTCACCTTCCCCGAGCCAAGCGCCTTGCGCACCCGCTCGCCTGCCTCCGGGTCACCCCGACGAACCAGGACCATTGTCGACTCCGCGGCCGGCGCCGTGGCCAGGTAGACCACGTCCAGGCCGGCCTTCCGCAGTTCGCGCGCGCCGACGCGCGCCAGTCCTGAGGTCTCGGTTCCATTCAGGACTTCAACCAGCACCCGATCCGTGCTTGGCGGCACGGCGAACGCGTGGCCCTCGACCAGTTCGGGCCGATGCTCGAGATAGTAGATCACCGCGCCGAGGCCAACGGCCAGCACGAGCGCTGCGATGACCTTCAGGACGCGGGACGTGATGCGACGAGGCTGTTCCAGAAGCGTACGGTAGGCTCGGGGAGGGTCCAGCCGGACCTGATGGAGTGCGCGATGCGGGCGCGCGCGACCTCGCGAATGACACCGCTCATGTCAGTGGGCAGGCGGGCAGCGAGTTCGGCCCGTTCGTCTCGCAGGAACTCGCGGCCCGGCTCGAGATAGTCGGCGCAGTAGAGCACTCGCCCCACCATGTCCCACTCGGCCAAACCCAGCGAGTGATACCGGACGGCGTCGAGCACCCCGCGATCAATCTCTCCCTCGGCCTTGGCCCGTGCCGCACTCGCCGGTCCGTGCTTCAATTCCACGGGGCCAGGAGTGGACGAGGCCCACTGGTCGAGATCAGCCTGCGATGCGTCGCGCATGGCGTCGTGCAGCCAGGTGGCCCGCAGCCAGCGGTTACGCTCGCTGTCGTGAATGAGCATGGCGTCAGCCCACTCCGAGACGAGCTCGGCGACGCGGATGGTGTGATCGAGTCGCTCGGGTGACATCGCGGCCCACATAGGAATGGTGGGCCGGAGTGAAGGCGGCGTCGGGCGTGCGGGGCGGGACACCGGTGCCGGGGTCAGCCCTGGGCGCGGAGCGGCGGACGGACGATGCGGTTCTTGGCGTCGACGAACACCACGCGCGGATTGTGACGCTCCGCTTCCTTCGCGTCGAACACGGCGTACGAGATGAGGATGACCAGGTCGCCGGGCATGCCGAGTCGCGCGGCGGCCCCGTTGAGCTGGATGACGCCCGAGCCGCGGGGCCCGGGGATGACGTACGTCGAGAAGCGCGAGCCGTTGTTCACGTTCACGACCTGGATTTCCTCGTAGGTTACCAGGTCGGCGGCGTCGAGCAGGTCCTCGTCCACCGTCAGCGACCCCTCATAGTGCAGGTCTGCCGACGTGATCGTGGCCCGGTGAATCTTCGACTTCATGAGATGCCGCTGCATATCAGAGCCCCTTGCTCAGGATCACGTTGTCGATCAGCCGTGTGGACCCGACCCGGGCGGCGATGAGGACGACGGTGTCATCATCCGCAGTTGCCACTGGCTCCAGCGTCCGGGGATCCGCCACCGCAATATACTCGACCCTGATCCCCGGATGGACGGCCAGCCCACCCTGCATGACGCGTTCCAGCGCCGCCGCGCCATGCTCGCCGCTCGCGAATGCCATGGCCGCCGCCCCAAGCGCGCGGCTCAGTCCAAGTGCCTGATCGCGGTCGGCCGCTGAGAGAAATGCGTTCCGGCTGCTGAGCGCCAGCCCATCGGGCTCCCGGACGGTGGGCATCACCTCGATGGCCAGCGGAAAATCCAGGTCGCGCACCATCTGGCGGATGAGCGTTGCCTGCTGGAAATCCTTCTGGCCGAACCAGGCCCGCTCCGGCTCCACCAGGTGCAGGAGCTTGGCGACGATGGTCAGCACGCCGGCGAAGTGTCCCGGGCGGAACTCGCCCTCCCAGCGCGCGGCAGCCTTTCCCGGCACGACGCGGATCTCGGCGCCCGCGGGGTACATCGCCTCGACACTCGGTACGAACAGCGCATCGACGCCACGCGCCACCGCCAGCGCCCGGTCGCCCGCCAGGTCCCGCGGATAGCGACTCAGGTCCTCATTCGGGCCGAACTGCGTCGGGTTGACGAAGATGCTCATGACCACGGCGTCACTGCCTGCGCGCGCCGCATCCACCAGCGCGAGGTGCCCCTCGTGCAGCGCGCCCATGGTGGGAACGAGGCCAATGCGCCGGCCGGACGCGCGGGCCTTCGCGACCCACGCCTTGAGCTCGGCAATGGTGGTGAGTTCGATCATGCGATGGATGGATTCCTGCAGGTCACTCGAAGCTGTGTTCCCTGCCGGGGTACTTTCGCTGCCGCACCTCCGCGCCGAATCCCTCGACTGCTGTCCTGACCGCACTCGAGAGGTCGGCGTACTTTCGCAGGAAGCGCGGGTTG
Source organism: uncultured Gemmatimonadales bacterium (assembly GCA_963739455.1). Classification (GTDB taxonomy): domain Bacteria; phylum Gemmatimonadota; class Gemmatimonadetes; order Gemmatimonadales; family GWC2-71-9; genus JAGGAG01. The sequence goes on from CAVUAK010000002.1 coordinate 214,808, forward strand.
AAGCGATCGTCGAGGCCGAGCAGGTCGTAGAGGACCAGCACCTGGCCATCACAGCCTGCCCCGGCACCGATGCCAATCGTCGGGATGCCCACCGCCTTCGTTACGCGCTTCGCCAGCGCCGCCGGCACCAGCTCGAGCACCAGCATGCTCGCGCCCGCCTCCTCCAGCGCCTTCGCATCGAGCACCAGCTTCTCGGCGGCACGCGCCTCACGCCCCTGCACCTTGTAGCCACCGGACACCTGCACCGACTGTGGCAGCAGGCCGAGATGCCCCACCACCGGGATGCCCCGGTCGACCAGCGCGCGCACGGTCGGCGCCATCGCTTCCCCGCCCTCGAGCTTCACCGCATTCGCGCCGGTCTCGGCGAGCACGCGCCCGGCATTCCGGATGGCGTCCTCGATGCTCACCTGGTAGGTGAGGAATGGAAGGTCGACGACTATCGGCATCGTGGGCGCCCCGCGCCGCACGGCCGCGGCGTGATAGAGCATCTGGGGCAGCGTGGCACTGAGCGTCGTCGCATGTCCTGCCACGACCGTGTTCAGTGAGTCGCCCACCAGCAGGACATCCACGCCCGCGACGTCCAGCAACCGCGCGAACGTGGCATCGGCGCACGTGACCATCACGATCGGCCGGCCCGCCGCCTTGAGGGCGACCAGGTCGGGGATGCTGCGTGGACGGGCTTCAGCGCTCATGGCTCTCCAGCTCCGCAATTTCTCGCCGCCAGAACTCGCGCAGGGCGAGCCCGGGATGCGGCAGGACGAGGTCGGGCTCCGCCAGCGACAGGTCATCGTAGCGGACGATATCGATGTCGAGCGTGCGCGAGCCCCAATGCGCGAGGCGCACCCTGCCGTTGGCTTCCTCGATGGCCTGGCCCGCGTGCATGAGGTCGCGCGGCGGCATCGTGCTCTCCAGCAGCAGCATCTGGTTCAGGTACGCGGGCTGGTCCATCTCACCGAGCGGCTCCGTCTCCTCGACCGACGAGGCACGAAGTACCCGTGTCCCCGGCAGCGCTCCCAGCGCGGCACGCGCCGCGGCAAGATAGCCCTCCCGGTCGCCGAGGTTGCTGCCGAGTGCGATGAAGACGCGCGACGGCCGCGTCGCGCTCAATGGTCGACGGCGAAGTGGCGCGCGATGCGCTGCAGCTCGGTCGCCACCTCACCCAGTTCACGGATCGCGCCCTCGAGGTCGGCCTGCCCACGCGCCGCGCTCGTCGCCTGCTCCGTGAGCGCGTTGGACTCTTCCCTGGCCCGCCGGGCCACCATGGCGACGCGCTCGATCTGGCTCGACAGCGTGTCCACCTGGCGCCGCTGCTGCGTCGCGGTTTCCGCGATGCGACTGGCGTGCTCGCCTGCCTCACTGGTGGCGCGGCTGATGGCATCGAGGGCAGTCGCGGCGTCGGTGCTGAGCTCCTCGACGCCGCCCACGATTTCCTGTCCCCGGCGCATCTGGGTGGTGACGCTTTCAACCTGGGCGCCGATCTCGCTGACGAGGGTACCGGCTTCCCTGGCCGCGTGCAGGCTCTGCGCCGCGAGGTTCCGCACTTCTTCGGCCACGATGGCGAAGCCACGCCCCTCACGACCGGCGCGGGCCGCCTCGATGGCGGCGTTGAGCGCAATGAGATTCGTGGCGTCGGCAATTTCACGGATGGTGCCGATGAAGCCGGTGATGCGACGCGTCACCTCGCCCAGGGCCGCCACCTGGTGCGAGCTGTCGGCCACGAATTCCTTGAGGTTGACCAGCCGCGAAATGGCGTCGCCAATGACGATGCGCTTCTGCATCGCCACCTCGGCCGCGTCCCGGCTCGTCTTGGCCGCCGCCGCTCCCTGGTCCGTCATCGCCTGCGAATCGCGGGCGAGGGCCGCGGTGGCGTCGAGGCCACCGCGCACGAACGCGTCCTGCTCCGCCACCGTACGCTGGATGGCCCCAGACGCCTGGGTCAGCGCCGCGGCCGATGTGCGCAGCGACTCGGTAGCCCGCGCGAGAGCCGCGACCTGCTGGCTGATCTGCTCGACCGTGCTCACCAGCGGGCGTCGCAACTCGGCGATGTGGATCGCTGTCGCCACCTGCGCTGCGATCGTGCTCACCGCCGAGAGGTCCTTGGGGCCGTAGGCATTTCGCTTGAAGTGATCGATCTCGAAGGTGCCGAGGAGGTCGTCGCCGAAGCGCACGGGATAGATGAGGATGCTCTGGACATCGGGATCCGCGGCGCTGATGCGCGGATCACGCCCGGCATCACGGATCATGACGGGCCGCGCGGTGGCGACCACCTCGCGGCGGAACGTCGCCAGCTCGGGAATCAGTCGCTCCCGGTTCGGGCGGCCAATCCTTCCCCGGTAGGCCAGCGTCACCTCGGCCCCGTTCCAGCGACACACCCGATAGTCGCCCCAGTCCAGCAGCCGGTAGGCCAGGCGCTCGATCTGCTCGAACGAACCGTGCAGGCCGGCGTTCCCCGTGATCGCCGACTCCATGAGGTGGATCTTGTTCAGGTCCTCGGCGGCAATCGCCTCCTCGAGGATGCGCTTCGTGAGCATGCCGATGGCCGTGAGTACACCCGCCACCGCCACCCATCCAGCCGGGGAGAGCGACTGCAGTGCCGCGATGACCACCACGCAGGCCCCGAGCGTGAGCAGCATCGACACCACTTCCCAGCGCAGGATGAGCAGCTGCTCCACCTGCTCCAGCTTGTCGCGCACCAGCAGCGTGAAGTAGAACAGCGCCCGCGATGCGAGGAAGTACATCGCAACCAGGCTGAAGCCCGCAGGGAGGAAGTCGAGCGAGAGGCCCGGGCTGCCACTCGCCTGCATCACCGCGGCGTAGACGCCGAAGGCGCAGGTGAAGGCGATGATCTCGCGGCCCGCATTGATGAATGCCACGCGCTGGGACTTGCGGAGCCAGATCGTGTCGGCGCCGATGACCCCCACGAGGATGGCCAGTACCACCGACGACGGCCCGACGGCCAGCGCACCCACCAGTACCGGTACCGCCACCTGCGTGAGGTAGGAGTACTTGCTGAGACGAACCGGGTACGCGCGCAGGAACGTGACCGAGGCAATCAGCGCCAGGCTCGAGATCGGCGCATTGATGAAGCGCTGGTCGGTCAGCAGGACCGCGGCGGCGAGCGCAATCCCGCCGATGGCGAGAAAGCGGGCATACAGGTCGATGACGCGATTGAGGCTCTGGCTCATGCCGCCGCCTCCGTCCGATCCACGGCACCCCGCAGGCTCGACAGCAGCTCGCGGACGCCGGCCACACCGTCTGCCGCGAGGCGATCGACCAGCGCACTCCCGACGACAACACCATCGGCGAGCCGCCCCACCCTCGCGGCCTGCTCCGCCGTCGAGATGCCGAAGCCGACCGCGATCGGGAGCGGAGACGCCGCGCGCACCCGGGCAATCGACGCTTCGAGGTCGGAGGCAAGCGTCGCGCTTGCGCCGGTAACCCCGAGGCGGGAGACGAGGTACAGGAAGCCCTGCGCCCCCGCCACGGACCGCGTGAGCCGGTCCGGCCGCGTCGTGGGAGCGACAAGCCGAATCAGGTCGAGCGAACTCCGCTGCACCTGCTGCTCGATGCCCGGGTCACTTCCCGAGGGGAGGTCGGTGAGGAGCAGGCCCGCGATGCCCAGGCTTGCCGCGTCGCGGAGAAACCGCTCGATGCCGTACCGCATGATCGGGTTGAGGTAGCTGAAGATCACCACCGGCCGCGACAGGCGGGCCTGTTGCACGAGCTCGAGCGTGCGCGGCAGTGTCATGCCCTGCTCCAGCGCGGCAAACGTGCTCCGCTGGATGGTGGGCCCATCGGCCAGCGGATCGCTGAAGGGCACACCCACCTCAATGATGTCGGCGAGGGCGTCGGCGACCTGCAACGCCTCGCGGCTCACCTCGTAGTTCGGGAACCCGGCTGTCAGGTAGGTGACGAGTCCGGGGCGGCGAGCCGCCCGCAGCCGGGCCCACGCGGCCGCGATCGGGGCGTCAGACAAAGTAGTTGCCGACGGTCAGGCCGTAGCGTGTCGGGTTGGTCACCTTCACGATCGACCGCACGAAGTGCCCCGGCCCATCCTGGTCCGCCAGGTTGACGAGCGTGCCCGGCGCCGGCACCGCGCCACCATTCACGTCGATCGCGATCCGCACCAGCGGACGGTTGAGCAGCGTGGCGTCGGGATTCGGCGCGTACACGATGGCCACTTCGAGGGTATCGAGGATGACGCACGTCCCGACCGGGATAGATGCCGATGAGGTTGATCAGCGCCTTCACCAGGATCAGGTCGTAGCCGCGCTTCGGGTTCTCCCACATTTCGCGGAGCACCTGGTCGGGCTCGATCGGGATCGTCTGGTAACTCCGACGCGTGGTGGCGGCATCGAACCCGTCGGCCACCGCCACAATGCGCGAATAGAACCCGAGCTGGCGCGGACGGATCGGCTTCGGATAGCCGGTGAGGTCCGTCTTCATGTGGTGCTCGTGGGCCACGAGGATCGCCCGGTACGGGATCTCATCGTACCCCCGCAACCCGAACAGCGTGAGGCCCCCGAGCCAGGGATGCGCCTGCATCGCCTTCCACTCGGTGTCATCAAGGCTGGTGGTCTTGTTGAGGATCTCGTGCGACACGCGCGCCTTGCCCAAGTCGTGCATGAGCGCCGTCATGCCAAGGTCGTAGAGCTGCAGGCGGCTCAGGCTGAGCTTCTTCCCCAGCGCCACCGAGAAGATGCACACGTTCACCGAGTGGGTGAACGTGTACTCGTCGTAGTCGCGGATGGTGGTGAGGCCCACGATCGAGGTCTCGTTGTTCAGCACCTGGTCCACGATCATCTGCACGGCGCGCTTCACCTTCTTGGCCCCGCTCGCCCGGCCCATCCGGATACTGGTGATCACCTCGCGCGTCACCGCCACGCCCTGGGCATAGGTGCGCTTCGCGACTTCCTTCTGCCGCTCCTGGTCCTCGAGGTTCTCCTCGCTCGGCTGGGCCAGCTCGATCTCGAGGTGGGTCACCCCTGCCCCCTCGAGCCGGCTGCGCACCTCCTCGTACACGCCCTCGATGCCCGCGCGTGGCTGCAGGCTGAGGAGCACGCTCAGGAAGGCCTGCCATTCCCGCCGCTCGACGCCGGGATGTACCCGGACGACACCGATCTCGTAGGCCCGGAACTGCGCGAGGATCTGGCTGAACGACGCGTAGTTGTCGAGTTCGAGGCGGAGGCGTGTCTGGTTGATGAAGATGAAGTCGCCCGCCAGGCGGATCTCGACCTCGGTCTCGGTGCGCAGGATGGTGACGGCAGTTCCCTGCAGGTCGTCGAGCGCCTTCTGCACCGTGGCATTCTCGACGGGATAGAGCTTGAGGCTCCGGAGTGCCGCGTACAGGTCGAGCAGCAGCCCGCGCCCGGCGGTGCGCAGTGCGCCGTCCTGCGACGGCGGTTCGCCCTGGCGCTGACCCGGCATGCCGGTGCTCATGCCGCCGGCTGGCCCCGAAGCGCACGGCTCACCGCCTGGCGCACGACGAGGTCCTTGTCGTCGACCACCTTCTGCAGCACTGCGCGGGCCTCCGGCGTGCGGATGCGGCCGAGCGCCACCGCCGCACAGGCGCGCGTCTCCGGTCCCGCCTTGTAGCCGAGGAGGCCGCGCGTGAGCAGCATGCTCTGAAGCGTCGGAGATGGCGGTGGGCCCGGCGATGGCGCCGTAGGCCTCGAAGAACGCCATCTTCTCGGTCAGGTCGAGGTCCTTGCGTTCCGACTTGCCGAGAATGACGGGTTCGATGCGCTTCAGGGCATTGCGGATGCCGCGGGCGCCCATCGCGCGCACCGCCGCCAGGCGCACCGAGCGGTCGTCGTCGTCGATCGCGAGTTCCATGGCGGTCAGCGCACCGGGAGACGCCACCTCGGCCAGCGCCAGGACCGAGGCGAGGCGTACCACCGGATCCGGCGAGCGCACCGTCTCGCCCAGGCCCGGCACGGCGCCCTGCAGCTTCAGTCGCCCGCACATCTCGACGACTTCCTTCACCGCAGTGCCAGTGGGATCGCGCAGCAGCTTCAGCACCTCGGCCGGGGAGCTCGCCGCGATGCGATCGGCCGCCTGCTCCAGCAGCTCGCGCACATGCGCATTGTTGAGCGTCGGCAGCCAGGTGACGATGGCCCCGAGCGCCGATGGGTGAAGTTCGCGCAACACCTCGGTGACATCCTCGTCGCCGGCCAGCGCGGCTGCGCCGTCGAGCGACACCATCAGCTGGCGCACGATCTCGGGCTCGCTCAGCTTCGCCTCGAAGGCGAGCAGCCGGTCGCGCAGCTCGGTGGAAAGGTGCGGAGCCTTCTGTACGAGGGAGCGTACGTCGCGCATGACCGACGCGACGGCGCGGAACTCGCCGGCATTGAGGAGGTTGGGCAGCAGCGTCTCGAGGACACCGATGATCTCGTCCCGGATCGCCCGGTCCGATTCCATCTCGAAGATGTCGTAGAGGGCGGCGAGGGCGCTGGCACGCGCGTCGCGCGCGTACTCCTGGCGAAGCTGCTCCGCCACGGCGGCGATCTCGTTCTCGTCCAGGAAGTAGAGCGTGCTGTCGAATTCCTCGAGGTCGACGATCCCGCCCGGCTTGGGCGGCGCCTCCTCGCGCACCTGCTGCTGCACCTGCGCCGCCGACGTGGCGGTGTTGCCCCCCATCGCGCCCATCGCCTCGGGCACGACCTCGTCCCCGAAGCCCTCGACGAATCGGTACGCGATGTGGTTGAACTCCTGTTCCCACAGCAGCGTCAGCAGGTCATCGCTCGCATCCTGCTGCATGAACCGCGCACGATTGACCACCTCGAGGAACCGGATGATCTCCTCTTCCTCGACACCCTTCCGCAGGGTCAGCACCCGCATGCCGTCCTTGTACAGCGTCCAGGCGAGGCTCTCGGTCTTGGTGAGCTGGTGGTACACCACCTGCTCCTCCCAGATGAAGTCGGTCTCGGCCACCTGCAGCACGAGGTCGTCGAGCACGGGCCAGATCGGGGCGAAGCCCGCGCGCACGTTCTGGCTGGCGCGCTGGTACATCGGGTTGTTGGGGAGGTACATCTGGAAGGCGCGGAGCGCCTTCACCAGGCTCTGGATGAGCTCGGAGACCTGTGAGGTCGGCAGGATCATCTCGTTCGGGCCGGCGGTCACGCCTTCTCCCCGAGGATGGACGCGACGTGCGCGACGTCCTTGTCCCCGCGTCCGCTGAGACAGACGAGCACCGAGGCGTCCGGCGCCCGCATCACCGCGCTGGCGAAGCAGCCACGCGAATGCGTGGGCCGTTTCCAGCGCGGGAATGATCCCCTCGAGCCGGCAGACCGCCTGGAACGCCGCCAGTGCCTCGGCATCGTTCGCGGTTTCGTAGCGCACGCGCCCGCTGTCGTGCAGCCAGCTGTGCTCTGGTCCCACGCCGGGATAGTCTAGTCCGGCCGACACCGAGTGCGCGGGCGACACCTGACCGTCGGCGTCCTGCAGCAGGTAGCTCAGGCTTCCGTGCAGGACGCCCGGGCGGCCGGCGGTGAGCGTGGCACTGTGGCGGTGCCCTTCCAGTCCCTCGCCGGCCGCCTCCACGCCAATCAGTTCGACTTCCGGGTCATCGAGGAATGCCGCGAAGACGCCGATGGCATTCGAGCCACCGCCGACGCAGGCCACCACACTGCGAGGCAGCGCGCCGGTGCGTGACAGCATCTGTGCCCGCGCCTCCCGGCCGATGACCGACTGGAAATCACGCACCATGCGCGGGTACGGATCCGGTCCGACCACGGAACCGATGATGTAGTGCGTGGTGGGAACATTGGTGACCCAGTCGCGCAGCGCCTCGTTGGTGGCATCCTTGAGCGTGCGAGTGCCCGACTCGACCGGCACCACGGTGGCCCCAAGGAGCTGCATGCGATAGACATTGAGCGCCTGCCTTGAGACATCTTCCGCGCCCATGTACACGACGCACTCGAGACCGAACCGCGCGCAGACGGTGGCCGTTGCCACCCCGTGCTGGCCAGCGCCCGTCTCGGCGATGATGCGGCGCTTGCCCATGCGAAGCGCGAGCAGCGCCTGCCCGATCGTGTTGTTGATCTTGTGCGCGCCCGTGTGGTTGAGGTCCTCACGCTTGAGCCACACCGGCACGCCGACCTGCTGTGAAAGCCGCGGCGCTGGCGTCAGGGACGACGGACGACCCGCGATGTCGGCGAGGTATCCCTCAAACTCGGCCCAGAACGACGCATCCTGCCGCGCGACGTCATACAGCTCCGCCAGGTCGTCCAGTGCAGCCACCAGCGTCTCGGGCACGTATCGACCACCATAGGGGCCGAAACGTCCCACGATGCCGCTGTCTGGCGTCACGCTAACCGTCACGGGCTACCTCCAGAAACCGGGCCAGCCGGGTGGCATCCTTGAGACCGGGTGCTGATTCCACCCCTGAACTTACATCAACGATGTCGGGAGAAACGAGGGCAATCGCGCGCGCAAGCGTGTCGGGCCGGAGCCCGCCCGCCAATGCCATCCGCGCCCGCCCGATCCGGGCGCGCGCCGCCTGGGCCAGCGACAGGTCCAGCGCCACGCCAGTGCCGCCAACCGCACCCGGCACTCGCGGCTCGATCATCACTACGTCGGCACCATCTGCCTGCTCCAGGAGCCGATCGACATCATCAGGGCCATCGATGTGCTGCACCGCCCAGGCTGGCAGCTTTTCCCGCCGAAGCCGCATGCGCGCGGCCGCGTCATAGGCACCATGCAACTGAACCGCGCTGAGCCCGGCGGCATCGCGGAGCCGGAGAATCTCGTCGACGGCGTGCGAGACGAAGACGCCGACCACCGGCACGCCTCCACCGGCAGCCACGATGTCCCGGGCCATCGCGGGGCCCACTTGCCTGGTGCTCTCGGCGAAGACGACGCCGAGATACGCGGCACCCAGCCTGGCGGCGAGCGCGGCGTCGCCAGGACGGGTGAGACCGCAGATCTTGGCGTCAACGGCCACGACGCGCGACTCCGGCAAATTGGCGCGCCAGTCCGGCGGGATCGTCCGTGGCGCTCAACGCCGTGCCGATCAATGCCGCATCGGCCCCGGCCGCGGCCGCCTGGGAGACATCTTCCACGGTAGACATGCCACTCTCGGCGACGGCGACAATGCCCTGCGGCACCAGGGCAAAGAGTTGCCACGCAGCGCGGACGTCAATGCGGAAGGTATCGAGGTCGCGGCTGTTGACGCCGACGATCTCGGCCCCCGCGTCGAGCGCCACGGCGATCTCGCTCGCATTGTGCGCCTCCACGAGGGCCGCGAGTTCCGCATCCGCCGCGAACCGGCGCAGGGATTCGAGGCGCGACGGCGTCAGCGCCCGGACGATGAGCAACACCGCGGATGCACCAGCGGCGCGAGCCTCGAGCACCTGCTCCTCCGAGAGGATGAAGTCCTTCCGAAGCACGGGCACGCGCACCTGCGCAGCCACGGCGCGAAGGTCCGCCAGTGAACCACCGAAGTGGGGACCATCGGTCAGCACGGATATGGCGGCCGCGCCGCCGTCACCGTACTGCACTGCCCTCGACGCCGGGTCGAGATCCTCGCGGATGCTGCCCGCCGACGGTGAGCGCCGCTTCACTTCGGCGATCAGCGACACCGCCGGCACCCTCGCAGCGCCCGCCGGAACGACGGCCCGGCCGGTGTGTCCGCAGCCTGCCGCTCAAGCTCGCGCCGCCGCGCTTTCAGGGCGGGCAGCGTGAGCTCAGTCGTGGCGAGGATCTGTCCCAGGGAAACGGGCATCTTGCCCTTCGGCAGGTATTCGGGTAATGTAATTCGGCCTCTGTTCGGTCAGCCAATACCCGGAGCGTATCGCATGACCCTCACCAAGCGCCAGAACGAGATCCTCGCCTACCTGCGGGCGCATATCGCCGAACATGGCTATGCGCCCAGCTTCGAGGAAATCGCCGAGCAATTCACCTTCGCGTCACTCGCGACGGTGCACGAGCATCTCACCAACCTGGAGCGGAAGGGCTACATCCGCCGCCAGTACAATGAGAGCCGCTCCATCGAGGTGCTGCCGCCGCGTGGCACCGCGAAGGCCACGGAGATTCCGCTGCTCGGCAAGGTGGCGGCCGGCCTCCCCATCGAGTCGCTCATGCACGACGAGACCATCGCCGTGCCCGACGAGATCCTGCCTCGCCGTGGTCCCAACTACGCGCTCAAGGTCGCGGGCAACTCGATGATCGACGAGCATATCATCGATGGCGACTACGTGGTCGTGCACGGTCGCGAGGCCGCCGAGAACGGCGAAATGGTCATCGCCCTGGTGAACGGCTCCGAGGCCACCGTGAAGAAGTTCTATCGCGAAACCGGTGGGTGGATTCGCCTGCAGCCGGCCAACACCACCATGACGCCGATGCGATATCAGGAGCGCGACGTGCTGATCCAGGGCGTCGTGGTCGGGATCATTCGCAAGTATTGACTGCGGGAACAGGGAACCGGGAACAGGGAACGGGCGCTCCTGTTTCGCTGTTCGCGGTTCGCTGTTCACGCAGTTTCAGTTCCCTGTTCCCGTTGTCGTCGCTGCACGCAGCTTTTGTAGCGCGTCCATCCCCTTCCCCGCATCCAGCGCCGCAGTGGCGCGCGCCAGCGACTCCTCGAAGGACCACCCGCGACCCGACACGTAGAGTGCCGCCGCCGCATTGAGGCGCAGGGCATCACGGGCTGCGCCGCGCTCGCTCCCATTCAGGACCGCCTCGATCTGCGCCGCATTCTCTTCCGGTTCTCCCCCGGCCAGGTCGCGCACGCGACCCTCCGCGATACCGAGCTTCCCGGGTTCGATGGTCCACTCAGTCACGCGGCCGTCACGAATCTCCCAGGCCAGGCTGGGTCCGAGCGGGGAAATCTCGTCCATCCCCTCTGCCCCGTGCACCACGAGTGCGTGCCGTGCCCCGAGTGACACCAGCGCCTCTGCCAGTAACGGCGCCCGGTCACGATCGGACACGCCCAGCACCTGTCGCGTGACACCTGCCGGATTCGCCAGTGGCCCGAGCAGGTTCATGATGGTGGCAACGCCGAGTTCCCGTCTTACCGCCGCTGCGTGGCGCATGGCCGGATGAAAGGTTGGCGCAAAGAGAAACACGATTCCCGCCGCCTCGAGCACGCGCGGTACGTCTGAAGGCGGCGTAGGGACCGTGACTCCGAGTGCCTCGAGCACGTCGGCGGAACCTGAACGACTGGTGAAGCTTCGGTTCCCGTGCTTCGCGACCGGCACGCCGGCGCCCGCGACAATGAACGCGGCCCCTGTCGAGATATTGAAGGTCCCGGCCCGACCGCCGCCGGTACCGCAGGTGTCGACCATGTCATCAGCGCCCTCCAGGGCCAGCGCGGACATCGCGCGTCTCAGGGCCCGGGCGGCGCCGGCGACTTCTTCGGCGGACTCTCCCTTGTTCCGGAGCCCCATCAGCAGGGCGGCGATCTGGGGCGGAGTCGCGTTGCCCTGCATCACGACGTCGAATGCTGCGCCGGCCTCCGCGCCGGTCAACGACCGGCCCGCCGCGAGGCGGTCCAGCGCGTAACTAATCGGGCTTGATGTGGTGTCGGGCACGGGCGACCGGGGTGGCGGAAGAAGGCCGGGAAAGCGTAGGGGGTCGCGCGGGCTTTTGTCAATCAAGACAAAGAGTTGCGACGCTTGTTTAGGGGGGCGGTGGCGGCTAGATTCTGGCGGTCATGAGTCGGTCCTTCCTCGCGCTGATCCACTTCGACGGCACCGAGTTCCTCGGGTGGCAGCGACAGGCAACGGGCCGGACTGTGCAGGGCGAAGTTGAACGGGTCCTGGCGCGCCTCGCGGACCGTCACGTCGCTGCCCATGGGGCAGGACGCACTGACGCGGGCGTTCATGCGCTGGGTCTGGCGGTCAGCTTCGCAATGCCTGAATCATGGACGCCCGACGCGCTCCGCCGGGCCCTCAATGCCCTCCTCCCCCGCGACATATGGGTCGCCGCGCTCTCCGAGATGCGCGCTGGCTTCCACGCGCGCAAGCACGCGGAGAGCCGCCGGTACCGCTACGACATCGGTTGCGACCAGGCCTCAAGCAGTCCATTCCGCCGCAAGTTCGAGTGGGCGCTTGGTCGTGCCCTCGATCGCTCGCTGCTCGAGCAATCCGCCGCCGCTGTTGCCGGCGAGCATGACTTCCGGGCTTTCTCGGCGCGCACCGAACCCAAGCCGCACTACGATTGCCGCATCCGTGAGGCGCGCTGGGAACAGCGACCGCACGACCATGGCTGGTCATTCCACGTCGAGGCTGACCGGTTCCTGCAGCACATGGTGCGCATGCTGGTCGGCACCATGACCGACATCGCGCTCGGGCGGCGGCCGATCGACGACATGTCCCGCCTGCTCGCCCGCACCGACAACAGCGAGACCAGCCCGCCTGCCCCGCCGCAGGGGCTCTATTTCGTGCGCGCTGCATATCCCGAGGCGCTCTTCAATCTCGAAGGGCCTGTGGCGGGGGCGGTGGCATCGGCATGACCCGCACCCGACTCGCGCTCATCGCGCTTGCGCTCGCGACCTGGGGACGGGCCGAGGCGCAGGCGAAGCCGCCGGCGCAACAGCCGATCGACCAGTCGCGCCGCACCGCCATCGTCACCTCAGCGGCGAGAGTGTCCCCGTCCGTCGTGTCGGTGGGCGTGGTCGGGCGCCGGCGAGTGCAGCAGTCGCCCTTCGACATGTTCTTCGCCCCGGAGGGGAATGAGCAGCAGGTGCAGAGCTTCGGCACCGGGTTCGTCGTGCGCTCCGACGGCGTGATCATCACGAACCAGCACGTGGTCGAGGGCGCCGACCAGATCACGGTGACGCTGTCCGATGGCACCGATGTGGTGGCAACACTGGTTGGCGAGGACGCCACCACCGACATCGCGGTACTGAAGGTGCCGCGCACGGGCCTGCCGGTGCCGCCGCTTGGCAACAGCGAAGACCTGATGATCGGTGAATGGCTGGTGGCCCTCGGCAACCCCTATCGGTTCCTGCTCAGCAACGTCGAGCCCACCGTCACGGCCGGCGTCGTGAGCGCGGTGGGCCGGAACATCCTCCCGACGGGAGAGCAGCCGGGCCTGTACCTCGACATGATCCAGACCGACGCGGCAATCAACCCTGGCAACTCCGGTGGTCCGCTTGCCAACGCGCTGGGCCAGGTGGTCGGCGTCAACGCATCGATCTTCTCGAGCAGTGGCGGCTCGATCGGTCTCGGCTTTGCCATCCCGATCGAGCGCGCAATGCGGGTCACCGAGGAAATCCTGCGCCGGGGCGAGATGCACCGCGCATGGACGGGCATCGAGGTGGCCGGCGCGCGGCAGATGCAGCTCACCCGCTCGCCCGACGGGCTCCGCATCGAGGCGGTCGCGACTGGCAGCCCGGCGGCCATTGCCGGACTCAAGACGGGTGACATCCTGGTACTGGCGAATGGACAGAGGATGCGCACGTGGCTCGACTGGGAGGCGGTCAAGCTCGACGTCGCGGTGGGTGACACCGTCCTGGTCGAGGTGAAGAGCGCCGGCGGGCCGGCGGTGCGCCGTCGGATCCGCACCGGCGAGCTGCCGAGCGTCACCGCCGAGAAGGTGCCGGCGCTGCAGGACATCCAGCTGGTTACCGTGACGCCGGCGATCCGCGCTGAGCGTCACATTGCCGCCGAGCAGGGCGCGCTCATCTTCAGCATCTCCCCCGATGCGGCGCGTCTCACCGGCCTTCAGGGTGGCGACGTGATCCTGGCGATCAACAACGCGCGCGTCGAGGATGCGACCGGTGTCGGGGCCAGCATTGAACGCTTGCGCCCCGCGCGCGGCTTTCGCGTCTTCTTCGAGCGCGATCGTCGCATACGCTTCACCGACCTCTCATTCTCCTCATGACAGACGACCGCTACCGCTCGCCGCTCGGCACTCGCTATGCCTCCGCCGCCATGCAGGCGCTCTGGGGCGATCGTCACCGTGTGTCGCTCTGGCGCCGGCTCTGGCTGGCCCTGGCAGAGTCGGAGCGGGAACTCGGCCTCGCCATTCCCGGGGAGGCGATCGCGGACATGCGAGCGCATCTCGACGATGCCGACCTCGAGGTCGCGGCGAAGTACGAGCGCCGGTTCCGTCACGACGTAATGGCACACGTCCACGCGTTCGGTGACCAGGCGGTGACGGCGCGCCCGTTCATCCATCTTGGCGCCACGAGCGCATTCGTCACCGACAACGCGGACCTGGTTGTCATGCGCGAGGGTCTTCGCCTCGTGCTCGGCCGCCTCGTCGCGCTGCTCGGCGCACTGGACACCTTTGCCATCCGCTACGCCACCGTTCCCTGCCTTGCCTACACGCACTTCCAGCCGGCCCAGCTCACGACGGTGGGCAAGCGGGCGACATTGTGGATGCAGGACCTCGCGCTCGACGTGGAGGAGACTTGCCATCGCCTCGAGACGCTGCGCTTCCACGGCTGCAAGGGGACCACGGGTACCCAGGCCTCGTTCCTGGAGCTCTTCAAGGGCGACCACGAGAAGGTGCGCGAGCTCGATCGCCGCATCGCGGCCAGGATGGGCTTTGACGAGACCTTCGCCGTCTCCGGGCAGACGTACCCGCGCAAGATCGACTCGCAGGTCCTCGATGTACTGAGCGGCGTCGCGCAGTCGTCCGCCAAGATGGGATCGGACCTGCGGCTCCTGCAGCATGAGGGCGAGCTGCTCGAGCCGTTCGAGTCGGAGCAGATCGGCTCCAGTGCCATGGCGTACAAGCGGAACCCGATGCGTGCCGAGCGGATCTGCAGCCTTGCGCGGTTCGTCATCTCGCTCCAGGCCAATGGCGCCCACACCGCTGCCAATCAATGGCTCGAGCGCACGCTCGACGACAGCGCCAACCGCCGGCTCACGCTCCCCGAGGCGTTCCTCGCCACCGATGCGATACTCGTGCTGGCGACCAACGTGGCGGCCGGGCTCGAGGTGCGGGAGGCTGTGGTACGGAAACACGTCGACGAACAGATGCCGTTCATGGCGACCGAACGCTGGCTCATGCTGGGCGTGGGCCAGGGCGGCGACCGGCAGGAACTGCACGAGGTCATTCGCAAGCACAGCCTCGCCGTGGCGGATGCGGTGAGCGCCGGCGCACCGAACGACCTGCTCGACCGGCTCGGCAAGGACAAGGCGTTCTCCAAAGTGCCGTCTGCCTCACTGCAGGCCGAACTCGAGCCGCACCGCTACACCGGTCGCTCGATCCAGCAGGTGCAGGAGTTCACGCGCGACTACCTCCCGCCGCTGCTTGCACGGGCACGCGCGCTGGCAGCCGAAGCGGGCAATGCGGAGGTGCGGGTATGACCGCGGCACTCCACGCCTCCTCCCTGCCCCTGCCGCTGGTGCGGCGCGGCAAGGTGCGGGAGGTGTACGATGCCGGCCCCGACGCGCTGCTCCTGGTGGCGAGCGACCGCGTCAGTGCCTTCGATGTCGTCATGAACGAGGCGGTGCCCTTCAAGGGTGCCGTGCTCACCCAGATGTCCGCCTTCTGGTTCGGTCACCTGGAGAAGGCGGCCCCCTCGCACTTCATCACCGCGTGCAGGGACGAGATCATCGAGCGCCTTCCGGCCCTGGCATCATCCCGCGACCAGCTCGCCGGGCGGGCCATGCTGGTGCGCCGTACTGAACCGGTGCCCTTCGAGTGCGTCGTGCGTGGCTATCTCAGTGGTTCGGCCTGGCAGGAGTACCGCACGGGCGGCACGCTCGCCGGCGAGCCACTCCCCACGGGACTGCTGGAGAGTGCGCGGCTCGACCCGGCGCTCTTCTCGCCTGCCACCAAGGCGGAGTCGGGGCACGACGTCAACGTGACCTATGCCGCCGTGGCAGATGCGCTGGGCGCCGATGTTGCACTACGCCTCCGCACACTGAGCTTCGCCGTCTACACTGCTGGTCGCGACTATGCCGCCGGCCGGGGGATCATCATCGCCGACACCAAGTTCGAGTTCGGCCATGCACCCGATGGCAGCCTGCTGCTCATCGACGAGGTGCTGACGCCCGATTCCTCCCGCTTCTGGCCGGCCGATCGATACGCGCCCGGTGGCACGCAGCCGAGCTTCGACAAGCAGCCGCTGCGCGACTACCTCGCGACGCTCAAGCAGGCCGGCAAGTGGAATGGCGAGGCGCCTCCACCTCCGCTCCCCGCCGAGGTCATCGCCGCCACCAGCGCGCGCTATCTCGAGGCGTACCGGCTCCTCACCGGCCGCGAACTGGGCGCCGAGGCATGATCAAGGTCGCGCCTGAGGGGAAGCCGTTCATCATTGGCGCCTTCGTCATTTTCGGCCTGCTGCTCGTCTTCACCCACTGGTGGGCACTGCTCTGGCTGCCCATCGCCATCTGGGTGGTGGCGTTCTTCCGCGATCCCCCACGGGACGGCGAGCGCGGTCCTGACCTGGCCATCGCGCCGGCCGACGGGCTCGTCGTCGATGTGCGCGAAATCGACGAACCGTCATTCATTGGTGGCAAGGCGCTGCGGGTCTGCATCTTCATGAACGTCTTCGATTGCCACGTCAACAGGTATCCCCTGGGCGGTAGCGTGGCATATCGTCACTACAACCCGGGCAAGTTCCTGAACGCCGCCGACGAGAAGTCGAGCCTCGAGAATGAGCAGTCGTCCGTGGGGCTCGACACAGCCCATGGACGCATCCTGGTGCGCCAGATCGCGGGGCTCATCGCCCGGCGCATCATCACCGATCATCCGGTCGGTACCGTGGCGCAGCAGGGCGAGCGGCTGGGCCTGATCCGGTTTGGTTCTCGCGTCGACCTATTCCTGCCGACCGACGCGCGCGTGCTGGTCCAGCGCGGCATGCGCACGAAGTGCGGCCTCACCGTGGTGGCACGATGGAACTGAGACCCAAGGGCGGCGGCCTGCAGCGGCCGATGCGGCAAGTAGTGGTGGTGATGCCGAGCGCGTTCACTCTCGGCAACCTGTTCTTCGGGTTCTGGGCGATCATCTCGGCCTACAACGGGAACTTCCGCTGGGCCGGCTGGTTCATCGTGTTCGCCGGCATCCTGGATGTGCTCGACGGGCGCATCGCCCGGCTGGCCAAGACCAGCAGCCGGTTCGGCGAGGAACTCGACTCGCTCATCGACCTCGTCTCGTTCGGCGTGGCACCGGCGCTCATCATGTACTTCCTCGAGTTCAATGCCGCGGGGAAGTTCGCGTGGGTGCTCTGCTGGATTTACGTGGTGGCGGCGGCAATCCGGCTCGCCCGCTTCAACGTGGCATCAGCCGGCAAGCCCGGTGCCTGGTTCACGGGCATCCCGTCGCCCGCTGCCGGCATGACCCTGGCCTGCTACTACCCGTTCACCCAGACGCCGTGGTATCGAGCCTCGCTTGCGTACCTCGACCTGCAGCACCAGGGGCTCGTGCTCCTGATGCTGGTGCTCGGTGTGCTGATGGTCAGCAACGTGAAGTACCCGAAGATGCCGGGGTTCAGCTTCCGGACTGGTCGCCAGACCGCCGTCACGCTCCTCGTGCTGGGCTGCATGGTTGCGGCCCTCATCAAGCCCGACGCCGTGCTGTTCCCGCTCGGGCTCGCGTATGCACTGTTTGGCGTGGTCCGCGGGGCGCTGCTCGGCCTCATGGAGCGCCATGAACCTGAAGTGACCGCCACCGGCGATGACGGCGGCGGTGAGATCACCTCCCTCAGTCGCGAGCGCCGGGAGCGCCGCAAGGAGATGGAATGACGTACCGGGTCCACGTCCGCGTCATGCCGCGTGCCGGCTTGCTCGATCCACAGGGTCAGGCGGTCGAGCATGCCCTGAACGCCCTGGGCTTCGCCGAGACGCGCACGGTGCACGTCGGGCGCGCCGTGGAGATCGAGGTCGAGGCCGGGTCGCGCGACGAGGCCGAGGCACGGGCTCGATTGATGTGCGACCGGTTGCTGGCCAATCCGGTCACCGAGGATTACCAGGTTGAGGTGGAGGCCGACTGATGGTGCGCGTCGCCGTAGTCCGGTTTCCCGGCAGCAACTGCGATGAGGATGCTCGCCGCGGGGCAGAACAGAGCGGTGCTGACGCTTACTTCGTCTGGCATCGTGACACCTCGCTGCAGGCCGCGGACGTCGTCGTCCTGCCTGGCGGGTTCTCCTACGGCGACTACCTGCGCTCCGGCGCCATCGCCCGCTTCAGCCCGATCATGCAGGCGGTCCAGGCACACGCCGCCGCCGGTGGTGCCGTCGTGGGCATCTGCAATGGCTTCCAGATCCTCTGCGAAGCCCACTTGCTGCCCGGCGCATTGATGCGCAACGGCGGCCTGACCTTCGTGTCGAAGCCGGTGGATTGCATGGTGGAGCGCACCGATACCGTCCTCACCTGGGCCTTCGACCGGAAGACGCCGGTGCGGATTCCGGTGGCACATGGCGAGGGGCGCTTCGTCGCCGATGCCGAGACGCTCGCTCGCCTCGAAGGCGAGGGCCAGGTGGTGCTGCGCTACCAGAAGCAGGCCCCCGCGGTCGAGGGCAATCCCAACGGTTCAAGCAATGACATAGCCGGCATCTGTAACGCGGCGGGAACCATCGTCGGCATCATGCCACATCCCGAGCGGGTTGTTGATCCCCGCCTTGGCTCGGCAGACGGGTTGCTGTTCATGCGCTCGCTCGCCGGCGTCCGCGCCCTCTCCGGAGCTGCCCGATGACACGTATCCCAGGATTGCTGGCAACGATGCTGCTGGTGGGTGCCGCCACGACGGCTCACGCCCAGACCCCGGTTCGCCCCGGCATGACGGCGGCGGAAGTGACCGCCGCATGGGGCGCCCCGACGTCGACCCGCACGCGCGGCAACTACACCTACCTGAACTATCCGTCGTCGTGCATGCCGTCATGCGGCACGCAGGACGTCGTGATCCTCCAGGACGGCAAGGTGGTGGACGCGATCGCGCGCTCGAGCAACCATCCCTACGAAGGCCCTTCAAGCCTCACCGGCAAGGCGCCTGGGTTCACCGACTCCGCCGGCGTCACGACGCCCGCAGCCAAGCCATGACGACTGCCGATATCATCGATCCTGTCCTCCTCGCTGCGGCGGCCTTTCCTGGCGAGCGCCTCGTCACGCCCGAGGTGGTGCGAGAGCACAACCTCAACCAGTTCGAGTACGACAAGATCCTCGGACTGCTGGGCCGCGCACCGACGCTGACGGAGCTCGGTGTCTTCTCGGCGCTCTGGTCCGAGCACTGCTCGTACAAGCACTCGAAGCCGATCCTCAAGAAGTTCCCGACGACCGGGCCGGCGGTGGTCCAGGGTCCCGGCGAGAATGCCGGCGTGCTGCGGCTCAAGGATGGCTGGGCCGTGGCCTTCAAGATCGAGTCGCACAACCACCCATCGGCGGTGGAGCCGTACCAGGGCGCGGCGACCGGCGTCGGCGGGATCCTGCGCGACGTCTTCACCATGGGCGCCCGGCCGGTCGCGATGCTCAACAGCCTGCGGTTCGGCTCCCTCGACACCGCGCGCAATCGCTATCTCTTCGCCGGCGTCGTGCAGCGGTGTTGGCGACTACGGCAACTGCGTCGGCATCCCGACGCTGGGCGGCGAGGTCAACTTCGCCGACGGGATACAGCGGGCAATCCGCTGGTCAACGCGATGTGCGTCGGCCTCCTGCGCGAGGACGAGCTGATCACGCGCGCGGGCGCACGGCGTCGGCAACGTGCTGCTCGCGGTCGGAGCGCGCACCGGCCGCGACGGCATTCACGGCGCCAGCTTCGCCTCCGAGGAACTGTCCGAGAAGAGCGAGGCGCGCCGTCCGCAGGTGCAGGTGGGCGACCCCTTCACGCGAGAAGCTGCTGCTCGAGGCCAGCCTGGAGCTGATCCACGGCGGCTACATCGTCGCCATCCAGGACATGGGTGCCGCGGGCCTCACCAGTTCGTCCGCCGAGATGGCGGCGCGCGGCGGTGTCGGCGTCGCAGATCGACACCGCCCTGGTGCCGATGCGCGAAGCCGGGCATGACGCCGTACGAGATCCTGCTCTCCGAGTCGCAGGAGCGGATGCTGGTCGTGGCCGAGCCGGGCCGCGTCGCCGAGGTGCAGGCGGTCTGCGCCAAGTGGGAACTCGGTGCCACGCCGATCGGCCACGTCACCGACGACGGTGTCTTCCGGGTGACGCACGCCGGGCTCACCGTCGTCGCGATTCCCGGCCAGCGCCTCGTTGACGATGCCCGGTCTACTATCCCGAGGCCCGCGAGGCCGAGGCCGCCATCGCCCGCCGCGCCGCGGCGCCACCGCGCGCGAGCCGGCGCCAGCATCGAGGGCGACCTGCAGCGCACTGCTCGACACGCCGACCATCGCGAGCAAGCGCTGGGTGTACGAGCAGTACGACTCGACGGTCCAGGCATCCACGGCGCTCGGCCCGGGCAGCGATGCCGGCGTCGCGCAGGTGCCCGGCACCAGACTTCGGCATCGCCGTCACGGTCGACTGCAACGGCCGGCTACGTGGCTCTCGACCCCTACGAGGGCGGCAAGGCGACGGTGGCCGAGGCAGCGCGCAACATCGCCTGCACCGGCGCGCGTCCCACTGGGCATCACGGACTGCCTCAACTTCGGCAACCCGGAGAAGCCCGAGGTGTTCTTCCAGTTTCGCGAGGCGTGCCGCGGCATCGCCGATGCCTGCCTCGCGTTCGGCACGCCGGTCACCGGCGGCAACGTCTCGTTCTACAATGAGAACCCGACCGGCGCCATCGACCCGACGCCGACCGTCGGCATGGTGGGCCTGCTCGAGTCGACTCGACTGCCGCGTGAGCAGCTTCTTCCGCAACAGGGCGACGCCATCCTCCTCCTCGGCGACACCGACGGGCGCGCTGGGCGGCTCCGCACTCTGGGCCGAGCTCGACGGCTTCGTCGGCGGCGCCCCGGCCCCGGTGGATCTCGCGGCCGAGCGTGAAGCTGCAGCATTTCCTGGTCGACGGCGGCCCGCGAGCAGCTCCTCCGCTCGGCCCACGACTGCAGCGAGGGCGGCCTCGCCGTGGCGCTGGCCGAGTGCGCCATCGGCGGCCCGTATGCGCCTGCCGCGATCGGCGCGCACGATCGACCTCACGGCCTACGCGGGCGCGCTCGATCCGCAGCGCGCTGCTGTTCGGCGAGGACCACGGGCGCGTCGTGGTCACCTGTTCCCGCACCCAGGTCGACCGGGTGGTCGCGCTGGCCGCGGAGCACGGCGTTCCCGCGACAGCGGTCGGAGACGTCGGCGAACGGCGACGGCCCTCTCGTGATCGCAGGCGGGCAGCGGCAGCTGGCAATGGCCGGTGGACGAGCTCCGCCGCATCTACTTCGACGCGATCCCGCGGCGACTGGCAGCAGGTCGCGCACGGATGCGGCGTTGGAGGCGCTGACCGATGTGCGGCATCTTCGGCGTCTCGGAGGTTCCCGAGGCGGCGCGGCTCACCTACCTCGGCCTGTACGCGCTGCAGCACCGCGGCCAGGAGAGCGCCGGCATCGTCGCCGTCGATCGCGAGGGCCAGGCCACGGGTCCACCGCGGCATGGGGCTCGTGTCGCGAGAACTTCGCCGAGACCGGTCATGACGCGCCTCGCCGGCGACGTCGCGGTCGGCCACACCCGCTACTCCACCGCCGGCAGCATCGGTCCTCGCCAATGCCCAGCCGCTGCTTCGCGAACTACGCGCGCGGCCCGCTGTCGCGTCGCGCACAACGGCAACCTGACCAACGCCGCCGAGCTGCGCCGCGAGCTGGTGGACCAGGGCGCGATCTTCACGTCCTCGACCGACACCGAGTGCCTGGTCCACCTCATCGCCCGCTCCGAGCGCGCCGACCGATGGAAGGCCAGATCCGCGAGGCCCTCGAGCCGGGCCGAGGGCGCCTACAGCCCTGGTGATCGGTGCGGGCGGGACGCTCTTCGCCGCGTGGATCCGCACGGCTTCCGCCCGCTCGTGCTCGGCCGCCTCGGCGACGGCGTCGTCGTCGCCTCCGAGACCTGCGCCCTCGACCTGATCGGCGCCACGATCATCCGCGAGCTGCAGCCGGGCGAGTTCGTCCGGATCGTGGACGGCGCAGGTCGACGAACGCTGCGCGCCCCTGCCCCGGCGCCGGTCAGCCGCTGCGTCTTCGAGCTGGTGTACTTCGCCCGGCCCGACAGCACCGATCTTCGGCGAGCTCGGTCGACGCGGTGCGCCGCGAGCTCGGCCGCCAGCTCGCCGTCGAGCACCCGGCGCCCGGGGCCGACGTCGTGTTCGCGTCCCCGACAGCGCCAACGCGATGGCGCTCGGCTTCACCGAGGTATCCGGCATCAAGCTCGAGTACGGGCTGATCCGCAATCACTACGTCGGCCGCACCTTCATCAATCCGACGCAGGCGCTGCGCGTGGCCAAGGTCAAGATCAAGTTCAACCCGGTGCGCGAGGTCATCGAGGGCCGGTCGGTGGTCATGGTCGACGACACCCTCGTGCGCGGCACCACCAGCAAGGGACTGGTGCAGATGATCCGCGCGGCCGGCGCCCGCGAGGTGCACCTCCGGCTCGGCTCGCCGCCGATCACCGGGCCCGTGCCACTACGGCATCGACACGCCGACCCGCGAGGAGCTGATCGCCGCCACCCACTCGGTCGGAGGAGATCCGCGACTACCTCGGCGTGGATTCGCTCGGCTACCTCTCGCTCGATGGCATGCTGGATGCAGCAGGGCGCAGCACCGGCTTCTGCCATGCCTGCTTCTCCGGCCAGTACCCGACGCCCGATCACGGACGAACTGGTGCAGCTTCGCCACGCCGCCCCGCTCGCCGCCGACGCTCGTATGACCGGCTCCTTCACGCCAGCCCCTGGTCTACTTCTTCGGCCAGGGACGGGCCGACGGCACCGCCGCGATGAAGGACGTGCTCGGCGGCAAGGGTGCCGGCCTCGCCGAGATGACCAACCTCGGCATCCCGGTCCCGCCGGGCTTCACCATCGCCACCACCCTCTGCCTGCAGCTACCTCGAGACGAAGCAGTTCGCCCGCGCCTCCGGGCGCAGGTCGAGCCAGGCCCTGCAGCGCCTCGAGAAGGCCACCGGCAAGGCAGTTCGGCGACCGGTCCAATCCGCTGCTCGTCTCGGTGCGCTCCGGCGCCGCCGGTGTCGATGCCCGGCATGATGGAGACGATCCTCAACCTCGGCCTCAACGACGAGACGGTCGAGGGGCTCGCGCAGCAGAGCGGCAATCCCGCGTTCGCCTGGGACTCCTACCGCCGCTTCGTGCAGATGTACGCCAACGTCGTCTTCGACCTGCCGAAGACGACCTTCGAGCAGCGTGCTCGACGAACGCCGCAAGCGCGCGGCGGGCGTCGCGCGCGACATCGACCTGCCGCTCGCCGGTGCTGAAGGAGCTGGTGCGCGCGCTTCAAGGCGCTGAGTGACGGAGGAGACCGGGCCACGACTTCCCCGAGTCGCCCGATGGAGCAGCTCTGGGGCGCGATCGCCGCGGTGTTCGAGAGCTGGAACACCCAGCGGGCCATCGACTACCGCCGCCTGCACGACATTCCCGACACGATGGGCACCGCCGTCAACGTCGTGGCGATGGTGTTCGGCAACCTCGGCGAGGACTCGGGCACCGGCGTCGCCTTCACGCGCGATCCGTCCACCGGCGAGCAGCGGCTCTACGGCGAGTACCTGATCAACGCGCAGGGCGAGGACGTGGTCTCCGGCATCGCGCACGCCGGAACCGATCGACACGCTCGCCACCCGCATGCCGGCGTCCTATCGCGAGCTCGAGCGGACGGCGCGACGCTCGAGCGGCACTTCCGCGACGTGCAGGACATGGAGTTCACCATCGAGCGCGGCAAGCTGTACATGCTGCAGACCCGGCGCGGCCAGCGCACCGGCCACGCGGCGGTCCGCATCGCGTGCGACATGGTGGACGAAGGGGTGATCGCCGAGGAGGAAGCGGTAGCCCGCATTCCGCCCAACGACCTCAACCAGCTGCTCCACCCCACCATCGACCCGCACGCGCGCTCGACCTGCTGACCACCGGCCTGCCGGCCTCGCCGGGCGCGGCGTGCGGCACGGTCGTGTTCGACGCCGACGTGGCGGAGCAGCTGGGCCGCGCGGGGCGAGGCGGTCATCCTGGTGCGCAGCGAGACGTCAGCCCGAGGACTTCCACGGGATGGTGCCGCGCCAAGGCGATCCTCACCGCCCGCGGCGGCATGACCAGCCACGCGGCGGTGGTGGCGCGCGGCATGGGCAAGCCCTGCGTCGCGGCGGCCCAGGCATCTCGACGTGCGACGAGGGACGCAAGGCGCTCTTCGCCGTCGGCGAGCGCACGGTGCGCGAGGGCGACTGGATCACGCTCGACGGCGCGCTCGGGCGGGTCTTCGCCGGCCAGGCCGCGCTGGTCGCCGCCGGAGATGTCAGCCAATCTTCGCCCGGCTGATGGAGTGGGCCGACCGAGCTGCGCCACCTCCGCGTGCGGGTCAACGCCGACACGCCGGCCGACGCCCATCGCGGCCGGGACTTCGGCGCCGAGGGCATCGGGCTCTGCCGCACCGAGCACATGTTCTTCGAGGGCGACCGCCTCACCGCCATGCGCGAGATGATCGTGGCCGAGGACGAAGCCGAGCGGCCGGAAGCGGCGCTGGCCAAGCTGCTGCCGATGCAGCGGGGCGATTTCGAGGCGATCTTCCGCGCGATGGAGGGCTTTCCGGTCACCATCCGGCTGCTCGATCCGCCGCTCCACGAGTTCCTGCCCCAAGGCGACGCGGAGATCGACGGCCTCGCCGCCGCAGCTCGAACGTGCCGGCCGATCGCCTGCGCACCATCGTGCACGACCTGCGCGAGGCCAACCCGATGCTGGGCCTCCGCGGCTGCCGGCTCGGCATCATCTATCCCGAGATCACCGAGATGCAGGCCCGCGCCATCTTCGAGGCCGCCTGCACGGTCGCGCTCGCGCAAGGGCCGGGTGCATGCCGGAGGTCATGATCCCGCTCGTCGCCACGCGTGGTGGAGTTCCGGCAGCAGGCGCTCATCGTGCGCCAGGTGGCCGAGGAGGTGTTCCGCGAGATGCAGATCTGACGGTGCCCTACCTGCTCGGCACGATGATCGAGCTGCCGCGCGCCGCGCTGACCGCCGACGAGATCGCGCGCGAGGCGCAGTTCTTCTCCTTCGGCACCAACGACCTCACCCAGACCACCTGGGGACTCTCGCGCGACGACGCCGGGCGGTTCCTGCCCGACTACATCGAGCGAGGCATCATCGACGACGATCCGTTCCAGGTGCTCGACCAGTGCCGGCGTCGGCAAGCTGATCCAGATGGCGTGCGAGCTGGGCCGCAAGACGCGGCAGGACCTCAAGCTCGGCATCTGCGGCGAGCACGGCGGCGAGCCGGCGTCGGTCGCCTTCTGCGACACGCTCGGGCATGAACTACGTCTCCTGCTCACCCTTCCGGGTGCCGATCGCGCGCCTGGCCGCGGCACAGGCGGCGCTGGCGGAGCGCGGCGAGTGGATCGGACCCGCGCCACGGTGTGATGCGGGCTAGTTGCCGAGAAGCAGCAGCGCGAACAACGACAGGACAGTGATACCGGCGGCCACCAGCATCACCCTGGTGGCCCCTGGCTTTTCGGGGTTGGGCGCCTTCCACGGCAACGCGGCTCACCTGGGAAAGCGGGAGGGCAACGCGCCCAGCTCTCGCTCCTTCCGAATATCGAGTCGTTCCTGACCTGGGGCGAGGTCACCACCAGACGTCTGCCATCGTTGAGCGTGAGCCGCACTTCACCCGGCAGGCTTCCCAGGCTGTCGGGGGACGCAGGGAGCACGCGCCACTGCTTGGCCGGCGCAGCCGCTGACACCAGCAAGTGTCACCGCAAGCACGATCAAGTGACGGCTATTCAAGGCAGTCACCGTGGCAGGTATCGGCAAAGGCCAGCGACACGACACCCAACCCGAGCAGCACACCCAGGAAGGCATTCACGGTTGTATCTGCCCCGCGGACCGCGAGGCGGCTGACGTCATCGAGGGCGACCGCGCGCCGCGTCAACCCGGAACCCTCGGTCCACTCCGTGCTTCCCAGCCGACGATCGAGTCGGCCACCACCGCAGGATCCCGCAGGTACAGGTAGCTGCCGTCAGTACGCTTGACCTGCACTTCCGTGGGACCGCGCTGCCGAATCAGCTCGGCAGGCGCGACCTGCTCTGCGCGCCAGCCTGTAGTGCAGCCGTGAAGCGCCAGGAGGAGCGGGACCAGGTATCGGCGGCGGCATGCCGCACATCGGCCTGGGCGCATCATCCCTCACTCAGTTCTGCGAAGAAGGCAGCGAACCCCATGAACACCAGGAACAGGGCGAGAAGAGGCCGGGATGCGCGAGCAACCCGTCCAGGTTTCGCGGAAGACTTCTGCTCCAGCCAATTCATCTCAGTCCCCCGAGGGAAGTCCGCCCGTCGAAACGGTCAACAGGATGAGGCATGTGACGACGATCCCCGCGCCGACCGCCGCGCTCGCCATCGTATCGGGAGAACGCCACGCCAGCACGCCGCGGCGACCTGGAGGGTGGCTCATGGCGCGAGCATACTCCTCATTGGCCCTCGGCCAGGACGATCCAGGAGATCAGGAACACGCCGAGCGCCACACCAACGAACGTCGTACCCGCCATCAGCTGGCTGTGCGACCCTCCCGGGACTGCCATCCGGCGCACGTCCTCGAGCGGGATAGCCTGAGGTCCGTCCCTGGTTGAGCCAAACAGGGTGTCGCCAGCAATCCGGGGATCGAGAATGACCAGCCGGCTTCCGTCGGGCTGCGTGATGCGTACCTGCTTCGGCTCGCTGGAAAGCGCCGCTGGTGCGACGGCCACCTGGCGCCAGGCCGCGCAGCCGCTGGACAGGGTCACCGCCAGCAAGAGCACACCAGTGCGCGGTCGGCGGGTCAGTCGCATGAGGTAGAGCACACGATGATGTAGACGGCGACCACTGACGCGATGAAGGCGGCGAATCCGGTTGCGGCGCCAAGGATGACATTCGGCGCCACATTGTTGCCGCGGATCGCCAGCTGCTTCACCTCGGCGAGGGGGAACGCCCGGCGAACGGGATCTGTTGCGCCAGGCGAGGTTGTGGTGACCTGCCATCCCACAAGGCTGTCACCCTCGATCGCCGGATCACGCACGACCAGCCTTCCCCCGCCTGCGAATCGCACCTGCACCTCGGTCTCACCGGTAGACTGAAGAAGCTGCGCCGGGGCTACGTCCTGTGGCTTCCAGTTCGTAAAGCAGCCCGCAATGGCCATCAGGCCGAGGAGGGCGGCGCGGCGCCACAGGCGGGACGCAGGGCGCTCGATGCAGGAGGGTCGGGAACGTTGTGTAGTCACAGGAACAAGATGCGGCGAGGGCGTCCCCTGCCCGTGACCTGCCTAGGGAGTCGCGCGGCTGACTGAGCGGGTGGCCTGCCCATCAGCGCCTCGACAACCCGATCGGGGCGCTCTTCGGCGAGGTGATGCCCGGCGCCCGGCACCGTATCGATCGTCAGCGCCGCCAGGCCGGCGGAGAGCATGCGCACTTCGTCCTTGGGTGGTCCCGCGCTGTGCTTCGCGCCACCAAGCAGCAGCAGCACCGGCACCTTCACCTCGGCCACGCGGTCGGCGATGTCATCCGGCTCCTTTGCGCGCGCGATGGCCCGATAGGCGTCGATGGTTGCGCTCAGGTCGTTAGCCGCGCCGCGGGTGTACTCATTCACGACGTCGTCGGTGACCCACGATGGATCCCCTGATGCCGAGATCATTCCCTTGCGGATGAGACCGCGAACGAGCCCATATGCCGAACAGCTGCAGGCCGGCCGAGTTCTCCATGGCGCGGCGGAAGCCCGGACCCGCGGCACGCTCCGCACCACCACCCTCGAGCAGCACCAGCCGTGTCACCACATCGGGCCGCGCCGCAGCCAGCCGCACTGCCACCGCGCCGTTCGTTCCCTGCGCGCCCACAATGGCCGACCTGATACCGCAACTGTCGAGTACCGCGGCAATCCGCCGTGCCTGCGCACTCAGGGAGTAGTCGGCCCTCTTCGGCCGCGAGGAGGTGCCGATTGCCAGCGGCTCCACGACCACGACGCGGTACCCGCCTCCGACGAGGGCCAGCGCCACGTGGCGGAAGGTGTAGACCGAACCGAGGAAGTCGACGATCAGGACCACGACCGGCGCGGATGGCGCGCCCCAGACTTCAACCGTCAGTGTCTCAGCCGGTGCGGCAGCGATGCGCCGTTGCTCCGGCGCCGCCGCCAAGGCGAGCAGCAGCATGAGCGTGTTCACGCCTGCCTCCTCTGGCGGCGAGCCGCCACGACTCCTATGGAGAGCGATACGCAGAGCAGCACCGACCAGCACGCCGATCCCCGGGCGCCACATGGTGCCGGCGGCGGCGAACAGCAGGAAGTTGGGAAACCGTCCGAGCCCCATGGCGAGCAGGTAGCGCGGCACGGAATAGCCCGCCGCCGGCGCGACGAACCGCAGCGCCCAGTCGGGCAGTGGCGTCAGCGCAAACACGAACGTGGTGAGGAATGGCGCGCGGCTGAACCAGCGGATCGCGCGCTGTACCATGCCGTGCTGTACCGCGCGGCGGCCGCGCGCATCGCTGCAGAGCGCCCGGAAGACGTGATAGTCGACGTACTCCACCACCAGGTCCGCGAGTGTCCCGATGGCCGCGATCTCCACGGGCGGGTAGAGCCCGCCGAAGTGCGCCAGGATCGGCTCATACGCCGCCGGCATGAACATGGCCAACGGTCCGTGGGTCCAGAGGGTGGCGAGCACGAAGACGAGCAGCGGCGCGGTGGCCGGCGCCAGGATCACCAGCGGAATGCCAAGCGCCGCCATGACACCGGTGCCCCGGAGGATCCCGTCCCAGCGGCGGTCGCCGTAGGGACGCACGAGGAGGCTGGTCGCGGCGGTCATGCGCACGGCACCAGCTGCCCCACCATCGGCACGGCACTCGGTTGTCACGCCACTGGTGGTGTATGCCTGGCGGATCAGTGTCAGCGCATGCTCGGCCCGAGCCAGGGTCATGACGGGTTCACCGCCCCGCGTCAGGACGCGGACGAAGTCGCCGAGCATGGCGCGGTAGCCACCGATGTCGCGAATGGAGGGCACGACGAGGCGCGTGCGCCGGCCGCGGATCAGCGCGAAGACGCCGTTCGACTCGAAGGTGATGCTGCCGCGCGTGCCGGTCACCTTGGACAGGCGGAGGCCATGCAGGAGCGACGGCGACTCCCATGAGTGGAGCAGCACGCCGACGCCGCCCTGCTCGTACTGGGCCACCACCGCCATGCTCCGCTCGTCACCGCGCTGGTCTCCGGGCCAGTAACCCTGCACGCTCTCGACGGTCAGCCCGAGGTTTGCCAGCAGGTCGATCCAGTGGACGCCGCCCTCGAAGAGCGCCCCACCGCCGGAGAGCTCGGTGTCATCGCGCCAGTCGCTCGCCCGCCGATGCTTCAGGGCGTTCAGCACCACAAACCGGATGTCACCGAGTTCGCCGCTGCCGATGACGTCCTGCAGCACGCCCGCCAGCGGCTTGTAGGCGTAGTTCTCGGCGACGAGCACTGAGCGGCGCGCGGCGGCCGCGGCCCTGGCGACCGTCTGGCAATCGGACGGGGAGAGGAAGGCCGGCTTCTCGACGATGACATGCTTGCCGGCCGCCAGCGCGCGCAGGGTCAGGGACAGGTGATGGAGCGGCGGCGTGGCCACCAGGACCGCGTCGATGTGCGGCGCGGCGAGCGCATCGTCATAGCAGGCGAACCAGCCACTCGCCTGCGTCTCCCGCGCGAAGTCCTCGGCCCGCGCCGGAAAGCGGCTCGCACCGAAACGCCGTACGCCCGGGGCGATCGACCCCAGCATGCGGCTATGCTGTTTCGCGATGCGGCCACAACCCAGCATCGCGATACTGAGCGAGGCGTTCATGGGGCGTCTCCTGGCGGATGGTGAGGTGCGACGTGCCTGCGGCCAGCAGTGAGGCACAGCGCAGGGCATTTGCGGCGATGGTGAGGCTGGGATTGACGCCACCGACGTCGGCAGCGCGCTGCCATCCATGACGTGCAGGTTCTCGAGGCCCCGGTAGCGGCCGGCAGGCGTCCAGCGGTGCCGTCGCAGGGTCGATCGCCCATGCGGACGGTGCCCAGGGCATGCGAGAAGGTGCTGATGGTGCGGGAGAAGCAGGTAACGGCCCCCGCCTCGCGCAGGACGCGTCGCGCGCAACGCGCGAGGGCGTCGCCCGCGTCGCGGTCGCGCCTGGTGTACTCGTGGTGCACGGTCAGGCGCGGCAGGCCGAACCGGTCTCGCTCCGACCAGTCGATCGTCACCCCGTTGCGCAGCTGGGGCTCATCTTCGGCGATGCCGAGCAGTGCTGCCGAACGGGAGAGCACCTGCCCCGCCGCGGGCACCAGCCAGCGCGGAAGGTGCTGCGCCACCACCGAGAGCGGCGGTACGGCCATCTGCTGCAGCACACCGAGCTTGCCGGGGCCAGTCCACTCGTGGCCGAAGTAGAAGTCCGTGATCGCCACCTGCTTCACGAACCGGTGCCCGCGGTCGGGGGGCGCCGGGAACACGCCGAAGACGA
Organism: uncultured Gemmatimonadales bacterium; assembly: GCA_963739455.1. Classification (GTDB taxonomy): domain Bacteria; phylum Gemmatimonadota; class Gemmatimonadetes; order Gemmatimonadales; family GWC2-71-9; genus JAGGAG01. Next base: position 245,247 of record CAVUAK010000002.1, read on the forward strand.
TCCTGTTGTAGTGCCGCGTGAGGTAGTGCCCGACCGCACTCTGCGCCGGGCTTCGCTCGTCGAGCCCCGACGCGAGCAGGAGGTGCGGCGTCGCCAGCGCCCCCGCCGCGAGGATGACGTGCCTCGCCCGCAAGCGCCGGAACTGCCGGCTCGCGTGATCCACCACTTCCACGGCGCCGATCCGGCCATTCCACTCGACCAGCCGGGTGACGACGGTGTTGTGCCGCAGCACCAGCCCTTCCCTCAGCAGCGGTGTGATGAGCCGGGTCGCCACGTCGTTCTTGGCCTGCACGGCGCAGGCGAACCCATCGCACGCGTTGCAGGAGACGCAGCGGCCCCGCGAATCGATGGCCACCGGTACCCGGCTCGGATGCAGCCCGAGGCGCCGGGACGCCTCCGCCAGCCGGAGCGACAGCGGGGCAAGAGGCGACGGGGCCGCCACGAACGGCGCACTGCGCCGCGGCTCGACGGGATCATCACCCGAGATCCCGGCCACGCCGAGGAGTGCTTCGGCGCTGGTGTAGTAGGGCTCCATGTCGGCATACGCGACCGGCCAGCGGGCGCCCGCGGCGGCATGAACCGATGGGTCGGGCACGAAGTCGGCCTCGCGGTAGCGCAGCGACGCACCGCCATAGAACACCGATGGGCCACCCACACAGAACATCCCGCCCGCCAGGCTCCGGCGCCGACCCTCTTCGACGTGGTAGCTCGACTCGGTGGAGTAGAACGGCGACACCATGCCGGCGCGGCTTGGCCTCCAGCTGGCTGGCCCGCGAGGTACCCAGTCGCCGCGCTCGAGCATGAGCACTCGCCAGCCGGCCTTCACCAGGACATGCGCTGCCATGGCGCCGCCGAAGCCACTGCCGACGATGATGGCATCCCATTCACGGGCGTCCGGCGCGTCGATCATGGCGCCCACCCGGTGACCGCGGGCCGCACCGCAACACATCCATCGCAACCGGCGGCGCGCGACGCGTACACCGCCGTGCCCAGGCCCATGGCCAGGGCGCCCGTGATCGCGGCGTAGAGCGGCACGAGCCGGTAGCGATGAAGCAGCATCTGCGGGAAGTGGATTGGCTTGCCGGCGAACTTGCCGCCGGGTTCATTGGGGCGGCTGAACTTCTTCCACGTCTCGAGCGAGGCGATGGTGAGCCCGGTCGCCGCCAGCATGACGATGCCAGGGTCGGGCGTGAGCTGCGACAGGAGCAGCGCATAGCCGAACGCGACGCCGGGACTGCGAAAGAACTTGAAGGTCTCGAATCCCTCGATCGGCGCATCCTTCCACGCGCCGCCGAACGCGCTGATCCAGCCCCCCGCGCTGCCGAGCAGCGCCACCAGCACCCAGCTGTCCGACACCGCGTACCCGAGCCAGCGAACGCCCGCGAGAACGCCGAAGCCACCGGAGAAGTAGATCACGCCGAGGATGGCGCGGGCGACCGCACTGCGCACCGGCTTGCCGCGCACGGCGAGCTGCATCGGGATCGTGTACTTGGACTGGTCCTCAGCGCGGAAGAACGTCTTCCAGGTCTCGATGATGAATCGCTCGACGGTGTAGGCTGCCCCGAAGAGGAGTACTGCCCCGCCCGGCCCGGCGGGCCACGGCAGCAAGGCGCAAAGCACAAGGGCTGCTGCGAGCCCGATTGCCGGGCTGCGGACGAACCGGCTCCAGTGGAAGCCCTCGTGCGGCGCGTCCTTGAACACGCCCCAGGTGGCCGCATGCAGGCCTGCGGCAAGCCCGACGGCAGCGGCAATCGTGAAAGTCATGGTGCCTCCATTCCGGGTGTGTGCGCACCGATCGCCAGGAGCACGCGACGCCGATAGGTGCCTTCGAGGGGTCAAGGTCGCGTCAAGACGGGCTGCACCCGTTTGCCATGTGGCTGTGCGGCGGGTACGTTCGGACTATGCACAGCACCCGTCCCCTGCTTGTGGGCCGCGCCGTGACTCGCTCCAGGTGGAGCAGGTCACGGCGCTGTTTGCAGGAGGCTCCTGCGTGCTGCAGCTGAGGCTGCTCGGGTCCCTGGATTTCCAGGATCGGTCGGGCACCGAGATTCGCGCCGTACTGCAGCAGCCCAAGCGTCTTGCCCTCCTCGCCTACCTCGCACTCACCCCCGCTGCCGGCTTCCGCCGGCGTGACTCCCTGCTTGGCCTGTTCTGGCCCGACCTGGATGCCGAGCACGCCCGTGGCGCGCTCCGTCGCTCCCTCTACTTCCTTCGCCGTGCCTGCGGGGATGACGTGATCGTGTCGCGCGGCGAGGACGACATCGGCATCCGGGCGGAGGCCCTCTGGTGTGACGTGCCTGCATTCGAGCAGGCGCTTGCCGCGGGAGGGCACACCGAGGCGCTCGCGTTGTACCGGGGGGAATTGCTGGACGGGTTCTACGTCGCCGGTGCGCCGGCGATGGAGCAGTGGCTGGATGGCGAACGCGTCCGGCTCCGCGCCGGGGCGGCGCGGGCGGCATGGAGCGCGTGCGATGCGGCCGGGCCGACCGCCGTGGGCGCGATGTGGGCACGGCGCGCCGTCGACCTCGCGCCTCTCGAGGACCGCGGCGTGCGCCGGCTGCTCACGGTCCTCGAAAAGACCGGCAACGCCGCGGGCGCCATCCAGGCGTTCGAGGAGTTCACTGCGCGCCTGCTCCGCGACCTCGACCTCGAGCCCTCCGTGGAGACGGCGGCGCTGGCAAGCGCGATCCGCAAGCGGACATCACAGCCGGCAGGCGCGACGCCGGGGCCGGCCACCATTGCATCGCCCGGCGTCGGGGCCGTGCCAGGCGCGCCACCCGCCGCCGCGCCGCTGCCTGGCAACGTGCTCGCGGTCTGTGCATTCGTTGTGCGCGGCGCCCACGATCTCGACTATCTGCGCGAGGGCATGATCGACCTGCTGAGCAACGCACTCGACGGCGCGGGTGACCTGCGCACGGTCGATCCTCGTGCGGTGCTGGCAGCCCCGCTGGCGGATGCCGACGCCTCAGATGGTGGCGATACCGACACGCTCGCGCGGGCAGTCGGCGCGGGGCTCCTGATAACCGGTACCGTCATCCGGGCCGGCGGGCATATCCGCATCAGCGCGGTGCTGCGTCGCACAGGACAGGGAACCATTGGGCGGGTGGACGCCGAGGCGGTTGGCGAGGACGGCCTGTTCGCCGCCGTGGATGAACTCGCTCGCGGACTCGTGACGCTCCTGAGCCAGGCACCGGGCACGCACTCCGCGCAGCTCGCCGCGCGCACCAGTGCCTCGTGGCCCGCCCTCAAGGCGTTCCTGCAGGGGGAGCACGACTTCCGGCTCGGCCGTCACCCCCGCGCAATGGCGGCGTTCGAGCGCGCGGTCGAACTGGACGGGTCCTTCGCCCTGGCGCACTATCGTCTTGCAGGCACCCGCGCCGCGGCGGCGCTCCTCGTGCCGGCGCGTCACGCCTGTCGCACCGCCGGTGTGCTGGGCAGCACGCTCGCGACCGGCGCGCGCAGGATGATCGAGGCGCAGGACGCGTGGCTCCACGGCAGGCTCGCGCTTGCGGAGCAACGCTATGCCGCAGTCGTGGCCGAGCACCCGGAGAATGTCGAGGCCTGGTACCTGCTCGGCGACGTCCTCTTCCACGGCAATCCCTGTCGCGGGCGGAGCCCGGTCGAGGCGCGGCCGGCGCTGCAGCGCGCGCTGACGCTCGATGGCTCGCATGTGGGAGCACTGGGCAAGCTGGCGCGCATTGCCGCCATGGAAGGAGAAGACGCGACTCTCGACCTGTACGTCGACCGGGTCAACGAGCTCACCCCGGCCAGCGAGCAAGCCCTGTCGCTGCGGGCCATGCGCGCCTTCCGTCGCGGCGACATCGCGGAGTTGCTCCGCGTCGCTGGAGACTTCCGCTCCACGCGCATGTTCGCCGTGGGCGTCGTTCTCGCCGACGCCGCACTTTTCTCCGGTCGCCTCGAGTCGGTGGAGTCGATCGCGCGAGAGGTGATTCCACGCGTACCTTCCGCCGAGCTGAGGGCCCTGGGACATCTCTTCCTCGCGGAGGCGGCGCTGGCACAGGATCGACCTGCCGACGCGCTGAAGGACTATGAGGTCGCGGGAGAACTGGATCCGGCGTGGTCACTCACCGTGCGTGGGCTGCGGGCAGCGACCGGCGCCCTTCCCGCCACGCCGAGCCAGCTTGACCTGCTGCAGGAGGAGCTGGAGCGCTGGAACGCCAGCGCCGAGCTGGCTCGCGTCAGCCTGCCGCTGGTGCTGCATGATGGCCTCTACGGCCACATCCGGGCCCACGTCGCCGGCCTGGTGGCGGCCCGACGAGGCGACCTCACGGCCACCGCGCGCTGGAGCGAGGAGCTGGCCGAACTCGCGGTGCCGGACGGCGCGGAAGTCCTGACTGAGAACATGCTCCGCACGCTGCAGGCAACGATGCGCAGCGGACAGGACGATCCTGCGGGCGGGTTGCATGCACTCGAGGGAGCCCACACCGAGGTCTGGTTCCAGTATGCCATGGCGTCGCCGGTGTTCGCCGGCGTGGAAGGCCGGCTGCTCCGCGCGGAGTTCCTCTACCAGCTCGGGCGCGGCCGTGAGGCGGTCGGCTGGCTGGAGACCATCGGCTGGCACTCGGTGTGGGAATTGAGCCATCGCGCGCGGGCGGCGCGCCGCGCCCGGGAGATCTGTGCTTCAATGGAGGCGACAGCGTAGTGTCCGACGCCAGCGAGGAATTGCGGTCGCGGCAGGCGCCGCTCAAGGAACGTTATCGTGATGACGCCGGGGCTGCGGTCATCCTCCTCAAGGCGACAGCGTCACTCGACGCCGCAGGCGTGGCCTGCCGCGTCGACACCGGTCGCGCCCTGGTCGAGGCGGGGTTGCATCCGGCTACCGGAGGCTCGGGGCTCCAGGCCTGTTCGGGTGACATGCTGCTCGAGGCCCTCGCCGCCTGTGCCGGCGTCACCATGCGCGCGGTGGCGACGTCCCTGGAAATTCCGGTGCGCGGCGGCCATATCGAGGTGGAGGGCGACCTGGACGTGAGGGGAACGCTGGGCGTGAGCAAGGAGGCGCCGGTGGGATTTCGCGCCATCCGCATCCGCTTCCTGCTCGATACAGACGCCGGCCCCGAGCAGCTGGCGACATTGCTCAAGCTGACCGAGCGCTACTGCGTGGTACTGCAGACCCTGCGGACGCCACCGGTCCTCACCGCGACGATGGCCGGCGCCTGACCTATCGCACGTCGAGGTCGATGAGCACCCCGAGGGCGAGCCCGAGCTGGGGATCGAGTCCGCCTCGCCCACCCTGGCGGAGGTCGAACATCACCCTGCCCTGCACCAGGTCGCGCCGCTCCAGCATGCCGAGGGGCGCCCCGCCCGGGGAGATGAGCGCGAAGTTCGAGCGCAACGCAGGAACCGCCCAGCCGAGCAGCCGCGCCAAGATGGCCCGTGGGATCGAATCCTCCCGCGCCTTCACCACCGCCGCGCCATCGGCCCCGTAGAGCACCCACTGTGTGCGCAAGAGCGAGCTGAGGTAGTTTCGCCGGATGGTGCCAAGCAACCGACCCTTCGCCCCGGTCACGCTGCACGACACCTCGAAGGCACGCGACCGGGCCGCCTGCTTCACTTCCAGTACCTTCTCGGCGGGGCGCTCCCGACGGCCGAACGTCGCGAGGCGGCTTCCCACCAGTGCCGGATACACCGCGACGGCGGCGAGGAAGCCCAGGACGGCACCCACCACCACTGCCGACCACTTGATCACCGTGCCACCCATGCTGTCACCGAAGGAGCTGATGAAGCCCAGGATGATCAGCCCCGTGGCGACGCTCGCGAGGAACGCCACGACGCCTCGACCGGCTGCCCCCCTCTTCACCAGCAGGAGCATATGCCCGTCGGATGAACTGACCGCGTATTGCTGGCCCGCGGGCAGCTTCAATGGCGCGAGCATGTACAGGTCGCGCTCGAACACTGTATCGGTGGCTGGCGCCGTGTCCGGCGCGGTCTCAACCTTGGCTGGCATTGCGTGCTCCCGTCGCCTCCCCTTATTTCTCCGCGCTCGACTGTTCGTCACCCGCTGGTGTCGCTGAGGACCTCATGCCGCAACCGCTCGTCGGCATTGTCATGGGCAGTGATTCCGACTGGGAAACGATGCAGGCGGCGGCCCGCCAGCTCACCCAGCTCGACATTCCGTTTGAATCACGCGTCGTGTCTGCGCACCGCACGCCCGACCTGCTGTTCGACTATGCGGCCGGCGCGGCCGCGCGCGGGCTCAAGTGCATCATTGCCGGGGCCGGGGGCGCGGCGCACCTGCCAGGCATGCTCGCGAGCAAGACGGCGCTCCCCATCCTCGGCGTCCCCGTGAGTTCCCGTCAGCTCAAGGGCATCGACTCCCTGCTCTCGATTGTCCAGATGCCCGCCGGAATTCCCGTCGCCACCTTCGCCATAGGCGAGGCGGGTGCCACCAACGCCGCGCTCTATGCCGCCGCGATCCTCGCCCTCAGCGACGCGGCGCTCGCGAAGCGGCTCACCGCCCTGCGTGACGCACAGACCCAGCGGGTGCTCGGTCTCTCGCTGCCGGATCCCAGTTGATCCTGCCGGGTGCCACGCTCGGCGTGCTTGGCGGCGGGCAGCTCGGGCGCATGTTTGCGCTCAGGGCGCGCGTCATGGGCTATCGCGTCGTGGTGCTGGAGCCCGATCCGCGCAGTCCCGCCGGCCAGGTTGCCGACCACCAGATAGTTGCTGCATACGACGACGCGTCCGCGCTCGATCAGCTCGCCGATCAATGTGCCGCCGTGACCACCGAATTCGAGAATGTCCCTGCTCCCGTGCTCGAGCGTCTCGCCGCTCGCCTGCCCGTAAGCCCGTCGCCGGCGTCTGTCGCCATTGCCCAGGACCGAACGGCAGAGAAGGGCTTCCTTGCGAGCGCGGGATTTCGCGCGGCGCCCTTTGCGCGGGTCCCGCGAGAGGCGGACCTCACCGAGGCCCTGAAAGCAATCGGCGTGCCCGCGCTGCTCAAGACGAGCCGGCTGGGGTATGACGGGAAGGGTCAGGCCCTGATTGGCGCCCCAGGGGACGCGCTGGAGGCATTCCAGCGGCTTGGGGGCGTAGCCTGCGTCCTGGAACGGAAACTCGACCTGGAGCGTGAGGTATCCGTGGTGCTGGCCCGTGGGCGGGACGGGAGCGTGGCCGCCTTTCCTCCCGCGGAGAACGTGCACCGTCACGGCATTCTGCATACGTCGACGGTGCCGGCTCGCGTGCCGCAGGCGCTCGCTGCCGAGGCGATGGCGCTCGCCACCGACGTCGCGACCGCATTGCAGTATGTTGGCGTGCTGGCGGTGGAGATATTCGTGGCCGATGGCGGCACGCTGTATGTCAACGAGCTTGCGCCGCGACCCCACAACAGTGGGCACTACACCATCGATGCCTGCACCGTCGACCAGTTCGAGCAGCAGGTGCGTACCATGACCGGCCTGCCGCTCGGCAAGCCTGAATTGCTCAGTGCCTGCTGCATGGTGAACGTGCTCGGCGACTCATGGGCGCATGGGACACCACGGTGGGACCGCGCGCTGGCGTTGCCGGGAGTGAAGCTTCATCTCTATGGGAAGGCAGAGCCGCGCGCCGGAAGGAAGATGGGTCACCTGACGTGTCTTGCAGCGACGCCCGATGAGGCCCTGCTGCTTGCTACCACTGCTCATGCCGTGATATCCGCGGCCTGAGCCCCCACGAAGATCCTGGAGGGAACAACCATGCTGTTGATCGCCACGCTGGTTTCACTGCTCGGCCCGGCGCCGGTTCCTGTCGCCGCCGTGGGCGGGTGTATCACGATGAACACGGAGAAGCTGCCGCTCAACAAGCGGGTCAGCCCCCTCGACTCGATCTCGTTCAAGGTAGAGAAGAGCAACGTCAAGCTCTGCTACGGCCGGCCGTCGCTGAAGGGCCGCACGATGATCGGCGGAGAGGCTGTTCCGTACGGAAAGATCTGGCGTACCGGGTCGAACGAGCCGACCATGATCCACACCGATGGCCCGCTCGAGATCGCCGGCGTGAAGGTACCGGCTGGCACCTACTCGCTCTACACGGTGCCCGGCGAGAAGGAGTGGGAAGTGATCGTCAACAAGTCGATCACCCAGTGGGGACACGAGAGCACCTACACCCCCGAGGTGCAGGCCCAGGAAGTCGGCCGCGGCAAGGTGAAGTCGGAGACGCTCAAGGCGCCGGTGGAAAAGCTGACCTTTACCGCCGACCCGAATGCCGAAAAGACCAAGGAGCTCGTCCTCACCTGGCAGACCACCCGCGTCGCGATTCCGCTGAAGTGAGCTGAAGATCGAGAGGGGCGGCAGTTCCTGCCGCCCCAGCCGGACTACCGGCTACCCGCCGCGATTCGCTCCACACCCGCCAGCACCCGCTCCACTTCGCTTGCCGTCGAGTAGATCGAGAGTCCGACGCGAAGCAGCCCCTCTCGTGCAAACCCCAGCCGCTGCACCACCGTCGTCGCATAGAAGTCGCCGCTCGACGCGAAGACTCCCTCGGTCGCCAAGGCTACCGCCGCGTCATGCGCGGTCACCCCGGCGATGCTCATCGAGACGGTCCCGGTGCGGGGACGCGATGGTGCCGGGCCGTAACGCGTAACACCCTTGATCGCGCCAAGCCCCTCCCAGAGCCGGGCGAACAGCGCCAGCTCGCGCTCGTGCTGGGTGGCATAGAGACGGGCCAGCCGCTGCCGACGGCTACCCCCCTCCGCCAGCGAGGCGAGCCATTCTACGGCAGCACCCGCCCCCGCAATGCCCTCATGGTTCAGCGTTCCCGTTTCCAGCCGCTCCGGCACGGACTCGGGCGCCGGCTCGAGCTTGGGAAGGTCCAGTGACTTCATCCGGTCGCGCCGGCCGTAGAGGACGCCGACGTGTGGCCCATAGAACTTGTAAGTCGAGCAGGCGAGGAAATCGCAGCCGAGCGCTCGCACGTCCACCAGCCGGTGGGGGGCGAAGTGGACCGCGTCCACGAAGACCAGGGCCCCCACCCCCCGTGCGATCTCCCTCGCCTTGGCGACGTCCGTGATGGTGCCCAAGGCGTTCGAGGCGGCCCCGATGGCCAGGAGCCGGGTCTTGGGGCCGATGGCTCGCCCGAGGGCCTCCCAGTCCAATTCACCGGTCTCCGGCCGGAATCGAACCACGTTCAGGGTCACCCCGCGTTCCCGGGCCACCGCCTGCCAGGGGCCAACGTTGGCGTGGTGGTCCAGCTCCGTGATCACGACTTCATCGCCGGGACCCCAGCGCCGACCCAGGGCCCTCGCCAGATGGAATGTCAGGGTGGTCATGTTGGCCCCGAACGCCACCTCGTCCGGATCGGCGTTGAGGAAGTCGGCCATGGCTCCGCGGGCCCCGGCGATGATCCCGTCGGTCTCCTCGCTGGTGGGGTAGGCCCAGTGGGTGTTCGCGTTGTGATGCGCCAGATAGTCGGCCACCGCGTCAATGACGCGCTGGGGCACCTGTGTGCCGCCTGGCCCGTCAAAGTAGGCCACCGGCTGGCCAGCATGTCGGCGGCTTAGCGCCGGGAATGATTGCCGAATAGCCTCGACCGATTGCACCTGATCCGCGAGCAGATCCACCGTCATGAACACTCCGAGAAATTACACGAGGTTTGCGTGCTTAAACTGCTGTCAATAAGATATTTACACGTTGCTTGAGAACGAGACGGCATGGTGCTTTCGGGTCGGGACATGCCCCAATATGCATGTGAGAATAGCCTGAGAAACCACTTGAGGTCCCGTCCCTCCCCTGCGCGAGCTGAAGATGCCGCCGCATGTGGAAAAGCAAAAGAGGGCCAACCCAAAGGCTGGCCCTCTTTTGTCCGAGTGGAGGCGCAGGGAATCGAACCCTGGTCCGAGACAGGCTCCAAAACAGCGTCTACGTGCGTAGGCCAGCCTTTTCGCCGTCGCGTTCAGCTGGTGACTGACCAGCCCTCTGAACGTCTATTCCCGAGAGATCTCGCCGACTCCGTCGGGACCCCGGAGCCAGCCAGCCCGGATTTTCGATTCGACACCGACGCCCCGGACGGGCTTCGTTGCCGAAGGTGCGTGAAGCGAGCGTTAGCTCAGCTTACGCAGCCAGCGCCAGATCAGAATTGGCGTTTGAATCGTTCCAAGTGGTTTAGCCAGGATCCTGGACCTGGGCACGCTGCCATTCCTTCATCTGACCCGTCGAAGCCGATCGCCCCCGGGTTGCCACAAATATAGCCTATCTTGGGTCCAGCGGTCCGTCCCGTCCCCACCCCCCTTCGGAGACTCCAAGATGAAGCGACTCGGCGGCATCCTCACCACTCTGGCCCTCGCGGCCACCCTCACTGCAACAGGCCACGCCCAGACGGCCGCGGCACCACCGACGCCGCAGCAGCAGGCCGAGGCCCTCACCCAGAAAATGACTGCCCAGCTCAAGCTGACGCCGGCGCAAGTCCCCCAGGTGAGCCAGATCAACACCTCGGCGCTGACGACCATTTCCGAGATCAAGGCCAAGGGGGGCAGGAAGCTGAAGGAGGACAAGAGCCTCAAGAGCGCCATGGACGACTGGGATACGGGGCTCAAGGGCGTCCTGACTGGCGAGCAGTACAGCGGATGGCAGCAGATGCAGCAGGCGATGAAGGACCAGAAGCAGTAGGCCTGACGACCTACCTGGAGCGAAACCTCGACGCCGCCGACCTGAAGGCGGTGTCGAGCGGCCGGAGCACGAAGGGCAGCACCGCCATGCCCACGATGATGAACGCCTCGTGACGGTGGGCTTCCCGGCCCCCCAATTGCGCCAGCATCGCCCCGAGTGCGGCGAGACAGGTCATTGCTGCCACCAGCGATACCCAGCGAAGGCTCTTCGTTTCCTTCGCCAGTCGGGCGTTGGCCGCATTCACCGCCGCGAACACCATCAGGAATCCTGCGCTCGACACCGCTGACAGTGCGTGCAGGTTCATCGTGGTGGTCGCGATGACGCCCGCCGTGGTGAGGAACGCCAGCTTCCATGGGTGACCACCAAATACCGTCCCCGCCCGCTTCCACCGGTGCGGCCCCTCCTCGGCGAGCATCCCCATCAACCGGGTTGACCCGAAGATGTCAGCGTTGATCGCGGATACCGCCGCCACCACCGCGCCGACCGCCATGTAGCCGAACCCGAAGTGGCCCATGAACGTTTCGGCCACTGCCGAGATCGCATGATCCTTCTGCGCCTCGAGCTGCTCGAACGGCAGGTGCCCGACCGACACCACCACGATCGAGATGTACAGCAGCATCGCCACGAGCACGCTGCCGTAGAATGCCGCCGGCAGTGTCTTCGCCCGGTTCGTCACCCGGGGCGAGGCATTGGCAATGAGTTCGAAGCCCTCATAGCTCAGGAAGATCAGCATGCCGGTGACGAAGATGTCGACCGGCCCCACCCAGTTCGCCGGGCCCAGTCGTTCCACTGACAACCCGCGGCTCGCGAGTCCCAGCACAATGAAGCTGCCGAGCACCAGGAGCTTCGCCACGTTGAGCACGCCTTCCCACCGGTCCATCGCCGCCGGGAGCGCACCGTTCGCCACCCCGAGCAGGATCAGCACCCCCGCCGCGAGGAACGGTTGCAGGTGCGACCAGCTGCCGGGGAGCAGCAGTGCCGCATACGTCGCGAACGCGTTGGCGTACAGCGCCATGATCACGATGTAGCTCAGCACCAGCAGCGTGCTCAGCCGCTGGCTCAGGAAGCCGCTGCCGAAGCCGCGGTTCAGGAATGCCACCGTGCCGCCGGTGCTCGGGAAGGCGATGGAAAGCTTGCTGTAGGAGTAGGCCGTGAGGAGGGCGACGACGCCGGCCACGAGGAACGACAGCCAGGCTGAGCCACGCGCGTCGGATACCGCGAGCCCGAGGGTGGCGAAGATGCCGCCGCCCACGATGCCACCGATCCCGATGGAGAATGCGCCGAGAAGCCCTATCGCATCCCCGGCGCCGCTTCCGCCCTTCGCGTCACTCACTAGGGCGCGTCGAGCGGCTCGTCGCCACCGAAGAGGTCGATGGTCGGCTCGGCCACCATGCCGGGCCGTCCGGCGCGCTTGCGCAGGTCGCTGGCACGGTCGCGCGACGTGATGCCCTGCCCCACGGCACCGGCCAGGCTCTCGGCGTAGGTGTGGTCCAGCCGGCCTCCCGAGATGAGCGCGCGGTACCAGATGGCGCCGAGCAATTCATCGATCACCACCTCGAGGTCCACATCGGGGTGCACTTCTCCCCGTGCCACGCCCCGCTCGAGCAGTTCCCGCACGGCAGCGCGCGCCGGCGCCACGAACCGCTCCCGGAACAGGCGGCCGACCTCCGGGTCGGCGTGACTGGCGGCCACGAGGCCCGCGACACTCCGGCGCAGCGACTCATCGCTCGCCGAGGCCGACACCACGCCGGCAAAGGTCGCGAGGTCACGACGAAGTGAGCCGCTGTCGGGGATAGGTGCGGTGACATCGTCCTGCGAGAGGAATGCCTCCACCAGGACTGCTGCCCGGGAGGACCACCGACGATAGATGGTCTGCTTCCCGACGGCGGCTCGCTCGGCGATCGCCTCGATGGTGACGCCGTCCACACCGCGTTCCTCCAGCAGCGCGGCGGCAGCGCGCAGGATGGTGCGCCGCAGCCCTTCGTTGCGGGGGCGCCCACGCCGGCGGGGAGCTGGCGGTGACGAGTCGGGCGAGTCAGTCACAGGCGAAATAGGCGGCGCCGCGTTGCGAGACGATACGGTTCATTATAGGCCTGTCCACCCCGGAGCGCGAGAGGTCAGCGGTAGATCGACTCTGCGCGCGATCCGGTGACCCGGTTCCGGCCCCGTCGCTTGGCGTCGTAGAGGGAGGCATCGGCTTGCGCGAAGAGGTTGTCCACGTGGCGGCTGGTCTCGGGCCACTGGGCCACCCCGAACGACGCCGTGAGCAGCCAGGGCGTGCCCTTCCAGTTCCATTCCGAGGTCTCGAGGGCATCCCGCACCCGTTCCGCCACGGCGAGCGCCTCGTCGTAGCTGACGTCGGGCAGCCAGAGCACGAACTCTTCCCCGCCGATGCGTGCGGCGAGGTCCCGGCCGCGCAACTGCCCCTTCAGGAGCCCCGCGACGTGCAGCAGCGCCGCATCGCCGGCGGCGTGGCCGAGGGTGTCATTGAGGACCTTGAAGCGGTCTACATCGGACAGTACGTAGGCACCACGCTGCAGGCCCACGCGATGCATCGCGCCCTCCAGCGCGCGCCGGTTCGCGAGGCCGGTGAGGCGGTCGCGCGTTGCCTCTTCCTCGCGGAGCCGGTACTCGCGGGCTCGCCACGCGTGTGGCGCCGCGCGCCGGATGAGGTCGCGGACCCGCTGCTGGATCTGGTGCGGGAAGTTGCGCGCGCCCGAGGGCCAGATCGCCACGACACCGATACGCTCACCCGACACCTCCATCGGGATGAGGATGGCGGGGCCAAGTGACCGGCGGCGATCGCCCGATGCCGCGCCGAGGGGCGGTTCGTCCGTCTCCTCGAATGATCCGCCGGCCCGCAGCATCGTCGCGAGCGGACTGTCCGGCGGCGCAACAGTACCGAGAAGGCGATCGTCGGCCTCGCCGGCGAGCCCCATGATGGTGAGTTCGTCCCGGATGCGAACGGCGACGATGACGTCGGCCCCGGTGAGCTTCTCGAGCAGCAGCGCCAGCTGGCGGCCAACGCTCTCGATCGACTCGATGCTGGCGTCCCGTGCGTCGGCTGGCGCCAGCGCGGTGACCCGGGGGCGGCGCTTGAGTCCCTCGAGCAGCCGGTCGAGTTCGCCCTCGAGCCGGGCCACCGCATCGGAGGGTGTGCCGGGAGGCATGAGAGCACCGGCGGCAAAACCTGACCCGCAACGCACCACGAGCACCCCGGACTCGAGGCGCTCCACCAGCGGTCGCTCTTCGGTGCGGGCGCGGTCCAGCCGGACCTCGGCGGTGAACAGGTCATCACTCGACGGCGGCGGCATCGAGAGGCGCCGTGTCATCTCGCGTGGCAACTCGCCCCGTTCTGCCTCCACCGCCCACACCGCCATCGCGCCCAGTGACGCGCGCAGCCACTCCAGTCCGGGATCGGGCAGGAGGTGCGGTGCGACCGCATCGGCCGTCTCGCCCTCCGGTGCATGGCGTCGCGTGCGCGCGTACCACCCGATCGCAACGCCCACCAGGAGCGCAAGCAGGGCGGCGATCACAGCTTGAGCCACCCTCGCCGGCGGAACCAGGTGTAGATCACGAGCGTGATGAGCACCATGACACCCCACACCGCCGGGTATCCCCACCGCCGGGAGAGCTCCGGCATGAACTCGAAGTTCATGCCGTACACACCCACGAGGAACGTGAGTGGCAGGAAGAAGGCCGAGAACACGGTGAGGATGCGCATGACCTGGTTGGTCTTCTGCGACGACAGGGCGAGCTGCAGGTTGGTAAGGTTGGTGACGGACTCGAGCAGTTCGTCCGCATAGAAGTGCATCGCCTCGACGGTCTCGCGGACGTCCTGGTAGTGCGGGGTCGAGGCATCGACCGGAGGGGAGAACAGCTTCAGCACCTCGAGGCTGCGCCACAGCATGCGCTTGCTCAGCGTCGTGCGGCGGCGCAGCACGTAGAGGTCGAGCAGGTCCTCCGTGTCGTGGTTGTTCTGGAAGAGCGCCGCCTCCACCTCGTCGAGACCCTCCTCGATCCTTTCAAGCGGCGGCTCGAATGTCGCAAGTCCGCGGTCGATGATGTCCAGGATGAGGCGATGTGTTGGCGGCTCGCTGTTCACCTCACCGGCGTCGGTCGCGCGCCACTGCTGCTCGAGCGCGGTAAGGAACGGCAGCGGCTTCCGGTGAATCGTGACGACAAAGTCGGGTCCCGAGAAGATGGCCACCTTCCGGGTCATCTCGTGCACGGTGGCACAGTCCGGCGTCGATTCGGTGTCGAAGACGCGGATGATGATGAAATGGCGGTTGGGGAACTTCTCGAACTTGGGAAGGTGCTCGGGGTCGAGGCAGTCGCGAACAGAAGTGGTATGCAGTCCATAGAGGTGCGCCACCTCCGTCAGCTCTGACGCCGTCGGCTCGACCACGTCAACCCAGGTGACGCCCTGGGTGCCGTCAATGACGGTACGGATCATTCGGTCGCGCCCAGGCGGGCGCCGCTCACGCCACCTGCTCTAGCGGCTGGAGGTACCCCAGGAAAATCGACTCGGCCTCCGCAATCGACTCCACCTGGAAGAGGCGCTGCCGCAGGTCGCTCGCGCCGTGGAGGCCCCTGGTGTACCAGCCCAGGTGCTTCCGGAACTCCATGACCGTCTTGCGCGTGTCGCCCTGCAGCCGCAGCGCCAGCCGGGCGTGCTCGAGGGCCACCCGGAAGCGCTCCGCTGCGTCGGGCGCCTGGGGCAGCGCCTCGCCCGCCAGCAGGGCCTGCGCATCCCGGAAGATCCACGGATTGCCGAAGGCGCCGCGGCCGATCATCACCCCGGCGCAGCCGGTGTGCGCCTTCATCCGGACCACGTCCTCCGCGTGCTGCACATCGCCGTTGCCGATGACGGGAATGTCCAGCGCCTCCACCACCCGGGCGATCTCGTCCCAGCTGGCGCGCCCGCCGAACATCTGGGTGCGCGTGCGCGCATGCAGGGTGAACGCCCGGGCGCCCGCGTCCTGCATGCGGAGCGCGATGCCAACGGGATCGCGGTTCTCCTCGCTCCAGCCACTGCGCGTCTTCACGGTGACGGGGAGGTGCGTGGCGCCGATGACGGCACGGATGATCCGCGACACGAGTTCCGGTTCGCGCAGGCAGCCCGAGCCGCCGTTTCGCTGCACCACCTTCTTGACCGGGCAACCGAAGTTGATGTCGATGAATTCCGGTGCGTAGTGCTCGGTCACCAGCGCCGCGGCCTCCGCCATGGCGCCGGGATCGGCGCCATAGATCTGGATGCCGATGGGGCGCTCATGCTCCTCGAACTCCGCGCCCTCGAGCGTGGCCCGAATGCGGCGCCGGATCGCCTCCGACGAGAGAAACTCGGAAATGACGACGTCCGCCCCCGCCGACCGGCACACCTGCCGGAACGGGGCCTCCGAGACGCCGGCCATCGGCGCCAGGATGAGCGCGAAATCGTGTGCGGAGGGATATGGCAAACGCATGCGCGCAAAATACTTGGCGATCGTCATTGGCCGCCAGCCCGGCCCTTGGTAGGGTTACGGCGGGCGGCCCCGCCGGATTATCTTGGCGGCCTCATGCGACTCCGTGACTTCATCAGCGACGATGCAGTGCGACTCGACCTCGGCGGGGCGTCGAAGGACGACGTTCTCGAGGAAATGGCGAAGCTGCTTCGCGCCGATGATCGCGCCACGGCCACGCTGCTGCGCATTCTCCGCCGCCGCGAGCACCTTGGCTCGACTGGCGTCGGTCGTGGCATCGCCATTCCTCATTGCCGGACGCTGGTGTCGAATCGATTGCGCGTGGCTTTCGCGCGGCACCCGGCGGGCGTCGAATGGGACGCAATCGACCGCCGGCCGGTGCGCTACCTGTTCCTGATCGTGGCGCCGCCGCTCGAGGTATCGAACCAGTACCTGCCCGTGCTGGGACGCATCGCCCAGTTCGCCAAGGACGCCGACATTCCCGAGCGCCTGGCATCACTCACCAGTCCCGCCGATTTCTTCGCGCTCCTCGAGGCGCGCGGCGTCTAGAACCGTATCACTTCACGAGAGGGAGCACGGATGTCCACGACCAAGGACCTGAGCTGGGGCGGCATCGCGCTTCGCCTCCTCGCGGCGCTGGTGCTCGTCTACCTGACGTTCAATCCGTTCGGCGTCTCCTGGTTCCACTGGACGATCACCCCGCTCCTCGACACCCCTACCGCCGCGCTGCGCTCCATCACGCCGCTCAAGGTGCTGGCCGGTATCGCGCTCCTCGGCGGATGGTGGTTCTTCATCCAGGCATCGCAGCGCTCGCTCGGCACCGCCGGCGCCTTCATCGTCCTCGCGCTGTGCGCAACCTTCTTCTGGGGACTCAGCTACTGGCACATCTTCACGCCCGGCTCCAGTTCCGCGATCGCGCACCTGGTGCTGATCACCGTGGCACTCGTCCTCGGCCTGGGCCTGTCCTGGTCGGCCGTGAAGCAGCGCATCACCGGCCAGGTGGACACCGACGTTATTGGCTGACGGGAGGCACTGCCTTCCGCGCCAGCAGTACCCCGGCCACGACACTCACCAGGTAAAGCACGATCCCCACCCCATGCACCGCGCGACCGATCGCCAGGTCCCGGTGCAGCAGGTCAAGCTCGTCCAGGATCCACAACCAGTCATGTTCCCCGCCTCCCACCAGCGGCAGGTCCTGGGCCCGCGCGTCGCTGATGTAGCGCGCGATGTTCCAGCAGTTCTGGCCCGTCCACCACAGCGGCACCGTCGCCGCGTGCCAGTCGCGCTGCACGGCGAAATAGACCGCGAATGTGAGGGGGACAATCAGCTGGAAGAGCGTACCACCGAGCACGTTCATGAACTCGCCGAACGGGGCGAACAGCAGGTGGCCCGTTTCGTGGATCGCGAGGTCGATGTTGTCGACGAAGCCGAAGTGACCGGGGTGCGTGGCCAGGAACCAGCCGTAGATCGCCAGGACGCCCGTCAGGATCAGCCGCGGATAGTCCCAGGGGCGTCGAGGTCCGGCACTGCTAACTTGCACGTTCGGCCTTTCATTTCCCTGAGGTCCGATGCCTCACGACGAACTCGACGGCCTGGAAGTTGGCGCATACACCCTGGAACGTCCCCTCGGTCATGGGGGGATGGGCTCGGTCTGGCTCGCCCACCGCACGGACGGTCGCTTCGAGGGTCGTGTTGCCGTCAAGCTGATGAACCTGGCCCTGGTCGAGTCGCTCGCCGTGGAGCGGTTTCGCCGTGAGGGCTCGCTTCTCGCGCGGCTCACCCACCCCGGTATCGCGCGACTGCTCGACGCCGGCGTGGCTGCCACCCGCCAGCCATACCTCGTCATCGAATACATCGATGGGTTGCCGATCGACCGGTACGCCGACCTCGCGGTGCTGTCGGTACCCGACCGTCTCAGCCTTGCGCTGCAGGTGCTCGACGCCCTGAGCCATGCGCACACCAACTTTGTCGTTCACCGCGACATCAAGCCGACCAACATCCTCGTTACTCCCGACGGGACCGTCAAGCTGCTCGACTTCGGGATCGGGAAGCTCCTCGGCCAGGAAGAGGGAGGAGATGACAGCCAGCTCACTGCAGCGGGCGGTCGCGCCTTCACACCCGCCTTCGCGGCGCCTGAACAGGTACTCGGCGGGCCCATTACCATGGCGACCGACGTCTACTCGGTGGGCGTATTGGTCTACCTGCTCGTGGCGGGGCACCACCCGATGGCCGGGCCGGGACAGGCGCCCGCTTCAATCCCTGCCCTGAGCGATATCGAACCGGCGCGCATCGGGCTGGGCGACCTCGACAGCGTGCTGCTCAAGGCACTGAACCGCCCGCCCGCCGACCGCTACCAGACTGCGCAGGAGTTCGCGGACGACCTGCGCCGGTATCTCGCGCAGCGGCCCGTGCGCGCCCAGCCCGATTCCGCGACCTACCGGATGAGGAAGTTCCTTCGGCGGCATCGCGACCTGGTGATCGTCGGAACTGCGATCACCGCTGCCCTCATTGGCATGGCGACCTTCTCCTTTCGACAGATGACCGCGGCTCGGACCCAGCGCAACGTCGCCATCCGCTCCAGCCAGCGCGAGGGCGCGCTCAGTGAGCTCCAGGGAATCCTGGCTGCTGACCTGCCCGGCCCCGACGGAAAGTCCCTGTCGATGGCCGGCCGCATCGCGAAGGCCGAGGAAGTGCTTGGCCGCCGCTACCGCAACGATCCCTGGCTCGTCGCCACCGTGCTGGTCGATCTCTCCGGTCGTCACTTCGAGGTGGGTGACCTTGCGGCCCAGCGCGAGATGCTCGAGCGCGCCCGAGCGGTTGCGAAGCAGGCCAGCCTCGGCTCCCCGCTGGCACTGGCCGACTGCACGCGCGCCATCAATTTCTGGCTGCTCGATATCCTCGACTCGGCGCGCGCGGATGTCGCCGAGGCCAATGCGGCGCTGGCACGTGATCCCGATCCGGATCTCTCGGTGAAATCCGTCTGTCTCGAGGCGGAGGGCAAGCTCCTCCAGTCGGCGGGCGAGACCGACCAGGCGGTGGCCCTGCTGGAACAGGCGCTGGCCATCGAGCAGGCGGAGCCGAATGGCGGCCGCCAGCTCTCGGTCGAGAACTCGCTCGCCGAGGTGCTGCGCCTCTCGGGCCGCACGCGTGAGGCGGTGCCCCACTTCCGTCACATTCTCGCGGAACTGGAAGCGAACGGCTACGGTGACACCGACGCCTGGCCCAATGTCGTCGCGTTCCTCGCGGCGTCCCTGGAGGAACTGGGTGAGCTGGCCGAACTGAACGTCTCGCTTCGAGAGTATGTGCGCACCCGACAGGGCGCGTCCGGTGCACCGATCGCTTCGCGACTCTCCCTGCTTTACGGAGTGAGCTTCCTCCGACTGGGCGCGCTCGACTCGGCCGAATGGTGGATCGGGAAGGCGCTGGAGGATACCACCGGACGAGCCGGCCTCTTCGAGGCGCAGCTCCCCACGGTGCTGTCGCAGTTGCGGCTGGACCAGGGGCGCCTGGCGGACGCGCGTGTGCAGGTGGGCAAGCTGCCCGCGCGGGCACGTGGCCAGCGCGCCACGGCGGCGATGATGCAGGCACGAGTCCGGCGGGCGCAGGGTGATGCCGATGGGGCCTCAAGGCTGCTGGAGCTCGAGCTGTCGAAGTTGGAGATTGACACCCTTCCCAAGCTGGCGCTCTTCACCCTTCCCCTGGTGACGGCGGGAGACTGGCGGCTGGCCCGCGCCGATGCGCACGGCGCCGATTCGCTGGCTCGTCTGGCCCGCGAGGCAGCCGCAATCGATTCTCTTGCCCTTACCCGAAGCGCGCTTGTCGGCCGCGCCGAGTTGTTGCGCGCGAGGGCCCTTGCCGCCAACCGCGAGCTCGTCGAAGCGCGCAGGGCGGCAGAGCGTGCGGTGGCGGCCCTCGATAACGGCTACGGGAGTGAAAACGGTTGGTCGCGAATGGCGCGGGAACTGGTGGACTCGCTGTCGCGCTAAGTGTCGTCGCCTTGCACCGTCTCGCGGATCTGCAGCCGACGCACCACCAGCTCATCCACCTCCAGGCGCCGGATCCGGACCCGATGGATGGCAAGCTTGCCGATTGCCAGGGCACCGATCGCAACCGCGCCCAGGGCCAGTGCGCCAAGGGCAAGTGAGCCGATGGCGAGGGTCCCTACCGCCTTGGCACCGGCCTTCTCGGACCGGAGGATGACGTCCTCATCGCCGGGCCAGTCCCGCCGCGACCCCCGACCCAGCCTGCGCGAATGGAGCATTGCGTCTTCCTGTTGGATCTTTCGCTAGAAATCAGTCGTGGTCGCGCCAAACGCAAGCCCGTCACCTGCCACAATCAGGTTCGGGTTGTTCGATCCCGAGGTTGAATCCGTACCCGATCACGGCGGCGTCGGGATACAATGCCTTCACTTCCGCCCACGTGAGCACGTTGCTCTGACCGTTCTTCGTGCTCCACCAGAGCCCCGCACTCGCATCCCATTGCTGCCAGGTGTCGTTCACGATCGCATCCTGGCCGCCGGATTGGCGATACGGCTCGTACACCAGCGTGGCGAAGTTGCCCGGGACGCTCGTGCCGCTGATCTGGACGTTGAGGGAAATCGTCGCAGCCTGGGGAGCAGTGGGGTCGGCGACAATCGCCGGAGACGTGGACGACCGGTAGCCCCAGTACGATACGTTCGCGATCGAGCTGAGCGCAGTGCCGGCTGACGCGAAGGTGAAGAGCTGCGCCTTGTCCTGCAGGGGCGAGCCAGTCGCCGCACCGGTAGTGAGCTTCACCGCGTCGCAGGTCAGGCCACTCGGTGTGCCGAACTCGGTGGTCATGGCGACGGTGCCGTTCGAGCGGGTATCGGACGAGTACCAGCCCGGCGCAGGCACCGAGGCCGGATCGCCCGCCAGGATGGCGACCGGCGTGCAACCCGGTTCCGAGTCATTGGAGCAGGCCACAAGGCCGGCGCTCGCGGCCAGTGCCGTGACGGCGCAGTACTTCCAGGTGCGACTGAGAGACATTGCTATTCCCATTCAATGGTTGCAGGCGGCTTGGACGAGATGTCGTACGTCACCCGGTTGATCCCCCGCACCTCGTTGATGATGCGCGAGGACACCTTCTTGAGCAGGCTGTACGGTAGCGGCGCCCAGTCGGCGGTCATGAAATCGCTGGTCTGAACTGCACGGAGCGCCACCACGAACTCATAGGTGCGCCCGTCGCCCATTACGCCGACACTCCGGACCGGCAGGAACACGGCGAAAGCCTGGCTGGTGAGGTCGTACCAGCTCTTCCCTGTCGCCTCGTCCCTCGCCTGCCGCAGTTCCTCGATGAAGATCGCATCGGCCCGACGCAGCAGGTCGGCGTATTCGCGCTTCACCTCGCCCAGGATGCGAACGCCCAGTCCCGGTCCGGGGAATGGATGCCGGTACACCATGTCGTGTGGCAGGCCCAGTGCCACGCCGAGCTCCCGCACTTCATCCTTGAAGAGCTCACGGAGCGGCTCGAGAAGCTTCAAGCCAAGCGTTGCCGGCAGGCCGCCGACGTTGTGATGGCTCTTGATGGTGATCGCCTTCTTGCCGGCGCTGCCCGATTCGATGACGTCGGGATAAATCGTGCCCTGGGCCAGCCAGCGCACGTTCCTGAGCTTCTTCGCCTCGGCCTGGAACACCTCCACAAACTCACGGCCGATGATCTTGCGCTTCTGTTCCGGGTCGGTGATTCCCTTGAGATGCCCGAGGAACTGGTCGCTCGCGTCGACGTGCACCACCCGCGCCTTGAGCTGCCCCGCGAACATGTCCATCACCATGCCGGCCTCACTCAGGCGCAGCAGTCCATGGTCCACGAAGACGCAGGTGAGCTGGTCGCCGATGGCGCGATGGATCAGTGCCGCCGCCACGCTGGAATCGACGCCGCCGCTCAGCCCGAGAAGGACCTCCTCGCTGCCGACCTGCGCGCGGATGCGGGCCACCGCCTCATCGATGTAGTTGCCCATCACCCAGTCGGGTCGCGCCCCGGCGATGTCCAGCACAAACCGGTTGATCAGCGCCTTCCCCTGCACCGTGTGTGTAACCTCGGGATGAAACTGCACCCCGTAATATCCTCGCGCTTCATCGGCCATGCCGGCGATCGGGCAGCTCGGCGTAGACGCCAGCAGCTTGAACCCGTCAGGCAGCCGCGTCACCTTGTCGCCGTGGCTCATCCACACCTTCAGCATGCCGTGCCCTTCGGTGGTGCTGAAGTCCTCGATGCCATTGAGCAGCCGGGAATGCCCATGTGCCCGTACTTCGGCGTACCCGAACTCGCGGTGCGTGCTCGGCTCGACATCGCCACCCAGCTGCACCGCCATGGTGAACATCCCGTAACAGATGCCAAGGACCGGCACCCCTGCCTCCCACACCGCATGTGGGGCGCGAAGGTCGCGGTCCTCGTATGTGCTGGCGTGGCTGCCGGAGAGGATGATGCCCCGGGGCTTGAAGTCCCGGATGAACTGGTCGCTGACGTCGTTGGGATGGATCTCGCAGTAGACGTGCGCCTCGCGCACGCGTCGCGCGATCAGTTGCGTGACCTGGGAACCAAAGTCGAGAATCAGGATCCTGTCGTGCTGGTCGCTCACCGCTCCTCACTCGTAACGCGTTCACTGCTGAAGAGATCTGCCACCACCTGCCGCGGGCGGGACAACCACGCGCGGCCCCGGTCGATGATGACCTCGGGTGGCAGCGGCCTCGTGTTGTAGTTGGAGGCCATCACGAAGCCATAGGCCCCGGCACAGAGTATCGCCACAAGGTCGCCCGGTTCCACCGGCGCCACGTCACGATCGAGGGCAAAGAAGTCACCGGTTTCGCAGACCGGTCCCACCACGTCGGCCACCATCGAACCACCAGCGCGCAGCTGCACCGGGACGATTCCGTGATATGCCTGGTACCGGCTCGGTCGCTCGAGGTCGTTCATTCCGGCGTCGACGATGACGAATTCCTTGCCCCCCGAATGCTTCCTGAAAAGTACCCTCGTGAGGAGCACACCCGACGCACCGACCAGGAAGCGGCCTGGCTCGAGGTACAGCGTGAGCCCGGTCGGTTTCACCAGCGGCACCAGGGCGTCCGCGTAGGCGCGGGGCGACATCGGCTCCTCGTCGTTGTACCGGATGCCCAGCCCGCCGCCCACGTCCAGCTCACGAAGCGTCGTGGTGCCATCGGCGCGCACGGCGCTCACCAGCTCCACCAGGCGGCCTGCACCTTCGGCGAATGGCTGCGTATCGGTGAGCTGGCTGCCGATGTGCATTGCGATCGCCACCAGCTCGAGACCCGGGTGCTTCCGGATCATCGCAGCCGCCGGCCGAACCTGGTCGAGGGGAATCCCGAACTTGATGCCGCGCTTGCCCGTGGAGATGTACGGGTGGGTTTCCGCGGTCACGTCGGGATTCACCCGGATGCCGAGGGGTAATGGCCGCTCGGCGTTCGCAGCGAGCCGCGCCAGCAGTTCAAGTTCGGCCATCGACTCGACGTTGACGTGCCCGATCCCGGCCGCCATCGCCGCGCGGAGCTCATCTTCCCGCTTGCCTACGCCGCTGAACACGATGTGATCGCTGGCGAACCCGGCGGCTATCGCCCGGGCCATTTCCCCCTCGGAAACAATGTCGGCGCCAGCGCCGAGGTCGCGGAGGACGCGCAGCACGCCGAGGTTGCTGTTCGCCTTCACCGCGAAGCAGATGCGGTGTGGCATGCCGACTGAGCGCCTGGTCGAGTTCCCGGAACTGCCGCCGGATGACGTCGGCGTTGTAGACATATGCCGGCGTCCCGAATTCCCGCGCCACCTCGGCGAGAGAGACGCCGCCATCGACCAGCGTACCGTCGCGCCGCACCAGGTCCGCGTCCTCGAGCAGCAGCGCCGGGTCTGGCGCAGTGCCCGCCCGCTGGCCGGTGGCCACCGTCAGTACGCCCTCGCCCACACGACCTCGGCCACAGAGGGCCGGCCCGTCCAGATGCACGTCTTCGGCGCTTCCGAGGAGCGGAACTCGGCGTCCGGAATGACGCGAATCGTCGCCTTCGTCTGCGCCTTGATCTCTGCCTCGACCGCGGGATCGCCGCACCAGCCGGCATAGACGAACCCGCCGCCGTTCTCGAGGTAGTCGATGAACGCCTGCTTGTTCTCGGGGTGACGGAAGCTGTTATGCTCGCGCCGGAGGATCGCGGTGTTGAGCAGGTCGTGCTGCATCCGGTCCACCTCCTGCACCATGCGCGGGCCGATCCCCTCGAGCGGCAGCGCCTCCTTCCCACCACCGGTGCGACGCGCCAGCATCACGGTACCGGCCGTCACGTCGCGCGGGCCGAGCTCGAACCGGAACGGGACGCCCCGCGTCTCCCATTCGTAGTACTTGGCGCCCGGCTTGATCCCCTCACGACCGTCGATGTGCACCCGGATGCCGGACTTCACCAGCTCGGCCTTCACCTTGTCGGCGGCCTCGAGCATCGCGGCGCGCTCGGCGTCGGCCTTGTAGATGGGCACGATCACCACCTGGTACTGCGCAAGGCGAGGCGGGCAGATGAGCCCGGTGTCATCGCCGTGCGTCATGATCAGCCCGCCGACGAGTCGGGTGGATACACCCCACGAGGTATTCCACACGTACTCCTCCTTCCCTTCCTGGCTCTGGTACCGCACCTCGAACGCGCGGGCGAAGTTCTGGCCAAGGTTGTGGCTCGTGCCCGCCTGCAGCGCCTTGTTGTCCTGCATCAGCGCCTCGCACGAATAGGTGCGCAGCGCGCCGGCGAACCGCTCGCTGTCGGTCTTGCGGCCGGTGAGCACCGGCATCGCCATCCACTGCTCCATGAAGGTGCGGTACAGCCCGAGGATCATCAGCGTCTCCTCCTCGGCCTCCGCCTCGGTGGCGTGCGCGGTGTGGCCCTCCTGCCAGAGGAACTCGGTGGTGCGAAGGAAGAGGCGCGTACGCAGCTCCCATCGCACCACGTTGGCCCACTGGTTGATGAGCACCGGCAGGTCGCGATAGCTCTGGATCCACTTCGCGTACATCGCGTAGATGATCGTTTCCGAGGTAGGGCGCACCACCAGCGGCTCGTCCAGCAGCTTGCCGCCGCCGTGCGTCACCACGGCCGTCTCGGGCGCGAAGCCCTCGACGTGCTCCGCCTCCTTGGACAGGAAGCTCTGCGGGATGAACAGCGGGAAGTAGGCGTTCTGGTGGCCGGTGTCCTTGAACATCTTGTCGAGCGCCGCCTGCATCTGCTCCCAGATGGCGTAGCCGTTCGGCCGGATGACCATGCACCCGCGCACCGGGCTGTAGTCGGCGAGCTGGGCCTTCATGATCAGTTCGTTGTACCACGCGCTGAAGTCGGTTGCGCGGGGTGTCAGTGCCTTGTTGTCAGCCATCCGTACTCCAAAGGGAAGATTCCATGATCACCCGGCCAGCAGCGTGGTGACCGCAGTGACCGCATCCGATCGCTTCGCCGCCAGTTGGCGGTGGCTCGCGAGGTCCTTGAGCTGCACTTCGCCGCGGGCACGGTCATCGGGGCCGATGACCACGGCACAGCGCGCTCCACGCGCGTCCGCCTGCTTGAGCTGCTTGCCCAGCGCCTGGGACGCGAGCGCGTACTCCACGCTGACCCCGGCGTCACGGAGCTCGTGCACCAGCGCCAGCGCCTCGGCACGATCCTCGTCCGTCACGGCGGCGACGAACACGTCGAGCCGCGCCTCGGTGGACGGCAGCAGCCCGCGCTCCTTCAGCAACTCGCCCAGGACCACATCGCCCATGCCGAACCCGACGCAGGGCAGGTCCACGCCGCCGATGGCACCCACCAGGTTGTCATAGCGTCCGCCGCCGCAGATCGCGCGCAGTTCACCCTTCGTGTCGAACAGTTCGAACACGGTGCCGGTGTAGTACGCGAGCCCGCGCACGATGGTGAAGTCGGGCTCGACGTACTCGCCCAGTCCCATGGACTCGAGGATCCGCACCACCTCGCAGGAGCGATGCGCTCGTTTCGGCGAGCGCCGGGTCGGCCAGCGGCTCCCAGCTCTTCGCCCTCGCCACCGTGACGATCGCGTCGACATCGGTGCTGCTTACGCCAGCATCGCGCAGCTTCTGCCGCGAGACGTCCTCCGGAGTGCGCCCGAACTTGTCGAGCACCTGCTGCCAGGTCGCCACCTGCGCATCGGTCTGCTTATGGTGGCGCAGCAACGCATCGAGGATGCGCCGGTCGGACAGCCGCACCTTGAAGTCACTGGAGGTCAGCCCGAGCGCGCGCATCACGTCGATCGCCAGGGCAATGATCTCGGCGTCCGCACCGGGACCCGCCTCACCGATCAGGTCGCAGTTGAGCTGGAAGTGCTCGCGGAGGCGACCGCGCTGCTGACGCTCGTAGCGGAACAGCTGCGGGATCGAGAACCAGCGAATTGGCTTCCGGAGCCCGTTGGCCCGCGATGCCACCATGCGCGCAAGCGTCGGGGTCATCTCGGGGCGCAATGAGACCTGCCGAGCGCCCTTGTCCTCGAAGTTGTAGAGCTGCCCCACGATTTCGTCGCCGCTCTTGGCGGTATACAGCTCGAGCGGTTCGAGCGGCGGACCGTCGTACTCCTCGAAGCCATACCGCGTCGCCACCGACCGCCACGCCGCGAAGACGTGCGACCGGATGAGGTGGTCGGCCGGGAAAAAATCGCGAAAGCCCGGCAGGGCTTGGAGTTGCATGGGCGACAAGATACCAGCGTGAGGGGTCAGGAGTGAGGGGTCAGGGGTCGAGCCCAAGCAGGTGCATCACGTCCCCTACCGTATGGAACGATCCGGTGACCAGCAGGGTTCCTGCCCCTTCCTGCCCCATAGCCACCGCCCGGGCGAGGTTGGGCTCGATCACCCAGGGCACGACGCCCGGCCCCGGGGTCCGCTCATGGAGCCAGCGCTCCAGCGCGCTCCAGGTTCCACCCCCGCCCCGCCGCGGTCGGCGCCACGGTGAGCACCCCGCGATCCACGGTGCCGTCGAGGCTCCGCAGCATCTCCGGCCAGTCCTTGTCGCCCAGGATCGCGACCACGGCGTGTATCGGGGTGCTCGGGCGCAGGGCGCCGATAGCCGCCACCAGCGTGCGCACGCCGTCGGGGTTGTGCGCCACGTCGAAGAGGTAGCGGCCCCGCCGGTCGAGCCGACCGGCGATGAACGCCTCGGCGAAACCCCGCTCGGTGGCATCCACATCGGGGCGCCAGGTCTCGGGCAGCGCCTCGAGTGCCGCCAGCGCCACCGCGGCGTTCCGCCGCTGGTGCGGACCCTCCAGCCGCAACGGACCCTCCCACTGCGCATCCGCCGGCACCGTTCGCATGTCCAGGGTCGCCCCCGGTTCGAGCGCGCTCACGTAGCGCTGGCCCTCGCGCCGAAGCACCGCGACAATCTCGGGACGCGTCTCGCCCACGACAAAGGGCGCCCCGGGCTTCGCGATGCCCGCCTTCTCCCCGGCAATCAGTTCCAGCGTGTCACCCAGGTACTTCACGTGGTCCACCTCGATCTTGGTGACCACGCTGACCAGGGGCTGGAGCACGTTGGTGCTGTCGAGGCGTCCACCCAGACCCACCTCGACCACGGCGATCTCCGCTCCGCGCGAGGCGAAGTCGGCGAACGCCATCGCCGTGGTCGCCTCGAAGAACGTGGCGCCATGCTCCTCGATCAGCGGGCGCAGCCGGGCCGTCCACATTGCCACGGCCCCCTCGGAGATCGGGATCCCGGCCACCCGCATGCGTTCCCGGAACGAGACCACATGCGGCGAGGTGTACAGCCCAACCTTCCATCCCATCTCCCCGAGCGCCGACGCAATCAGGCTCGCGACACTGCCCTTGCCGTTCGTTCCCCCCACATGAATCGCCGGGATCATCAGGTGTGGGTCGCCCACCGCCGCGAGCAGCGTCCGCGTCGTATCCAGCCCGAACTTGATGGTCGTGACACGCGGGAAGAGGAACTCGAGCGCGTCTTCGTAGGCGGTGGCGGTGGCCATGAATTCCTGGCAGGGGTGCTTGATCAGGGGCCGGTAGTGCAAGCGCCCCGCCCGGTGAGCAGGCGGGGCGCTGGGGCGCCACCCGGATCCGGTGCCGAACCTCTAGTGAACTTCACTCTCGGGATGCGGTCGCTGACCCTGCATGTGCCGCAGCAGGCGCGCCGTCGTTTCCTTGAGCGAGCCGCGGGGCACCACATCATCGATCTGCCCGTGCTCCAGCAGGAACTCCGCCGTCTGGAAGCCCTCCGGCAGGTCCTGACCGATGGTCTGCTTGATGACGCGCTGTCCGGCAAAGCCGATGACCGCACCGGGCTCCGCCAGGATGACGTCGCCCTGCATTGCATAGGAGGCGGACACGCCACCGGTCGTGGGATCGGTGAGGATGCTGATGTAGGGCAAGCCGACCTCACGCATCTGGGCGATGGCGGCCGAGGTCTTGGCCATCTGCATGAGGGAGAGCACCCCCTCCTGCATCCGGGCACCGCCCGACGTGCTCACCAGGACCAGCGGGATCTTCTTGTCGGTGGAGCGCCGGGCGAGCCGCGCGATCTTCTCGCCCACCACGGAACCCATCGATCCGCCCATGAAGGCGAAATTCATGACCCCAAGGTGGAACGGCAGCTTGTCGATCTTGCCCCAGCCGGAATACATCGCGTCCGCGTCACCCGCCTTGCGATGGGCGGCGGCGAGGCGGTCGGCGTAGTGCTCGAATTTCAGGGGATCGGTGGAACGAAGGTTGGAGTACAGCTCTTTCCAGCTGCCTTCGTCGGTAAGGATCTCGATGTACTCCTCGGCCGATATGCGCCGATGCCGTCCACACTCAGGGCACACATTGAAGGCACGCTCGAACTTCTCGCGAAGATCGAGGTGGCCGCAATTCTCGCACTTCTCCCACGCATCCGCCGGAATCTCAAGGCGTTCACGCTTCGAGGCGCGGGGCTTTCGTTCCTTCTTGAACCAAGCCATCACAGCCATAGATGAGTGTGTGTTTGGGGGTCGAACGGCAACCGCTTCCCGGCTCCCAAGGACCGGTAGAATCTTGCACTGTGTACCTTTCCGCGCCAGACCCCGCCAGCTAAGTCTTTGTCAGAACTCGTGATACGCAGAGCGATCCGACTCCGCCGCAACCCGGAAGCAGATGCCGATGCAGGCACAGCAGATCAGGAAGAACGACCCACCATAGGAAAAGAACGGCAAGGGAATGCCGGTGATTGGCATCACGTTTACCGTCATCCCAATGTTCTCGAACACGTGGGTGAAGAGCATGCCGAGGATGCCGAACACCATGAGGCTTGAGAACGGATCGGACGCCCGGCGCGCGATCCGCACCAGCGAGAGGAAGAGCACTGCATAAAGGATCAGCGCCGTCATCACGCCAAGGAAGCCGAGTTCCTCCCCCACGACCGAAAACACGAAGTCGGTATGCTGCTCCGGCAGGAAGGCCAGGCGCTTCTGGGGCCCCTGGGTGTACCCGGTGCCGAACCACCCACCCGAGCCGATGGCCACCTTCGACTGGATCGCGTGGTAGCCCGCCTTCTGGGGGTCGATCTCGGGATTGAGGAAGGTGAGCAGGCGGTTCTGCTGGTACGTGTGCAACCGGCTCCACAGCGGGATCGCGATCGCCCCCATCACCACATTGGCGAGGTACACCGCCACCGAGTCGAGGATGAAGGGGCGATAGACGGCCAGCACGATGAACAGCGCGATCATCCAGAGCGTCCAGCCCAGGGTGCTGAAGCCAAGCAGCAGGCTGAAGCCCGGTGACGCGAGGAGGAACAGCACCAGGGGCCGGGCACCGGCCCAGAACAGCATGGCGAACAGGATGCCGACGAAAACGAGCGCACTGCCCAGGTCCGGCTGCTTGAGCACCAGCAGAAACGGCACACCGACGATCAGTGACGGCACCAGCAGGTCGCGCATCGAGCGGGGAGGTTCGCGCAGCCCGGACAGGTGGCGCGCCAGCATCAGCACCGTGGCGATCTTGGCAAATTCCGATGGCTGCCCGATCTGGCGCCCGCCAATGGAGAGCCAGCTGTGGCTGGACTCAGCGGTGCCGGCACCAGTGCCTACGGCTAGCACGATCAACAGCAGGAGAATGCCGAACCCGTATAGGGCGGGTGCGGCCCACTCGAGGATGCGCGGCGAGATCTGGTAGACCACCACTGCCACGGTGAACCCGATTCCACTCCACACGAGTTGACGAAACCAGACTCCAGCGGCCTTGGTCGGGACATCGGTCTGCCCCGCTGAATAGAGGGTCAGCAGCCCGAAGCCGATGAGCAGCAGCGTCGTCACCGCCAGGGTGCGATCGAACGAGCCGACCGACCTCATGGCGTTATCCCGACGGTGCGAAGCGCCACCGGCGTCGGCGCGGTGGTATCGGCTGCCGGGGCATCCCTGGGTGCGCTGTCCACCGGGAGTTCCATCTCGCTCGGGGTGGGCGGTGGTGCGCCGGGGCCAAGTACGTAGCGGCTCAGCGCCTTCATGACGTAGGGCGCTACCACGGTACCATGTTCTGCGGCCTCCATGATGCCGCCGATCACGATTGTCGGGTTATCGGCCGGGGCGAATCCGATGAACCAGCCGTGATCCTTGCCGTGGGAGTTCTGCGCGGTACCGGTCTTCCCGGCCACCGCCAGGTCGGTGCGGCGGCTCGCTGCGGCGGTGCCCTTCTCCACCACGGCGATGAGTGCGGTGCGCAGGCCGGCGAGCTGCTCGGGCGTGAGGCCGAGGTCACGAACGGGCTCGGCGGACTCGCGTACCACGTAAGGTGATCGCACCTTCCCGTCGCCGGCCAGCGCAGCGTAGAACTTCACCATGTTGATCAGGGTCTGGGTGTTCTCGCCCTGGCCGATTGAGAAGTTCAGCACCGTGGCTGGCGCGCTCCAGTTGCGCGCACCATAGCGTTTGTCGAAGTAGGTCTGGTCGGCCGGGAAGATGGGATCCTGCTCACTCGGCAGGTCCACGCCGCTCCGGTCGCGAAATCCGAGGAGCACGCCGTCCTTGATGATGGCATCCAGGCCGAGCCGCTGGCCCAGCTGGTAGAAATACACGTCGCAACTCTTCGCCACGGCACCGATCAGGTCGAGCGAGCCGTGCCCTTCCTTCTTCCAGCACTTGAACACGCGGTTGCCGAGCCGGTAGCCACCGTTGCATGACACCGGCATGTGGGTCTCGAAGCCGACGATGCCGCGACGCAGCGCCATGGCAGCGATCGCCAGCTTGAACGGTGATGCCGGGCGGATAGCGCCCGTTGATGGCGCGGTTGATGAGCGGGTTCGCTTCATCGGTGACGAGGTTCTTGTAGTCGGCGCTGGAGATGCCGCTGGCAAAGAGGTTCGGGTCGTACGAGGGCGCGGAGTACAGCGCGCGGATCTCGCCCCGCGGCGTCATGGCCACCATGGCGCCGCGGACACCGGCCGGCCAGATGCTGTCGATGTACCGCTGCAGGTCGAGGTCGACGGTGGTATGGAGCGCGCGCCCCGCCACCGGGGCCAGCGACGCCGCGCTCGCCTCGTTGCGCACCAGCCCGCCGCGCGCGTTCACCTCGATGTAGCGCACACCTTCCCGGCCCCGAAGCGTATCGTCGTACTCGCGCTCGATCCCGGCGCGACCCACGATCGACCCCGACTGCGCCCCTGGAAACCGGTCCGCCGTGAGTTCGGCATCAGTCACCTCCGACACGTAGCCCACCACGTGGGCCACGGCCTTCCCCGCCGGGTAGAGGCGGCGCGGCTCCGACTGGAGGACGAGGCCGGGCAACAGTGCCCGATGTTCCTCCAGCCGGCTCGCTGTCTCGAACGACGCCTCCCCGTACACCACGGCGGGCTGGTAGCGCGCGCCCCGCCAGCGCCGCACGATGTCGGCTATGCCGGCGCTGTCGAGCGGCACCACGGTGGCCAGGCGGCGCAGCACGGCTCGCAGCGAATCGGCGTTGGTGGCGATGAGCTTGACGGTGTAACCCGGCAGGTTCTCCGCGATCACCTCGCCCTTCCAGTCGAGGATCGCACCGCGCGGCGGCGGCAACGGCACCGGACGCAGACGGTTGGACTCGGCGCGCAACTGATACTTCTCGTGCTGGAGGATCTGCGCGCGGAAGAAGGCCCCGGCGAGGACCAGGAAGGCGAGCGCGATGATCCAGCGGGCGCCGCTCGCCCGACGCTGCAGGTCGGTGGGATCCAGGTGGTTCATTGCTGGTCGAGGCGGATGCGGAACCAGCCGCCGAACAGGACCAGCAGCACGGTGCCCGCGAGTGCCGTGGTCAGCGCCTGGAGCGGCGCGTCGATCAGGAGCGACGTGGCGAGACCCTGGTCGCCCGACCCGCTCGCGACCAGCACGATCAGGTCGCGGAGCCAGACGGCGCCAAAGAGGAACCCGGCGTTGACCAGCACGTTGTCAGCGAAGAAAAATGCCCGCGTCAGGGCAGCGAGGTAGCCCACCATGGTGTTGGCCAGTGCCGCAGCGCCGAACCTGGCGGGGCTCAGGGCATCACTCGCGAGTCCGACGAGGAAACCGGCCAACGCACCTACGCCCGGGCCGCTGCGGAGCGCGAGGAGCACGAGGCCAATCATGACAAAGTCGGGTGCGTAGCGGCCCTCGAACAACCGTGGACGCACGTAGAACTGCAGGAAGAGCAGCAGCCCCAGGGCCACCGTGAGCTGCAACCGGTTGGCAGCACGGGCGCTGGTCATCGTGCGCCGCCGGTGTCAGGAGCAGGCGACGGGGGCTGGGCCGGCGCTGGAGCGGCCCCGGCCGCCGCCAGCGAGTCGGCCCGCCGACGACGCCGGGCTCGCGCCCGGGCTGCTGAATCCATCACGGCCGGCTGGGGCGCCGCGATCGCGGGGTTGGCCGCCACCGGCCCTGAGTCCAGCGAATCCCTGCTGGGAGCGAACGCGGCCGGAATGCGCAGTGGTGTGGCACCGTGCAGGATGAGCACGTGTCCTGCCACACTGGGCGAGGCCAATGGCCGGAGGCGATACACCCGCTCCCAGCCCAGCTGCTCCCGCTCCACCCCCACCACGGTCCCCACCGGGACGCCGCGGGGATACACGCCGCCCAGCCCCGACGCGATGACCACCGCTCCCTCAGCCAGCGTATCGCGATAGGTGATCGCCCTGAACTCCAGGCCGGTGCGGCTGGCGTCGCCGACCGATGTCGGTCCCACGATTCCCGCCACCTGCCCATTGGCCGACACGGCGCTCACCCGGAATTCGGGGTGGGCCCAGGTCATGGCGATGCTGGTGTGCTGGTCGACCTCGCGGATGGCGCCGATCAGGCCTTCAGGCGTCACCACCGGATCGAGTGGAGCCACGCCTTCAGCGCGCCCGGCATCGAGCAACAAGGTGCGGCCATCGGTCGGAAGAGTCTGGCGGAGGACCTCGGCGGGAATGAACCCGGAGCCGGTGCGAACGGTGAGGTTGAGGAGGCTGCGCAGCTGCTGGTTCTCGACTGCCAGACCGGAGAGGGTCCGGCTCAGCTCGGCGAGGGAATCACGCTCTGAGGCAACGGCGCGAAAGCGGGTACGGCTGGTACGGCCTTCGGCGGCGCGTTCCTGCAGCCAGACGAACGGGGCCAGCGCGGTCGTGCGCAGCCCGGCCGCCACCGCCATGCCCCAGCTCGCCGGCATGAGCAGCGCCAGGGCCGACAGGAGCATGCAACCGGCAAAGAGCCACGTGTCGCGGCGGGACTCCCAGCGTTCAGTGCCCCGCGCCATGGATCAGGCGGAGAGAACGCTGCGGAACTTCTCGAAGTCGTCGAGAATACGGCCGGTGCCACGAACGACGCACGTGAGCGGGTCCTCGTCCACGTGGATCGGCAGGCCGGTCTCCTGCTGCAGGAGCACGTCGAGCCCGCGAATGAGCGCGCCGCCACCCGTCATGACGATGCCGCGATCGACGATGTCGCTCGCGAGTTCGGGCGGCGTGATCTCCAGCGCGCGGCGCACGGCATCGACGATCTGCTGGATCGGCTCCTGCACCGCCTCGCGGATTTCACTTGAATGCACTCGCACCGTCTTCGGGATGCCGGACACCAGGTCGCGGCCCTTCACTTCCATCTCCCGCTCCTCACCCACTGGTGCCGCCGAGCCGATCTTGATCTTGATCATCTCCGCGGTGGGCTCGCCGACGAGCAGGTTGTAGTTCTTGCGCATGAACTGCACGATCGCCTGGTCGAGCTCGTCACCGCCGGTGCGGATCGACGTGTCGGACACGATGCCCGAGAGTGCGATGACCGCGATCTCCGTCGTACCGCCACCGATGTCGATCACCATGTTGCCCGTTGGCGTCTCCACCGGCAGGCCCACGCCGATCGCGGCCGCCATCGGCTCCGCCACCATCAGCACCTGCTTCGCGCCCGCGGTCTCGGCGGAATCGCGCACCGCGCGGCGCTCCACCTCGGTGATGCCCGATGGCACGCACACGATGACCTTGGGCTTCACGCGGAAGATGTGCTTGTCGATGATGGTCTTCAGGAAGTAGCGCAACATCTTCTCGGTGACGTCGAAATCGGCGATGACGCCATCCTTGAGGGGCCGCACGGCGAGAATGCCATCGGGCGTGCGCCCGAGCATCCGCTTCGCCTCGAGGCCGATGCCCTTGATCTTGCCGGTCGCTTTCTCGATCGCGACCACCGAGGGCTCGTTGAGGACGATGCCCTCGCCCTTTACGTAAATGAGCGTATTGGCGGTGCCGAGATCCACCGCGATTTCGTTCGCGGGGAGGAAAGAACCAAAATTGAACCGTGCCATTTTCACCGCCCTGGGAGCGCTTTAATACAAGTGAGATCGAAACTTACGGCAGGGGGTGTTCCCAATCAACACAGCAAGCAGTTCTCGTCAGTGTCCGGTGCTGCCGAAGCCCCCCTCCCCCCGGCCGGTGGCCCCCAGCTCTTCGGCCCGCCGGAAGGTCACAGCCTCCACCCGGGCGAACACCAGCTGGGCAATGCGCATGCCGCGGGTCACCCTGAAATGTTCGGCCCCCAGGTTGATCAGCGCCACCTTCAGTTCTCCCCGGTAATCACTGTCGATGGTGGCCGGGGTGTTGGGCAGCGTGACGCCGTGCTTGAGGGCCAGGCCGGAGCGCGGGCGGATCTGGCACTCGAACCCGGCCGGTATCGCGATGGCGAAGCCGGTGCGCACCAGTTGCCGGGCCCCGGGAGGCAACTCCACGTCATCCGCGCTCGCGATGTCGTACCCCGCCGCCCCGGCGGTGGCAGCGGCAGGTTCCGGCAGCCCCTCGCCGTGGGGCAGCCGGACGATCTCGACGTCGATCATCCTAGGCCAGCACCGACGTGACATCCACCAACGGGAGCCCGAAGGCCTCGGCAACGCCCGGGTAGACCACCTTGCCCTGCACCACGTTCAGGCCCAGCCGGAGGGCGCCATCGGCCTTGCAGGCCTCTTTCCACCCCAGGCGGGCCAGCTTCATCCCATATGGCAGGGTGGCGTTCGTCAGGGCCAGCGTCGACGTGCGCGGCACACCTCCCGGCATATTGGCCACGCCGTAGTGCAGGATGCCATCGACGAAATAGGTCGGGTTCTCGTGGGTCGTCGGCTTGATGGTCTCGACACACCCGCCCTGGTCGACCGCCACATCGACGATGACGGCGCCGGGCCGCATCAGCTTCAGGTCGGGACGCTTCACCAGGTGCGGCGCCTTGGCACCTGGCAGGAGCACGGCCCCGATGACCAGGTCGGCGCGCTTGATCGCCTCGAGGATGTTGAAGCGGTTTGAGTAGAGCGTATCGACATTGGCCGGCAGCACGTCGTCCAGGTAGCGGAGCCGGTCGAGTGAGATGTCGAGGATGGTGACGTGGGCACCCAGGCCAGCAGCCATCTTGGCGGCGTTGATGCCCACCACACCACCACCAAGGATCACCACCGACCCTGGTGCCACGCCGGGCACGCCGCCCAGCAGCACGCCGGTGCCGCCGAACACCTTCTCCAGGTACTTGGCACCCTGCTGTACCGCCATACGGCCCGCCACTTCCGACATTGGCGTCAGCAGCGGCAGTTCACCGGACGGCAGCTGCACCGTCTCGTACGCCACCGCAATCGCACCCGACTTGATGACCGCCTTCGTGAGCGCGTCAGCCGCCGCGAAGTGGAAGTAGGTGTAGATCAGCTGTCCCGCGCGCATGCGGGGCCACTCGACCTCGATCGGCTCCTTCACCTTCATGATCATCTCGGCGCGCTGCCACACTTCGTCGGCCGTGGCCAGGATCTGCGCCCCAGCCGCGACGTACGTCTCGTCGGCAAACCCGCTCCCGATGCCCGCGCCCTGCTCGAGCAGCACTGTGTGACCCTGGCTGATGAGCGCCTCTGCGCCTGCGGGCGCGAGGGCGACGCGATTCTCGTTGGTCTTGATTTCCTTCGGTACGCCGATGACCATGGCTTT
Source organism: uncultured Gemmatimonadales bacterium (assembly GCA_963739455.1). Taxonomy (GTDB): domain Bacteria; phylum Gemmatimonadota; class Gemmatimonadetes; order Gemmatimonadales; family GWC2-71-9; genus JAGGAG01. The sequence continues at coordinate 281,661 of CAVUAK010000002.1, forward strand.
GATCCGATGCAGGTAAAGTGGTGATCTCACGCCTAACGCCTACCGCCCAACGCCTATTTCGCCGGCCCCAGCCGCTGCACCGTCTGTCGCTCGGGGTCCAGGAATTCCGACGCGACCTCGGCGACCTGCGCCCCCGGCACGGCCTCGATTTCCTGGATGATCGTGTCGAGCGTGCGATAGGGTTCGCGATGCAGCGTAAAGTTCGCGAGTCGGCTCATGCGCGCCCCCGGGCTTTCCAGCGCCAGCATCACCTGCCCCTGCATCTGGCGCTTGCCGCCCGCGAGTTCGTCGGCGTCCAGGCCGGCGCCGGCCATGCGCCGGAGTTCCTGCTGGATTGTCTCGAGCGCCGCATCGGCCGTTTCCGGCTGGGTCCCGACGTAGATCCCCAGCTGCCCCGTGCCCTGATGGAACTGGTTGTACGCGTACACGGCATACGCGAGACCGAGTTCCTCCCGCACGCGCTGGAAAAGGCGGCTGGACATGCCACCGCCAAGCGCATTCACCAGGAGTGACACGGCGAAACGCCGGGGATCGGCGATGCTGAATGTGTCGGTGCCGAGCACCATGTGCGACTGGGTGGTATCGCGCTCGGCCCTGCTGACCCGGCCACGCTGCGCTGGATGCGGTGTGACGGCGGCGCGCGCCGGACGCGCGTCGCCAGCGAACCAGCCTTCCTTGTCCAGTGCCTCGAGCAGCACGGCGTGTTCCACGTTGCCGGCCGCTGCGATGACGCAGTTGCCCGGGAAATATGCCTCGTCGTGCAACCGGCGAAGATCGGCCGCCGTGAGCGCGCTCACGGTATCCCGGGTACCGAGAATGGAATAGCCGTACGGATGGTCGGGCCAGAGGGCGCGGGCATGCAGCTCGAACACGAGATCATCGGGCGTGTCGTCTACCCCGCTGATCTCCTCGAGGATGACCTTCCGCTCGAGATCGAGGTCGGACTGGCGCAGCAGCGGACGGCGCACCAGGTCGGTCAGCACGTCCACCGCGAGCGGGAGGTCGCGGTCGAGCACGTGCGCCTGGAAGCTCGTGGTGTCGCGCCCGGTGAATGCGTCCAGGCTGCCACCGCGCTCCTCCAGCGCCAGGGCGAGCTCGCGCGCGCCCCGGCGTTCGGTGCCCTTGAACACCATGTGTTCCAGCAGGTGGGAAATGCCCATCTGGCCGACGGGCTCATGGGCGCTGGCGGTACGCACCCAAAGCCCGACGGCCGCAGAGCGGACGCCGGGCAGGGTTTCCGACAACACCACGAGCCCGTTCGACGCAGTAGAGCGGAAGAGCCCGGCGTCGAGCTGCTCGGTGCGCACGGGACTACTCCTTCGGGATCAGCGCCTTCCGGGAAAGCTTCATGCGGCCCCGGTCATCGACCTCGAGCAACTTCACCTTGATGATGTCGCCCTTCTTGACCACATCCTCGGTCTTCTCCACGCGGCCATGCTGCAGCTCGCTGATGTGGAGGAGGCCCTCGACGCCCGGGATGATCTCCACGAACGCGCCGAACGGCGTGGTGCTCTTGACCGGCCCTTCGTAGATCTTGCCGACCTCGGGCTCCGCGGTGATGGCCATGACCATCTCCTTGGCCCGGTCGCCCGCCTCGCCGCCGACGGCGGCAATGGTGACGATACCCGTGTCCTCGACCGAGATCTTGGCGCCCGTGGCTTCCTGGATGCCACGGATCGTCTTGCCCTTCGGCCCGATCAGGTCGCCGATCTTGTCCGGCTTGATCTGCAGCGTGAAGATGCGCGGCGCGTACTTCGACAGCTCCGCGCGCGGCGTCGGCAGGACCTTCGCCATTTCCTTGAGGATGTGGAGCCGGCCCTTGCGGGCCTTCTCGAGCGCATCCGTCATGATCTCGATGGTCAGGCCCGCGATCTTGATGTCCATCTGGATCGCCGTGATGCCCTGCTCCGTGCCGGCCACCTTGAAGTCCATGTCGCCCAGCGCGTCCTCGGACCCGAGGATGTCGGTGAGGACGGCGATCTTGTCCCCTTCCATGATCAGGCCCATCGCGACACCGGCGCAGGCCGCCTTCATCGGCACGCCCGCATCCATCAGCGCGAGGGAGCCACCGCAGACCGACGCCATCGACGACGACCCGTTCGACTCGAGGATCTCGGACACGATCCGCAGCGTGTAGGGGAAATCGGTGTGGTCCGGCAGCAGCGCCTGCAGGGCGCGCTCGGCCAGCATGCCGTGGCCGACTTCGCGACGGCTCGTGCCCCGCATCATCTTCACTTCACCGGTGGAGAACGGCGGGAAGTTGTAGTGCAGCATGAACGACTTCTTCGTCTCGACGGTCGAGTCGATGCTGTCGATGCGCTGCTCGTCATCAGAGGTGCCGAGCGTCACGGCCACGAGGGCCTGCGTCTCGCCACGCTGGAAAAGCGCCGAGCCGTGCACGCGCGGCAGCAGGCCGGCGTCGATGCTGATCGGGCGGATGGTGTCGGTGTCCCGGCCGTCAACCCGCTCACCCTTCGTGAGCACCTGGCTGCGCATGGTGCGGTACTCGATCTCTTCCAGTTCGGAGGAGATGTCCTTGCCCTTGTCCGGGAACTCGGCCGCCAGCTGCTCGGCGACGCCGCGACGCAGTTCCTTCACCGCGGCCGAACGACCAGCCTTGTCCTTGGCGTTGATCATCTTCGCCATCGAGGCTTCGGCAAGCGCGCGCACGCGAGCGACCACGGTCGCATCGGGCTCGGGCTTGGTCCACTTCATCTTCGGCTTCGAGGCCTTGTCCAGGACCTTCTTCTGTACCGCGACGAGATCGCGAATGCCCTTCTGGGCAACCTTGAGTGCGTCGAGCAGTTCCTGTTCGGAAATTTCCAGCGCGCCACCCTCGACCATGAAGATCGCGTCAGCCGAACCGCTGACCACGATGTCGATCGTCGAGAACTCGAGCTGCGGGAAGGTCGGGTTCAGGATCCACTGTCCCTCAACGCGACCGACACGCACGGCGGCCAGCGGACCGTTCCACGGTACCGGCGACAGCGAGAGCGCGGTGGACGTGGCGAGCGCGGCGAGCACGTCGGCATCGTTTTCCTGGTCGGCCGAGAGCACCGTGACGAACACCTGGACTTCGTTCTTGAAGCCCTCGGGGAACAGCGGACGGATGCTGCGGTCGATGAGCCGGCAGGCAAGGATTTCCTTGTCGGACGGACGACCCTCACGCTTCAGGAATCCACCCGGGATCTTGCCGGCAGCGTACGTCTTCTCGCGGTACTCGACCGTGAGCGGGAAGAACGGCAGCGAGGAGATGTTGGGGGAGACGGTGACCGCCGCGAGCACCACGGTATCACCAAACTGCACGAGGGCTGAACCTGCTGCCTGCTTCGCGAGACGCCCGGTTTCGAGGGTCAGGGTGCGTCCTGCAAATTCCGTTTCGATCCGTTGAACAGTCACTCTCTCTGCCTTCTCTCGTCTTTAATTGGTTTCTTGTCTACGCAATGTGCCATCGGGTCTTGAAAGCGAACGGGCGTCCCGTGCTGCACGGGACGCCCGCCTGATGATCTCGATCCTAGTGACGGAGCCCCAGCTCCTCGATCAGCGACCGATAGTTCACGACATCGGTGCGCTTGAGGTAGGTCAGGAGGCGCCGGCGATTGCCCACCATCTTGAGCAGGCCACGGCGACCGTGATGGTCCTTCGCGTGGGTCTTGAAGTGCTCGGTGAGCGAGTTGATCCGCTCCGTGAGGAGCGCAACCTGCACCTTGGTGGAACCGGTATCGGTTTCGTGGGCGCGATGCTTGGTGACCACCGTCGTCTTGTCGAACGTCATTGCCTGCTTTTTCCTTGGCCCCACGGGGCCGCAAACGCTTGAGTGTGTGAACTTTAGCAGCTTGGTAATTTAGCCCCCGAGGGGACCCGCCGCAACCCCGGACCCTAGCCGGTGATCTGCCGGACCAGCCGGGTCAGGTCGTTCCACAGGGCGAACACCATGAGGGCCCCCACGATGGCCAGCCCGGCCAGCGTAAGGCGCTCCCGGAGCTTGAGGGGCAGCGGCTTCCGCCGGATCGCCTCGCCCACCAGGAAAACGAACTGGCCCCCATCCAGCACCGGGATCGGCAGCAGGTTGAGCACCGCCAGGTTCATGGAAATGATGGCCATGAATGTCAGGAACGGCTCAACGCCCATGCGGGCGCTCTGTCCCGCCATCTGGCCAATGGCGATCGGGCCGCCCAGGGAGCTTCGCGCGACATTGCCGCTCACCAGCCCCTTGAGCATCCGCACCACGACGGTGGAGGCATTCATCGTTTCCTTCACCCCCGCCCCCATCGCGCCCAAGCACGCTGTACGGCTCACGGCGGAAGCCACCATAGACCTCGACCCCGATCTTGCCCACGACCCTGGGCCCGGTCGAGTCGCTCACCGTCGTGGACTCCGGCACCACCGTCACCTCGGTACGACCGCCGGCGCGACCAAGGCCAAGCCGGAGGTCCTGGCCCGCCGAGCGCTCGATGACCGCCAGCAGGTCCGCCCACTGCGCGATCGGCTGCCCATTCACCGACACCACCGTGTCACCCTTTGCCACGCCTGCCTTGGCGGCCGCGCGCCCGGGAATGACGCGTCCCGCCACCGCGGGCGTGAACGGCCCGAGTGACACCGCGAGTGCCATGCGCCGCTCGACGGCATCGGCCGGCACATCGGCGGTGACCGTCCGGCCATCGGACAGGCGTCAGCGCCACCGTATTGCCCGCGGTGTGCTGCAGCTCATCAAAGACGCTGTTCCAGGAGTCCACCGGTCGCCCGTTGACGGCGGTGATCCGGTCGCCGCGCTGCAGCGTGCGGAACGACTCCGCGCCGGCAGGAAGGCCCGCCGAATCGACCGCGCCCACGACGGTCACTGGATTGATCGCCTTGCCGTTCTTGAGCGCCAGGCCACTGAAGATGAGCCAGGCGAAGAGCGTGTTCATGGTGACGCCGGCGAGGATCACGATCATCCGCTTCCATACCGGCTTCGCCTCGAACATCCGGTCGGGCGGCACCTCAGCCTCGGGCGTGCCGCCCTCGAGCGCCGCACTCGAGGCTTCCTCCTCCTCGCTCGCCATCTTGACGTAGCCGCCAAGCGGAAGCCAGGAGAGCGAGTACTCGGTTTCGCCGCGTCGGAAGGTCAGTCCCGGAATCGGCGAGCCGATGCCGATGGAGAAGCGGTGCACCCAGATGCCGGCCCACTTGGCCGCGGCGAAGTGGCCGAACTCGTGGACGAAGATGAGCACGCCGAGCGTGACGGCGAATGCGAGCAGTGTGACTAGCATGGTTGTCCTGCCAGTGAGCGGGCGTGTTCCCGGGCCCGGCGATCCGCGGCGCGGACGGTCTCGACGTCGCGAACCGGTTCGGACACGTGCGCGTCCATGTACCGACTCGATGACGTCACTGATCCGGCCGAAGGGCAGCGCGCCGGCGAGGAATGCCGCCACGGCCTCTTCATTTGCCGCGTTGAATGCGGCCGGCGACGTCCCGCCGGCGCGCCCGGCTGCAACGCCCAGCGGAAATGCGCGAAAGACGTCAGTGCGGACTGGTTCGAATGTCAGTTGGCCTGCCGCGATCGGGTCGAAGCGCCGTGTCCCCGCGTCGGGAAGGCGATCGGGATGAGTGAGCGCGTAGAGAATCGGCAGCTCCATCGTGGGGAAGCCCACCTGCGCCATGACGTTGCCGTCGCAGAACTCTGCGAAGGCGTGCACGATGCTCTGCGGGTGAACCACGACATCGACCTGGTCGTACGACAACCCGAACAGGAAGTGCGCCTCGATGACCTCGAGCGCCTTGTTGGCCAGCGTGGCGCTGTCCACCGTGATCTTGCTGCCCATGCGCCATGTCGGGTGATTGAGCGCCTGCTCCACCGTGGCCCCGGCCACCTGCGCCGCGTCCCAGGTGCGGAAAGGACCACCGGACGCCGTCAGGATGAGCCGCGCGAGCTTGCCGTTGTGGCCGGTGACGCACTGCAGCACGGCGCTGTGCTCGGAGTCCACCGGCACCACCTCACCCCCGCCCAGGCGCGCGGCCTCGGCCACGAGGTCCCCCGCCATGACCAGGGACTCCTTGTTGGCGAGCGCGACCCGCTTGCCCGCTCGCAGCGCGGCCAGTGTCGCATCCAGTCCAGCGGCCCCCACCAGCGCGTTGATCACGATATCGACGTCGGGATGCAGTGCCGCCTCGAGCAGCACCTCCACCCCTGAGGCGAGTCCGTTGCCGCTGGCGCCATCGACGATGCCCGCGAAGGCCGGGCGCCACGTGGCCACCTGGGCCAGCAGGCTCTCACGCTGGCGGCCTGCGGTAAGCGCCACCACGCGGAAGTGATCGCGCTGGCGATCGAGCACGCGCAGCGCGCTCTCACCGATCGAACCGGTGGAGCCCAGCACGGCGACACCGCGCGTGCGGCCGTTCACGCCGGGACTCATCCGGGAATGCCGAAGAGGGTGTAGCAGAAGGCGGCGATCGGCAGCGCGAAGTACAGCGAGTCGAACCGGTCGAGCACGCCGCCGTGCCCGGGAATCAGCGTGCTCGAGTCCTTCACTCCCACCTCGCGCTTGAACAGTGACTCCGCAAGGTCGCCCAGCTGACCCAGCACCGAGATCAATGCAGCGATGACGAGCAGCGCCACCATGCCGGCACTTATCCCAACGCGCGGGAAAACGAGGTACGCGAAGATCGGGGCCACCAGCAGGCCGCCAAGCACGCCCACCGTGGAGCCTGAGCGCGTCTTCCCTGGACTGATCGTCGGCGCGAGCTTCGCCCCGCCGATGGCACGGCCACCCGACATCGCGGCGCTGTCGCACACCCAGATCACCACCATCGGGAAGAACACCAGCCAGGTGCCGGCCCATGACTGCCCGCCGAATACGCCGTGGCGGATGCTGATGAGGAACGCCGGTAGCGCGCCGGCATACAGGACACCGAACGCGGTGACCGCAACGGCCTCGAGCGGCCGCTCGGTCGGCGCGCGTCGCGCCAGCGCCCACACGAGGAGCGCCAGGACCCAGAGGGCGCCGAGGTAAGGCCACCATCCGAGCAACACCGATATGGAGGCGACACCCGCGAGTGGCCCGCGCGGGCTCGCCAGCAGCGCGAGCGGGCCGCATAGCGCGGCGCTCGCGATGCCGAAGCGCCGCGCGGCATCGATGTTGTTCTTGAGGGCGAGGTCGTAGAACTCACGGGTGCCCAAGCGCACTCACCAGCGACACGGTGATGGCGAGCGGCCAGCCCCCGAACCAGACGATGCCAAGGGCGAGCGGAATGGCGACGGCGGCGAACGCCACCCGTCGCACCATGTTGGAATCCATCAGACCGGGACGCGACCGAAGCGGCGATCGCGCCGTTGAAAGTCGAGGATCGCCTCGAAGAAATGCTGGCGGGTAAAGTCGGGCCACAGGACCGACGACACATGGAACTCGGCGTACGCGAGCTGCCAGAGGAGGAAATTCGAGATGCGCTGCTCGCCGGAGGTGCGGATGAGGAGGTCGGGATCCGGCCATTCGGCGGTGTACAGGCGGCGCGCGAGCGCCTCCTCGTCAACCTGGTCGGCGACGATCCGGCCCGCAACGGCATCCTGGGCCAGGATACGCGCCGCGCGCGTGATCTCGGCCCGCGACCCGTATGACACGCAGATGTTGAGGGCGAGCGCGTCGCCACCGGCGGTGGTCGCCACGATCCGGTCCACCGCCTCGCGCGCCGACGGCACCAGCCGGTCGAGTTCACCGAGGAACCGGACGGCTACGCGCCGAGCCCGAAGGTCGGACATTTCCTTCTCGATGTACTCCTCGAGCAGGCTCATCAGTGCGGCGATCTCGTCGGCCGGGCGCTGCCAGTTCTCCTGGCTGAAGGCGAACAGCGTCAGCACCTCGACGCCGGTGGCCAGGCATGCCTCGACCGCCTCACGCACCGCCGCCATGCCCGCCGCATGCCCCAGTGGGCGCGGCAGCGACCGGCCCTGCGCCCATCGCCCATTGCCGTCCATGATGATGGCGACATGTGCCGGGATCGCCCCGTTCAGGCGAATGCGCTGCAGGAGCGCGTCATCGCTCACGTCACACTTCCATGATCTCCGCTTCCTTCGACTTGATGATCTCGTCGATCTGGCGGATGTGCTCATCGGTGAGCTTCTGGACGTCCTTCTCGGCCCGCGTCTTGTCGTCTTCCGAGATGTGCTCGAGCTTCTTGATCTTCGTCAGCGTGTCCGTGCGGCCATGCCGCACCGCGACGCGTCCTTCCTCGGCCAGCTTGTGGACGATCTTCACCAGGTCCCGCCGGCGCTCCTCCGAGAGCGGCGGCAGCGGGATGCGGATCAGGTTGCCCTGCGTCGAGGGGTTCAGGCCAAGGTCACCATCGCGAATCGCCTTGTCGATGGCCTGCGTGAGGCCCTTGTCGAAGGGCTGCACCGTGAGCAGTCGCGGCTCGGGCGCGGCGACCATGGCCACCTGGTTGAGCGGCACCTGCGACCCATAGGCATCCACCCGGACCAGGTCGAGCAGGCTGGTGCTGGCCTTGCCGCTGCGGATGGTGCTCAACTCGCGGCGCGTGGCGTCGACCGCCTTCGCCATGAGTTCGCGCCCGTGCTTGGTGATTTCGGGAATGGTCTTCATTGGACGATGGTTCCCTCGGTGTCTCCGCGGATTACGCGGGCCAGGGCGCCGGGCCGGTTGATGTTGAAGACGATGATCGGCAGCTGGTTTGCCTTGCACAAGCCGAAGGCATTGGCGTCCATGACCGCGTAATTCTTGACGATGGCTTCCTGGAACGTCAGCTGCGGGATGAACTCGGCCTTGCTGTCCTTCTTCGGGTCGGCGGTGTAGATGCCGTCCACATTGGTGCCCTTGAGCACCACCTCGGCCTCCATCTCCAGCGCCCGCAGCACGCCGGCGGTGTCAGTGGAGAAGAAGGGGTTGCCGGTGCCGGCGGCGAAGATCACGATGCGACCCTTTTCCAGGTGCCGCATGGCACGGCGGCGGATGTACGGCTCCGCCACCGATTCCATCCGGATCGCCGTCATGACCCGCGTCTGCATGCCGAACTGCTCGAGCACGCCCTGCAGCGCCAGCGCATTGATGACCGTGCCCAGCATGCCCATGTAGTCGGCGGACACGCGGTCGAGTCCCTCACTGCTGGCGGTTGCACCGCGAATGATGTTGCCGCCGCCAATGACCAGCGACAGGCGGGCGCCGAGCGCATGCACCGAACGGATCTCCTCGGCGAGGTTCTCGAGGATCTGTGAGTCGAAGCCAAAGCCACGCTCCCCGGCGAGTGCCTCGCCGGAGAGCTTGAGCAGTGCGCTCTGGTACTTCAGCGCCATCAGGCTTCGCCGACCTTGAACCGCGCGAACCGGACGACGCGCGCCCCGGACACCGCGGCCACCAGCTGGCCGACGTTCTTCGTCTCGTCCTTGATGAAGATCTGCTCGAGCAGGGCACGCTCGCTCGCGAACTTCTTGAGCTTCCCCTCGACGATCTTCGCCCGGATGTTCTCGGGCTTTCCCTCGGCCGCGACCTGCTCCTCGGCAATACGACGCTCGCGCTCGAGCAGCTCCGCATCGATGTCGGCAGCCGCCACCGCGAGCGGATCGGCAGACGCGACATGCAGCGCCAGGTCCTTCGCGAGCGCGACGGCCGCCTCGCCCGTGGCGCCCTCGATTTCCACCAGCGTGCCGACCTGCTCGTTGTGATGCAGGTAGTGGCCGACGACACCGTTGGCCGGCGCGAACCGCGCGATCCGGCGCAGCTGCACCGCCTCGCCGGTCTTGGCACTGGTGGCCTTCACGACCTCGTCCACCGTCGACCCGGCGTACGGCGTCTTGAGGAAAGCGCCATCAGCGCCCACCTCGGTGACGCCCGTCGGGCGCCGACTTGGCGACCAGCGAGGTCAGGCCGTTGAGCACGGCGTGATACTCCTCGGTCCGCGCGACGAAGTCCGTCTCGCAGTCGAGCTCGATCATGCCGGCCGAGGTGCCGCCCAGGACCTCGATGCCAATGAGGCCCTGCGACGCGCTGCGGCCGGCCCGCTTCTCGGCCTTGGCGATGCCCTTGGCGCGCAGCAGCTCGCCGCCTTCGCCATGTCGCCGCCCGCTTCCTCGAGGGCCTTCTTGCAGTCGCCGATGCCCGCCCCGGTCCGCGCACGGAGCTCGCTGATGTCCTTCGTCGAGATCGTCATTCCCGTCATTTTTCCAGTTCCCTGTTGTGTATGCGAAAGCCGCCGTTCCGCGCCCGCACGGGCCCGAAGCGGCGGCTCAAGTTCCGAAGCTACCGTCCTCGCTTACGCGCCCGTCGTCTCGCCGGCAACCGCCTCAGCCGTTTCCGGCGTGCCGTCGGTCTTCAGCCGTGCGGCAATGGCCTCCGGCTTCGGCCGGCGCTTGCGGCGCGGCCGGCGACGGCGACGCTCGGCGTCGGTGTCACCCTCACCACCGGTGTCGCTGCTGTACGTCTCGGCCTCGACATCCTCGCCCGACGTCGCGCGTCGGCGCGCTCGCACGGGCCTCGCGGATCTCGTCGCACAGCGCCTGCGTGATCAGGCCGACCGACCGGATCGCGTCGTCGTTGCCCGGCACCGGCACCGTGATGACATCGGGATCGGCGTTGGTGTCCACAATGGCCACCACCGGGATGCCGAGCTTGTTGGCCTCGCTGACCGCGATACGCTCCTTCTTCGCGTCGACCACGAAGAGGGCGCCCGGGAGCCGGCTCATGTGCTTGATGCCCTCGAGGTTGCGCGACAGCTTCACGCGCTCACGCTCGAACAGCAGCTTTTCCTTCTTGGTGTAGTTCTCGAAGTCGCCGTCCGACGCGCCCTGCTCGAGTTCACGCAACCGGCGGATCTGCTTCTTGATCGTCGCGAAGTTGGTGAGCGTGCCGCCGAGCCAGCGCTCGGTGACGTAGAACGCGCCGCAGTTGGCGGCGTCCTCTGAAGGACACCCTTCAGCTGCTTCTTGGTGCAGACGAAGAGCACGTTCTCGCCCTTCTGCACCACGCCACGGAGGAGCTCCTGCGCCTTGGCGATCTGGCGGAGCGTCTTCTGCAGGTCGATGATGTAGATGCCGGAACGCTCGGCGAAGATGAACCGGCGCATCTTCGGGTTCCAGCGGCGGGTCTGGTGCCCGAAATGGACACCGGCTTCGAGCAGGTCCTGGAGCTGAGGCTGCGACATGCGGAGTGGTGCGTCCTTCCTTCGTTGGGGTTGATCGTCCATCGCGTTCATCGGCGGCTGGATCCCTCGCCCTGGCGACCTCGCGGGCCGCAACTCGAGCTCTGGACACCCCGGCCTGCCTCCAGCGATGTGCGTGATGCGCGGAAACCTTCCCGCGCGTCGGGCGGCCGAATAGTGGCCGCCCGAAAATCGACTACCGCTTGCTGAACTGGAACCGCTTGCGGGCACCAGCGCGGCCCGGCTTCTTGCGCTCGACGGCGCGCGGATCGCGCGTCATCAGGCCCGCGGCACGGAGCTTCGTGCGGTGCTGGCCGTCGGCCTCCACCAGCGCGCGCGCGATCGCGTGGCGCAGTGCACCGGCCTGGCCGGTCATGCCGCCGCCATTCACGATGCGCCCGCACGTCGAACGCGCCGAGCGTGTCCGTCGTGGTGAACGACTGCTGGATGTGCTGCACCAGCGAGGGCCGCGGGAAGTAGTCGCCCAGCGTGCGGCCGTTCACGTCCCACTTGCCGGTGCCCGGCGTGAGATAGACCCGGGCCACGCTCGTCTTGCGTCGGCCAACAGCCTGCCAGCGGAACTGATCGAGCGTGGCGCTCATGCGGTCGCCTTCTTGTACGCGGTAACGGTGAACGGCTTCGGCTGCTGCGCGACGTGCGGATGCTCGGCACCAGCGTAGACCTTGAGCTTGCCCCGCATGTGCTGCTTCGCCAGCGAGTTCTTCGGCAGCATGCCGAACACGGCCTTCTCGATGACGCGGTCCGGATGCGTGTCCATCATGTCACGCGCCACCGTGTGGCTCTCGTGACCCATGTACCCGGTGTGCTTGAAGTACGTCTTCTGGGTCAGCTTGCGGCCGGTGAACTTCACCTTGGCCGCATTGAGCACGATGACGAAGTCGCCACCGTCCATGTGCGGCGTGAACGTCGGCTTGTGCTTGCCGCGAATCAGCTGCGCCACGACGCTGGCGAGTCGGCCGAGGGGAACGCCCGCGGCGTCAACCACATGCCAGTCGTGCGAGATGTCGCTTGGCGTGGCGGAAAAGGTCTTCATTGTCCACTACTCTCGAGAGTCTGGTAATCGAGCCAAATCAAGACAGACTCACAAGATACCTCGAAATCAGAGCTCGGGTCAAGCCCCGGGCACGGGGCCCAATTGGAGGAGGACCTGCCCCTTCTCGACCGCCTGACCCGGCTGGACCGGAATGGCCGTCACTACCCCCGGCGCGGACGCCTTGATCTCGTTTTCCATCTTCATCGCCTCGAGCACCAGGACCCCCTGCCCCGGCGCCACCGGTCTGCCCCACCGTCGCCAGGATCCGGAGCACCAGGCCCGGCATCGGCGCCCGGATGACACCCCCCTGAGAGGGCGCTTCGGCCTGCCGGACCAGGCCCTGAATGTGGCGCGCCCGCTCATCCAGCACCGTCGCGTCGGTCCGCTCCCCCCAGGCCGTCACCGACCAGCGCCCGGCTCCCAGGCGCTCGAGCGGCACCAGCAGGGCCCGGCCATCGATCGTGACCTGGCGCAGCGGAGTTCCCGGGATGGCCGACTGGCGCACTGCGACCGTCCGTCCGTCTACCGTGACCCGCTCACCGTCGATGACCACCTCGAGCTCCCGGCCGCCAATCGTCACGAAGTACTTCATGCGCGTTCCAGGACGGCGACGGTTTCGACGTGCGCCGTCTGGGGAAAGAGGTCGAAGGCCCTGGAGGTCGGTGAGCCGCCAGCCCTCGCCCAGGCCCCGGAGATCGCGCCCGAGCGTGGCCGGATCGCAGGAGACGTAGACGAGGCGACGCGCGGACGAGGCGCCGATCGCCTGCACGACGCGCGCATCCATGCCGGTCCGCGGCGGGTTGGTGATCACGAAATCGGGCGGTCGCATCGTGTCGATGACATTCTCCACCTTCGCGGCGTGCGCACGCAGGTCACCCCGTCGCCCCGCTCGACTCGGCGAGACGAACCGCCCTCGACGTCCGACTCGACGCTCTCGACTCGCGCGCCGCGCTCCAGCAGCATCCGGCTGGTCTCGCCGATACCGGCGTAGAGGTCCCATCCTGCCTGATCGCGCACGTCCCCCAGCGCATTCACCGCCCACGCGCGAACGCGGTCGCCCATCGACGGATTCACCTGCTCGAACACCGTCGCCGGAAAAGCCACGCTCTCGCCCACGACGCGGGCCGCACCCTCGGGTGGCTGCCACCAGACCGTGACATTGGGCAACCGCGCCCGCAACGTGTCCACCAGCCGCCTGGCGTCGGGCCAGGCGGGGTCACGCCACGCACCATGACGTGCCGGGCCCCACCGCGCTCGAGCCGGAGCGTCAGGGAGTCGAACCGGGCCGGGAGCAACCGGCGCAACAGGCGCACGACACTCCACAGCTCCTGCACCGACGGTTCCGTGATGTGACAGGTCTCGAGGTCGAAGATCTCGCCCGGCTGACCAAGTCGGTGGAAGCCGATGCGACGACCATCGGCGACTCTGGTGCAGCGTGATGCGCGCGCGATACCCCCAGTCGCTGGCCGCCGGTTCCAGCGACGGGTCCGCCACCTCGAGGCGACCGACCCGGCGCAGGGCATCGCCCACGATGGCGCGACGCGCCTGGCGCTGCGCTTCAGGCCCGAGATGCTGGAGCTGGCACCCGCCGCAGCGATCGCGCTCATAGTGCGGACAGCGCGGCGCCACGCGACCGGGTCCCGGCTCCACGATCCGGCCGATGCGGGCCCGCGCGAAGGAGCGCTGCCGCGTCACCTGCGCGAGTTCAAGGAGGTCACCCGGCGCACTGCGCGGCACGAACACCGCCCGCCCATCCTGGAGGTGACCGATGCCGTCGCCACCGGCCGCGATCCGCTCGATGCGCACCGACTCGACGGCGCCATCGTCCGGCGCCGCGCCGCGCGTCAGCGGACGCTGGTCGCGTCTGGCGGCGTCGAGCCATGCGCTGCGCTGCGTCGCGACGTCCGCCGCCGCCGGGGCCCGACTCTCGCGAGCCTCGTCCTCGGCCACGGCGATTGCGACCGCGAGATCGGCGACGAGGTCACCATCCGCTGACGCCGCCAGCAGGTCCGGCCGGCGTTCCAGCAACTGAATGTCGAACTGGCCCTCGCGGAAGGCATCATCGGCCATCAGGCGCCGATGGAACGACTGGTTCGTCGCCACACCGGCGATGAGCAGCTCATCGAGCGCGCGCCCCATGCGCGCGATCGCATCCGCCCGGTTCGGCGCCCACACAATCAGCTTGGCGAGAAGCGAGTCGTAGTAGAGCGTCACCTCGTTGCCGACCTCGACGCCCGAGTCCCAGCGAACCCCCGGTCCGCCGGGGACCCGGAGGGCCGTGATGCGGCCCGTCGACGGGAGAAATCCCGTCGCCGGATCCTCGCTCGTGATGCGGCACTCGATCGCCCAGCCGCGCGGATGCAGGTAGGTGCTCGGCACCGCCATCGGGAGACCCTGCGCAATGCGAAGCTGTTCCCGCACCAGGTCGACACCGAAGACCAGTTCGGTGACCGGATGCTCCACCTGGATGCGCGTGTTCATCTCCAGGAAGTAGAACGAACCACCCGGGCGCGAGCAGGAATTCCACCGTGCCGGCACCGCGATATCCCACCGCCTCGGCGGCGGAGACGGCGGCCTGGCCCATCCACTCGCGCAGCTCCGAGGAGACCGCCACCGACGGCGCCTCCTCGACGAGCTTCTGGTGCCGACGCTGGATGGAGCACTCGCGTTCACCGAGGTGCACCGTCCGGGCCTCGTCGGCCAGCACCTGGATCTCGATGTGCCGCGGCCGCTCGATGTACTTCTCGAGATAGACACGCGGATCGCCGAACGCCTTCTCCGCCTCCGAGGCCGCAGTCTCCAGTGCCGCGCGCAACTCACCTGGTGCGCGCACCACGCGCATGCCGCGCCCACCGCCACCCGCCGAAGCCTTCACCATCAGCGGGAACCCGATTTCCTCGGCCACCAGCCGCGCGCTCTTGAGGTCGGCGACCGGGGTGACGGCTCCCGGCACCACCGGCACGTTGGCGAGCTGCATCCGTCGGCGCGCCTCGGTCTTGTCGCCCATGGCGCGGATGGCGTCAGCCGGCGGCCCGATCCATGTCAGGCCGGCGCCGGTCACGGCATCGGCGAACGTCGCCCGCTCCGCGAGGAATCCGTACCCGGGATGGATCGCATCAGCGCCACTCGAAGCCGCCGCCTCGAGCAGGCGCGCCACATTGAGGTAGCTCTCGGATGCGGGCGAGGCGCCGATATGGATGGCGCGATCGGCCGCCTGCACATGAGGACTCGTGCGGTCGGCGTCCGAGTACACGGCGACGGCCTCGATGCCATCCTCGTGACAGGCGCGCACGATCCGCAGGGCGATCTCCCCGCGGTTCGCAACCAGGACTCTTTTCACGATGGCTTGGGCGTCGTCAGGGGCGACAGGCGGCCGGCGGGGAGTTTGCGAAGACGGGCTGGAGCACGGGGCACAGGAGCACGTTGTAGCGGGAAGCCCCGTCATAGACTTCGCGCACGTCGGCAACCCACGCGGATGCGTCGCCCTTGCTGGCCTCGAGTACGGCGGTAAAGGCGAGCGCATCGCCAGCCGGGGCGTCGTCGCGATTCACCCGCACGAGGCGGCTCGCGTGCCAGGGCATGTCGGGAATGGCCGCCGCGTCGGTGGCCGGGGCAATGCAGATCGGGCGCCGACTCGCAGCATCGGCAAGCGCGCTCCGCAGAGACAGCGCGGGATCGACCTGCAGCAGTTCCGCCGCGCGCTTGCGATACACCGCGTCGGAGACGTACAGGTCGGGACGAATCGGGACCACATCGGCGCGCTCGCGGGACGAAAGCGCTGCCTGCCATACCGCTACGGCTTCGATATCGCCCCCGGTAACCAGCACGCCACCGGAGGGACAGGAGCGGAGCAGGTTCTGCCCCAGTTCGGCGAGCTCAGGCGGAAGCTGCGTGTGTGACACACGCTGCCACTGGGCACGGGCGGTGGCCCATCCCAACACCTCGAAGACAACGAGCGCGCGGTCGATCTCCACCTCGGTGTGCAGCACGGAACTCGAGTCGGGCACCAGCCGCTCCGCCTGGTCGAATGCCGCCTGTGCAAAATCGAGCAGCAGCGCACCATCAGGTTCACCCTGATGCCGAGCGTGCCATTCACTGATTTCGATGAGGTAGAGACGACCGAGTTGCAGCCAGGCATGACCATCGTCGGGCGCCACGGCGAGGTAGCGGCCCAGCATGTCGGTGGCCACGCTCCGCTCGCCCTGGCGTACCAACTCGGCCGCGCGTACTGGCATTCGCGGGTCGATGGCGCCTTGTGCCGCAAGCAGCGTAGGAACACCCGACAGGCAGAAACCGAGCAGGAGTCGGCTCGTTACAAGTCGAGGCATCGCTTGAAGATGGCCTCCGGACCGCCGGGGTGCAAGGCTCGGCGGTTACCGCCTCCGGCCGAGGGGCGCTAGAGGGGGATGTTTCCGTGCTTCCGGGACGGGTTCCGGTCCCGCTTTGTACGCAGGGTCTGGAGCGCCTCGATGAGGCGGGCGCGGGTCTCCCGGGGGTCGATCACGTCGTCCACGTAGCCCCGGGCAGCGGCAGCATAGGGGTGCGCAAACCGGGCCTGATACTCCTCGCGTGAAGCGCGCCAGGGCGGCTGCGGGATCGGCCGCCTTGGCGATCTCGTCCCGGAAAAGGATCTCGACCGCGCCCTTGGCCCCCATCACCGCGATCTCGGCAGTGGGCCAGGCGAGGTTCAGGTCGCCCCGGATGTGCTTCGAGCTCATCACGTCGTACGCACCGCCGTAGGCCTTCCGGGTGATGACCGTCAGCTTCGGCACCGTGGCTTCGCAGTAGGCATAGAGCAGCTTGGCACCGTGGCGGATGATGCCGCCATGCTCCTGTGCGACGCCGGGCAGGAACCCGGGCACGTCCACGAAGGTGACGATCGGGATGTTGAAGCAGTCGCAGAAGCGGATGAAGCGCGCCGCCTTTGAGCTGGCGTTGATGTCGAGGACACCGGCGAGCACGGCCGGCTGGTTGGCGACGACGCCGACCGGACGCCCACCCAGCCGCGCGAAGCCGACGACGATGTTGTCGGCGAATCCCTTGTGCACCTCGAGGAAGTTTCCCTCGTCGGCGATGCGGTGAACCACGTCCAGCATGTCATACGGGCGCGTGGCACTGTCCGGGACGGCATCGAGCAGCGCCTCGTCGGCGCGGTCAGCCGGGTCGTCGGTGCCGCGCACCGGGGGATCATCGAGGTTGTTCGCCGGAAGGAAGCCGACGAGCTCGCGCACCGCACCCAGGCAGGCAGGCTCGGAGTCGAAGCTGAAGTGGGAGACACCGGACACGGTGCCATGGACGTCGGCACCGCCGAGGTCGTTGAAGGTCACGTCCTCGTGCGTCACCGTCTTCACGACGTTGGGCCCGGTGACGAACATGTAGCTCACGTCGCGCACCATGAACACGAAATCGGTGATGGCGGGACTGTACACGGCACCACCGGCGCAGGGCCCGAGGATGACGGAGATCTGTGGCACCACGCCCGATGCGAGCGTGTTGCGCAGGAAGATCTCGGCATAACCGCCGAGCGAGACGACGCCCTCCTGGATCCGCGCGCCGCCGGAATCGTTCAGCCCGATGATCGGCGCGCCATTCCGCACCGCGAGGTCCATCACCTTGCAGATCTTCTCGGCGTGTGCCTCGGAGAGCGAGCCGCCAAAGACCGTGAAGTCCTGCGAGTAGACGTAGACGAGCCGCCCGTCGATGCGGCCCCACCCGGCCACGACACCGTCCCCGGGGTAGACCTGCTCCGCCAGACCGAAATCAGTCGACCGGTGGGTCACGAAGCGATCGAGTTCCGTGAAGGTGCCCGGATCAAGCAGCAGGTCGAGCCGCTCCCGCGCCGTGAGCTTGCCCTTCTTGTGCTGCTGCGCCACGCGCGCCGGCCCCCCGCCCTGCTCGGCGGCGGCGCGGCGATGGTGCAGGTCGTCGAGAAGGTCGCGAGGTGAGGGCATTGGGGAGGGGACGGGGGAAAGGTGAGTGCCGGAAGCGGAAGTTACTCCCCCCGGCGAGTTCCTCAAGACGCTCAAGGACTTCCCGCCTCGACCGAAGCCGACCAGTTTCAGCATCAGAAGCGCACCGCATCTGGCAACCCGGCATCGCATCAGATGGCATCAGCCGCGAGCAAGGAGCGAATAGACGTGACAGGTTCGAACCTGATGAACGACGCGCCCCCGGCGCCGGGCATGAACTGGGTCCCCGGTGGCACGTTCCGCATGGGGTCGGATGCCCACTACCCGGAGGAGCGGCCTGCGCATCCGGCGTCGGTGGATGGATTCTGGATCGACGAGCGTCCGGTGACCAACGCGCTCTTCCGGGCATTCGTGGAAGCGACCGGGCACGTCACGTCGGCGGAGGTCGTGCCCGACCCTGCCGACTATCCCGGTGCACTGCCGGAGATGCTGTACGCCGGGTCGATGGTCTTTATCCGGCCTCCCACGAAGGTGGACCGGCGCAACATCGGCAACTGGTGGCACTTCCTGAAGGGAGCCAACTGGCGCGAGCCGCAGGGACCGGGAAGCTCTATCGAGGGGAAGGATCAGCACCCCGTGGTGCACGTGGCGTTCGCCGACGCAGAGGCCTTCGCGCGCTGGGCGGGCAAGGAGTTGCCGACGGAGGCGGAGTGGGAATTCGCGGCGCGAGGTGGCCTCGACGGTGCCGCCTACGCCTGGGGTGACGAGTTCATGCCGGGCGGGCGCTACATGGCCAATACCTGGCAGGGCGAGTTTCCCTGGGAAGCCCTCGGGAGCGATGGGTTCGAGGGTACCTCTCCGATAGGCGCATTCGACCCGAATGGCTACGGGCTGTACGACATGATCGGCAACGTATGGGAGTGGACCACGGACTGGTACTCGACCCGGCATCCTGAGGCGCCAGGCCATGCGTGCTGCGCGCCGCGGAACCCTCGAGGCGGTCCAGTGGAGGAGAGCCTCGACCCGAACCTGCCGGCCATCAAGATCCCTCGCAAGGTGATCAAGGGTGGCTCGCACCTCTGCGCGCCGAACTACTGCCGCCGCTACAGGCCGGCCGCGCGCTTCCCCGAGCCGGTCGACACCTCCACCAGCCACCTCGGCTTTCGGTGCATCGTGCGACCGGCCTGAAACGGAAGCGGGAGGCCCCCATTCTGGGAACCTCCCGCTCACCGCTCACCGCGTACGCGGTAGCAGTCCTACATCTCGTCTGGCGGGATCTCGAGCTTCGGCACGGTGATCCACTCGCCCTCGGGATACCCGATCGCCGCGAGCACGATGCGGTGATGAATCGGGTCCACCTCGAGCACCTTCAGGTCCACCGGCTGGCCTTCCTTCACGGCATCGCCCGGGTTCTCGAGATCGGGAACGCCGAGCTGCGAGATAGGGACGAAGCCTTCGATGTCATTGCCGCAGTCCACGACGACGCCCTTGTCCATGAGGCGGACGACGTGACCCTTGAGCTCCATGCCGATCGGGTAGGTCTCGCCGATCTTGAGCCACGGATCCTCTTCCGCCTGCTTGAGGCCGAGGGAAATCCGCTTGTTGTCGGCGTCGATGTTCAGGATCACGACGTCGACTGCGTCGCCCTTCTTCACCACTTCCGACGGGTGCTGGACCCGCTTGGTCCATGACATGTCGGAGATGTGGATCAGGCCGTCGATGCCCGGCTCGATTTCCACGAAGGCACCGAAGCTGGTGAGGTTCCGCACCTTGCCGGCGATGCGCGTGCCGACCGGGTACTTGAGCGGCAGCACCATCCACGGATCCTGCTCGGTCTGCTTCATGCCGAGGGAGATCTTCTCCTCGGTCTCGTCGACCTTGAGCACCACTGCCTCGATCGTCTCGCCGATGCTGACGATCTTCGACGGATGGCGCACGTTCCGCGTCCAGCTCATCTCGGAGATGTGCACCAGGCCCTCGATGCCGGGCTCGAGCTCGACGAACGCGCCGTAGTTGGTGATGGAAACCACCTTGCCCTGCACGCGCGTGCCGACCGGGTACTTCGCCGCGACGTTCTGCCACGGGTAGTTCTGCAGCTGCTTCATGCCGAGCGAGATCCGCTCACGCTGCCAGTCGATGTCGAGCACCTTGACCTCGACCTCGTGGCCGATCTGCACCATCTCGGTCGGGTGCGATACGCGGCCGTATGACATGTCGGTGATGTGGAGCAGGCCGTCGACGCCGCCGAGATCGATGAATGCACCGAAATCGGTGATGTTCTTGACGATGCCCTTCCGCACCTGCGCCACCGCCAGCTCCTTCATCAGGAACTCGCGCTTGTGCGCCCGCTCGTTCTCCAGGATGACACGGCGGCTGACGACGATGTTCCGCCGGCGCTTGTTGAGCTTGATGATCTTGAACTCGAACGACTGCCCGAGCAGGTCGTCGATGTTCGGCACCCGGCGAAGCGCGATCTGGCTGCCGGGGAGGAACGCGTCGACGCCCATGAGGTCGACCACGACGCCGCCCTTGATCTTCTTCTTGAGCGAACCCTGCACCGGCTGGTCGCTCTCGTAGGCCACGCGGATCTTCTCCCACACGCGCATGAAGTCGGCCTTCTTCTTGGAGAGCACGACCGCGCCCTCCGCATCCTCGAGGTGCTCGAGGAACACTTCGACTTCATCGCCTTCCTTCAGGTCCTGCGGATTGTTGAACTCGTCCAGCGGCACCGAGCCTTCCGACTTGAAGCCGACGTCCAGGATGACGGCATTGTCGGTGACGCGGAGGACCTTCGACTTGACGATCTCGCCCTCGACGATGGACGCCATGGTCCCCTCGTACAGGGACAGCATCGTCTCGTAGTCGGAGTCGGAATACTCCTCGTCGTAGAGGTCCTGGCGGACGCGAAGTCCGGTCGGCGTGGCGAACTGCTTGAGGTCGGTGGTGGTGTCCTGGTCAATCATTGCGGATTCAGTTCCTTGCTGTCGTCCGCGGCACCCCGGGAGGGCGGGCGCAACGGGCTGGGGTGAAAAAGGCCCTGAACGCGGAAGTGCGCCCAGAGCCCTAGAAGCTACCAGCGTTTCAGCCCGTTCGGAAGCCACCTGATGCTACATCAGCATGTGCTTTGCAACGTCGACCAGGTCCGCGAACGACACCTGCCGCAGGATGATGGGAAGGAAGGGCAGGACCGTCGCCACCAGCAGGGGCAGGAAGTCCTTGATCTCGATGGGGATCGGGCGCATTTCCACCACGTGGCCCACCACGCTGAACAGGTCCGCGGTCGTCGAGAAGTCGGGAACGGCGAGGGCGTCCGGGGTCAGGTCACCCGCCTTGGCGAGCCAGCGCTCCTCCAGGCGGGAGCCAAGCTGAGGTAGCGAGGGCGCCATAGGTCAGTTCCGCATCGTCTTGGGCGTCCCGCATCGGCTTCACGAAAGCCAGGAGCGGGCCGGCACAAATCAGGAGAATGAAGACCATTGTTGCCACGACGACCGGCGTCAACGTCGTCGTGCTGCGGCTGTCGTAGATCACCAGGTTGGCCAGCGTGCCGGCGATGGCGCTGCCGAACGCCAGGGCAAGCAGTGGAAAGGCCCGCAGTGATTGCCCGAGAAATGCGAGACCCCCCGCCTTGTCGGGATGGGACGCGACGATCCGCACATCCATGTGCGCAATAGCGCCGCAGGCAGCGCATCCAGAGGAACAAGCGCCAGAACCAGGTCAGCAGCAGCGACATGAACAGGGGTTGGCTCACCAGGAGGCGCCACCAGCCGGCGTACGAGACACTGCGCCCGGTTTCGCCGCCGATGAGCAGCCAGTTCGCCGCGCCATACGAGATCCATGCCCGCGCTGACGCCAGTGTCATCGTGTAGGCCAGGACGAGGACGGCCAGCAACACCAGCTTCGAGCCGAGCAGGTTCCGGGTAGAGGTGAGGAGCGCGGTGAAGTCCGCCTGTCGGGAGGGCGGAATAAGCCGCGCCTCAATGAAATGACCCAGCACCCGGGTGAGCCACAGCCGGGCCGGCGCTTCAGCGATGACGAGCAGTGGAACCGCCACAAGGAAGCGGGTGTACGCCGCGAAATCCTGCAGCAGCGACGCCTGGCCCGTCCCGATCGCCAACCCCTGCAGCTGGGCGAGCACGGCCAGGGGAACCCAGGCCACGAGCACTGCAAGCAATGCCCGGCGCAGGACCGCCTTGTCCGCACCCGCAGGCAGGCGCAGGGCGTGCAGGAGGGACTGGAAGGGACCGGTGCCGAACGGATCTGCGGTACCGGGATCAGTCACGGCTACTTCTTCTCCTCGGGCTTGTGCGCATTCGGGTACAGCAGGGCGAAGATGATGCGGAGCTGGCTCGACGGACCGTTGTCGGGATGCACCACATTGTAGTAGTACTGGACGCCGAGGTTGATGGGCCGCCGGCCCAACACCTGGGTTCGCGTAATACCGAGGCCGAGCGGAACGGTCCATTCCTGGCCCGACGGCGCCGACCAGTTGGCCGTGATGATCGGCCCGGTGGCGATGGCCCAGCCCTTCCCGAAGTTGTAGTTGATGAAGGGCTGGATCAGGAGTTGGTTCACCTCAGGGTCCCCGCCAGCGTCGGCAAAGGTCCACAGCTGATTGGCCAGAAGGCCAATTACCCAACTGCCCCTCATCGTGAGGGCGACGGCCGTCGGGCCCACAGCCCACGAGCCGGTGCGGAAGAGCGGGTTCGTCGCAGCAGGCACCGAGAACTCCGGACCAATACCCCAAATGATCTTCCCTGGATGGGCCGGCGACAGAAATGTCTGGAAGATGATGTCTCCGATGCCGCCGACCTGTCCGCCATCCGGCGTGGGACTGCTGAGGTAGGGAACGATGGTCCGCGCGATCACGGTCCAGTCGGGCGTCACCTTGATCGGGATGACAGGCTGGATATTCAGGTTGAACAGGGTGCCATCCCCGAGACCTCCACCAGTGTTGAAGTTGAACTGGAACGGAACCGTGATCAGGTCGGCCACCGGGTTCTGCGTTTGCATGGCCAGTGCCGTGGCGTCAATGGCTGGCTTCTGCTGCGCCGCCAGCGCACTCGCCGCGAGGAGCATGCAGCCGGTGAATACTGTCGCACTCCGCACAATCCGCATTACTGCCTCCCATGAATCCCGTGCCGTGACGCAGGCAACGCGCCCCCGAATGACCGCGGATGATGCACCTGCACGGCTCGCTTGTCGAGTGATACCAAGGACCTACTCGGAAAGCACGCGCCGCGCGGCCGCGACGATCTCGCGCACCTGCTCCGAGAACGTGAGGGAGGTCGTGTCAACTTCCACCGCGTCCTCTGCCCGGCGAAGCGGCGCCACCGACCGGGAGGCGTCGGCGCGGTCGCGGAGCGCGAGCCGCTCCGCCTCGCGCGCGAGCTCCTCAGCGTCGACCGCGGTGCCGCGCTGCTCAAGCCGGCGCCTCGCCCGCGCTTCCGGGCTCGCGGTGAGGAACACCTTGAGGTCGGCATCGGGAAAGACGACGGTGCCGATGTCGCGACCATCCACCACGACGCCGACGCCGGCGCGCGCCAGCTCGCGAAGTTTCGCGTTGATCCACTCCCGCACCACCGGCACCGCTGATACCGCCGACACGTGCGAGGTGACGAGCGTTGTTCGCAAGTCGGCGTCGGCTGGGGCGCCATCGAGATAGGCGGCGAAACCGGCGCCGTCTGGCTGCAGCATCAGGCCGCGGTCCTCTGCGCGGCGCAGCACCGAGTCGAAGGCCAGCGCGAGCGGATTGTCCACGCCGGCCCGAGCCGCTTCCTCGAGCGCCACGTGGGTAATGGCGCGATAGAGCGCGCCCGAATCGAGGTGCCCGAACCCCAGTGCTTCGGCCACCGCGCGCGCGGTGCTCGATTTCCCCGATGCCGCCGGGCCATCGATGGCGACGATGCCGCGGCGCATCATGTCCCGCGCACCCTGATACTCGCGAGGGTCTCGCGGAACCGGGGGAAGCTCACGTCGGCGCAGCGCATGTCGTCGATGGCAATGCGCGCCCCGGGAACGGTGCCGAGCACCGCGAACGCCATGGCAAGGCGGTGGTCTCCCTCCGTGCGCACCCGTCCCGATGGCACCTGGTCAGACCCGCTGACATGCAGGTCATCACCCTGCACTTCGGCCTGTACACCCACGGCGCGGAGGTTCGTCGCCATCAGGCCGAGTCGGTCGCTCTCCTTTACCCGGAGCTCGCCGACATCGTGAAATACCGTGGTGCCGGCCGCCCTCGAGGCCACCACGGCGAGCAATGGAATTTCGTCAATCAATCCGGGAATCTCTCCCGCACTCACGTCGGTCCCGCGAAGCGAGCCCGGTGCCACCACCAGGTCACCCACCGGTTCGTCGAACTCCGTCGTCACCGACTCGATGCGTGGCGTTGCACCCATGCGCTGCAGCACCGCCAGGAACCCGATCCGTGTCGGGTTGATTCCCACGCCGGTAATGCGGAGTTCCCCGCCCTCGGCGATCAGTGCGGCACCCGCCAGGAAGGCGGCTGACGACGGATCGCCGGGCACCTGGAGGTCGAATGGCTCGATCCTGCCCGTCGGTGACATCTCGATCCACCCGTCGGCTGCGTCGTCGACCCTGTACCCGAACGCGCGCAGCAGGCGCTCGGTATGGTCGCGGGAGCGGCCGAATGGCTCGCGAATCGCAACCTCTACACTTCCAGTCACGCCAGCGAGCAGAAGGCAGCTCTTGATCTGGGCACTCGAGACCGGCTGTTCGTACCGGATGGCCCGAAGTGAACCGCCCTTGATGGTGAGTGGCAGTCCATCATCGTGCATCTCGGAGAAGCGCGCCCCCATCTGGGAGAGCGGAACCGTGACGCGCCGCATCGGCCGGCGCCGCAGCGAGCGGTCGCCAGTCAGGGTGGCCGCGAAACGGTGACCCGCGAGCATACCCAGGAGCAATCGCGTGGTGGTGCCGGAATTGCCGCAGTCGAGAATACCCTCAGCACGACGGAGGCGGCCGCGCCCCTGGATTTCGATGACACTTCCGGCGCGGAGTGCGGAGATACCGACGCCGAGCTGGCGCAGTACCCGCGCGCTCGAGCGGGCGTCAAGCGACGTCAGCGCGCCGCCGACATGGCTTCGCCCCTTCGCGAGCGCGCCGAAGAGGAGCGCGCGATGCGTAATGCTCTTGTCGCCGGGGACTCGTACGCTACCGTGCACCCTCATCGATCCAGGCCCTTCCGGAACGCGACGCCCCGCGCCAGGAAATCCTTGACGCCGGCCGCGTCGCGTGAAGCGACCAGGGCGCGAAGTTGTTCCAGCGCCGCGCCAGCCTGCGCCAGCGCCTCGGCTACCGGGCCACTGTTCGCCAGGAAGATCTCGGCCCACAGCTCGGGATCGCTCGCCGCGAGCCGGGTGGTGTCGCGCCCCCCTGAGCCGAACGACACGCCACCAAGTGCGCGCGCGCCAAGTGCCACGGCCAGTGCGGATGACACTGCCTGCGGAAGGTGACTTGTCCAGGCAAGCTGGATGTCGTGCGCGGCGGCATCGATGGTCACCACCTGCGATTCACCCACGAGCTTCCAG
The DNA here is from genome assembly GCA_963739455.1 of uncultured Gemmatimonadales bacterium. Lineage (GTDB taxonomy): Bacteria > Gemmatimonadota > Gemmatimonadetes > Gemmatimonadales > GWC2-71-9 > JAGGAG01. The sequence continues at coordinate 307,295 of CAVUAK010000002.1, forward strand.
AAGCTGGCCACAGCCCGCGCGACACCGTCACCCTCGAGCGTCCCGGTGGGGCACACGTAGACGACGGCATTGCGGAAGAGGTCCGCACGCGCCGCGGCAAATCCGGTTTCATGCGTGCCGGCGAGCGGGTGTGCCCCGGCGAACCGGGCGGCGAGGCCCGCCGCCCGGGCCTGCTCGATCACCGGCGCCTTGATGCTTGCCACATCGGAGAGGATGGCGCCGGGCGCGAGCCATGACGATGCCCGCGCGATAAGTTCCAGCGTGGCCGACGGCGGGGTGGCGAGGACGACGAACGCGACACCGCGCGCCGCTCCCTGGGGGGAGTCCGCGCCCTCGGAGATTGCGCCGCGCTTGAGGGCCTCGATGACGTCCGCGGTCGAACGGGAGTAGCCGACCACGCGCTTGACGCCCGCTTGCGTGGCACGCCATGCGAGCGACCCGCCAATGGCGCCGAGTCCGATGATGCCGATCGAGTCGGGAAGGATGGCAAAAATCCCGGGGTCGCACGTGTTGTGAGGTCACTGCCGACAGGTCCGAGCGGCAGTTGCCGCCGGACCGGAAGCATTGTAGCTATCGGCAGTTGCAGGCACAACGCGCAGCCCAATATCGGTAATGGGAGATGGCCGGACAGCCGGGCCAGGATCTTGCTGACTCTGGGCCGGCTGGAGCATAGTCTGCAGCGCGACGTCCCCTTCGACACCAGAGACCGAATGACTGGATCAGCCAGCCGGCCGCAGTCCTCACGCAGTGCGCTCGCCGAGGCCTACGAGCAAGCCGTGAAGTCGGAGGCGGAAAAGAAGGCCCAGAGTCTCGCCGTACAACGCAAACGCTTCCGTACCCGGGTCGTCCTCCTCAGCCTGGCCTGGGTCATCATTGTTGGGTGTCTCGCGACTGTTGCATTGCACCCGGAGTGGTTCGGGCTCGGTGATGTCGCGGAAACGCCGAACGAGCGCGACGCGAACCTGCGGCTCACGCTGTATGTGGCCGGCCAGCAACTGGCGGCGTTCAAGAAACAGCGCGGCACGTTCCCGGATCGCCTGGCGGACGCCGGTACGTTTGCCCCGGGCCTGGTGTACGTGAAGACGCCGGACGGCGGCTATGTCCTCAAGCTCTCGCGCGGGGAGGACAGGGTCACGCTGACCTCCAAGGACTCGTTGAGCGCCTTCCTCAGTCCCAGCCTCACGCGCCTTGTGCAGCGCAGGGGGAAGTGACCATGTCGCTACGCGATCGGCGTGGTTTCACCCTCATCGAGTTGCTGACGGTGGTCACCATTCTGGGAGTGCTGGCCGCGATCTCCACCATGCGGTACCTCTCACTCGAGAACGATGGCCTCGCCGCGAAGGTGGGCTCCGAGATGCAGGAGATCCGGCTCGCCAGCATCAACTATTTCTCGGAACACGAGATCTGGCCCGGCCCCGCAGGCGCGGGCACCATTCCCGTTGAGCTTGTGCCGCTCCTCTCCGGTGCCACGCAGTTCGACACGCCGAACTACACCCTGGAGTGGGTGAACGCGGGTGATGGCCTCATCGGCGTGATTGTGCGGGGCACGCGACCCGGCCTCTCGCAGAAACTGGTGCAGCGCCTGGTGTACGGAAGCCCGTACGTGCCCTACGGCAGCGACGTGATGTACATCATCAAGGCGCCCGGGATCGATATGTAGCCTGCTCCTCGAGCAGGACGACAGCGAAGCCCTGCAACTCCACCGCCCCGGTCATCGACTCACCCTCGATACCGGGGCGAGTCGTATCCAGCATCAGGCGCCAGGGACCCGGGGGCAGGTGCTGGTGTACCGTTGCCTCGCCCCCGTTCATCAGCAGCACAATGCGAGTGGTGAGGTCCGGGGATTCTCCTGCCTCGACAGCACCCTGCACCTCCGTGTCGAGCAGGACCGCGCACGGATCGCGTGCTCGATCGTGCCAGTCGGCCTCGGACATGGCGCCGCCGGAAGCCCGCAGCCAGTGCGCCGCACCACCAGCGGCCCCCTGGCCGGGCAGGAACGTGGAAGTCCGGAACACGGTGTATCGCCGCCGCAGCGCGAGTACGCGGCGGGTGAACGCAAGCATGTCCCCGGATGCCGGTGAGGCAATCCAGGGCAACCAGCTCAGCGCGGAGTCCTGGCACCAGGGATTGTTGTTCCCCTGCTGGGTGCGGGCCAGCTCATCGCCCTGGCCCAGCATCGGGACGCCGAGTGAGAACGCGAGCGTCGCCATCATGCCCCGCGTGGCACGTTCACGGTGCTCGGCGTACGCGCGGATCGGCGGTGGGACCCTCTACTCCCCAGTTGCGGCTCTCGTTCCATTCGGAGCCGTCCCGATTGCGCTCACCATTGGCCAGGTTGTGCTTGCGCTCATAGGAGACGAGGTCCTGCAGCGTGAACCCGTCGTGGCACGCGATGAAGTTGATGCTCGCTTGCGGGGATCGCGCGTGCGAGAAGAGGTCACTCGAGCCGCTCAGGCGGGTGGCGAGCTCGCCCATATCGCCCGTACCGCGCCAGAAGCGCCGGACGGTGTCGCGGTAGCGGCCATTCCATTCGGCAAATCCTGCGGGAAACGCGCCTTGCTGATAGCCACCGGGACCGAGGTCCCACGGTTCAGCGATGAGCTTCACGTGCTGGAGGTGCGGATCCGCCAGGATTTCCCGGAGGAGGGTCGCGCCGGCATCAAACGCCAGCGGATCCCGCCCGAGCACCGGGGCCAGGTCGAAGCGGAATCCGTCAACGTGCATCTCATTCACCCAGAACCGAAGGCTGTCGAGGATGAGCCGGCGCACCATCGGGTGGCGCGCGTCGAGTGTATTGCCGCACCCGGTGAAGTCCTCGTACATGGCGCCCGAGCCGTCGTGCTGCAGCCGGTAGTAGGCGGCGTTGTCGAGCCCGCGGAACGCCAGCGTCGGCCCGTCCACCGCGCCCTCTCCCGTGTGGTTGTACACGACATCCAGCAACACCTCGATGCCGGCGGCATGAAGCCGTCGCACCATCTCCCGGAATTCATGGCGCTCGCGGCCAGCGACGCTCGCGAAGCGGCGGTCGGGGGCAAAGAACCCGACCGTGGCATATCCCCAGTAGTTCGTGAGGCCGTTTCGCGCGAGCAGCGCGCTGTCGGCTGCGGGTTGAACGGGCAGGAGTTCCACCGCGGTGACGCCGAGGCCCTTGAGGTGCTCGACAACAGGCTCCGCAGACAGGCCAAGCCAGGTGCCCCGCAATGCCGGCGGCACGGCGGGATGCAGCGCCGTCATTCCCTTCACGTGGCACTCGTAGATCACGCTCTCGGACCAGGACACCGCCGGCGGACGATCACCCTGCCAGTCGAAATCGTCCGCGACAACCACACTGCGGGGAAGGTGCGCCGATGAATCAGTGGTGTCAGGATGCAGGGGTCCACTGGTTCCGGCTCGATGCGCGACGCGAAGACTCTCATGCCACCGGATTGCTCCGTCGATGACGCGCGCGTAGGGATCGAGCAGCAGCTTGGCGGGATTGAACAGGTGTCCCGCACCTGGATTCCACGGGCCATACGCGCGGAAACCATAGCGTGAGCCCGGGCGGGCCACCGCGCTGCGGAGGTGCCACATTCCATCGCCATCCCGCTCCATCGGAAGGCGTGTGGCGGTCATCGTCGAGCACCAGCTCGATCGACGTCGCGTGGCCGGAAAAGAGCCTGAAGGTGGTGGCGCTGCCGTCCCATGTCGCGCCGAGTGGCGGGTGTCCGGTGCCGTCGCCCACAGCTGGTGTCATGCGCGGAACGATAACAAGCGAGCCGGTGCGTTGTGGGGTGACCGAGAATCGTCAGGGGATGCGACACCATGCACCGAACTGCGCGCGCCCGGGATCGAAGCGGCCAGGAAGCGATTCTGTCGTCGTCCTGATACAGCCTCGGTCCACGAGGCTCGGATATGGGTCGAACGGCCTACGTGCAAGGGGCTGCACCCGCCTCTGCATACTGTTATTGCTGAATGGCTTACCGAAGGACCGATGTGGGCGGAGTCGATGGCACGACTCCGGTATTACCAAGGGCAACCTCAACAGAAGGCTGCCCCATGTCGTTGCTCGAGTACGTGACGCCGCGCAAGCTTGAGGACCCGGCTGACTACACGACGTCCAAGGCCATGCTCGTCAAGGAACGGCGCACCTGGCTCACCAGCGGAGCCAACGTCATCGAGGGGCGCGTGTGGCGCCACGCCGAGATCGTGATCGAGGCGAAGCACTCGCAGTGGGACCGCGAGAACTGCCGCCAGCGGGTCGCCTAGGCTCGGCTAGCGCGAGTAGAACTCCACGACGAGCGGCAGCTGACAGATCACGGGGATCTGGGTTGCCTCGGGAAGCTCGCGCAGCCGGGCGCCGTCACCCCGAAGTTCCAGATATGACGGTGCACGGGTGGCCTCCATGGCCATCACCACCTGCGGAATGGCGCGAGCCTTCTCCGTGAGCGCCACCTCGTCGCCCGGCTTCACCGCGTGGCTCGGGAAGGAAACCCGCCGCCCGTTCAGCTTCACGTGCCCGTGCACCACCAGCTGGCGCGCAGCGAAGATGGTGCGCGCGTAGCCGGCGCGAAGCACGAGCGCGTCGATGCGCGTCTCCAGCAACTGCAGGAGGGCCGCGCCCACGTTACCACCCCGTCGTGACGCTTCCTCGAAGTAATTCCTGAGCTGCCGCTCACCAACATTGTACTGCGCCCGCAGCCGCTGCTTCTCCATGAGCTGCCGCTTGTAGTTGGACATCTTGCCCGGCCGTTGGTTCTGGCCGTGCTGCCCCGGCGTGCCAGGACGCCGGTCCAGGTGCTTCTGCGCCTTGGGCGTGAGGGGAATGCCGAGCTGGCGCGAGATGCGCACCTTGGGACCGCGGAGATTCATGCGTCGCTTCCTTCAAAGCGGATGCCGAGTGACTGCTCGAGAGAACGGTAGATCTGCTGGAGGTTCGTGTTGGCCTCACCCAGTGCCGAGGCCAGCGCACCGAGACCCTCATCGGTGACGTGCGCGGTAATGCCGCCCACCGAGATATGGATGGAGCCACAGCTGCACCGCTCCACTGCCACGAAGTCATTGGCTGCGAGCAGCTGGAGGGAGCCGCACTGGACTGAACGCGGTGTCATCGGGTCTCCGGGTCAGGCATTGAGAATGACGCGCCACGGTTGAGAATGAATGTCAACCGATATTTCCAGCGCCAACAATGTAACCCGAAGCAATTACTCGGCAATAGGAAATCCTACGGAGGCCAGCCGATCGGCCGGCACGGCAAGCAGCAGGTCGATTCGCCGCGAAAGGAGGTTCCGCGCCCCCTCGAATGCGCGCTGCTTCACCTCATTCGATCCCTCCACCTCGGCGGGGTCGTCCATGCCCCAATGGGCGAATGTTGGCTGACCAGGAAAGACCGGGCACGCTTCCTTCGCATTGTCACAGACAGTGATGATCAGGTCCCAGTGCTGGTTCACGAGCCCGTCGATCCCGCGCGGTTGCCTGCCCTCCCAGGAAATGCCGATGTCGGCAAGTGCCTGAATGGCGTATGGATTGACTCGCGCCGCCGGCCGGGAGCCGGCGCTCTCGGCGTGAAAGCGGCCCTGCCCCTTCCGGTTGAGGAGTGCCTCAGCCATCTGGCTGCGCGCCGAATTGCCGGTGCAGAGGAACAGCACGCGATACGGCTGCCTCGCCAGACTAGACATGCTTCGTTCCCTTTCTGAGATAGTCATATGCGACGACGGCGAGGCCCGCGCCGACCATCGGGCCAACCCAGTAGATCCACTGCTCCTGCCAAATGTCATTCGCGAAGGCTGGTCCGAAGCTGCGCGCCGGATTCATGCTCGCCCCTGTCAGCGGCCCCGCCATGAGTGCCTCGCCTCCCACCGTCGCGCCGATGGCGAGGCCGGCCACCGCGCCCGCCACGCGTGCGTCGGTCGCCACGGCCATGATCACGAGCATGAGGAAAAATGTCAGGACACCCTCGAGGGCGACGGCGGATCCGGGAGGCAGGATGGTGGTCGTCATGCTCCCGCGAGCTGACGCACCGAGTAGCACGCGCAGGAAGAGGGCGGCGACGGTGGCACCGGTGAGTTGCGCGCCGACATAAGGGACCACGTCAGCTCGGGGGAAGCGTCGGGCCAGCCAGAAGCCGAGTGTCACGGCGGGATTGAGGTGCGCGCCCGAGATATGGCCAAGGGCATACACTGCGGCGATGAGGACAAAGGCGAATGCCAACGCGACGCCGGTGTGGGTTACCGAATCAGGCACGAGACGATCAACCGCCGCTGCCCCCGGGCCAACCAGGACGAGCATGAAGGTGCCGACTGCTTCTGCGGCAAGCCGCGCGCCTTTCACTTCGACCCTGCCATCCGACGCATGACCACCGCCGAAGCCGGACAAGCCACGGCGAACTCCACGGAATTGCGGATCCCATGCGGCACGTCGCTGCGCGCCGTCACCTCGAAACCACGGCGATGGAAGAATGCCTCGGCGGTGTCGGTAAGAAGGAAAGTGTGGCGAGCGCCGAGTTCCCAGGCCATCGCGAGGGCGGCGTCCGAAAGGAGCGCCCCGAGACCGCCACCACGGTGTGAAGGCGCCACGACCACCGACCGCAGCAGTGCGGCGTCACCATAGAGCTCGAGGCCTGCCGCCCCCACAACGAGATCGTCGTCCTCGGCGACCAGAAAGTGCTCGAGCTCCTCAGAGAGGCCATCGAGCGGCAGCCTGGCCGCAGCAAGGAGCTCGCAGACGCCACGACGATCGGCGGCGCCTGCGATGCGAATGGCGGCTCTCGTGCTCACGCAGCCGGCTTCCGCGCCCGGATGAATGCCCCCATGACGCGGCCGCCCACTTCGCGCGCCAGGACTTCGGTATCGAGGCCCGCCCCGCCAAGGAACGCCGCGGCGTCCTCAAACTCGTAGACTCGCGTCGGCTCGATGGAGACGTCGGTGAAGCCAGTCGCCTCCAGCATCGAGATGAACTGCCTGCTCCTCGAGCGCGCCTGCCACGCAGCCGACCCAGAGTTCCATGCTGTGGCGCACCGCGGGCGGTACATCGCCCCGGATCACCACGTCCGACACCGCCAGCCTGCCACCCGGCTTGAGCACCCGAAAGGCCTCGGCGAAGACCTGGCGCTTGTCCACCGACAGGTTGATGACGCAGTTCGAGATGATCACGTCCACCGTATTGGCAGGCAGCGGGATCTCCTCGATGGTGCCCTTGAGGAACTCGACGTTTGTGGCGCCGGCCTTCAGGCTTGTTCGACCGGGCGAGGGCCAGCATCTCGTCAGTCATGTCCAGGCCATACGCCTTGCCGGTGGGCCCGACGCGCTGCGCCGAGAGCAGCACGTCGATGCCGCCGCCGCTGCCGAGGTCGAGTACGACTTCGCCTGCGTGCAGGTCCGCGAGGGCGGTGGGGTTGCCGCACCCGAGCGACGCGAGGACTGCGGTCTCGGGCAAGGGTCGCCGTCTGCTCGGCGCTGTAGAGGTTGGCAGTGATCGGGTCATCGGATCCGGCGCCGCAGGATCCGCCGCAGCAACTGTTCGACTGCCCCTGCACTACCCTCAGGGCGGCGCCGGCGTAGGCCTGGCGCACCGCTTCCCTCGTGTCGGTGTTGCTCATTGCAGTGCTCCATCAAGAATGGTTGATGCATTAGAGCCGAACAATTCAGCCACAGCAGCGGGCCGCCTTCCTCCAGCCGCTGGATGGCGCACTGGTGAGGAAAGGTCGCGACCTCGTCGACCGCTTCGTCGACCAGGGTGTAGTAGACCCAACGTCCGTCGCGCCGGTCGGTGACCAGGCCGGCGTCCTTGAGGACCTTGAGATGGAAGGACAGGCGCGACTGGGCGGCGTCGAGGGCGCTTGTCAACTCGCACACGCACTGCTCGCCCGGCTTGAGCAGGGCGATGATCTCCAGGCGAGTCGGGTCGGACAGGGCCCGGAGGCGCTGCACGGTGCGGGTGAGGTCGACGGTCGGTTGGGCCATGACGTAGTATACATCAAGTTGTATTGATATGTCAAGCGGGGCCACGACCGAATGACCGGCCCCGGATTGCGTCGGCGCGACCGACTTGCTAGCCTGCCGCATGACCGACTCAACTCCCAAGGGAACGCCGCTCGGCGCCGGCCGACTGGAAGCGTTCAGCGACGGCGTCCTCGCCATCATCATCACGATCATGGTGCTCGAGCTGAAGGTGCCGCACGACGACTCGGTCGCGGCGCTTGCTCCCCTGATACCGGTGTTACTGAGCTACCTGCTCAGCTTCGTGTACGTCGGCATCTACTGGACCAACCACCACCACATGATGCATACCTGCGCCAGGGTGACGGGCCCGATACTCTGGGCCAATCTTCACCTGCTCTTCTGGCTGTCGCTGGTGCCGTTCGTCACCGGATGGATGGGCGAGAATCACTTCGCGTCGATCCCGACAGCCTTGTACGGCGTGGTGCTCTTCATGGCAGGGATGGCCTACGTGATCCTGCAGCAGCAGATCATCGCGTCGCAGGGTCCGGACTCGTTGCTGACAGCGCGCCGTGCAGGGCGACCGGAAGGGGAAGGCATCCGAACTGCTGTATCTGGTGGCGATCCTGCTGGCATTTCGGTGGCGGTGGGCCGCGCAGGCGATCTACGTCTTCGTGGCGCTGATGTGGCTGGTGCCCGACAAGCGCATCGAGGAGACACTCGCCAGCCGGGGGAGCTGACCAGTGAGAAGCCTGGTTTTGTATCAAGTGCCCGGAGCAGGACTCGAACCTGCACGAGGATTGCTCCTCAACGGATTTTAAGTCCGCGACGTCTACCAGTTTCGCCATCCGGGCCTACCACCTGTAACCTACACCGGCTGCGTCAGCGGTCGATCTTCACACCGCCGCTCGCCCGACCTTCCCACACCTGCGGCGTGCGGCCGTACTTCCGGCGCAAATCCCTCCTGGATCCGCGCCACCACTGCATCCGCCGACCGCTCCGGCGCGAGGACGATCACGACGCCACCCCACCCTGCCCCGGTCAACCGCGCGCCCGTGGCACCCGCTTTTCGCGCCAACGCGACGATGGCGTCGGCCTCATCGCACGACGACTCGAAATCGCGACGCAGCGAGTCGTGACCGGCGTAGAGAAGTTCGCCAAACCGAGTCCGTCGACCGCGGCGGAGCGCGTCCACCCCTTCGTGCACTCGCGCCGTCTCCGTCACCACGTGCCGGACCCGTCGCGCCAGCGTTCTCGGCAGTTCGCGCCCGACCCTCGGCAGCGCCCGAACGGGGATCTCGGCGAGCGAGTTCAGTTCCGGGCATGAAGCGACGGCATCGTCGCAGTGCCTCCTCGCACTCGATGCGGCGGTGCTCGTACTCCCCGGCCACCAGCGCGTGGCGAAGCCCGCTGTCGATCATGCGCACGCTGCCTGTGAACGGCGCCTGGCGTCGTTCGCCCGTTGCGGCGTCGAACTCGAGCGCCTTCCCCGCCCGCCCGAACACCGCGATGGTCTGGTCCATCCGGCCACAGCGCACGCCGGCATAGCCGGTTTCGGCGCGCCAGGCGACGTCGACCAGTGCGTCGGGGGCGAGGCGCCGGCCGGCCAGCGTCGACAGGGCCGCCGCCGCGCTCACGGTGAGTGCCGCCGACGACGAGAGCCCCGCGCCCGCCGGCACCGTACTCGCCACCGTGACGTCGGCACCGGACAGGTCGACGCCCAGGGCACCGAGCTCGCGCACCACCCCGACCAGGTAGTCGGACCAATGACCGCGTGGCCCGTCCTCGATGCGCCGCTCCACCACGCCCGGCTCGAGCGTCGACGCAAAGCGAAAGCCGTGCGCCGGCCGTGCATGGACGACGGTGCGGAGGTCGAGGGCAATCGGGAGGACGGGCCCCCCGTTATAATCGGTGTGCTCACCCAGCAGGTTGACGCGGCCGGGCGCCGACGCGGATACCTCCGGCGCCGTGCCGAAGAGTTCGCGAAAGAGTGCATTCCCGGCTTGTCGCGGTCCCTGTTTCGCCATTCCGCAGTGCCCGTCGGAGGAAACCTGGTGCGGCTTGTCTGGTGCGCGCTGCTGACGACCCTGTTGCTGCCGGCTGCGAGCGAGGCCCAGCTGGCGCCGATCGGCATCCCCCGCGGACTGCTGCGGTTCGGGATCGATGGCTCGTTCGCGTATGCGAACGAGCGCTTCAACGACGGCACGCGCGAGAACCTCGGCGCCAACTTCACGTCACCCGCGCTTGGGTCGGACCAGATTCCGACGCTCGCCGAGGCCGACCAGCGCATCGCGGTACTGCTGAACCAGCCCGGCTACAAGCTGAATCTCGGCGCCTCGATCGGAACGGCGCAGGTGTCGAGCGGCACCGGCGCGTTCAGCATTGGCCTCGGCATTACCCGTGGCCTCGCGATCTACGGCCGGCTTCCCATCGTCAGCACCTGGTGGAGGCAGGGCGTCTCCATTGATACCGCCACATCCACGGCCGGTGTCAACCAGGCCGATCCGGTGATCGGGAACACCACCGGTGCCTCGGTGGCGGAGTCGTTCTTCACCGAGTTCAACACCTCACTGGCGGGACTGGAGCAGCGCATCGCCTCTGGCGTCGTACGATGGCGATCCCACGCAAAAGGCGCTCGCCATCCAGACGCTCGCCTCGGGCACGGCCCTGTCGGACAGCCTCAGCGCGTTGATCACCAACGCCGGCACGGCGTCGCCATTCCTGCCGTTGGCCTCGAGCAGCGCCGGCCAGACGCTGAGTGGGCAGGTCACCTCGGTGCAGCAGGCCCTCGACGGCTCTAGGCGCGGGCGGGTTCACTGCCGCGCTGCCGTTGCCCACGGACCCGGCACAGGCAACCGACCTCAATAGCTACGCCACCGCGGCATCAGGCTCCATCGGGTATTCGTCGCTCACCAACAGCAAGCGCACCGGCATCGGCGATGTGGAAGTTGGCGCGGTGTACACCGCGATCGATCACTGGAATGCCGATGCCGCGCGCGGCGTGCGCCTCGCTGCCATCGGCACGGTCCGCTTCCCGACCGGTGCGGTGGCCCTGCCGACTGACCCCTATGGCGTTTCCCTCGGGGCCGGCACTCCCGCCGATCGGATTCGGCCTGGCGCTCGATCTCGGCGGAGGCACGTTCGGGGCCCGGATCAGCGGCGGATACCTGCTCCAGCTTTCAGGGGACTTCACGCGCCGGGTGGGCAGTCCCCTGACGGCGATCGTGCCGCGCAGTGCCACCGCCGACGTGACCGTGAACCCTGGCGACCAGGTCCGTATCGGCATTGCACCGTTTGTCCGCCTGGCGCGCGCGTTCGGCGTCGTGGGTTCGGCGGTGTGGCTCAACCAGGGCACGGACGACGTGCGCTACGCCACCGCCGCCGACTCGGTGCCCGGCGTACCGGCCTCCCTCCTGGCGGAGGGGACGGGAGCATCGCGGTTCCTGCTGTCGATCGGGGTGACATACTCTTCACCGGGCACGCGCGCAGATGGTACCGGCCGGCATGCCGATCGACGCCGGCTGGCGCTGGGAAACGACGGTGGCTTCGTCCGGGGGCATCGCCACGAGCTGGTCGGCGATCGTGTTCTTCGCCCAGATCTACGCGCGGATCTGGTAGGGCCCCGGTTCAGCTTATCGTCGTTGCGAAGGCGTTCGATAGCCCGCCGATCTCGCTTGGTGGGACGGCCGCCTTCGTAGAACGACCGGCGGTGGCGCGCTTCGAAGTCGCTCGGCGGTACGCTCCCGCGCTGCAATGCTCTCGGCGGTCTCCTCGTACAGTTCCCTCGCCACCGCACGCCGGTCCCCGACGCCCCGACAACCCGCGCACCACCACGATGATGCTGGTAGGGCCCGAGCCGGATCGAGAGCCGGTCGCCGACATGCACGGCGCGCCCCCGCTTCGGCCGGTCGTCGTTGACGTCGATCTTGCCACTCTCGATCGCGTCCGCGGCCAGGGCGCGTGTCTTGAAGAAGCGCGCGGCCCAGAGCCACTTGTCGAGCCGGGTCTTTTCGTCGTGCTCTGTCACGGGACGTGAGGACGTGAAGACGTGAGGACCTGATGTGTCGCCAGCAACTCGCGAGCGTGCTTCCGCACGGTGTCACTCTCCGGCGCCGCCGAGCATCCGCGCCACTTCGAGCACCCGGTCCTCGCCGTGAATCGTCGCGACATCACTCGTTGCGACGCCGCGCTTCGCCGCCTTGGAGACGACGAGATGCTGGTCGGCGCGAGCGGCGATCTGCGGCAGGTGCGTGATGACCAGCACCTGGTGACGTTCGGCCACCTCAGCGAGGGCCTCACCGACCTGGACGCCGATCTCGCCACCAATGCCCTGGTCGACTTCGTCGAAGACCAGCGTCGGTACGTGGTCCTGTTTCGCCAGCACGACCTTGAGCGCGAGCATGAGACGTGAGAGTTCGCCGCCGGACGCGACCTTGGCGAGCAGTCGCTCCTCGAGGCCGGCGTTGAGCTGCACCATGAACGCCGCGGTCTCCTGCCCGAATGCGTGCGGCACCGAGAGTCGCTCGAGCGCCGCCCGGAAGCGGCCGCCCAGGAAGTCCGAGGCGCGGAAGCCATTTGTTCACCGCGCGCGCCAACCGGTCGGTGGCCGCGGTACGCCGCGCCGACAGCTGCTCCACGGCGTCATGGCAGCGCCGCCTCGGCCGCCAGGCGCCGCGCAGCCAAGGGCGCGCAGGTCGAGTTCGGCCGTGTCGAGCAGGTCCAGTTCTGCGGCCGCGGCGGCGCGCGTGTCGAGGACGGCCGCCGAGTCGGCGCCATGCTTCTGGAAGAGCCCGAAGAGCTGGTCGCGGCGCCGTTCCAGTTCGGCGAGCCGCGCCGGATCATCCTGAACCTCCTGGGCATAGTCCGCCGCAAGCCGAGCCAGTTCGTCGAGGTTGGCGAACGCGGCGTCGAGCAACTCGCGCCACGGTGCCACGGTGGGGTCGGCCCGCTCGAGTGTGGTCAGCGCGCGGTCTGCCTGGGCCAGCGCGGCGAGCGCGCCGTCGTCTCCCGACCCGGCCGCCTCACTGACCCGTGACGCATGGCCACTCAGCGTACCGGCCTGTGAGAGGCGGCGCACCTCCAGCTCGAGCGCCTCCTCCTCATTGGGCTTGAGCTTCGCGCGATCGATCTCGGCGACCACGTGGCGCAGGTAGTCGGCCCGCCGGCGCACCTCGTCCCGCCGCTGGGTGAGCGCTGATTCTTCCGCCCGCACCGACTCGGTGGCGAGGTGCGCCTCGGCCACGGCGCCGCGCTCCCGTTCGGCGCCGGCGAAGGCATCGAGCATGTCGCGCTGGGCCTCGGGGCGCAGGAGCGACTCGGTCTCATGCTGTCCGTGGAGGTCCACCAGGATCGCGCCGAGCTCGCCCAGCACGGTAGCAGTGGTCGGGCTGCCGTTCACCCAGGCACGCGACCGCCCCTCGGTCGACACTTCGCGCCGGACCACGATGCGTCCGTCGTCCAGGTCGAGCCCCAGTGCCTCGACGCGCTTTCGCAAGCCGGCGCCAGGAACATCGAACGCGCCTTCCACCACCGCGCGTGAGCGCACCGGGACGGACGAGGCCGCTATCCGCGCGTCCACCAAGCAAGAGGGCGAGGGCATCGACGAGCATCGACTTCCCCGCCCCGGTCTCGCCGCTCAGGACATTCAGTCCCGGTGCGAGTTGCAGCGTCACGTCCGCGATCGTGGCAAGGTCGCGAACCCTGAGCTCGGCGATCATCGCTCGATCTCGCGCTCGGAGAGGTCGCCCCAGTGGAGCTTGTCGCGCAGCAGCGAGAAGTACCCGAGCGGGTCGAGCCGGACGAGGCAGACCGCCGTGTTGCACCGCTGCACTTCCACCCGGGCGCCCTCGGCCAGGATGATGCCGGTCTGGCCGTCGAACGACACGAGCAGGTCCTCGGCCCATCCCTCCATCGGTTCCACCGCGATGACGCTGGTGGCCGATGCGACCAGCGGGCGCACCGTCATGGTGTGCGCGCAGATCGGCGTGATGCAGATGGCCTCGAGGCCGGGAAGCAGGATCGGCCCGCCGGCACTGAGGGAGTAGGCGGTGGACCCGGTGGGCGTGGCGATGATGATCCCGTCGGCGCTGAACGGGCCAACGCTCTCGCCGTCCACCGTCACGTTGACCCGCACGACACGCGCGACACCGCCCTTGTGCACCACGACATCATTCAGCGCCCGCTGGCTCTGGACCGTCGTGCCGTCACCGAGCGATACCGTTGCGGTGAGCGTGAGGCGCCGCTCGACGTGGTAGTCACGCCGGACCAGCGCCTCGACGGCACGCTTCAGGTCGGAGCGCTGGACGCCGGTGAGGAACCCGACACGGCCGAGGTTGACGCCGAGTATGGGAACTTCCTGGCCGTTCAGGAGGCGCGCGCCGCGAAGCAGCGTGCCATCGCCGCCAAAGGTGACGAGTGCATCGAGCGGCGCGGATTCGAGGAATGGGACCGGACGGTCCCAGAATGGTTCGAGGCGGGGTTCACTGAACAGCCTGACGCCGAGCGTCGGCGCCAGGCTGGCGAGGTCGCGCAGGACCGCCGCCAGGTCCGCGTACCGCGGGTTCCCGACGACGCCGAGATTCATCGTGCTTCCAGGCTCTCCTCGCGCACGAGCGCGGAGATGCGGCGGGCGATGCCGTCGGCGGTGAGGCCGAACTCCTCCAGCTGGTCGGGGCGAGGGGCCTGCTCCACCAGCTTGTCCGGAATGCCGAGAGCCACCACGCGCACCTCGGGCCGGGTGGTCTGCAGCATCTCGGCGAGGTATGCGCCGAAGCCGTTCACCACCGTCCCCTCCTCGACCGTGACGATGGTGCGATGATCGCGCGCGATGGCCTCGAGCATGGTGGAATCGAGCGGCTTCAGGAAGCGACAGTTGACGACGGCCGCGTCGATGCCGGTCGCCGCGAGTCGCTCGGCGGCCTGCAGCGCCGGCTGGACCATGGTGCCCACAGCGAGGATGGCGAGGTCACGGCCCTCGCGCAGCGACTCCCACGTGCCGTACGGCACGGCCGGCATTTCGCTGACGGGGCGCGGCTCGACCGGCACCTTGTCGCGCGGATAGCGGGTGCAGAACGGCCCACCGGTGTGCGCCAGCGCGGTGCGCAGGAGGCCCACCAGCTCGTCGCCATCCTTCGGGGCGGTGACCGTCATGCCCGGCACCGCCAGCATGTAGGCGATGTCGTAGAGGCCCATGTGCGTCTGGCCGTCTTCGCCAACCAGCCCCGCGCGGTCCATGCAGAAGATCACGGGCAGGTGCTGCACGGCGATGTCGTGGATGATGTTGTCGTATGCGCGCTGCAGGAACGTGCTGTAGATGGCGCACGACCGGCTTGATGCCCTGCGTGGCAAGACCGCCGGCGAACGTGACGGCGTGTCCCTCGGCGATGCCCACGTCGAAGAACCGCTCCGGCCACTTCTTCTGGAAGATGGCGGTGCCCGTGCCCGAGGGCATGGCCGCCGTGATCGCGACCAGGTCCTTGTCTTCCTCGGCCAGCGCCGTCAGCGCGTCCCCGAAGACCTGCGTCCACGTTGGGTGGGCCGCTCGCCTTCTTCCGCGGCTCGCCGGTGATCGGGTCGTACGCCGCGAGGCCATGCCACTTCTCACGGTTGGATTCCGCGAAGCCGAAGCCCTTCCCCTTCTCGGTGAGCACGTGCACCACCCGGGGGCCCGTCATCGATCGCACCATCGCGAGCGTGTCGGTCAGCTTGTCGAGGTCATGGCCGTCGATGGGGCCGAAGTACCGGAAGCCGAGCTCCTCGAAGAGCATGCCCGGCGACCAGAGGTTCTTGACGCTCTCCTCGACATTCTTGGCGAAATCCACCACGCCCTGCGCCGAAGACGCCACCGAGCGCGAAGGTCATGTGCTTCACCTTCTCGCGGAGCCGGTTGGTGCGCGGATCGGCGACGATGGCACCGAGTGTCTTGTTGATCGCACCGACGTTGGGCGAGATCGACATGCCGTTGTCGTTGACGATGAGCATGATGTCGCGATCGGAGTGCCCCGCGTTGTTCATGCCCTCGTACGACAGGCCGCACGTCAGGGCGCCGTCGCCCACCACGGCCACGACCTTGTGCTGCTGGCGCCGGAGGTCGCGCGCGGTGGCCATGCCCAGCGCCGCCGACATCGCCGTGCCGGCGTGCCCGGCACCGAACTGGTCGTGCTCACTCTCACTGCGCTTGAGGAAGCCGGAAATACCATCGGTCTGGCGCAGCGTGGGGAATCCCTCGTTGCGCCCCGTGAGGAGCTTCCAGGCGTAGGCCTGGTGACCGACGTCCCAGAGAATCTTGTCGGTCGGGGAGTCGAACTCGTACAGGAGCGCGATGGTGAGCTCCACAACGCCGAGGCTCGCCCCGATGTGGCCCCCGGTCTGCGAGCAGCACTCGATCAGGCGCTCGCGGATATCCGCGGCCAGCTGCGGCAGCTGGTCGCGCCGCAGGCGCTTGAGGTCGGCGGGGCCGTGGATGGAATCGAGGAGAGACATGGGTCAGGAGTTCCTTGTCACAATATAGTGCGCCAATGCCCCGAGGGCGGGCGTGGACAGCCCTGCCCGCTCCAGGTGACTGATCGCCGAGCGTGCCAGCCGCTCCGCCTCCGCCCGCGCGCCATCGATTCCCAGCAGCTGCGCGTAGGTGGACTTGCTGAGCGCCTCATCCTTGCCTGCGGTCTTGCCCAGCTGATCGCTGGTTCCAGTGACGTCGAGCACGTCATCGGCGACCTGGAACGCGAGCCCGATGTCGGCACCGTAGCGCTGCAACGCGAGCAGGCCCTCGTCCGAGGCTCGCGCAGCCAGGCCGCCGAGCACGCAGGACGCCTGGATCAGCGCGCCCGTCTTTCCCCGATGCACGGTGATGAGCTCGGGCAGGTCGAGGCGCCGGCACTCCGCCTCGAGATCGAGCCATTGCCCGCCCACCATGCCCTCGATGCCACCCGCCTCGAACAGGGTGCAGGCCATCGTGCCGAGCAGTGACGACTCGAGGCCGAGTTCCTGCGCGGCCTCGACCAGCACCCTGGCTGCCACTGGCACCAGGAGGAAACCTACCCGCGTGGCGGTCGGTACATCGAACTGCCGGTGCATCGTGGCGCGCCCGCGCCGCAGGTCGTCGTTGTCCATGCACGGCAGGTCGTCGTGCACCAGTGAGTAGGTGTGGACGATCTCCACCGCCGCAGCCACACCGGCCACCGCCTGCGTTGTGACCGCCGGCCGCGCGATACGCACCGAGCACCAATGCCGGGCGGACCCGCTTCCCCGGGCTCTGGAGCGCATACCCGAAGGCGGCGCCGAGCGGGCCAGGCACCATCGCGGTCAGTTGATCCGCTACCTGGCGAAGTCGCCGGTCGGTATCCTCGCGTGCCTCGGCAAGCAGTGCCTCCGCCGACGCCGGTGGTGCCTCAGAGATCGACACGAGTGCTCCGCAACGTGCCCGACGCATCGGCCAGCACCGACTGCACCGTCTGCTCCGCCCCGGCCAGGGTTTCGCGCGCGCGCCGCAGCCGGGCGATGCCCTCCTCGAACAGCGTGAGGGCGGCGTCGAGGTCCACATCCTCCTGCTCGAGGCGGCGCACGATCTCCTCGAGGGCCCGCACTTCCTCGGCGAGTGACGGGGTGTCAGCCATCAGCCCTCCTCCACCCGCGACGGGACGTCGCCGTCGCGCACGCGCAGGCGGTAGCGAAGCCCGGGACTGAATTCGGCCCGTCGACGCAGCACCCGTCCATCGAGCGACACCGGCACCGCGAAGCCACGGTCGAGCACGCGCAGCGGACTCAGCGCATCCAGCTGCGCGCCGATGCGATCGAGCCGGTGGCGATGCTGTCGCACCGCACCCTCCATTCCCGACTCCAGCCGGTCGGCGGTGCGCGCCAGCCGTTCGCCCAGGAGGCGCGTGCGCCGCGAGAGTCCACCTGCGAGGCGCAGCGCGAGTGGCGTCAACGGCACGCGCGCACCTCACGCTGGTCCGCCACCGCCAACTCGGCGGCATTGGACGGCGTCGCCGCCCGCACATCGGCGACAAGGTCACAGAGGGTGATGTCGCTCTCGTGGCCCACCGCCGAGATGGTCGGGATCTTCACCGCCGCAAGCGCCCGGCACACCTTCTCCTCGTTGAAGGCGCTCAGGTCCTCACGCGCCCCACCACCGCGGCCCACGATGCACACGTCGGCATCGAGCAGGTTGACCGTGCGGAGCGCGCGCACCAGTTCCGGCACCGCATCCCCACCCTGCACCCGTGCGCCGACCACCAGGATGCGCACCGCCGGCCAGCGGCTTCGCGCCACCGTGACGATATCGTGCAGTGCCGCGCCCTCGAGGCTCGTCACCACGGCAAGGGTCGAGGCATACCGCGGCAGCGGCCGCTTGCGTGACGGGTCGAGCAGGCCGTCGCGGGTGAGCGCAGCGCGCGTCGCCTCGAGCTGCTGCTGCTGCTGGCCAAGCTGGTCGCTGCGAAGCAGCACCGTCGCGGTGAAGCGGAATTCGCCCTTTTCCTCCCACAGGCCTGGCGTGCCGAAGACGTGCACCTCGGCGCCCTCCTCCGGCTTGCTCTTCGCGCGCTGCACCCAGGTGCGCCACATGACGCAGCGCACCTGCGCGTTGCCGTCCTGCAGCGTGAAGTACCAGTGCCCGCTCGCATACTTCTTGAAGCTGGTAACCTCACCCCGCACCCACACCGGCGGCATGTTCTGCTCGAGCAGTCCGCGCGCCGCCTGGTTGAGGTCACTCACCGACCAGACCTCGGCGGGATCGAGCCCCGCCGGCCCGAACGGCAACGGCAAGGTCACCGCGTGGCCTGCCGCATGGCCTGCAGCGTGTTCTGCATCAGCATGGCAATCGTCATCGGGCCCACGCCGCCGGGAACCGGCGTGATCGCCGAGGCGACCTCGGCACACTCATCGTACGCCACGTCGCCGGTGAGCCGGTAGCCGCGCGGCTTCGAGGCGTCGTCCACCCGGTTGATCCCGACGTCGATGATGACGGCACCGGGCTTCACGAAGTCACGGGTGACGAACTCGGGCTTGCCGATGGCCGCGATGATGATGTCAGCACTGCGGCACACCGCCGGCAGGTCGCGCGTCTTCGAGTGACACACCGTGACGGTGGCGTCGCCGCCGGCGCCCGTCTGGATGAGCAGGTTCGCCATCGGCTTCCCGACGATGGTGCTGCGGCCGACGACGACGGCGTGCGCGCCCTTCGTCTCGATACCCGAGCGGATGAGCATCTGCTGCACGCCGTATGGGGTGCACGGCCGGAGGGCGGTCGGGTCGCCGATGACAAGCTTGCCGACGTTCTGCGGATGGAAGCCGTCCACGTCCTTCGCCGGGTTGACCCGGTTGAGGACTTTTTCCGTATCGATGTGCTTCGGCAGCGGAAGCTGGACGAGGATGCCGTGCACTGCCGCATCGGCATTGAGCTGGTCCACGATCTCCAGGACTTCGGCCTCGGACGCCGTCGCCGGGCGCGTGATCTTGACGGAGTACATGCCGGCCTCGATGCAGGCCTTCTCCTTGCTGCCGACATACGCCTTGCTGGCGGGGTCCTCTCCGATCAGCACCACGGCGAGTCCCGGCTTCATGCCCAGCGCCGCAAACCTGGCCGCCTCCACGGCGACCTCGTCGCGGATGGTCCGGGCGAGCGCGACGCCATCGATGATGCGCGCGGTCACCGGGCCACCCCGACGGCCCGCGTCTCCCGGATCACCACCACCCGGATCTGCCCGGGGTACTGGAGCTCATCCTCGATGCGCTTGGCGATCTGCTCGCTCAGTGCCGCCGCGCCCGCATCGTCGATCTGGTCTGGAGTAACCACCACCCGCACCTCCCTCCCCGCCTGGATGACATTGCACTTCTCGACACCCTTGAAGGCGTTCGCGATCTCCTCGAGACGCGTCAGCCGCTTGACGTAGCTCTCGAACGCCTCGCGGCGGGCGCCCGGGCGCGCCCCGCTGATGGCATCAGCCGCCTGCACCAGCACGGACTCGGTGGACTCGTGCGGCACGTCGTCGTGATGCGCGTGCAATGCAGTTGATGACCGCTGCGCTCTCGCCGTACTTGCGGGCCATCTCGACGCCGAGCTCGACGTGGGTGCCCTCGCTCTCGTGCGTCAGCACCTTGCCGATGTCATGCAGCAGGCCGCCCCGGCGGGCGAGCTCCGGGTCGACGTGAAGCTCGGCCGCCATGTTGCCGGCGATCCAGGCGACTTCCTTCGAGTGCTCGAGGATGTTCTGCCCATACGAGGTGCGGTACTTCATGCGCCCGATGAGCTTGATGAGCTCCGGGTGAATGCCGTGCACGTTGGCGTCGTAGGCCGCCTGCTCGCCGGCCTCTACCAGCTGCTGGTCCAGCTCACGACGGATCTTGGCCACCACTTCCTCGATGCGACCGGGATGGATCCGGCCGTCGACGATCAGCGCCTCGAGCGACCGGCGCGCCACTTCGCGGCGGATCGGGTCGAAGCAGGAAATGACGACGGTGTCGGGCGTATCGTCGATGATGACGTCCACGCCGGTCGCGGTCTCGAAGGCCCGGATGTTCCGGCCCTCGCGACCGATGATCCGCCCCTTCATCTCGTCGCTCGGCAGCGTGACGGCGGAGACGGTGGTCTCGGCGGTATGCTCGGCGGCAATGCGCTGCGCTGCCATGGAGATGATGCGGCGCGCCTCCTTCTCGGCACCCTTCCGCGCCTGGTCCTTGATGTCGCGCGCGAGGGCCAGCGCCGCACCGCGCGCCTCGTCTTCCACCCGCTGCAATAGTTGCTGCCGGGCATCAGCGGCGGTCAGGCCCGCGATCTGTTCGAGCTTCGCCTGCTGCTCCGCGGCGAAGCGCGCCGCTTCCTGCTCCCGTCCAGCGATCTGCTTGTCGCGCGAGTCGAGCTGCTGGACGCGCTTGCCCAGTTCCTTCTGCTGGCCATCCAGCTCCGCCTGCCGCCGCTCGAGCACCTGGTTGCGCTCCTCCGCTCGGCGCTCGACCCGGCCCACCTCCTCGCGCCGGCGAACGAGCTCCTGCTCCAGCGCCTCGCGCTGCTGCACCGCCTCCATCTTGGCCGCCAGCACCGCTTCCGCCCGGGCGCGATCGACGCCCTGCGTGGCATCGGCGCGGATGCGCGCGGCCTCTGAACGCGCGTCGGCCAGGACGCCCGTTGCCGCTTTCTTCTGGGATCGGCTGTAGACAAAAAAGAAACCGGCCGCGACAATCAGGCCGGCCGTGATCCCCTCGAGGAGGGGCAGGAGCAGCGCCTGGCTCATGAACTATTTTATCTCCAGGAGGTCGCCGGGGCGCCTCCGGTCAGTCAGTCGGAGCTGGTCACCCCGAGGTCGCCCGGCTGCCGCGCTTGGCGGGCGGCAGCAGCGGGGCTATCTCGTCGGCCAGCGCAGTGAGCCGCGCGGCGAACTCCCGGTCGCCACGGCGGGACTGGAACAATTCATCGGTGATCGCGAGCGCCGCGAGGATCGCGGCCTTGTGCGGTTCCACGGCCGGAAGCGTCGCGCGCACCCGGGACAGTGCAGCGTCGAGATACGCCGCCACCTCACGGGTGTACTCGGGCGGTAGCTCGGACCGCACCGTGTACACCTCGCCACCGATCGTCACCGGCACCACGTTCT
This sequence comes from uncultured Gemmatimonadales bacterium, assembly GCA_963739455.1. Taxonomy (GTDB): domain Bacteria; phylum Gemmatimonadota; class Gemmatimonadetes; order Gemmatimonadales; family GWC2-71-9; genus JAGGAG01. The sequence continues at coordinate 328,797 of CAVUAK010000002.1, forward strand.
TGCTCATGCCGGCTCCGTCATGCCTCGTTCGAGGAATGCCAGCCGGCTGGCAAGGGACGTGACTTTCTCCCTGACGGCGGCCAGCCGCTGCTGGAGGACCACGTTCTCCTGCTCGAGCTCAGCCAGCCGGGCGCGCGCCTGAACCGGATCTGGTGCCTTGCCGCCGGGCACCCTGGACCGCAGTTCCTGCAGCTCTCCCTCGGCGCGGAGACACCGGCGCCGCCACACCGTCAGTTCTTCTGTGGCGTGCCGCACCAGCGTCTCTACTTCGGCCAGCGCGCGGCGCTCGGGCCGCTCGTACGTATCGCTCACCTTCAGCTCCTCACGCGCCACGGCGCGACAGCCCCAACTCGCGCTCGAGCGCTCCAAGGACCCCGGTCTCGATGGTGTCTACGTCGGCGTCGCGCAGGGTGCGATCGGCCGCGCGGAATGTCAGGCGGAACGTGACGCTCCGGCGCCCCTCACCTACGGCCGCGCCCCGGAACTCTGCGGTGACCCGCACGGATTCCAGCAGGCTTCCCGCGGCCTGCCGGATTGCATCCGCCACGACGGACGATGCCACGCCATCGGCCAGGACCAGCGAAAGGTCACGCTCGACGGCCGGGTTGGTGGGAAGCGGCACCACCCTCACGGGCAGGCGCGCACCGTCGGCCACGTCGATTTCGACACCGAACAGGGCACCGCCCCACGGTGGGCTGTCCGCCTCGAGGCGGCCCGCCCATCCCACCGTCCTTCCATCCTTCACACGTGCCATGAAGTGATCACCTTCAACGTGCCACGTCGCACCGGGATGCGCCAGAGCACCCGCCACGGAAGCGAGCTCCTTCAGGTCCCAGACGTCCACGTCGGGCACGGCGTCCGCGGTCCAATGCCCCGGTTCCCGGGCGCCCGTCACCACGAGTCCCAGGCGCAGCTGCTCCACGGGTCGGCGGCCCGGCGCTCCCCGCTCAAAGACCGTTCCGACCTCGAAGAGGCGAACGTCGCGGACATGGTTGTTCCAGTTGCGCTCCGCATGGCGCACCAGGGTGGGCAGCAGCCGGCGGCGCAGGGACGCCCCGGTGTCGGCGAGGGGATTGAGCAGGGGCACGCTGGTTTCCCCGTCGGCGCCGGTGAAGGGCAGGCTCACAACCTCGGACAGCCCCTCGGCCACGAGGCCCTGGCGGATACGATGCTTCACGGCCACGGCCGGGGCATCGGGCAGCGCGCCGACACGGAACGGCCGCAGTTCCGTCGGCACCCGGTCGTACCCGTGCATCCGTGCCACCTCCTCGACGAGGTCGATTTCCGTCGTGAGGTCGGGTCGCCATCCAGGCACGTCGACAGCAATCCGCGCGTCGTCGGGCTTCGCCACAACGGTGGCGCCGATCGCCACGAGGCACCGCTCGACTTCATGCTGCCCCAAGTCGAGACCGAGCACCTGCCTGACCCGCGCGAGACGGAGGAAGATCCGGGGCGGGTTCGCCACCAGTGGGTGCAGGTCCACCGGCGTGCCTTCGACGGTGCCGCCGGCGGTCAGCAGGATGATCTCGATGCAGCGCCGCATGGCCTCGGTGGCGTTCCAGCGATCAACACCCCGCTCGAAGCGGTAGCTCGCCTCGGTGCTCAAGCCGAGCGCACGACGGGCTCGGCGGACGCGGGCGGGCTCGAACCAGGCAGCCTCGAGGGCGAGGTCGGTTGTCGTGTCGCGCACCTCGGTTTCGGCACCGCCCATGATCCCGCCGATGCCCACCAGCTTGACGGCGTCGGCGATCACCGTGGTGTCCGCATCGAGCGTGCGCTCCACGCCATCGAGCGTCACGAGTCTTCTCGCCCTGGACAGCGCGGCGTGCAACCAGCGCCGGGCCCTTGAGCGTGGCAAGGTCGTACGCATGCATCGGCTGGCCGAGTTCGAGCATCACGTAGTTGGTTGCGTCGACGATGTTGTTGATCGAGCGCACACCCACCGCCTCGAGCGGCTGCCGCAGCCAGGCGGGTGAAGGGCCGACCTTCACGCCGCGCACCACCGCGGCGTGAAAGCGCGCGCATCCTTCAGGATCATCGATCGCGACGCGCAGCGGGCCCGGTGACGATCTCGCGCACGCCGGTGGCGCGCTGGACCGGCGGGACATCGGGGGCCAGTGCGGCATGCGCCAAGTTGCGGCAGGCGATACGGCACATTGAGCGACGCGGCAAGTTCGCGCGCGATGCCCTTGTGACCGAGGAGATCGGGACGGTTCGGCGTGACATCCACCACGATCCGGTCGTCGTCCAGCGGCAGCGCCTCGAGCAGGAGCGTGCCCGGCGCGGCGTCAGTGTCGAGTTCCCAGAGCCCGTCAGCATCGACACCTACCCCAAGTTCACGCGCCGAGCAGAGCATGCCCTCGGACAGTTCGCCGCGGAGCTTCGCCTTCTCGATGCGCATCGGGGCACCGCCCTTCCCCACCGGCACCGTCGCACCCACCGGCGCAAAGGGATACTTCCGACCTGCAGTGACATTGGGCGCGCCGCACACGACCTGCCGCCGCTCGGTGCCACCGTCGTTCACGGTACAGACGCGAAGGCGATCGGCATTCGGATGCTGGCGCACCTCTTCCACCAGTGCCACGCGGATGTCACCGAGCCCCGCGTTGAGCGGCTCGATCACGTCCACGGCGGCGCCCTGTGCCGCAAGACGGACGCTGATGTCCTGGGCGTCGAGCTTCTGGCGCAGGAAACGCTCGAGCCAGCGGCGGGAGACGTTCATGCGGGCGCGGTCCCCGGGGTGAACTGCGACAGGAAGCGCATGTCACCCTCGTACAGCAGGCGGATGTCGGGCACGCCATGACGGAGCATGGTGATGCGTGCCGGGCCCATGCCGAAGGCGAAGCCGGTGAATCGCTCCGGATCGATGCCGCCCTGCTCCAGCACGCGCGGGTGCACCATGCCGCAGCCGAGGATCTCCATCCAGCCCGTGCCCTTGCAGGCGCCGCAGCCCGAGCCGTGACAGAGCTGGCACTCCACGTCCATCTCGGCCGACGGTTCGGTGAACGGGAAGAACGACGGCCGGAAGCGCACCGCGGTCGACGGCGAGAAGAAGCGCCGCGCGAAGTGCGTGAGCGTCGCCTTGAGGTCGACGAACGACACGCCCTCATCGATGGCCAGTCCCTCGATCTGCTCGAACGCCGGCGCGTGGGACGGATCGAATGCGTCGCTGCGATAGACCATGCCCGGCATGATCACGCGGATCGGCGGCTCGGAGGCGTGCATGACGCGGATCTGCACCGGCGACGTGTGCGTGCGGAGCAGGAGGCGACCGGCGCCCTGTTCGTCGACCGTGGGGGGCACGTCGAGGTAGAGCGTGTCGTGCAGGTCCATCGCCGGATGATCGGCGGGAAAATTGAGCGCGAGGAAGTTGTACCAGTCGGTCTCGACCTCCGGGCCCAGGGCGATGGCGAAGCCCAGCCCGCGGAAGATCTCCGAGATCTCGTCGATGACCGCCGAGACAGGGTGCACCGCCCCGACCCACCGACGTCGCGCGGGCATGGTGAGGTCGATGGCGCGGCGCTCGGCCTCGGCCCTGGCCCGGTCGAGTTCCGCCCGCCGCTCCGCGATTGCCGCCTCGGCGCGCAGCTTGAGCGCGTTGACGGCGGCACCGAACGCGCGACGATCCTCCGGCGCGCGCGTCGCCAGCGTCTTGAGCGCCGCCGTGATCTCGCCAGCCTTCCGGCCCACGAGCGCGATTTCCTCTCGCTCGAGGGACGCCTGGTCGAGACTCGCGAGGGCCGCCACGCGTGGCAGCAGGGAGTCGAGTTCCGGATAACCGGTGGTGTCAGCCATGGATGCAGGTCGGGCCGGATGAGTAAAGGGCCGCCCGCCGATCCGGCGAACGGCCCGAAAAACCTGGAGGACCGTGTGGCTTACGCCTTCACGGCCTTCGACGCGAGCTCGGCAATCTTCGCAAAGGCTTCCGCATCGTGGACGGCGAGGTCGGCGAGCACCTTCCGGTTGATCTCCACGCCCGCATCCTTGAGCCCCGCCATGAACCGGCTGTAGCTCAGCCCGTTGAGGCGCGCGGCGGCATTGATGCGCGCGATCCAGAGCATGCGGAACTCACCCTTCTTCTTGCGGCGGTCGCGGTAGGCGTAGCGCATGCCGCGCTCGACCGTCTCCTTCGCCGACTTGTACAGCTTGCTGCGCGAGCCGCGGGCACCCTTCGCGGCTTCCATGATCTTCTTCTTGCGCGCGTGATGCGCGACCCCGTTCTTGACGCGTGGCATGGTAGTCTCCTCAGGCCTGCAGCAGGCGGTTCACGCGCCGGAAGTCCGCGGAGCTCACGATGTCGCCCTTCTTGAGCTTGTTCTTCCGCTTGCGGGTCTTCTTGGTCAGGATGTGGCTGTGATTGGCATGCCAACGCTTGAGCTTCCCCGTACCGGTACGGGTGAAGCGCTTGGTCGCGGCGCGCCGATTCTTCATCTTGGGCATCGTCGTTCTTTCCGTTTACCAGGTTTACTTCACGTCCTCACGTCCTCACGCCCTCACGTCTACTTCGGCGCAAGCACCATCGTCATGTTGCGTCCCTCGAGCTTCGCGTCCGACTCTACCTTGCCGATGTCGGCCACCGCAGCCGCCACGCGATCGAGGACCGCCTTGCCCAGTTCCAGGTGGGCGATCTGCCGTCCCCGGTACATGAGCGTGCACTTCACCTTGTTGCCCTCCGCCAGGAACTCGCGCGCGTGGCGGGTCTTGAACTCGAAATCGTGTTCCTCGATGCCCGGGCGGTACTTCACTTCCTTGAGCTGGATGACGTGCTGCTTCTTCTTCGCCGCCCGCGCCGCCTTGGCTTCCTCGAACTTGAACTTGCCGTAGTCCATGATCTTGACCACGGGGGGGCGCGCCGTCGGCGCCACTTCCACGAGATCGAGACCGCGTTCCGCTGCGATGGCCAGTGCCTCTTCGATGGCCAGCACACCCAACTGGCCGCCGTCATTGTCGATGACTCGCACGGGGCTGATGCGGATCATCCGGTTTACGCGGACCCGCCGCTCGCGATCACTGGTGGACAGTGGCAGTACCTCCCATTCTGGAAAACAGAAACACCCGATCGACGATCGGGTGTCTCAATCAGTCGAGTAAACGCCGCTCCGGGTGGCGTTCCTCGACAGAATCAAGACCCGCTTCGCCTGGGCGCCAAACCACGGTGGCGCGCCCGCTTGGGGTGGGGACCTATCGGCCCCTCTTTGAGTTGGCCAAAACGTAATGGTGACCGGTGGTTAGGTCAACCGGACGGCTGCGCATCCCTCAGCACGAGGCCCTTCCCCTCGGGAGTGAGCCATCCCCAGGCGACGTTCGCGTCATGCTCGAAGACAACGCGCCAACCCCCTGTCACTGCATCCTTTAGGAACGAACGCTTGCTCTCCAGCGTGCGCAGCGGCTCCAGGTCGTAGCCCATGATGTACGCGAGGGGGAGGTGCGCGGCCGTGGCGAAGAGGTCGCCCACGAACGCCGCCGTTTCCCCACGATCGGACACGAGAATCACCTGGTGCCACGGCACATGCCCCGGCGTCACCCGGACCGAGATGCCGGGCAGTACGGCACTGTCGCCGTCCAGCAGCCGCCACCGGCCAGCCTTTGCGATGGGCTCGAAATTGGGTGGCAGGTAGCTCGCCCTGGTTCGCTCGTTGGTGTGGCGGGCGAACTCGAGTTCACCACGCTGCACACAGTAGGTCGCATTGGGAAAGGCCAGCCGGGGCACCGTCGCCGTGGGCGAGGCGTCCGGGGCGAACCCGTCCGCCTGGTCGGCATGCTCCCCGCCAGGCTCACCCACGAGCGTGTTCCCACCGGCATGATCGAAGTGAAGGTGGGTGTTGATGACCAGCTTCACGTCGCCCGGCGCGAAACCCGCCTCCGCGAGTGCATCCTCGCAACTGGGTAGCACCTCGCGTCCCGATGTTCTCGATCCCGTAGATGTTCCGGAACTTGGCGTCGTCCTTGTTGCCAGCCCCGGTGTCGACGAGGACCAGGCCGTCGGGGTGCTCCATCAGCAGGCACCGCATTGCGAGGGGAATGCGGTTCCGGTCGTCCGGGGCAATCTGTTTTTCCCAAAGGGGCTTGGGGACAACGCCGAACATCGCACCGCCATCGAGACGCTGCAGACCGGCTTCCAGGGTATGGCACCTGAGGTTCCCAACCGTGAATGAGCGCGTCAGCGCCATGGCGCACCATTTCCTGTTCCCAGTTCCCCGTTCCCTGTCTTCCTGCGGCGCCGGCGCAACTGGATCTGTTCCAGGTCGGTGAGGGTCCGTGCGCCTTCCCCCCGCGCATACGACAGCAGCCGTTCGAGCAGCTGTGCCGTCACCTCGGCGTCGCCTGCCGCACGATGGCGAGCAGCGTTCTCGAAGCCGAAGTGCAGCGTCAGGTTGTCGAGTCCGCAGGATCCGACATCGCGCAGCAGCCGTCGCGCGAGTCGCACCGTGCAGAGCCGCGGCCCGGTGAGCGCCAGGCCTCGGGTCCGCCGGAACGATGCATCGAGGAAGCCCCAGTCAAAACGCGCGTTGTGCGCCACGAAGATGCGCCCGGCGAGGACACCGAGCAGCTCGTCGGCAATCGCCTCGAAGGGAGGCGCGTGCGCCACCATCTCGTTGGTGATGCCGGTGACCATGCTGATCATCGACGGAATGTGGCGTCCCGGGTTCACCAGGCTCTGGAACACCACCTCTCGCCGCTCACCGTGCAGCAGCACCACCGCCACCTCGGTGATGCGGTCGTCGCCCCGCGCCCGCATGCCGGTCGTCTCGAGGTCGATGACCGCGAAGGCGCATTCCTCGATGTGTGGCGAGCCCTGCGCCTCCGCGAGCATGGCCCACCGGCCGTCGGGCAGCTGGCGCACCCGCGGATCCGCGCCGAGCACCGCGATCGCCACCCGCTCCGCCACGGCGCGCGGGGCACCCATGAGGCCGAGCACTTCAGCGCAGAGCTCGGCCGCAGCGGCCGGTCCCCCGCGCAACCGGGCGAGGGCGCGATCGACCAGTGTCAGTTCCGACACCATGGCGAGACCGGTCACGCGGACGCCCTCCGCACCGGCAGCGTCATGCAGCGCGGACCGCCACCGCCACGCGCCAGTTCGGTTCCATCGATGGTGATCACCGTGCGATGCTTGGCGTCATCCCAGTCATCGAACGCCAGGAAGTTGACCGAAGGGACGGCACGAAAACCGGCGCGCGCGAGTTCGTCGAGCGTCGCCTCGTTCCTTATGTAGCCGATGACGGTGCCGGGGCGCACCGCGAAGAAGTTGCACGCCGAACTCCACTGCTCCCGGTCCTGGCTGGTCCGCTGGCGACCGCCGCAGAATACCGGCTCCAGCGGCAGGCCGACCTCGCGCAGTGCCGTGAAGAAGTCCGGCATTTCGCGCACGCCATCGACGCCCTTGCGCCGGTGCAGCACCGCCAGGCGCTCCGGCCCAACGAAGTAGGGGGGATAAATGGCGCAGAGCTCACGGTCGAGCTGGGAAAAGAGCATGTCCAGGTGGATCGCCGTCGGCGTGCGCGGCATGACCACGACCAGGATGTCGGTGACGGTGCCGCGGGCAAAGAGCGACTCGCACAGCAGGTCGAGCGCCGCGGCGGAGGTGCGCTCGCTGAACCCCACCACCAGCAGGTCCTGGCGGAGGACATGAACGTCCCCGCCCTCGAGGGTATAGCGGGCGCGGCGTTCGTCCGCGCCATCGAACAGCAGCCCGTCGTTGGCCAGCGCCGGGTGAAACTGGAACAGTGCCCGGATCAGCAGTTCCTCGGTCCACCGCACATCGTAGCGCATGGCACCCACGACACCGTGGCGACCGATGACCATCCCGATGTCGCGGGGAAAAAAGAGGTTGGGGAGCGGCGGCAGGGCGAAGGCGTTGTCGTTGAGCGCCCGGGCCAGCGGACCGGCCTCGCCCTCGGTGCCCTCGATGATGCGCCGCACCATCTCCACCGCCGGCAGCTCGGCGAGCTCGCGCGCCAGGGCGTCGGACGGCACCACGTCGAGCGCGCGGGTGATGAGGAACTCGCGCGCCTCGTCATTGCGCAGCATCTCGATCAGGAGGTCGCGGATCTGGTAGACCTGCGCAAAACGCCGGAGCACGCTTACGAACTGGCGGTGCTCCCGCTGGGCTATGTCGAGGGCGATGATGTCGTCGTACAGGAAGGCGGCGCGGTTTTGCGGTGTCACCGCCTCGAGCTCGGGCCCGGGCGTGTGCACCAGCACCGCTTCGAGGGCGCCAATTTCGGAGGTGATGGAGACCGACATGAGTGAACTTAACGGTGAGGGGTGAGGGGTAAGGAGTGAGGAGTTCCCCCTCACCCCTCACTCCTCACCGATTCGTCAGTGCGTAACTGAGGGTCTCGAGCTCGAGCGCCAGGTTCACCGTCTTCACCACCACGTCATCCGGCACATTGAGCTGGGCGGGGGCAAAGTTGAGGATGGCCCTGACTCCCAGTGCCACGAGCCGTTCGGTCACCGACTGGGCCGCTTCCGCTGGGGTCACAAGCACCGCCATATCGACCGGCTGGGCCCTGAGGTCCCGGTCGAGATCGTCGATCGATCGGACCGTGAGACCGTTCCACTGGGTCCCGATCTTGGCGGGATCCACGTCGAAAATGGAGACGATATCGAAGCCGCGCTGCTGGAAGCCGCGGTACTGGACGAGTGCGCTGCCGATCTTCCCCGCGCCGATCATGGCGACGCGATAACGACGTCCGAGACCGAGGATCTGGCGAAGGCGCTGGGCGAGTTCCGGGACGAAGTAGCCCAGGCCGCGCTTGCCGAATGAGCCGAAGAAGGAGAGATCCTTCCGCACCTGCGCCGACGTCGTGCCGCCTCGCTGGGCCAGCGCCTCGGAGCTGACCGTCTCCACACCCTGCCCCTCAAATTCGTCCAGGAAGCGGAGATAGAGCGACAGGCGACGCACGGTGCTGTCGGCAACTTTGCGCATGGGCCGCTTATGTGAAATGATTCACAAATCTGCCCCGGGAGACCATCCGCCGTCAACGAGCACCTTGGTGAGGCGGTAAAACGAAGCCGGGTCGAGCACCTCGGGTCGAAGGGACGGCCCTACCTCCGCCTGGGCCAACACTGCCTGCGCCCGGTCGGGTGAGTAGCCGGTCAGCTCCCGCAGGCCCCGCGCAAGCTGCTTTCGCCGAAACCCGAAGAGCCCGACAACCACTCGCCGAAATGTGGGGATGAGGGCGTCCGGCACCAGCGGCGTCGCCAAGGGCATCAGGCGAAGCACCGCGGAATCCACCTTCGGGCGAGGCATGAACGCGCCGGCGGGAACGATGAAGAGCCTCTCCCCCGTTGCCACTGCCTGGACACCTACTGACAACGCGCCATACGCTTCGCTGCCCGGTGGGGCGCTGACCCGGTCGGCGACCTCCTTCTGGACGAGGAACACGACACGGCGGGGCCGCGGGGGCGTGAGCGCCTTGTCGAGAAGTGGCGAGGTGATGTTGTAGGGGATGTTGCCGGCGATGAGCGCATTGGGACCGCCGAGCGCATGCCAGTCTTCGTCGAGCGCGTCGCCGACCAACAGGTCGAGCGCCGGCAATTGCTGCCGCAGCCTCGCCGCAAGGTCGCGGTCCTTCTCGATGGCAACGACACGCCCGGCGCGCTCCAGCAGTGCCGCGGTGAGCCCGCCGGGTCCTGGCCCGATCTCGAGCACCGTGTCGTCGCGAGTGGCGCCGACCGCATCGGCGATCCGAGCCAGGATGCGCGGGTCAGAGAGGAAGTGCTGGCCGAGGCGCTTGCGAGGGACCCCCACTGCTCAGAGACGCATGACGAGCAGCGTACGGTCGTCCGCCGCCTGCGTTGTCCACGCATCGGCTTCCGCGAGCGTGCCCGCCAGGATCTCATCCACGCTCAGGCTCCGGCGGCTCGCCAGCGCGTCCAGCAGCCGGGCATCACCGTATCGTTCACCCTCGGCGTTGGTCGCATCCACCAATCCATCGGTCCAGAGACAGAGCAGGTCGCCCGAGGTGTCCCACGGAACCTGCCGCGCCTCGCTCACCCCCTGCACGGCCAGGCCGACCGGCGGGCTGGTGGCGAGCAACCGTTCCGGTTCGCCCTGCTTTGGAATGCGGAAGGCATGGGGGTGGCCGGCACTGGCGTAGCGCAGCGTGCCGGCCCGGCGGTCCAGCACGCCGTAGAACACCGTGAAATACATCTCCGCCGACCGGAGTTCATCGCCGACACTGTTGAGGAGTGCGTCGAGGGTTGCCTCGGGGCTCCCGATGGTCTCCACATGGATGCCCGCAGCCGACAGCACCAGCGCCATCACCAGCGCGGCACCGAACCCGTGCGATGACACGTCACCGAGCATGACGGCCACGCGCCCCTGCCCCAGCCTGCTGAAGGTGTAGAAGTCACCACCCACGGAATCGACCGGTGTGCAGCGCGCCGCCACCTGGGCCTCGCCGTAGAGCACCGACGGTGAGGGCAGCAGTCGCAGCTGGAGGTCGTGTGCCAGTTCGAGTTCGCGACGAACACCCTGCTGCTGCCGGTCGCGCTCAGCCAGCCGGACGTTCTCGATGGCGGCGCCAACCTGGCTGGCGATCGCCGTCAGCAGCTTGCGGTCGCCTGGGGTGAACCGATCACCACCGGTGCGGTCGGTGAGGTTGATGACGCCAATGCAGCGGAGTGGTCCGCCCTGCGACGCATAGCAGATGGGGACGCTGAGGTAGGCCTGCCCGCGGTAGGGACGTTCGCTGGCAATCGCCGGCGGCGGCGACAGCACCGGATCGTGGACCACGACGCGGCGCTCGCGGAACACGCGGGCCGCGACCGAGTGCGGATCGTCCACCTGCACGAAGAACTCGTCATCGGCGGTGAAGCCGCGGGCGGCGACGGTGCGGAGCCGGTCGCGGGTGGCATCGTGCACCATGATCGACGCGCGACGCGCGCCGACCACCGCCGCCACCTCACGCACGATGACCTGCGCCGCCTCGTCGAGGCGGACGGTGCTGCCGAGTATTTCCGTAATGGTGTAGAGGAGGTCGATCTCTTCGTAGCGGCTGGCCAGTTCCTCGCCCACCCGGGCGCGGTGCCAGTCGCTTTCGAGCAGGGCTGAAAGCGCGGGCAGCAGCGCCCCCGCCTTGGCCACGAGCACCGCGGGCTCCGCGCCGCCCAGTTCAACCCACTCGTCCGACACCCAGCGTGCAGGGGCGAGCCACACCGGCCCCTCGGGAGTGGCGCACGCCCCCGCGGATGCCGGCACGTCCAGCGTCCATGATGCCACAGGGCCCGCGAGGAATCGCAGGCACTGCCCATCATTCCGCCAGAGACGCACCCGCAATCCGGAGAGGCGCGAAAGCCCCTCGAGGACTTCGTCGAGCCGCCTTACTGGCGGCGCAGCGTCATGCAGATGGAGTTGCCTTGGGTGTTGAAGTGGACGTCGTCCACCAGGTGCCGGATGAGGAACAGCCCCCGGCCGCTCGGAAGGTCGGGCGATGCCGGGTCGAGCACTTCGGTCACGCTCGCGTGATCGAAGCCGTCACCCTCATCGGTGACGTGAATGTTGACTGCGTCGGGGTGCAGGTCCACCTCGACAAACACCTGCTTGCCGGCGTCCTCGCGATTGCCCCGCACGATGGCATTCGCCAGCGCATCGGACAGTGCCACCTGCAGGCGGAACTGGACCCGGGGAGATGCTTCGGCTCCCGCGAGGCAGTGACGCGTCAGCAGGGCCACCGCCTCCTCGATGCAGTCGACGTTACTCGGTACCCGCAGCGCCACCCGCTCGACTGCGCGCAACTCGCCTGGTACCGGCGTGCGGCGGACACAGAGCCGGAGTGGGTGTGTGTGGGGTGCGGTCATGGTCAGAAGGTGGCGAGCGCCTGGTCGGGCGTATCGCTGATCGCGAAGAGCGTATCGAGCTTGGTGAGCTCGAAGAGGGAGCGCAGGTCTTCGTTGAGCCCGGAGAGGCGGAGATCGCCGCCCTCTTCGCGGACCTTCCGGGCCAGCGCCACCAGCGCGCCCAGGCCTGACGAGTCGATGTAGCCGGTCTGGGCGAAATCGATGAGGAAGCGACGTTCGCCCTTTTCGAGCAGCCGCTGCAGGTGCTCCTTCAGCTCGTTGCGGTTGCCCACGACGAGCTGTCCGTCCACCCGCACGATGATCACGCCGCTGGCACTCTTCGCGTCCGACAGGCCCATGGCATCTCCGGGGAATCCCGCCACGAAGGTGGCGGAAGGGTCAATATGAACGTGGAACCGGGACGGCGGGAGGGTCAGGCCCCCGGGGGTGCCGTGCGGCTGGCAAACCGGCGCCGCAGCGCGTCAGCCACCGTGGGATGCACCAGCCCCGCAACGTCGCCGCCGTGACGGGCAACCTCACGCACCAGGCTCGAGCTGAGGTACGTGATGTCGACCGACGGCACCAGGAAAACCGTCTCCAGTTCCGGATACAACTGGCGGTTCATCAGCGCCATCTGGAACTCGTACTCGAAGTCACTCACGGCTCGCAGGCCCCGTACCACCAGCCGGGCGCCAACTTTCCGCGCGAACTCGGCCAGGAGGCCATCGAAGCGCTCGAAAGTGACCCGGGGGTCACCACCGACGGCGGCCCGGAGCATTTCCAGCCGGTCCTCGACGCTGAAGAGCGGCTGCTTCTGGGAGTTGGTCGCGACCGCCACGATCAGGCGGTCGCACAGCGCGAGGCTGCGGCGCGCCAGGTCCTCGTGGCCGCGGGTAGGCGGGTCGAACGAGCCGGGGTAGATCGCGAGACGTGTCATGGGGCGTAGCAGAAGGTAATGGTCGTGTCGCCGTACCGCCGGGACTGGTCCCCTGCAAGGTCGGTGCTCGCCGCATGCTCCACCGCGAGGATGCGGGCAAACGGCGTGGCGCGAAACGTCACCACCAGTTCCGTGGCCGCGGTCTCGATGGTGTACGGGGGATCGGCAAAGGCGACATCGTATGAGAGCGGCGCGAGCCGGGCGGCGAACCGCAGTGCGTCGGCACGGTGAACGCTCGCCACGTCACCCACCCCGAGCGACTCGATGTTGCTCTTGAGCGCGGCGATCGAGCGGGGACCGATGTCAACGAAATCAATCGAGGCAGCGCCGCGGGAGAGCGCTTCCAGCCCCAGGGCGCCGCTGCCGGCAAAGAGGTCGAGCACCCTCGCCCCAGGCAGCGCATCGGAGAGAATGCTCATCCACGCCTCACGCACCCGGTCGGCGGTGGGGCGCACCCGCGGGTCCGCTGGTGCGGTGAGCCGTCGGCCGCCGAAGCGGCCGGCGATGATCCTCAGCGGCGTGGCCCCGATGGAGTGACGGCGACCAGCTTGGCCTGTAGCAATGGCGTGCCACTCCAGTCGTCACTTTCCAGCCGGAATGCCACATCCACCGGCGCCTCGCCCGAGCCACGGCACCCGATCGGCCCAGCTGAACCCGATGCAAGGCAGTCGCGCGGTCCCGTCCTCGAGGACCCCCTTCAAGTGGCCATTCCCGACGCGCCGCTTCTGCGCGAAGCGCACGCCGCGCACCCCGAAAACCGGGCCCGGATTGCCTGCCCCCGTGGGCTCGAGGTGGCGGCCGAGGCGCTCGAGGTCGTCGGTGGCCTCCGCCAGTGGAAGCTCGATGTCGACGCGCTGCTCAGGGCCGAGTTCCTCGGGCGACAACTGGCCCGCGACGAGCCCGTTGAAGCGCTCGCGGAACGCCTCCAGCTGATCGCGCCGGATGGTGAGGCCCGCCGCCATGTGGTGCCCACCGAACCGCTCCAGCAGGTCGCCACACTGCTGTAGTGCGGCGTGCAGGTCGAACCGGGAGATGCTGCGCCCGCTCGCGCGTCCCGTTTCTCCATCGAACGCGACGAGGAATGTGGGTCGCCCGAACCGCTCGACCACGCGCGACGCCACGATGCCGACGACTCCGGGATGCCATGCGTCGCCGGAGAGCACCAGGCCGGATGCGTGCGTGCCACCCTGCTCCTCAACCTGTGTGAGTGCCTCCTCGAGCATCAGCTGGTCGAGGGCCTGGCGCTCGGTGTTGAGCACCTCCAGGCGTGCCGCGATGGCGGCAGCTTCCTGCGGGTCGTCAGTGAGGAGCAGGCGCAACCCTTCCATCGGCTCTCCGACACGGCCGGCGGCGTTGAGCCTTGGGCCGACGATGAAGCCCATCTGTCCTGCGCGGAGTTCCTTGCCCAGGAGCTTGGTGGTATTGAGCAGCGCGCGGAGACCTGCCCACCGGGTGTCGGCCATGAGACGGAGGCCATGCCGGACGATGATGCGGTTCTCGCCCACGAGCGGCACCACGTCGGCCACGGTGGCGAGTGCCACCAGGTCGAGCAGGTGGAGCGGGAAGTGCTCCGGGAGGCCGAGTCGCGGCGCCAGCGCGCGGACCATCATCCACGCGATGCCCGCACCGCACAGGACCCCAAGCCCCGATTCATCGTCCGTCCGCTGGGGATTTACCACGGCGGTGGCGGGAGGAAGCTCCGGGCCGGGAAGGTGGTGGTCGGTGACGACGACCTTGATGCCGCTTGCCTCGGCGAGCTGCACCGTCTCGCGCGCATTGATGCCGCTATCGCAGGTGATGATCAGCCCCGCGCCGGCCGCCTGCGCCGCGGCAAGCCCGGACGGACCGAAGTCGTAGCCGTCGCGCAGCCGGTGCGGGATGAAGGGCACCACGGTGGCACCGGCAACCCGGAGCGTGCGTACCAGGATGGCGGTGGAGCACTGGCCGTCCACGTCATAGTCGCCGTTGACTGCGATCACCGTCCCGGCTTTCACTGCCGCGACGATGGCGTCCACCGCGCGATCCATGTCCTTGAGCCGGAACGGATCGGTGAGCTGGTCGAGCGACGGCCGGAGGAAATTCCGCGCCGCGTCCACCGTGGTGAAGCCGCGCTGCACCAGGAGTGCGGCAAGCGGCCGCGGCAGGTTGGTCGCGCCCGCCAGCGCGGAGACGAGTTCCGGTGCCGGTGGCGGCGTCACCACCCATCGCGGCGCGAGCTGCGGTGTCGCCAGTGCAGAACCGGCCCCGACGGCGGTCACGCTGTTCCTTCGACCGGCGCTGGCAGGTAGAGGATCGCGCCACACACCTCACAGCCGTCGAGCAGGAGACGGTCGCGGATGTGCGCACGACGGCTGATGGGCACAGCGGTGAAGCAGACACTGCAGGAAAAGCCGGTGAGCGGCACGAGTGCGTTCGACGACTTCGAGTTGTGCAGGCGATCGTAGCGCGTGCGAAGGGGCCGGTCCAGCCGGGTGGCGCTCTCGCTCCGGGCGGCGAAGGCCACGCTCCGTTCCGCCTGCAGCTCGGCCCGCCGCGCGCCCAGCGCGGTCCGCTCGGCCTCCTGTGCTGCTCGGGCTTCCGCGAGTACCTGCTCCGCCGCGGCCTGCCTTGTGTCAAGCCGGCCGAGCTCCTCCGCCACTTGCAGCCAGTCCCCTTCCTCGCGCGCCAGCACCTGGCGCCCCAGGTCGATCTCGGCCGTCACCGCATTGGCCTCCTTCATGTTCTTCACCTGGTCAAGCCGCTGCTGCCGGCGCTGTTGCTGGAGCTTGGACTCCTCCACTCGCCGCATCAGCTCGTCTCGCCTGGCCGCTGCCTCGGCGGCCAGCCGTGTGCTCGTCTCCACCTCGAGGCCGGCACGCTTGAGGCGATCATCGAGCGCCGTTTCCGCCGCGAGAACGTCGGCGAGGGCGGTATCCACCGCCTTGAGGGCGAGATCCTTGGACTGAAGGTCCAGGAGCTTTTCCAGGTCAGGGTGCATTCGATCTCCTTGGGGGCCGCGGGCCAATCCTGCCCGTCGTCCTGGTACGCATGATGTACTGCTTCCATTGTTTCGGGTACTTTGCGGCCAGCTCCTTCTTCAGTACCAGTCGTTCCGACTCCAATGCCTCGGCGCCTGCCTCGTCGTCGGCACGCGACCCGCGCAGCGCGTGATACGCCATCAGCAGCGGCCGCGCCTCGAGGTCAAGGAGTGCCTCCGCATAGGTCGCATCAGCGTCGAGGCCGGCGGTATCCTCGGCGTTGAGCAGTTCCTGCGTCAGGCTCGCCGCGTCGGGGCTGATTCGCTGGAAGAGCTCCGACACAGGCGTGCCGTCGAGCAAGGCACCGAACACCTCGATGACCAGCGGATCGCGCAGCCAGGCAAGCTGTACCTCGGTACGCGCGCGCATCACGAGGTCCGGGTGCGCGAGCAGGAGACGGAGCATCGTGCGCTCCCCCACGTTGCCGCGCTTGCGGAGTCGCGGTTGCTGCTCGCGCGGTGGCGCCGCTTCGGGCGACGGATGGGTCACGACGGACGGCCCCGAGAGCAATTCGCGCTCGAGTACCTCCCGGCTCACACCGGAACGCTCGGCAACGAGGCCGAGGTACAACTCACGCGTAATGGGATCGGTGGCCGCCCGCACCGTGGGCAGCAGCTTGTCGAGCGCTTCCCGTCGATGCTCCACGTCCCGGAACCAGCCGCGCCGGTCAAGCTCGAGGATCTTCCGCTCCAGCACGTCGATCGCATCGCGCAGGATCGGAGCGAGGGCCACCGCGCCGCCCTTCTGCACGATGGTGTCGGGATCCTCACCCGGCGGCAGCGTGGCTACGCGCACACGAGCGCCGTGCCGCAGGAGTTCGTCGCCCGCCCGGAAGGTGGCCCGCAGCCCGGCCGAATCGCTGTCGTACAGGAGGATCGCCGCCGGCGCCACCCGCTTAAGGAGCGCCGCCTGCTCCGGCGTCAGTGCCGTCCCGAGCGGGGCCACCACGTGGTCGATGCCCGCCAGCACCAAGCGCAGCACATCGAAGTATCCCTCGACGACAATGACGACCTGCTCCTGGCGGATGGCCTGCCTGGCATGGTGCAGGTTGTAGAGCTGCCGGCCCTTGTGGAAGATTGGCGTCTCGGGTGAGTTGAGGTACTTCGGCTCACCAGGTCCAAGCAGCCTGCCACCGAAGTCCTACCGCCCGTCCACGAATGTCATGGATCGGGAACAACAGCCGGTCACGGAAGCGCGCGTGCACCCGCCCGTCGTCACGCTGCACGGCCAGGCCCGACTCCACCAGCACCTGGTCCTTGATGCCGAGGCCGCGCATCGCATCCAAGAATGCTCCGCCACTGGGTGCGTAGCCGAGCCCGTGCGGCGCCGCGACCTCGAGGGCGATATCGCGCTTCTCGAGATACGCGCGCGCCCCGCCCGCATCGCCCGACTCGAGCAGCCTGTGGGCGAACCACTCCTGCGCGCTCGCCACCGCCCCGTAGAGCGGCTCGTTGGGGTCCGGTCCGACCCGCTGCTGCTTCTCCGGCACGACGATCCCGGCCTTCCGCGCCAGTTCGCGCACCGCCGTCGGGTAGTCCATCCCGAAGCGCTTGATCATGTAGGAGAAGACGTCACCTGCTTCATGACAGACGTAGCAGTAGAAGAGCCCCTTCCGCGGAATGACGGCGAAGTTGCGATGGGTGCCTCCGTGGAACGGACAGCAACCGCGCCAGTCACTGCCGGTCCGCTTCAGGTCCACCGATTCTCCCACCAGGGCGAGAATATCCGTGGCGTCCTTCACCTGCTCGATGATCTCGTCGGGAATGAGGCTCACGGCGAGAACTCCGCGATGGTGACGCCGGTGCCGCCCTGCTGCCGCGGGGCAAAGTCGAACTTTGCCACGCGGCGGTCGCGCTGCAGCACGCGACGCACCCGCTCCCGTACCACGCCGGTTCCCATGCCATGAATGATGCGCAGGAAGGGCAACTCCGCCAGCACCGCGGAGTCAACCGCGGCGAGCGTGGCGCCTTCCGCCTCGTCTCCGGTCATTCCCCTCAGGTCCACCTCTACTGCCGCATCATGACTCGGCGCATCGCCCGAGGCCTGCGCGGCGCGGTCGCGACGCTCTTCGCGCCGACCAAGCAGCTGTACGCCGTCGGGATCGGCCACCATGCGCATGGAGCCCACGGCAACCACCAGCTTGCCGTCCGGCCGGATCTCCAGCACATCACCCACAGGTCCCGTTGCAAGACGCACCCGCTGCCCCGCCGACAGCGCTGAGGGCAATCCACCTCCCGCCGACGCAGGAACCACATCTTCGGTGCGCTGGAGTGACGCAGCCGCCTCTTCCAGCGCGCGGCGCGCGGCGCGCGCCGATTCGTCATCCGCTGATGCCCTGGCGGCCGCGATCGCCGACTCTACTTCCTTGCGGGCATCGAGCAGGTAGCGCTTCGCCTCGGCGCGCGCCCGTCTGTCGGCATCCTTCTCTCGAGCTGACAGGTCCTTCTCCCGAACGGCCTGACTCTCCGCCTGCACACCCAGCTTCGCCTGCAACGCTTCCACCACCGACTCGAGCTCGGCCATGGCCGCGGTGCGCCGCTCCAGTTCTCCTTCGCGTTCCTCGGCGCGGGCCAGCAGACTGTCCAGCCGGCGGACCTCATCTGACACACGACTCTCTGCGTCCGACAGGACCGTGGCGTCGAGCCCGAGCTTCCGGGCTATGGACAACCCATACGACCTGCCGGGAACGCCCTTTCGGAAACGATAGGTCGGGCTCAGCGTCTCGGTGTCGAACTGGAGCGACCCGTTCACGATGCCCGGCACTTCCGCGGCGAGCGACTTGAGTGCGCCAAGGTGCGTCGTCGCCAGCGTGAGCGCCCCGCGACGGGTGAGCTCGAGCAGGACGGCTGCGGCGAGCGCGGCTCCCTCGGCGGGATCGGTACCGCTCCCCACCTCATCCAGTAGCACCAGCGTGCCGCGGTCGGCCCGGGCGAGCATGGTGCGAAGCGAGGCCAGGTGGCCACTGAAAGTCGAGAGACTCTCTGCGAGCGACTGACGGTCGCCGATGTCGGTGAACACCTGCGTGAAGAGCGGAACCGCGGTACCGCGACCGGCAGGCGGTACGATGCCGCTCTGTGCCAGCAGTGCCACGAGCGCGGTGGTCTTGAGCATTACCGTCTTGCCACCGGTGTTCGGGCCGCTGATCAGCAGGGTGCGCTCGCCGCCATGCATTTCGAGCGAGAATGGGATCACCACAACGCCGCGCGCCAGGAGGAGCGGGATGTCGCGCGTCGAGCAGCTGCAGCGGCTCGCCCGCCGCCACCATTTCTGGCACCTCGCCCAGCACCGCCACGGCGTACCGGGCGCGCGCAACGAGGTCATCCACCTGGATGCACATCTCCAGCGCATCGGTGAGCACCTCTCGCGCCGGCCGGAGGATTGCGGTGAGCTCGCGCAATACGCGCAGCACCTCACGCTCTTCCTCCGCCTGCGCCTCCCGATAGGCGTTCCCCAGTTCCACCGCCTCGGAGGGTTCGACGAAGAGCGTCCCGGCGCTGGCCGACTCATCGTGAACGATGCCACCGGGGCGCGAGCGCGAGTCGCGCCGCACCGGGATCACGTAGCGGCCACCGCGGACGGTGACGCCGGCATCCTTGATGGTGGCCTGCGCGTCGAGCCCGCGAAGGATTCCCTCCAGCTTCCGCACCAGCCGCTGCCGGGCCGCCTGGATCTCCCGGCGCGCGGCAGCGAGCGCGGGGCTCGCCGTGTCGAGCAGTTCCCCGTCGTCGCCTACCGAGAGCTCGAGTCGGCGATCGATCGCCTTGTCGGGTAGTGGCACTGCCAGTGCCGCGGCGCGCGGTGCCTGGTCCGCGACCCGACGGAGCTCCGCATCCACCAGCCGGGATGCACTGAGCACGACTCGCAGGTCGCGCAGTTCAGCGAGCTCGAGCACTGAACCCTCGATGCGAAGGCGCGCGAGGGCGCGGCCGAGGTCGGGCACCGGCTCAGCGACCAGCTTGTCGCCGCGACGGAACACCGCCGCCACCTCACCGACCAGCGCCAGCTCTTCCCTGATCCAGTGGAGATCCGCCGTGGGACGCCGGTCGCGTACCCGGGCCGCACCGAGTGGCCCCGCGGCGTGGCCCGCCACTGCACCGAGGACTTCGTCAAACTCGAGATCGGCCAGCGCCGCGTCGATGGCGGCCCCGGGTAAGCGCGAAGGGGTGCCCGCCGATGTCCGGCTGGGCACCCCATCGGTAGCCGACTGCACCTGCGAGTGGCTCACGCGCGCTGCAGCTCCTCGCGCACAATCTGGTTGATCACCTTGCCATCGGCCTTTCCACGGAAGGCCGGCATCACCACCGCCATGACCTTGCCGATGTCGGCAGCACCACCCGCAATGGCCGCGCGCACCGCCACCCTGATCTCTTCAGGGTCAGCCTCGGCGGGAAGGAACTCTTCGATGACCGTGATCTGCCCCTGCTCCACCGCGACGAGGTCGAGACGCCCCGCCTTCTCGTATTGCTCGATCGACTCGCGACGGGTCTTCACGCCCTTCCGGAGCACATCGACCGCGTCCTCGTCGGTCAGCGCCCGGTTCAGCTCGATCTCGCGATTCTTGAGGTTGGACAGGATCGTGCCGAGAAGCAGGGTGCGGTCCTTCGACTGCGCCTTGCGCGAGGCGGTCATCGCGGACTGGACCCGCGCGAGGAGATCAGGCATGGAAGGAATATCGGAGTTTAGCCGTGGTCGGAACGGGAGACAAGCGAACGCCGGTCAGCCCGGCGGCCAGTGCAGCTGGCGCCCGCCGAGCAGGTGCAAGTGCAGGTGGTGTACGCTCTGGCCGCCATGGTCGCCGGTGTTGGTGACGATCCGGTAGCCGCCGGCATCCAGCCCAAGGTTGCTGGCCACCTTCGCGGTGAACGCCAGCATGCGGCCGAGCAGCGCCTCACCGTCCGCGCCGGATGCGTCGCGCACCGACTCGAGATGCTTTGCTGGAATCACGAGCACATGGGTCGGTGCCTGGGGCTGGATGTCCCGGAAAGCGATCATCTCGCTGTTGCGCTCGACGATGCTGGCTGGAATGTCGCCCTGGGCAATACGACAGAAAATGCAGTCGGGCATGAAAGCTCCGGGAAGATTCAGCGGTGGCGTGCGGTCTGGATCAGCACGGCAGCGGCGATCGCCGCGGTCTCAAAGCGCAGTGTCAACGGCCCGGCGGAGACGGGCACGAAGCGCTGGGACAGCACCGCCGACCGCTCGGCGTCGCTCAGGCCACCTTCTGGTCCTATGAGCGCGCAGGCGGGGGACGTGGCGTCGATCGCCGGCGCGGATGTCCCGGCGGCATCGAGCACCCAGCGGGCACCGGCACCTGCCCCCCGGAGGAACGCGTCGAGCGATTGCGCCTCGCGCAGCAGCGGCACCCAGGCACCACCACATTGCTTCAGTACTTCACGAGCACGCCGCCTGAGCTTGTCCAACTGCTCCGGCTTGAGCCCTGTCGCAACGCCGCGCGTACGCTCCGTCTCCAGCGGAATGATCTCGGTAACGCCGAGCTCAGTGCCCTTCTCCACCAGCCATGCGAACCGGTCGCGATCGCCAGCGCCAACCCCAAGCACGATGGGCAGCGGCGCCGGTACCCGCTCCAACGCGGAGACGGCAAGGTCGAACCCGCGGCCCCGGGCCTCGAGGTGGCCAGTGCCACGCGTGCCGGCGCCGTCGGTGAATGCGACGTCGGCTCCGGCGGCAACCCGCCGCACCTTCAAGTGATGCTGTTCGTCGTCGTCGAGGGCTACCATGTCGCCAACCACCGCGACACCAGGAGGAACCAGGACCAGCGTCACTCAGCGACGGGCGGCGACCGCCCACCAGCCGGCGTCGCGCGCTTCGTCAACGACGCTGAATCCGGCGGCGGAGAGTTCGGGGAGAAACAATGGCTCCTCAGGCTCTTCCATGCCGGAGAAGATCGCAATGCCGCCGGGGCGGAGCGACGCGAGGATCTCGGGAAGGAGCGCCACATTGACGACGCGCAGGATGTTGGAGAGGACGAGATCCACCGGCGCAAAGAGCGGTGCGACATCGGCGGCATCGCCGTGAATGAACTGCACCTGGTCGGTGACACCGTTGTGCTCGGCGTTCCGCTCCGCCACGGGGACCGACTCCTCATCCACTTCCACCCCGACGGCCCATGCCGCGCCCAGCTTCACCGCCCCGATGCTGAGGATCCCGCTCCCGCTGCCAAGATCGAGCACGCGATCCTTGAGCTTCACGTGGCGATCGAGCAGCGTGAGCGCCGCTCTTGTCGAGCCGTGCTCCCCGCTGCCAAAAGCCGTCTCGGGGTCGAGGATGACGCGGGGCCCGCTGCCGGCCGACTCGGCGAGCCAGGTGGGTGATAGCGTGAGCCGGCCGAATTGCCGCACGATGATGCCGTCGCGCCACGACGTGCTCCAGTCCACCTCGGGCACGACACGATGGACCACCGTCAACGGTGACTCGGCAAAGCCGCGCAGCGCACGATCGAGCATGCCGGCCGCTTCGGTGGTACCCGCGTAAGCCACGAGGGTGCCATCGTCACGCTCCTCGATGGCGTGACCAGTCTGCTCGACCAGCCATGCGCCGAGCCGAACGCGCGACTCCGGTGCGGTATTCACCTCGATGGCAACCCAGCTCATGCCCCCAGTACCTCCTTGATCTTCGACCAGAGCCCGCTCGAACGGCTCGGCGGCTCCCCTTCATGCGCTGCCAGCTCACGGAACAGGCGGCCCTGCTCATCGGTCAGGCTGTCGGGCGTCCACACATGCACACGCACATGAAGGTCGCCGCTGCCGCTCTGCCCAAGCCGCGGTAGTCCCTTGCCCTTGAGGCGCACGACGGTGCCCGACTGGGTCCCCGCCGGCACCGCAACGACAGCCTCGTCGGTTGCTGTCGGCACCCTGAACTCCGCCCCCAGTGCCGCCTGCGAGAACGAAACGGGCAACTCGACCAGCAGGTCGTCGCCCTGTCGCTCGAACCGCTCGTCGTCCTTCACCTCGAGCATGACGATGAGGTCGCCGGCCGGACCACCACGCACGCCTGCCGGCCCCTGGCCACGGAGCGTGATGTAGTTGTTTGACGACACGCCGGGCGGAATTTCGACCGTGACCGATCGATCAGCCCGCACACGACCGTCGCCCCGACACACCTCGCACCCTTCCTTGATGATCTCGCCCTCACCACCGCACGTGGGACAGGGGCTCACCGACACGAACTGGCCAAACACACTGCGCGCCTCGCGGCGGACCTCGCCTGCGCCGGAACAGGTGGGGCACCGCTGCGGCTTGCTTCCCTTCCGCGCGCCCGTGCCGTTGCAGTTACTACACCGATCGAGCGTCTTGAGCTTCACCGCTCGCTTGGCGCCCCGGGCCACTTCCTCGAGCGTGAGCCGCACCGTCACGCGCATGTCCTGGCCGCGCCGACCATCGCCGGGTGCGCGACGCTCTCCCCCACCGAACATCGACTCGAAGCCGCCCATGCCCCCGAAGTCGCGCATGAAGATGCTGAGCGCCTCGGCGAGGTCGACGTGATGGAAGCCACCCGGAGCACCCCTGCCCCCATTCAAGCCCGCCTTGCCGTAACGATCGTATGCTGCCCGCTTCTGCGGGTCGCGCAGCACCTCGTACGCCTCGGTGAACTCCTTGAAGTGCGCCTCGGCGTCGGGCGCGCGGTTGCGATCGGGATGGTACTCCATCGCCAGCTTGCGATAGGCCTTCTTGATGTCCGCGTCCGAGGCATCACGTGGCACGCCGAGCAGCTCGTAGAACTCGCTCACGCGAGGAGTCCCTCCACCAGCAGGCTCGTATGGTCTACCAGGCTGACGATCTTGTCGTACGGCATGCGTGTCGGTCCCATGACGCCGATGACCCCGCTGAGGTCCCCGGCACGGTATGAAGAAGTGACGAGCGTGAATCCGGCCAGCCGCGGATCGGCGTTTTCGCCGCCGATGGTGATGGTGAGGCCGCGGCGCCGATGCGCCTCGAGTGCGGCGCCAAGCGTGTTCCGCTCCTCGGTGAGCTCGAGAAGGTCCCGCATGCGGGCGTTGTTCCCGGCAAATTCGGGCTGGTCGGCGAGCGGCCGCGCGCTGCCCAGCATCAGCGAGCCGGGATCGTCGCGCAGGTCGAACAGCTCCTCGCCCTGTGACACGAAGATGTTGAGCAGGTCGCGCTCACCACCGGCGTCTTCCGCATCCCTGAGGCGCATGGGCAGCGTTGTCCTGATCTCGCGCAGCGTGAGGCCGCCGAGTCGCTCGTTCAGGATCTGGCCAACCCGCTGCACGGCACTCGGTGCCAGGCTGCTCGGCACCTGGACGAAGATGGTGCGTACTACGCCGCTTCGAAGATTGAACACGAGCAGCAGGCGATCCGACGCCACGGAGACGAGTTCGAGCCGCTCCATGACGACGGCATCCAGGGCGGGTGCCACCGCCACGCCGAGCTCCTGGGTGAGGACGCCGAGGACCTGCGCTGCGCGGCGGAGAATGTCACCGACGGCGTTGGTTGCCGGGGGCGGCTGCAGTTCCTGCCGCAGCACCTCCCGCTCCTGTGCGGTTGGTGGAGCCAGGCGTGCCAGCCCATCGACATAGGTGCGATACCCGCGGTCAGTTGGTATGCGCCCCGCCGACGTGTGCGGGTGGTACAGGTAACCCTTGTCCTCCAGCTCGCTCATGGTGCTGCGAATGGTGGCGGACGACACCCCGAGTCTCGAACGCCGGGCAACAGCATGGCTGCCGGCAGGTTCGGCGGTATCGATGTACGCCTGAACCACCGCCTCCAACACCCGGCGTTCCCGCTCGTTCAGTCCCTCAGGTGCAGTCATGACAGCAATTTACGGGGTTGGGTGGGGTCAGGAGAAGCGCTGACAGCCAGCCTGACAGGTCCGGGCCGCCGATCCGACAGGCACGGCCACAAGAGAAGCTGATAGGGCAAGGGACGTGCTCACGCGACCGATCGAACGAGCGCGTCAAGCCGGAGCCAGCCCTCTGCGGTGAGACGGAGTGTCCGGGCGGTCTCTTCTGCCCAGCCGTTGGCGACCCAATCGCGGCGCGCGCCCTCGGGGACCAGGTCGGCAGCGAGCCCCTCCGAGGTGCGGAGCCCGAGGTAGAGTGCCTCGAGTCGCAACTGCGCTTCGTTCAACTCCTCCCCCTCCTCAGCCACGACCACGCCTTGATCAGTCAGGCGCTCATAGTTGGCCCACTCCCGCACGTTCCAGGAGCGCCGTCGATCAAGCGCAGAATGTGCCGAGGGTCCGAGCCCGATGAACGGTGCGCGCCTCCAGTAGGCGCTGTTGTGCCGCGCGCGATAGCCGGGGCGTCCCGCATTCGAGACCTCATAGTGATCGAGGCCTGCCGCGCGTAGCGCCTCATGCGCAACCAGGTACTCCGCCGCGTAGCGCTCATCTGGCGGTGGCGCGCTCTCTCCTCGGGAGGTCCACTTGCCGAGTGGGGTGCCCTCCTCCACGGTGAGACCATAGAGCGAGAGGTGCTCCGGGTTCAGCGAGAGGGCCAACTCGAGGTCTCGCGCCCAATTGCGCGCCAGTGATTCCGGGAGGGCGAAGATGAGGTCGACGGAAATGTTCCTGAACCCGGCACCCCGCAGCGCCGACATGGCGACCGTAACGGCCGCCGCATCGTGCGTACGGTGCATCCAGGTGAGCACGGCATTGTCGAATGACTGGACGCCGAGTGAGACGCGGTTGATGCCGGCCCTGATCCACGCTGCTGCGTTCGCCGGAGTGACATCCTCCGGGTTGGCCTCGAGCGTGATCTCGACGTCCGGATCTGCCGGGCGATCACTGCGGACCCGGTCGAGGAGACGAGCGAGTTCCGCCGCATCGAGATGAGACGGTGTGCCACCGCCAAGGTAGATGGTCGCCAGGGACGGAGAATCGATCCACGCTCCGTGCGGCTGCCAAGCTTGCCATTCGGCGAGCACCGCATCGACGAACTTCCGCGACGGCACTTCGCGCCGCACGGCGATGGCGAAATCGCAGTAGCTGCAGCGACGGGCACAGAAGGGAACGTGAACGTAGAGATGCACGGGCGTAAACCTAGCTACTCACCTCCCCGCCCTTCCCCGCCTCCCCGCCCTCACCTGAGCCGATACCTCCTTCCCGGCCGCGACTCCACCACTGAGCGGAGTTCGAGCGAGAGCAGTTCACACAACACCACACCGGCGTCGAGACCGGCATCCCGCGCGATCAGGTCGACATCGTGTTCGCCCTGCAGGAGCACACCGGCGATGCGCCGTTCCACCTCCGAGAGTCCCTCGGGAATGCGTCGCTTCGGTGCCGCCGCGGGCGACGGGTGCGTGCCAGCCGCTGGCGCCCCCGGCAACCTGGCCCAGAGATCATCGGCGGTGACGAACGGCGCCGCCCCGTCGCGGATGAGGGTGTTGGTTCCCTCAGAGGTGGACTCGGTGATCGGGCCTGGCACCGCCAGGACTTCCCGCCCGGCATCGAGCGCCGCGGCTGCAGTAATAAGGGAACCGGAGGTATGTGCGGCCTCGACCACCACCGTCACTTGCGCCAGGCCGGCGATCAGCCGGTTCCGGTGCGGAAAGGTGTAGACCTTGGGCCGCTCGCCGGGTGGCATCTCGGTGAGCAGCAGGCCGTGACGCGCTACTCGTTCGTACAGTGCGCGATTGGCGGCGGGATAGATGACACCGATCCCATTGCCGAGGACGCCGATCGTGTCGCCACCGTCATCGAGCGCGCGAGTGTGTGCGTGCGCGTCGATTCCCCGTGCCATGCCGCTGACGACCACCGCCGGGACCGCAACGGCGGCATCAACAACGGCCCGGCAGGCATGGAGTCCGTAGTCGGTGTGGCTCCGGCTGCCAACCACGGCGACCGCCAGCCGGGACGCCAGCGAGACGTTGCCGAGGGCGAAGAGCAGTTGCGGCGGGTCCGGGATCTGTGCGAGAAGGGGCGGATAGGCATCATCGCCCGGGAAAATGGCAACCACGCCCATCGCCGCGGCGGCGCGCAGCACCCGTTCGCCAGCCTCGACCGAGGCGCCCTTGATTGCGGTGACGGCGGCCGCCGAGAACCCGGCGGAGCCCAAAAATGCGGACGGCGCCGAAATGGCGCCGAGTGGGGTGGTGCAGGCTGAGATGATATCGGGAAGTCTCGACCCGATGCCCGGTGTGAGGGCGAGGGCCACGTAGGCCGCTCGCTCTCGCCGGTCGTCAGGTATCGTCGCCAGTGTCGTCATCGGCTGGGTCAGGATCGAACAAGGCAGGATCTGCATCGTCGTGGTCTGGCTCGACATACTCGGACTCTGCGGCCGCAGCTTCACGGCGCGCAGCCTCAACGAAACGCCAGAGAAATTCCTTCAGGTCGTCGAGACCGGTGCCCGCGACACTGGAAATCGTGAAGACCCCTGCGGCGTCGCTGGCGTCCAGCGTCGGCGCAGGAGCACTGTCGTCAAGGAGATCGGCTTTCGTAAGCACGACCACATGCGGCTTCTGCGCGAGCTCCTCGCTGTAGGTCGCCACCTCGCGACGCAGCTGCTCGTACACGGCCTGCGGATCCTCGGCATCGAGCGGCAGCAGGTACGCGAGCACCCGCGTACGCTCGACATGCCGGAGGAAGCGGAGACCAAGGCCCTTCCCCGCATGCGCGCCCTCGATGATGCCAGGGATGTCAGCCACGACATACGTACGACTGCCGGACAGCCCGACCACGCCGAGGTTCGGCTCAAGTGTGGTAAAGGGATAGTCTGCGATCTTGGGACGGGCCGCTGAAATGACCGACAGCAGCGTGCTCTTCCCGGCATTCGGCTCGCCCACCAGGCCGACATCGGCGATGAGCTTGAGCACCAGTTCGATTTCGCGTTCCTGACCCTCGGCGCCCGGCTCCCATTCGCGTGGCGCCCGGTGGGTGGAGGTCGCGAAGCGGGAATTGCCCCGGCCACCCCGTCCTCCACGCGCCACCAGCAGGCGATCGCCCGCCATGACCTCCCCCAGGACCTCGCCGGTGGAGGTGTCCTTCACGACGGTGCCCGGTGGCACCGGCAACTCGATGTCATCGGTGGACGCGCCGGTCTTGTTCTTCCCCATGCCGTGCTGGGCCCGCTCGGCCTTCCATACGTTGTGATAGCGATAGTCGAGCAGCGTGCTGAGGTTGGAGTCGCCCACGACAAACACGCTGCCGCCCCGCCCGCCGTCACCACCATCGGGCCCGGCCTTGGGCATGTACTTGAAGCGCGCGAATGACGAGGCACCCGAACCGCCGGTGCCCGCCACAACCTTGACGGTGGCCTGATCAACAAACATCGATGCTAGTTCTCCGGGGTCCAGCCATCACGCACGCTCCGCCACAGCTCTTTCACCTTGCGCCACGCGTCGAACGAAATCATCGGGTTCACCACCGACAGCACCGCGTCCACCTGCATCGGGTCGGCACCGGCATTAAGCGCACCGCGCAGGTGCGAGTGAAGCTGGCGCTCCGTCTCCAGGATCGCGGTCTGTGCCACGGTGCACAGTTCGCGACGCATGAGATCGAGTCCCGGCCGGGACAGGGTGCGACCATAGCCCTCGGCGATCATCCACTCGTCGACGGCCGGATGCAGGGCTCGCACGTTGTCGCGCAACTTCCGGTAGTTGTCGCCATACACGATGGCACAGGTGATTTCTCCCCGCTTCGTCCACTCTGTGTGCGCATCGTATGACGCCTCGGCGTCCAGCGGCGGCGCTTTTACCCCGCTGAACTTGCGCCACACCGCCATGGCCACGAGGGCTCGCGGATAGCCGCACATGAGGATCGACTGCAGCAGCAGCTCCTCGACCCACACCACCGGCACCTGCGCCAGGCGCACGGCACGCACGCGCTCGCGGAGATCGGGCTCATCACCCTGGGCGATTGCTGCCGCGAAGCGCACCAGCTCGCGGGTCGGGAGGTCGAGACTGTCCTGTTTCGCCATACGCTACCTCATCACCGGGCTTCCGCCATCACCGTTCGCACGCCGACCGGTGTCTCGTACTGCAATCCACCGACTACCTGCAGATACCCCGTTACCTGGCCTCGCGTACTGTGAATCGCGAGCCGGGCATGCCGCTCGACGCCGGGTGTCTCCAGCGCGCCGACCAGGTCGGGCTCATAGCGCCGAGCCAGGTCACGAAGGATGGCAACCAGCGCCGCCGGCGACGCGCGCATGTCGCCGTCCTCCACCTTGAGCGCCACACCGATACCCGAGCGCAACAGCACCGCGCTGTAGATGCCATCGGCGCCGAGCTTGACGGCGAGCCGTCCCGGAAGCGCCTCCATCAGGTCGGTGCAGGACCGGCCGGTGCCGGCCACGAGCCAGGGATGCGCCATCATGGCGCTCCTGATGCGCACCATCGCGGGCTCATCGGTCGTGCCGAACCGCGCGTAGGCCCGTGCCATCGCCACCAGAGGGAGCGCAAAGCTTACGGCGGTGCATCCGTCCACCCCCAGGCCGATCGACTCGACCGGCTCGCCGCTCCAGCGCGACACTTCCGACAGGATTCGCTGTTGCAGCGGGTGCTCCAGCCGCTCGTAACCCTGTGTACGCCAGCCGCGATGCAGCGAGATGGCCAGCATCGCGGCGTGCTTGCCGGAGCAGTTGCTCCAGGCCGGGCTCATGTGGATGCCCTCGCGTGCCACTGTAGCCGCCATCACCGGCGAAAGCGGCACATGCGGGCCGCACGCCAGGTCGGCCTCCGTCCGGCCCACCTTGCGCAGCATCCCCTCTGCGAGGGTTACGTGTGCGGGCTCGCTCGAGTGCGAGGCGCAGGCGAGCGCCACCTCAGCATCGGTCAGTGCAAACCGGTCCGCGGCGCCATCGGCCACAACCGGTAGCGCCTGAAATGGCTTTGCGGCGGACCGCCAGAAGGTGCGCAGCCCGGGATCGCCGGACCGGGCCAGGAGCTGCCCGGCGGAGTCGACCACGGCCACCGAGATCCGGTGCAGCGATTCCGGCAACCCGCCCCGGGTGGCTTCCGCCCGAAGTTCAAGCATCGGCACAAGATAGCATGTTAGACTTCCCGTCCATGATTGCCGCCCGATCCCGCCTGATACCGGTACTGTTGGCCGTCCTCGCGGGACCGCTCAGCGCGCAGGGGTCGCCCAATGTTCCGCTGGATGACCCGCGTCTCCCCCTGATCGAGTTCCTCATCATGCGGGGGTCCATCCAGGACCCGTCACCGATGCACCGCCCCTTCCGGCGGGCCGATGTGGTCGCGTCGATGGAGCGTGCCGACTCGACGCCCGGTGCCGACAGCACCCTGATCCGCACGTTGATCTCACAGTACAAGGAATTGGACGCGCCGAATCGATACGCCGTGGGGGTGCGCGGCGGCTTCCAGGCCACGACCACTGATCGCTACCGGGACCTCATGCATCCCGAGGGCAACGGTGGCATCTATCCCTACCTCGATGTGCTGCTCGAGGGAGTGTTCGGCCCGGTCGTGGCGGTGAGCCGGCCGGCCATTGAGCCTCGAATTACCGACGATCCCGACTGGCCCGGCAGGACCGACCTTACCGTCGCTGGCCGAATGGTCGAGGCCTATATCGGTTTCCAGTTCAAGAACTGGGGCCGGTTCTGGTTCGGCCAGTTCGACCAGAACTGGGGTCCTATCAACTTCTTCGCCGTACCCCTCAGCAACTTCAGCTACCCGCGCAACTACTTCGGCCTCGACGTCGGCTCGAAGAACGTGCGGCTGGTTGCCCAGCTGGCCAAGCTGCGCGATGAGACCGATTCGCTGGGCCAGGTCGTTTCGCGCTACCACTTCATGAATCGCCTGGGCGTCCAGTTCTCACCGAAGTGGTATGTGGCGTTGTGGGGAACAGCGGTTTGGTCGGGCGTCGGGCGCGGGCTGGACGGTACCTTCATGAACCCGGTGAGCATCCTGTTGCTCGCCAACCAGTACGGCGAGGGTGACAACGGGAATGTCATTGTAGGCGCCGACGTGAGCTGGCGCGTGGCCAAGCGCGCCACCATTCAGGCACAGCTCGCCCTCGACGATCTCCAGATCCAGAGCATCGA
The DNA here is from genome assembly GCA_963739455.1 of uncultured Gemmatimonadales bacterium. Classification (GTDB taxonomy): domain Bacteria; phylum Gemmatimonadota; class Gemmatimonadetes; order Gemmatimonadales; family GWC2-71-9; genus JAGGAG01. The sequence goes on from CAVUAK010000002.1 coordinate 359,515, forward strand.
TGATTCCACGTCCTATCCCAATCGCTGGGCCTTCACCATTACCGGCTTCGGCGCACTGGGCAAGAACATGTCGTGGCAGGCGCTCTACTCACAGGCATCGAACCTCGCGTTCCGGACCAGCAATGCCCACGACAACTTCGAAGATGGCGGAGTCGGGCTGGGGCGCGGCTTCCCCGACATGGACTACCTCAGCCTCAGCGTGTCCATTCCGGTGATGAATCACTGGATGATCACGCCGGACGCCGTATTCCAGCGTCAGGGGCCGTCGCGCATCACCGATCCGACGCCGACAGACCCGGATATCATTCGAGATACGCCAGCATTCCTGAGCAAGCCGATCGAGTATGGCTACCGCCTCGGCGTCACGTTCAGCGGACGTCAGGGTCCGTTCGATATCCAGGGTTCGGGAGGGCTGTACCACGTGGACAACGAGCACAACGTCGTGGGCGTGAGTGACACGCGATTCGAGGGCAAGATCCAGGCGCTGCTTGCGCATCGGCAAGCGGGGAGCGCTCAAGTGATGCGGGAGGCACGTCCGTTGGCGCGCGCGCGCGCCGCCGAGATTGTCGCGCGGTTCTCGACCGCTCAAGGTTGCCGTTGTCGGCGACCTCATGCTCGACCGGTACCTGCTGGGCGACATCGAGCGGATCTCCCCGGAGGCACCGGTGCCTGTGGTACTGGTGTCCGACCGGCGTGACGCGCCGGGCGGCGCGGCCAACGTCGCAGCCAACGTCGTCGCGACCGGTGCTCGCTGCCATCTCGCAGGCATCGTCGGCACGGACGCGGCCGGTGCCGCGCTGCGCGATGCGCTCGCCGGCGCGGGCATTGATACCTCCCGCGTGCTTCCCGTCCAGGATCGGCCGACGACAACAAAGACGAGAGTCGTGGCCAGGGGACAGCAGGTGTGCCGGGTTGATGAGGAGGTCGCGCACGATATCACCGGTGGGGCCCTGGCCCAGGTCACGGCGCTCGCCCTCGAGGCAGTCGAGGCGAGCGACATCCTCCTGCTGGAAGACTACGACAAGGGTACGCTCGCGCCGACGCTCATTCCGGTACTCGTCGACCGGGCGAGGAGCCGGCGGATACCGATCGTTGTCGACCCGAAATATCGCCACTTCTACAGCTTTGCTGGTGCCACCGTGTTCAAGCCGAATCGACGCGAGCTCGAGTCGGCCCTTGGGGCGCCGATCGACCATGCATCGCCGGATCCCTACCGATCGGCCTGGAGGCGGGCCAACGCGGAGCACCTGCTGGTTACGCTGGGGTCAGATGGGATGGCGCTGGTGAGCGCGAAGGAAACGGTGCACGTCCCGGGCATTCGCCGCGACGTCTATGACGTTTCCGGCGCCGGCGACACCGTAACGGCGTGGGTGGGCCTGGCCCTGGCGGCCGGGGCTGCTATCGAGGAAGCTGCAGTGCTGGCCAACGTGGCTGCCGGCATTGAGGTTGGAAAGCCGGGCGTGGCCACGATTTCGGTTGAGGAGTTGCTCGCGACCTACGACGCCGGTTAGACTTTCCGCCCCTGAAGGGCGATTAGCTCAGCTGGTTAGAGCGCTGGTCTCACATACCAGAGGTCGGGGGTTCGATCCCCTCATCGCCCATCGAAGACGTGCGGGCTTGAAGACGTGAGGGCGTGAGGTGGCTCCGAGCCGCTTCACGCCCTTGTCCATTCCCACTCTCCTACCACTTCACGTCTTCACGTCCTCACGTCCTCACGTCCTGAAGTGCACCCTCTTGCGCGATGTCCCGGCAGGGGTACTCTATGGTCGGGAGACCCGATCCGGCGATCCCGCATGACCGGCCCTCCCGACGCGTACCACGCCGCACCGGGGGCCCGTTCTATGACTTTGATCAGGGAGTTTCGCCGCCGTACCCTCCTGCTTCTCTCCCTCGCTGCCATCGCGGGGGTTGCCACAATCTCCGCCTGCAGCAGCGACTCCAACCCGCCAGACGCCGGAAGCCTGGCACTCGCCCTGACTCCGACGAACATCAATGTCGCTCAGGGTGGCACGGGCTCATCGGCCGCGTCCATTACGCGCGGCGGTGCGTTTACTGGACCGGTGACCCTGTCAGCAAGTGGTGCCCCGGCCGGTGTCACGGTGACCTTCAGTCCTGGGCTCATCGCGACCGGCGCCACGTCGGCTGGCATCGGTGTGGCCGTCGATGCGGCGGTGACCGCTGGAGCCAAGACGATTACCATCAGCGCCGCTGGCACGGGGGTGACCACGGCAACCGCGACACTCACCGTCACGGTGACAACCGCCGCCGCGGGGTCCGTCGTCCTGGCGCCGAGCCCGGCCACGCTGTCGGCGACGGCCGGCGGAGCCGCGGTGACGTCGGCAATCGGGGTGACACGCACGGCGCCCTTTGCCGGCGCGGTTGACCTGACCGTGAGCGGAGCTCCCGCCAATGTGACGGCAAGCCTCACTCCCAGCAGCGTGCCGGGTGGGTCCAATTCCTCGACGCTGAGTGTTACTGCTGCTGCTGGCGCCGTGAACGGCACCTACCCGCTTGTCGTGCGCGGTACAGGCGCCGGCATCGCGGACGCCACCGCCACCATTCCTGTTACCGTGACGGGCGGAGCGGCCGCCGGTGCGTCCTTCACCTTTGGCACGACCCCGCTGCCGGTAACAGCGGGCGGCGCGAGCAACACCTCGACGGTGACGATCGCGCGCACTGGCACCTTCGCTCCTAGCGGGGCGCTCAATCTTGCCCTGACCGGAGCACCGGCCGGCCTCACGGCCAGTATTGCCCCGAGCAGCAACGTCACGGCGGCAACTGCGACGGTGACCGCACAGGCGAGCGCGGCGGTTGCTGCGGGCACCTACAACCTCACCCTCACTGGAACCGGGACCGGAATTCCGAACGCCACAGCGGTTCTGCCTGTGCAGGTCGCGGGTGGCGGCGGCGGCGGGAACGCGACGTTTACGTGGTGCACCGAAGAAGCTCCCATCTGGGTTGCGTCACAGGACGGCCCCGGCGCCTGGGGGCAGAGAACGCCAACGAGTGGTTCGACGTACTCGTTCTCGTTCGCGACGGGCAAGGGTGGAGTAGCCTTCGTGCAGGGAAATGCCGTCGACGGCTTCAGCCTGACCGTCATCTATGCCACACTGGCCGAGTTCTCAGGGGCAGCAGGTGGCGTGGGCGCCGATGGATGCGGAACCAAGACGGTGAATGGAGCAGTGGCGAGCGTCGGGGCCACCGAGACGGCGGCCATCTACCTCGGATCCGCCAACTCCAACGCGTCCCAGGCAACTCCAAACTTCGTGCTTAGCGATGTACCGGATGGGAACCTGAACCTGATGGCGACGCGGACGGCGCTCGGGCAGCTAGCGGCCAATCAGATCATTCTGCGGGCACCCGCGGACCTGGCGAACAACAGCACGATTTCGCCTGGGCTCGATTTTGGCACACAGGGGTTCCCGCCGAGCACCGCCTACACCGTCACGGCGAGTAACCTTGGGGCTGACAACGGCATCATCACGAGTTCCTACCTTGGAAATGGCTCCATCGATGGCGGGATTGGGACGATTGTCGGGTACACCTCCGCATCTGGCGCCGTTACTTACAGCTCGATACCGGCCCCCCAGACCACTGCGGGTGACCTGCAGGAGTTGCTGGTGTTTGCCGGTGATGCGGGCAACAGCAACGCGGCCAGGTTCGCCGGCCTCTTCTTTCACACGCCCAGCAACAAGACAATCGCGATGGGCCCTGACCTCGCCACACCCACCGTGAGCAAGGCCGCGACCACCCCTTACCTGCAGCCACGAGCACAACTCGCGCTTCAGACGGAGTACAACAAGCTGCTGATCGCGGACTATAGTCAGGGCGATCCGGTCGACGTGTCGGCCAGCGTGGCCGCCACAGCAGCCTATTACGGAGCCCCAGCCGCATGGGACCTGTCGTTGCCCAACCTGTCGACGGTAACGGGCTGGAGCAACACGTGGGGTCTGGTGAACGGCACTCCAACTGACTGGAGCTTGGTGGCACAGGGCGGAAGCATCTTGCAGATCGGCCCACCGACCGATGGCGGCACCATTCAGTTTGCCGCAGTCTCGAGCGGCTCGACACCACTCACCGTGCGTACCAATCAGGCTATGCAGCGCCGGCTGGTCGATCTCTTCAGGCCGCGAGGAAGCCGGTGAACCAGGCGTGGCAGGGCAGTACTTGAGTACAGATTGAACGAGGTTGACGGAGAGGGCGTGAGGTGGCTTCGGCCACTTCACGCCCTCGTCGTTTTCGAAGCGCAAGGTCGCATCGTTCGTCCTCCGCCTCTTGCGCGCTCCCCGCTCCCGGGTAGTCTAGGATCGGGGGCCCGATCTGCGATCCCGCACGACCGGCACTCCCGACGCGCATCATCGCACCGAGGGAGTCTCATGCCTGAAGTCCGGTCTTCAGTCGTCATCCGCTCACGCAGCTCGCTCGTTGTTGCAACCTTCGCGGTGGTGGGAGGCATCTACCTCTCCGCATGTGCTGGCGAACCACTGCCCGATACCGGCACCGTATCGGTGGCCCTCGCACCGGCGAGCGTCAACGTGCCACAGGACGGCTCCGGCAACAGTGCCCTGACGGTTCAGCGGGGCGGTGCGTTCACCGGGCCAGTGACGCTGACGCAAACCGGCGCCCCAGCCGGTGTCACCGTGGCATTCACGCCTTCTGTTGTTCCAGCTGGCGCAACCGCGAGCACCGTGACCATCACAGTCGGCGCCACCGTCGCGGCCGGCACTTATCCGGTCAGCATCAGGGCCACGGGCGACAACGTCCCCGCGGCCCTCGCAAACCTTGCCGTCGTTGTCACTGGTGGTGCGGCCGGCTCGATCACCCTGACGGCTGCACCCACCACGCTCACGGTTCCGGTTGGCGCAGCCGCCGTGACCTCCGTGATCACGATCGCGCGAACCGCGCCCTTCGCCGGGGCCGTCGCCCTGACGGTGACAGGTCAGCCGGCAGGCGTGACCGCAACCCTGACTCCCACGAGCGTCACGGGAACCACCTCGACGCTGAGTGTTCAGTCGGCAACCGGTGCCGTGAACGGCGCGTATCCGCTCGTGATCCACGGAGCAGGTACCGGCATTGCCCCGGCCTCGGTGACAGTCACCGTGACAGTCACTGGGGGAGCGACAAGTGGCGTCTGGTTCACGTTCACTCCATCCTCTATTCCGGTGACGGTTGGCGGCGGAAGCGCCACGTCCGCAGTTCTCATCACGCGCACCAGCTTCCTCGGAGGCATAAACCTCACGATCAGCGGTGCCCCGACAGGCATGAGCGCGAGCGTCAACCCCAACAACAACGTCGCCGGGACCGCCGCCACCGTGAGTGTGCAGGCGGGCGCCGCCGTCGCACCAGGCACGTACAACCTGACACTCACTGGAACGGGCGCCGGTATACCGGACGCTACCGGTATCCTGCCGGTCGTGGTGTCACCGGCCAGCGGCGGGGGGAGTGCCACGGTCACCTTCTGCACTGAGGATGCGCCGCTCTGGGTGGCGTCGCAGGATGGCAACGGTGCCTGGACCCGAGTCGATCCCACGACCGCGGGTGGCACCACGTACCAGTTCACGTTCGCCACGGGCAAGGGCGGGATTGCGACGGTGCAGTCCGATGCCTCCGGCACAGACCTTAGCGTCCTCTATGCCACACTGGCCGATTTCACCGCCTTCGCCAGTACCGTGAACAACAACGCTTGCGAATCAAACAAGGCGGTGAACGGATCGGTTTCCGGCGTCGGGGCAACCGAGGCCGCAATTGTCGACCTCGGCGGCAGCTCGGTACGCGTCGATCCCCCCGCCACTGGTTTCGCGCTTTCAAACGTACCTGGTGGAGTGCGGAACCTGGTGGCGACGCGGATCGACGGCAGCACGGATGCCGTCAACTGGATCATCATACGCAGGGGCCTCAACCCCGCCGATCGCGATATACTTCCAACACTGACCTTCGGCACCGAGGGATCCCCGACCGTCTCCGCCAACGTCAGCGTGACCAATCTCGGCGCTGACGCCGCGACCGTGGGCTCGGTCTTTACCGGTGTGCGGGGCTCATCGTTCGTATTCCTCAGCACCATCGAGAACATTGTGGCAGCCTCGCCAGCGCAGCTGTACACCGCGATCCCGACGGCCCAGCTCAATGCCGGTGAATTGCAGGAAGTGGTGGCCCTGTCCTCAGCTGCGGGCAACCCGAATAGTGATCGTTCGGCGGGAGTGTACTTCACGAACGTTGTGGACCGGACCATTGCCCTCGGGCCGAACCTCAGCATTCCCACCGTGACGAAGACGGTGACGGGTGGCATTGCTCGGCCGAACGTACAACTGCCAAGCCAGGCAGAGTACGATCGCTATCTCAGCGCTACCTACACGCAGGGCGCCAGCCAATCAGCGAATGTCTTCGCGACCGCGTCGTACTACGGCGCCCTCCCCACGACCTGGGATGTGAGCCTGCCAGACCTCTCGACTGTGCCGGGATGGACCGCTTCGTGGGGGCTGCAGGACGGTACGCCGATCGACTGGGATGTCTCGGCACAGGGTGGTGCGATCACCTTCCTCGACCCGACCATCAGCGACGGAAGCCCCACACGGGGCGCGACGGTCCGCAGTTCCGCATCATTAGCGCTGCGGGGCGTTCCCGGAGGCACGGACCTGCTGATGCTGCGGCGCCGCCTGATGGAAGTTTTCACGGACAGGCACAGCGACCCACTGCACTAGGTCCGGTGGACGTGCAGGTGAGGGAGCGTGCGCAGCGTCAGGCTGGCGCCGCCTCAAACACGTAGCTCACATAGCCGAACTCTCGCTCGCCGTTGGCGGCCCAGCGCCGGACGTGCGCTGGCGCCACCACCCGTCGCGTCCCGTCGTCGAGCAGGGATGTCGCCTCATAACCGTGGCGCCAGAACACCTCGAACGTTGGTTCGAAATCAGGGTTGAGTCCTGCGGGATGATGCTCGGTGAGGCAGATCTCCAGCAACCACACCGGCCTCGGCTTCCGCTGCAGCACCTCGGTCGCACCTCGCAGGACCCCGAGCTCGGCGCCTTCAACATCGACCTTGATGAGCAGGGGCTGACCGCTGAAGCGATGGCCCATGACGGCATCAAGCGTCGTCAGGGGAATCGACCGCCCACTGGCCGCCGCTGCACCGGCCCATTCGGGCAGCAGGGACGCTCCGGTTCCACCACCATGCAGCGTGGCGATCCCGTATCGATCCGCCAGTCCCGCTGGCACCACCTCGACATCGCTCCAGCCATTTGCCATCAAGTTGAAGAGGAGGCACTCCACATTGTCGCGCGATGCCTCGACGGCGATGACGCGCGCGCCTGCCTTCCGTGCCAGGCATGTGTAGAAACCGATATTGGCTCCGATATCGACGAAAACGGCAGCGCGTGCAAGCTGCGCCTCGATGAACCGGGTCTCCGCTGGCTCGAATCCCGCGGAGCTCATCACCTTGTTGCCCGCCAGGCGGAAACCGTGAGGGGTGTCGCGAAGGGCTGCCGGGCCGCAACGCCGCTGGGCGCGGACGGTGGACCGGGCCAGGGCGTAGCTGGAGAGCCAACTGGAGAGGAAGTTCGCGATGCCCACGAGGCTGCCGGCCTCCGGTGCCTGCGATATGATTCAACTTGCCGCCAATGGGCCCTGTTGGATTCGAACCAACGACCTACGGATTATGAGTCCGCTGCTCTAACCGACTGAGCTAAGGGCCCGAACGTTCTGCCACAATAACTTAGCGTTCACCCGGCTTCAACGTCGGCCCCTTCCCGGTGGCTCCCGGTGGCATCGGGACGGAGGAACGCCCGCAGGGTGTCGTCCCCTTCCTCAGTCGCGTGCGTGTAGACCTCAAGCGTAATCTTCGTATTGCTGTGCCCGGCTGCGCGGCTCACCGCCGAGATCGGCATGCCCGCCGTCACCCAGTCGGAGATCACCCGGTGCCGCAGATCGTACATGCGGACTTCCTTCCGTACGCCCGTCGCCTTCTTCGCCCGCTCGAAACGCTTCACCAGCGCGTCGTACGTCATCAGCCTGCCGTCCTCCCCGGGGAACAGCAGCCCCGGCGTCCAGCCTGCGCGCTCCTCGGGCGTGGCCGTCAACTCCATGCGCTCGCGCCGTCCTGCCGCTCGCTGCAGCGCCTCGGCCACCGCCGCCGGGATCGGCAGCGTGCGTCGGCCTGCCCGCGTCTTGGGCGTCTTGAGCACCGCCGCCTGTCCGCGCACCCACTGCGCCGCGTGCGTCACCTGCAGCGTGTCCGCACTGAGCAGATTCTCCCGGCGCAGCGCCGCCGCCTCACCCGGGCGCATCGGCAGGTAGCACTGCAGCGTGATGATCGGGCCGATCACATCGTCCGTCTCCGCCCACGCCTTCAGCTTGGTCAACTCCTCCGTCGTCGGGATCGTGAGCGTGTGCTCGCGCCGCTCCACCTGCGGGAGCGTAACCTTCCCGCCCTTTCGCCCGCTGAGGAACGGGTGCAGCAGCGTGAGGTCCATGCGAATGAAGTACGTGAACGCCTGCCGGATCGTCGTGTGGAGCTTGAGCGCCTGTTTCCCCGTGCTCGCCCGTTCGACGCGGCTCAAGAGATCCTGCGCGTCCGCCGGGCGAATCTCGCGGACCTCGCGGCGCGCCAGTCGGTCGCAGTCGCCGTAGGTGAACGCGGGGAGCGGCGTCGTCCCGTCGCGGAGCGCGGTGGCGATGTCCTTCGGGATCAGTTTCCACTGCGCGAGCCGCGTGACGTCGTCGTAGAACGTGCGGGCGCTCGCGGTGCTCTGGTGCATCTGCAGCCACTGCACCAGCGACGGCCCGAGCCGCCCCTTCTTCACGCGGGTCAGTGTGCCGTGTTCCTGCGCGATGGAGCCTTGCACCCGATCGCGTTCCGCCTGTGCCTTCGTGTCACGCACCGGCCCGAGCTTGATGATGCTCCCGGCGATCTGGATGCGCGCCTGCCAGCGCATGCCGTCCTTGGACGGACGCGGCTCGACCCAGCCTTCCCCCCGCTTCGCTTTTGCCATCGTGATTCTCCGTGTGGTGGTTGGTCCTCGCCGGGGTCAGAACCCGGCGTCCTGCATGTCCTGCCGTACGTCCTCCGGTAACTCGTCTCGCGTGCGCGCCTGCTGCAGCGCCCGGCGGATCGCTTGCTGCTCCGCGATCGGTCGCCAGCTGAACGGCTCGCTGTTCACGTACCGGGCGGCTGCCCGGCTGAACGCGGCGTGGTCCTCCTCCATCTCGCCTCCTCGTGTGGGGGCGCTTGAAGGAATCGACCGAGGGGACTGCACAGCAAAGGGCCGAGCCTCCGTAGCCCTCCGCCCGCCGCCCGGCTCCCCTATGGCAGCGCGGTCCTTCGGTGGCCCCCGTCTCCGCTGCTCTCCCGAGGGACCACTGCGCACCGCTCGGCCTCTTGATCGAACGCAGCGGTGCCGGTATGATTGCGTTGAGTCTCGCCTCCAAGCGGCTCATGTGAAGAAAAGGTTTTGCCAGCCCTCGGCGCGTCCACGCCGAGGGTTTGGCGTTTCTGGCTCTGGCTTTTCTCACCGCCGTGCCCGCTTCACGGCTGGACGCGAACACCCGTGTCAAGGTCCGCCAATTGGCGGACCTCACTTCCGCAGCGGCTGGTACTTCCCGCTGCTCGCCGCCTCGGCACTCCGCATAGGGCGATCGTCCTACCCGTTTGCAAATCCTGGGACGGCGGTTATACGTCCGGGCCTCGCTGCGATTCCTTCTCGACACGAGGTGCCTGTGATCCGGCTGTCCCTGCCGCGCACCAAAGCGGCAACGTTCTGCATCAACTTCCTGCCCGATGATGAGAGCCTGCCGTGGCCCGCTGGCACCGGCTTCTTCGTGTCGCCCGACGGCGTCTTCATCACAGCGGCCCACGTCGTCACCGAGGACGGCACCCCGACCGGCAAGGTGCGCGACAACCTCGGGACCGCTCATTTCAATCGCGAGGCCGCTCACGAGCCCGGCGGTGCCTCCGTGCATTCGCCCTCGCTGATCGAACTGATGCCGTCGCATGACATCGCGATCCTGCGCGTCCCGTTTGAGAAACACACGCCTGCGTTTCCCGGTCCCGGCTTTCAGCACCTCCATGTGTCGCGCCGTCAGCTGGAGGACGCCGAACCCGTCTACGCGTACGGCTATCCGCTCAGCGAAACCGTCCTCCTGCACCAAGACGAGCACCAGCAGATCGCCGCCCAGAAACTCTCGCCGCGCACGACGTCGATGATCGTGGCCTCGCAGTGGTACTACGTGCCGAACACCGTGCAGAGCACCGAGCCGGAGCGATACGCGCTCGACAAGGCACTGAACTACGGTAACAGTGGCGGACCGATCCTCGCCCAGAGCACGGGTCACGTGCACGGATGGTGCTCGCGGTTCCAGCCTGTCGAGATTCCGCAAACGCACCTCGCTGGTCCCGCCGGAGAGCCGATCCGCATCTTTATGCCGAGCCTCTACGGGATCGTCGGCAGCTTTCACAGCCCCGAAGTGATCGAGGCGCTTGAGCGCCTGAACGTCCCGCTCGTGGACGCCTAGCCCTCCCGTCGCGCTCGTCTCCGCATGCGCTGCCGGTCGATCTTCCGCCGGTGCTGCGCCTGCGGCGTTCGGCATCGCGTGCACATGATGCGCGGTCTACCCCGCACACGCCGTCGCGCTGGTACCGTCACCAAGCGCGGGCAGCACAGGCACTCGACCCAGCGCCTCCCCGTGCGGGAGCACGTGTCGTGGCAGCGCACGCCCGCACACGCCACCCGCAGCAGGATGGACTCGCGCCTCACTGATCGAGCAGCACCGGTCGTGAGTCGCCATCTGCCTGCGGCAAGCGGCGTCCGCGCAAGCTCGTCACGCCCGGCAGGTAGTCCGCGCTCGCGCTGGTCGGGTATGTCTCGGCCACCACGTCAGCGACGAGCCTCGCGGCCAGCGGATTGACCACCACCTCGCGCTGCTCCCGGTAGCTCTTGCTCTCGCCCTCGCGCTGGCCGCTCTCGGCGCTCGCGTACAGCGGCGCGAGGCCCCGGGCGAGGCTGAACCCCACCTGCAGCACCAGCGCCCGGTGGAGACTCGGCGTGTCCTCGGCCTCCTCGTACACCTCCTGCGAGATCGGCAACAGGTCCGCCGCGAGCGCCACCTCCTCGCCGAATCGTGTCGGGCTCTCCATCGCCATCTGCTTCGCCTGCGGCGTGAGGAGCGGGTGCGCCGTCAGGTCCGGCAACGGGTTGAGCTTCACGCGATGATCCGCGCCAGCGCCGCCGTGACCGGGTCGCGGACCGGGTCACCGGTCGTGCTCTTGAGCAACTGCGCAATCGTCGGAAACGGGTACCCTCGCATGTCGTGCCTCCTTGTCTCGTGAATGACCCCTGCTCGACCCCTGTCATGTGCTCGCTCACCCGGGCAGCATCGCGGTTGCTCTGACCGCCTGCCTTACATCGCCCGCTGCCGGGCCAGCACGTCCGCTGCTGCCGTGGCTCGGTCCTGCGCCTGCTGCAGCTTGGCGCGATTCTCGAGCGCGATCTTGCCCCGGAAGCACATCCAGTATTCCGCCTCGGTGAACGTCCATCCGTTCGCGGCGTCCTCCGCCTCGCGAGCCGCGACGATCTCCTGCATGCTCTTGCCCGCGAGCCGCATCGCTTTGCCGCGCTCGGCGCGGATCGCGTTCCGCCGCTCCTCCTCCTCGTGGCGCGCTATCTCCTCGTCCTCCTCCGCGAGCAGTCGCTCGCGCTCGACGTACTCGCTCACTGGCCGTGGTAGAGCGAGTCGAGCGGCTTGTGCATCGCCTGATACGCGGCGAGGTCCGCCTCCTGCTTCACCTTCACGTCCGCCGCCTCGGCGGCGAGAAACTGATCCATCGACTCCCACTGCAGGTTCGCCTTCGCGTACGCAGCTTCGAGGACTTGCGTCTGCTGCTCCATCGTCAGGCCCTCGAAGGCGTTCTCCCGGCGCAGCTTGTCGCGCAGCCGGTCGCGCTGCTGGCCCATGTCGCGTGCGATCTTTTCCTCTTGCGTCAGTCCTGACATGCTCGTCTCCTCAGTGGTGCTGATAACTGCGCTGATTTGCGCACTTACTTCCGCAGCGGGGCGAGCGCCCCGTATCTGGCGCGGTACCACTCGCCCCGGCACTGCGCTGTCGCGAACTCCACGCGGACGCGGCGCTGCAGCGTGCACGTCATGCGGGGCACGCGCTCGCGCATCTCGCGCTCGTCGTGCGCCTCGGGCACCGGCCACGCCAGTGTGATGCTCACTCGCTGGCGCTCGGCTGTGCCATGAGCAGGGGCGAGGGCAGGCGCAGTCCGGTCGCCATCGCGATCAGCGGCGCGATCAGCGTTGTGTAGGCTGGGGCGATGCGATGCCGCCCGAGCGTCCGCAGCGCCACCTTCCCGTCGCCCGTCACGTCCTTGAGCGCCTGCTCGTGCGCGAGCAACGCGAGACACCACTCCCGCGTCGGCAGGAACCCTGCGTCGATCCGATCCGCGCCGATCGTGAGGTGCGCGTCGTAGGCCTCCACCTTCGGGTCGAGCAGTGCCTTCTCGGCGGCACGCTGCTCCGCCTGCACCCGGGCACGCTCCGCCTGCTCCTCGCGTTCACGGGCGATGCGGGCGAGCGTGGCGTTCGCCTCCTGCTCCTCACGGTCGAGCGCGTCGAGGCGCGGGGGTTCGTCCGGCCCCTTGAACGCGGGGTGGAAGTACCCGCGCCCGTGCTCGTCCTTCGCGCCGAGCGGGAACGGCGACGCCACGGGCTCCGCGTCCGCCGTCTCTGCCGCACTCTCGTCCAGCAACTCGACACGCTCCAGCCCGGTCCCGTCCGGCAGCGGCTGCGGCTGACTGCGGCGACGCCCGGCCATCACCGGATGCGGAACCTTGTCCACCTCGATCTTCGTTCCAGTGCTCATGACTGTCCTCGGTGCCCGCGTGGGCGTTGCTGTGGTCGTGCCTTCGGCGTGATGGCAACGGCGTGGTGCCGCCTGCGCTGCCCGTGATTCCCCTTGCCGTCCGGCGCGGCTTCGGCGTCGAGGATGCCGTGCTGCAGCGCCCACGCGCAGATGAGGTCGATGCGCGCTGGGACCTCGGCCAGCGTGAGCCCGAGCACCGTCGCGATGCGCTCGGGCGACTTCTTCTCGCGCAGGGCACGCAGGAGCCACATCGCCTCCCGCAGTTCCCGGCCCGGCGTGCCCACGCTTGGCGGAATCACGCGGCGCGAGCCTCACGAGGGAGCAGGTCGCCTCTCGCCGGGATGCCCTGCGCCCGCAGGTACGCGTCCATCGTCGGGGCCACCACGAGCGCCGCTCGCCCACTCATCCGGCAGAGCCCGCTGCTGTCGAGGTAGTGCCCCCTCGGGACGTTGTCGTACGGCGCGATGACGTCGAGGAGCGGCCAGTAGTGCCGGGCGATCCATCGGGCCTCCTGCCACGAGATCGGCATCCAGCGCCGCCCCTCCGGCGTCACGAGGATCGTCTCCGGTAGCTCGCCGCGACTGAACCGCAGCGGAATGCTGAGCACGGCAGTGAAGTAGTTCGCTGGGAGCTTGCCCCCACGCGGGAACGGGATAGAATCGCGGCACGTCATACGGCACCCCTGATCGGTGTTGTATCGCGAGCCGGAGGGGCGGCGCGTCAACGCTGCCTCCCGGCGTGTTGTTTTACAGCATGTCCGGCGACCACACGTCGGACGCCAACTCCGCCTCCCGCGCCTGTGTCAGCCGCAGGACCATGTCGTTCAACTCGGCAACGACCTCGGCCAGCACCTCGCTCGCCTCGCCCATCGGCGCCGGGTCGTCCCGCCCTTCGATCGCCGCGAGATAGCCCTCGAACTCCTGCCGGTGCATGTCGAGGCTGCGCTTCACCCGCTCCATCTGCTCGCGGTCGTTCACCAGCTTGTTGATGCACGAGCGCAGGACGCGAGGCGCACCGCGCCGGAGCCGGGGCTGTCCGGTCAGGTTCCCGCCCTGTCGCGCCACCGCTGCCAACTGCGCAGTGATCGGGTCGTGCGTGGTGCTCACGGTGATGCCTCCTGTTGCGTCCTCAGCGCCTCGCTGGCGCGTCGTCGCGATCTACTCCGGTATCCTCCGGCCCTCGCGTCGTTCCCTCGGCAGCGGGGCGATGGCGTCGGCGTGTGCATCCGCCGCCTCGTGCGCCCGCGTAGTCAAGTGGATCAACGCACAAGGCACGTCGCACACTCTACGTGTGGCGCCACCCGCTGTGCAACGCACCGAAAGTTGACAGTCCGGTCGCTGCGTTTCCCTCTCCGGGCGCGTTGGCGCGTTAGCGCACTTTTAGGGGAACTTTCTCTATAGAAATCTCTTATAGGGGTTACCTCAAAACTGTGCCGACGTGTCAACCTGTCCGGCGTTTTCCGACGCTTCCCCCCACGTAGAACGCGTTAACGCGATTTCCCGGGAATCTCCCCGCTACCGCACAATCCCTGGAGGTTTCGGAAAAGCGTGTCAACGTGTCTCACCACCCATCTGTCGGGTCGCGGGGCAGTTGCACGCGCACGCCGAGCCAGCCGCGCACGCCGTTCAGCTTGTGGGGTCGGAGGCCGAAATTCGGCAGGTGCCGCCCGAGCTTCGTCGAGGTCATCGGCTCCTCGCCGTCGCCCATCGCGAACGCCTGATAGGCCGTCAGCAAGTCTTTCGACGTCGTGAACGCCGCCGGGTCCATCTCGCACTGCTCGTCGAGGAACCCGCCGATCCGGTCGTTGTTCGTCCGGTGCTGCTTCGTCGCGGCGTCCACGATCGCACACGGCGGCAGTCGTCCCGGCGCGGTCGGCTGTTTCGGCCCGTCGTCACCGCCCTCGCCCCGGCGCCATGCCAGCGCGCCCCGGACGATCCACGCGAGGATGCCCTCGGCCTCCGCCTGCAGCTTCTCCTCCAGCTGGAGATCGCGTTCCTCCTCCGGCACCGTGACGCTGAACGGCACCAGCCGCAGCCGCCGCCAGATGCCGTCGTCCGTCCCTCGCACCTTCGGCACGCTGTTCGTCGCCAGCATCGGCAGGTGCCTCGGCACGAAGTCGAAGAACTCGTGATAGAGCCGCCGGGCGCTGACCATGCTGCCGCCCGTCTGCACCTTGATCTTCGCCTCGGCCAACTCCACTTCCTCCGGCGTCTCCTCACACGAGACGAGGCGGCGACCCACCGTCTTGGCGAGGTCGTTCGGCACGTCGCTGCCCTTGCCGACGAACAGCGTTAGCGGCCCCGCGATCGCGTACTCCCCGAACGCATGCGTGATCGCTCGGAGCAACTTCGTCTTGCCGTTCTGTCCCTTGCCGAAGAAGATCGCCATGATTTCCTCGCTGCCGCCGCCCGCCGCTGCGTACCCCGCGACACACTGCAGCCAGTGCCGCACCTCCTGATCGGGTTGCGCGTACCGCAGCACCCGCAGGAACAGGGCGCACTCTGCGTCCGGGTCGTACGCGTGCCCCGTCGTGAACGTGCTGTAGTCCTCGCGGTTATGCGGGCGCAATTCCCCCGTGCGCAGGTCCACCGTCCCGTTGCTGCAGGTGAGCAGGTGGTGCTGCCGGTTGAACAGGTCGGTCCTCGCCATCAGCAGCGGGTGCGACTTCGCCTGCTGCAGCACGGCGTTGAGCCGCTGCGCGTTGTGGAACTGCGTACTCGCCTTGAGCGCCTTCTGCCGATCGTCCGCGTTCTCGATCGCGTTTGCCTCCGCCGTCCGCCGCCGTGCTGTTTCCCACGCCCGCCGCGTCGCCGCCTCCTGCGCATCCGGCACCCACCGCGTCCCGTCCCACGCCATCCACCCCTCGGCCCGGGTATGGCGGAGTGTCGCGTGATGCTGCTCCGCGAAGCGCCTCGCGTACTCCAGATCGGTGAACGGGCGCTCCCCGTCGATGTCAGCGGCAGACGGCATGCGGCTGATGACTTCCGCTGCCGTGGGCTCTGGGGCGGCGTCAAGCGCGTGCCCGACCTCGGGCTCATTGGGCGGCGTCATCGTGTGCGCTCCCGAAGCAGTTGCTCGTTGCGTTCGTCCATGAGCCGCTGGTATGCCTGCTCGTATCGCTCTCGCCACGCCGCCCACGACACGCCGAACAGCCGCTGCGTCGCCAGATCGTACGCCCGGCGGCGATCACCAGCGGCGTCCAGCGCGACGAGGAGGTCGAAGGCGTTCTTCGCATGCGTCCGCCCATCGTCACCCGGCTGGGAGAGCGGATCATCGGCGTGATGGACGTAGACCTTGCCCGTGTTCTCGAAGAACTTCACGCCCGGTGCTGACCCACGTGCCGCGTGCGGACTGCGCCAGCGATCGCGCCGCCGCTGGTAGCCGTGCTGCGCCAACAACTCCGCCACCGTGATGCTCGCGTTGAACGTCGCGATCAACACCTTCACCGGATGCGTGTCGCTCATCGGCGGGCGTTCGCGGCGGCCCGTGTCGATCGGAGCCGGGTCAAACGGCCACTGCTCGTACAACTGCCGCAGCGCGTCCGGCCACTGCGCCAATCCCTCGACGCGGGGATCGACGCGCCACGTGTAGCGCCCGCCGGTCGCACGCGGGCTCGGCGGCAGGATGTCGTAGCCACTCAGCCGCACTTCGAACAGCGTCCGCTCGGGCTCGGGCTCGACCAACTTCTTCACTGTGCGCACCGTCGCGCTGTCGGCCGCGAACATCACCTTTGCCCGCTCGTGGCCCCGCTCGTCGGTGCGGCCCTCCATCCTCGCGCCCATGTCGAGCCACCCGTCCACGTCCTCGCCCGCCGCGTGCAGCACGGCGCGGGTGCGCCTGAGATTGTCCACGTCGAGCATCATGGTCTGGCTCGGCGCGTTCACCCCGGCGAAGCCGCAGCCGGGAATCCGCTCGCGCACCTGTTCCAGATGCTCGCGAGTGCGGAGCACCGCGTCTGGTCGCGCCCACGGGTAGAAGCGCGGCGGCACTTTCGTCCCGGGCACAATGGGGATCAGTCCAATGCCGAGCAGGAAGTATTCGGCGTACTCGTCGAGGTCACCCATCGAATCCTCCGCAGGCATCCGCAGTGCGTGCGGCTCCCTCGGCAGTTGCCGCGTTCGCTGGCGGACGCATCCGCTGCCCGTGCTGCTCCTCGCGTCGGGCCTCGTACTCCGCGTCACGCCGCAGCCGTCGCAGCAGGCTCTCCAACCGAACCGATTCCCTGCGCTTCATCCCCGCCTCCCCCGAACACGTTGAGCCCGCACGCCCGATCGTCGGGCGCGCAGGCAGGATTGCTGGTGACTACTTCGGAGCCCGCCCTGCGAGCGTGTCATCCACGCAGAGCGCCCGGCCATCGAGCACCGACGCGGCCTGCACCTCCACCCACGCACCCGGCGCGAACGCCGCCATCACCTGCACGCTGCCGTCGCGCTGGACCGCACCACAGAGCAGCGAGCCGACCGCGTCCACCGTGACGGTGTCCGCGTACAGCCACATCCAGCAGTCCTCCTCGCCGGTCGGCTCGCGCACCGCCCAGAAGCGTGACCCGTACCGCGCCGGGGGGAGGGGGAGCCCACGCAGCTTCCGCTGCCGGTCGCGGCGCATCTCCGCCCGCCACGCCTGCGCTTCCTTCGCGGTGGCGAAACTCCGCTTCTCGCGATGCATCTGCCCGCCCGGCAGCTTCAGGTTCACGGCGGCTTGGTAGGGGAGGTCCGCGTCAGGGCGATGAATCACGCCCTTGACGTTCCGGGCCTCCGGTCGGCGTGACGCCTTGACCTGCGTCTCCTGCATTCGCATTCTTCCCATCGTCTTTCACTCCCTCGCTGGTGGTGGAACGACTCGTCGGCTTGCTCCGTGTGTGGGGCCGACACGCGACACGTGTCAGAAGCGTGTCGCACCCCCGAGCGCCGCCTCCCAAGGGCGGCGTTCGGCTTTCTCAGGCGGCACTGGGTTCCTCACGGCGACGCGGGCCGGGCTGCGGTGCCCTCGCGGCAGCCTCCGCCTTCTGCCGGGCCAGATAGGCCTCGGCGCTCGCCCGCGTGATCTTCAGCCGCTTTTGCATCACGAACGCTTCCAGCTGGCCCTCCGCGATGAGCCGCTTCAGCGACCGCTTGCTGAAGTCCCATTCCACGCACAGCGTGTCCGCGTTGATGAGGCCCGTCACTCCCGTCTCCCGCCGTTCTCGTGGCACCCTGCCCTCCTGCGTTGCTTCGGTTGGTAGAACGCAAAGAGCCCCGGGTCGCGACGACAGGATCTCTCCTGTCGTGCAACCCGGGGCGATGTGAAATGCGTAGCTCCGGTCCTACTGGATTACGGCGCCGTCTCCTGCGCCGACTCGGCGTCCATCTCTCGCCGCCCGCCTACCGGCGGGGCTGATCCATGTCGGCTCGGGCGGGTGGTTTCACACCTCCGCATTCGAGCCCTCCTGCGTTGTCGCGAGTCAATCTGCGCGTTGGTGATCCAAAAGTCAAACGTCCGCTGCGCTCTGCTTCGCTCCGATTTCGTCGCGTATAACTGCCGCGAAAAGGATTCACAAATTCCGGTGGCATCCGGTGGTGCCTGTGCCTTTCTCCGCCGTTTTCTGCCCTCCGGGACGGGGAGCGACGCGCGACGTTTTCACCAAGCAAATGCGCGTGCAACATGGGGTTATCCCTGTCGCACGCGCATGTGAAAAGTCTGCTTATGAGTCCGCTGCTCTAACCGACTGAGCTAAGGGCCCGCGTCCCTTCAACTATCGCTCGTACTCCTGCTCCAGCGGCTCGACGACCACCGCCGTGCCATAGCACAACACTTCCGTGACGCCCTTCCCGATCTCGGTGGCATCGTAGCGCACGCCAACAACAGCGTTCGCCCCTCGTCGATCCGCGTGTGCCATCATGATCTCATACGCCTCATCCCGCGCCTTCTCGCACAGGTCGGTGTAGAGCGAGATGTTGCCCCCGACAATCGTCTGCAGGCTCGCCCCGATCTGGCCGAATACCGAGCGCGACCGAACCACGATGCCCCGCACGATACCCAGGCTCTGGATGACGCGGTGGTTCTCGAGCGTGAAGGTCGTCGTCGTCATGTCCGTGTGCATCAGCTGCTCCCCTGGGCCCGCACTCGCTCATACAGCGCGATGTAGCGCTCCGCCATGATAGCCCGCGTGAACTGTTCCTTCACCCGCTGGCGGCCGGCAGCTCCCATCCGTTCCCGCAGTTGCGGATCCCGTCCGAGCGTCTCGAGCGCGCGCGACATCGCCTCCACATCGCGGATCGGCACCTCGAGCCCCGTGACGCCAGGGAGGCTCAGCTCACGCACGCCGGTCGGCAACGCCGTGGTGATGACCGCCCGCCCTGCCGCCATCGCCTCGAGCACTGAGATCCCGAACATCTCGTCGGAGGTTACCGACGGAAGCACCAGGAAGTCAGCATCGGCCATGCGGCGCGGCAGGTCCTCGTCGGGGTACTCGCCGAACCAGCGCACGCGATCGGCAATGGCGAGTGCCCGGGCCATTGTCTTGAGGCGCGGGGCATCCGGCCCATTGCCGATGACGTCGAGTCGCACGTCCGACGTCTGCTCCAGCGCCCGCAGCAGGATGTCGAGGCCCTTCCAGCTCGCCAGCCGGCCGATGAAGATGGCCCGGGGCGGCGCTCCTGGCGGTGGCGGCGGCACGACGTCCCAGCGCGACTCGTCGATGCCGAACGGGATCACCTCGGTCTTCGCCTCGTAGCCGCGCAGGTCAGCCGACAATGCCAGGTGCGCCCGGCTCGGAACAACGATCGCCTTGGCCTTGCGGAGCACGAGGCGAACCGCCGGGCGGTAGATGCCATGACGGGCGTCGCCGTGGTGCGTTACCACCACCGGGGCGCTCCCCGCGCGGAGAAGCACGGCGACATCGGCCAGCACATGGGGATGGTGCACGTGGATGATGTCCGCCCGCTTCCACGCCGCCGCCAGGTAGCCCGGCGCGATCTCCTGCGACCCGAGGGCGCCCAGCGAATAGGTGCGCGTGACGGTGCTGCGCGAGCGACCGGACTGGCCGGTGCCGAACACGGACTCGACCGCGACCACCTGCACGTCGTGTCCGAGCGCCGCGGCACCTTCCGCGAGGCCCTGCACGACCCGCTCCATGCCGCCGGAACGTGGCCAGTAATACTTGGCGAGGTGCAGGATCCGCATGCATACCCGTATACGAAGGAAGCAACGCCGTGTCCCATGAATGGGCCGTGCCGCGGCGGCGGGAAGTTGGCCACGTTGCCGGGCCCGGTCAACCGCGCACTTGGTACCGTGCGACGCGCCAGTAGATTACCCGGACCGTGCAGGCACGGCACCTCACCATTCCCGGCTCCAGCAACAGGAATTCGTGCGCGCTCTCGTCATCTCAACGGACGCGATTGATCCGTCCCAGCGGGGCAAGCTCCGCGCGCTCGAGGGCATGGGCTGTTCCGTCGCCCTGGCGGTGCCGGCCGACTGGCCCGAGGGTGGACATCGGGTCGAGTGGGGTTCGGACGGCGGCATCAAGGTCGCGCCCATTCAGGTGCGAGGCGGCGACGAACCCGCGTACCCTCCGCTGGCGCGGCGGCGGACTGACCCGGCTCCTCACCGAGTTCCGGCCCGACATCATCCAGGTCGAAGGTGAGCCATGGTGGCCCATCGCCGCGCGCGCACTGCGGCTCGCCGAGAAGCTCAAGATCCCGGCGGTCCTGGTCGCGAAGCACGAGCGTCCCTGCGCCCCTCAGCTTCGCCGAGCGACTGCGCCGCGGACGATCGCTCCGTGCCGCCCGCGGGTTCATCGGCATCAATCGTCTCGCGCGCGACCTGCTCCTCCGCGACCGGCCCAACATTCCCCACACCGTCATTCCGCTTCATGGCGTCAGCGTGCCGGTCCAGGGACGGCCTCGCTCACCCCGCCCCGGCTTCGACATCGGGTTCATCGGACGCCTGGTGCCCGAGCGCGGCGCCGACCTGCTGATCCGGGCCTGCGCTCGTCTCCGAGGCGACTGGAGCCTGACGCTGGTCGGCACCGGCCCGGAACAGCAGGAACTCGAGGCGCTCGCGGAGAAGGTGGGCATCGGCTCCCGGGTGCGCTGGCTCGGCGGCATGCCGCGGCACTGGCTCGACTCGGTCTGGCCAACCCTCGACTGCGTTGTGCTCCCGGCTCGCACGACCCAGCGCTGGGTCGAGCCGGTCGGCCAGGCACTGCTCGACGCGATGGCGCAGGGACTGCCGGTCATCGGAACCGAGTCCGGTGTGCTGCCTGAGATCATCGGCGACGCGGGCATCGTGGTTGGAGAGGACGACCCGGACGTGCTCGGACTCGCCCTCGAACGCCTGCAGACGATGCCGGACGAACAGGCGCGTCTCGGCGCTGCCGGGCGTCGGCGGGTCATGGCGGAGTACGTGGACGACGCCATCGCCCGCAAGATGCTGGCCTTCTGGCGCGAGGTCATCGGTGCCGCGTCCCCGGAAGTGCCGCGCCACGACTCCCCAACACCTTGACTTAGCTCTACTTGCGACGAAACTTCGGCCCCATGATGCCATCCGGCCTGTAACCCGCGCGGCGCTCCGGTTGCTGCCCGCGGTCCTCCTTGCCCTGCTCCTCTCGGTCGGCCGGCACGCGCCCGGCTCTTTGCCCAGGATCCGATACCGGGATTTCCCGAGGCGGCACTTCCGAATGCGGCCACGCTACCGCCGGAGCAGGCCCGCGCACTGCTCGCGTCGCGTCCTGACCTGGCGCAGCAGGTGCGCGAGCGTATCGCTGCATCCGGGATGACGCCGCAGCAGATCCACGAACGCCTCACCGCCGCCGGCTACCCCGAGGACCTGCTCGATCCGTACATGGCCGGAGCGGGTACAGACGCAGCCACGTCAACGACGGCGCCAACAGCCACCACCGTTGACGCCTTGCGCTCGCTCGGAGTCGTGAGCGCCAAGGGCGCAGACAGCCTGCTGGCGAAGGACTCGACGGCCGCCATCAACAGGGAAATCCTGCAGGACTCACTCGGACGATCCAGGGACCTGGAGGTGTTCGGTCTCGAGGTGTTCCGGCGCCGCACGCGCGAGTTCGCCCCGGCGCTCGCCGGGCCTATCGACCCGAACTACGTGCTTGGCCCGGGCGACCTGCTCGTCCTGGTGCTGACGGGAGACGTGGAGAAGTCCTCGTCCCTCGAGGTGAATCGCGAGGGCTACGTCCTGATCCCGCAGGTGGGCCAGGTGCAGGTGGCCAACCTGACGCTGGGACAGGCAACCGACCTGCTGTACACCAAGCTGGGCCGTGTCTATTCCGGCATCGGCCGCGGTCCCGACGCCCGCACCAGGTTCCAGCTGTCGGTCGGCAAGATCCGCGCGGTGCAGATCTACGTATCTGGTGACGTGGCGCGGCCGGGACTCTATCAGGTGGCGGGAGCGGGCTCGGTGCTGAGCGCCCTGTATTCTGCCGGCGGTCCGACGGCGCGGGGCACCTTCCGGAAAATCGAGGTGCGCCGCGGCAGTGAGCTGCTCGGCACGGTCGACCTCTACGACTACCTGCTGAGGGGCATCAACAGCACCAATCTCCGGCTCACCTCGGGCGACGTCGTGTTCGTGCCGCCGCATGGACCCCAGGTAAAGGTGACGGGAGAAATCCTCCGCCCTGCCATCTATGAGCTCGTCCCCAACGAGACCCTGCGCGACCTCATCGCGTCGGCTGGTGGCTTCACGGATCAGGCACTGACCACCCGCGTACAGATCAGCCGTATCCTGCCGCCAGCGGCCCGTGGCACCGGCGGACGCGACCGGGTCGTCATCGACGTGTCGGGCGAGCAGCTCGCCCAGGGTACGGTGCCTCCCTACCCGATGGAAGCAGGCGACTCGGTCATCGTCTTCCCGGTCACGCGCCGGCAGCGCGCGGTCGTCACGGTCCAAGGCAATGTCTGGCTTCCGGGGCCGGTGGGATTCACGCCGGGCATGAACCTCGGCGACGCGATCCGGCTTGCCGGCGGGCCCAAGGCGGATGTCTTCCTTGGCGACGTGCTGGTGATGCGCCTGCAGCCCGACTCGACCCGCATCCAGCTCCGGAGTGCCCTGGCCGATTCGACCGGGCTGCCGGTTAACAACTTCGCGCTCGCCGAGGATGATCAGATCAGGGTGTTCTCCAGGAGCGACTTTCGGAGCGACCGCTATATCGTAATAACCGGTGCCGTGCGGAAGCCGGGCCGGCAGCCTTACAGCGAGGGGATGACACTGCGCGATGCCGCGTTGCTCGCCGACGGACTACGCGAAGACGCCTTCCTTGACTACGCGGATGTGGCACGGCTGCCGGCGAGCCGTGCTGATGGACAAGTCGCAACGTCGATCAGGGTCCCGCTCGATTCGACTTATGTGTTCGATCGCGGAGCCAATGGGAAGTACCTCGGTCCGCCGGGCCTTCCAGCGCCGGCGTCTGGTGCAAAGTCGTTCGTGCTGGAGCCGTTCGACAACATCCTGATCTTCGAGCAGCCTGGCTGGGAATTGCAGCGTGTCGTTGCGCTCACCGGCCAGGTGCAGTTCCCCGGGCGCTATGCCCTTCGCAACCGGAACGAGCGCCTGAGCGACCTGATCGCCCAGGCCGGCGGACTGACCAAGGAAGCCTATCCCGAGGGGATCCAGTTCTTCCGGCACAAGGACCAAGCAGGTCGCATCGGCATCGACCTGCCACTGGCTCTGCAGGATAGCGCGTACCACGACAATCTCGTGCTGGCAGGCGGGGATTCGATCCACATCCCGGAGTACAACCCGGTCGTGCGCGTGTCCGGCGCAGTCAACGCGCCGTTGGCGGTGACGTGGGCCGAGGGGAAGAACATGGACTTCTACATTGCGTCTTCAGGTGGGTACAGCCGGGACGCCGACAAGGGTCGGACCTTCGTGACGCAGCCCAGCGGAAAGGTGGAGAGCGTGCACCGCCGTTTCCTGATCCCGGACGGCAAGCCGGTGCCGGCGGCGGGAGCCACGATTTTCGTTCCGGAGAAGGACAAGACGAAGTCGGGAACCAACACGCTGCAGGTACTTGCGACCGCGGCCACCATTCTGGCCAGCCTCGCGACGATCATCATCGTCGCGAAGCAGTAGCGTCAGGCTGAGCGCTTCTTGAGCAGGGCCGTCAGGCCGCGGGCTGGGGTTGCCCGCGGGCCGGCCGCACTCGCGGGGGTGTAGTCGGGTACCAGCCGCAAGCAGCAGCATCCGCAATTCGTCGCCGCCCACGCCATTCTGGCACTCGCCCAGCAGCCGGTCCACCGCCGCCTCGATCCCGACCGGCAACGCGCTGTTCTTGGCGCGCAGTACCTTGGGATGGCTGGTGGGAGCCGCGTTCTCGGAATTGAAGAACAGTTCCTCATAGAGCTTCTCGCCCGGCCGGGTACCGCTGAACCGGATCTCGATGTCGCCCACCTCGAGGCCCGACAGGCGGATGAGGTCGTTGGCCAGGTCCACGATCTTGAGCGGCTCGCCCATGTCCAGCACGAATACCTCGCCGCCCTGGCCGATGGCCCCGGCCTGCAGCACCAGCTGCACCGCCTCCGGGATGGTCATGAAATAGCGGCGCATCTCCGGGTGGGTAATCGTGAGCGGACCGCCCTCGCGGATCTGCCGGAGGAAGGTCGGCACCACGCTCCCACGGCTGCCCAGCACGTTGCCGAACCGCACCGCGACGAAGTTCTTCCCCTGCTCTTCCGCGATCTTCTGCACGATCTGCTCGGCGACCCGCTTGGTGGCGCCCATGACGTTGGTGGGCCGCACCGCCTTGTCGGTCGAGATCAGCACAAAGTGCTTGACACCGAATTCGGCGGACAGCTCGGCCACGTTGCGTGTGCCCAGCACGTTGTTCGTCACCGCCTCGGCGCTGTTGGTCTCCATGAGCGGGACATGCTTGTGAGCCGCTGCATGGAAGACCGCGAAGGGCGTGAAGCTCTCGAACACGTGCTGCATACGCTGCCGGTCCCGGATGTCCGCGATGACCGGGCACGCAGGTCACGTTCGGGGCAAGCCGAACCAGTTCGTGGTAAGTGTCGAAGATCGAGTTCTCGCCATGGCCCAGCATGATGATGCGGGCCGGCTCGAGCAGCGCGAGCTGGCGGCAGAGCTCGCTGCCGATCGAACCGCCGGCACCGGTCACCAGCACCGTCTCACCGGTCGCGAGCTGGCGGACCTGGGCCATGTCGGTGCTGATCGGCTCGCGCCGCAGCAGGTCCTCGATCTGCACCTCGCGGAGCGCCGTAACGGACACGCGACCGGAGAGGATATCGAACATCCCCGGCACCGTACGCGCCCGCGCACCGGCCGCGTGTGCCGCGTCCACCACTTCGCGCACCACCTTCCCGGGCGCGCGCGGCATCGCGATGATCACTTCCTGCGCCGCGAGCTCCTCGATGAGGCGGGTCAGGTCCTTGAGCGCACCAAGCACCGGCAGGTCGAGCATCCGGTGCCCGTGCTTTCGCCGGTCATCGTCGACGAACCCGACCGGCTGCAAGCCGATCTGCGGGTGGCCCAGCAGTTCCTTGCCGATCAACTCCCCGGCCGCCCCGGCCCCCACGATGATGACCCGCTCGCTCTGCGCCTGCGAGCGTCGCTGTCGGCGCCGCGTGAGCAGCCGCACGCCGAGGCGCGGGAGCGTGACGAAGACTGCGGAGAGAAGGATGTCGAGGAAGAGAACGGAGATGGGAACGCGAGCGGGTATCAGGCCAAGCGCCGGAAGGATGAGCGCCCCTGCCAGCACACAGGCCAGCCCGAATCCACTGACTGCGGTGATAAGTCGTTCAACCTCGACGACGCTCGCGTGCCTCCAGAGGCGTTTGTAGATGCCGGCCTGATAGCAGACGGCCAGACGGAGACGGGACTGATAACGAGGAGGTAGACGAGGGCAGTCTGCCGGTAGGGCTCCGGCCACTCGAAGCCCTCGAACCGCAGCGCAAACGCGAGCGCCGTCGAGACACTGAACAGTACGGTGTCCGAGAGGACAAAAAAGCGATTCCGTACTGTTGGTCCGAAGGAGCGCGGGTAGGTCATTGCGCGAAAAGCTTGTCTTGGAACTGGCGCCATGTCAAGGACTTGGGCAGTGTCGGCAGATCCCGGACGCTAATGCGTCGCTCCAGCACGACACCTACCAGGAGAACAATGACCAGGTACAGGGCTGACGCGCCGGTGCGCCAATCGCCAGCGGGCAGGGACGAGCAGAACGCCCCGACCACCGACTCCGACCCCGTACAGGAGGCTGACACGGGCGTGCCCCCACCCGCCATTGGCCAGCCTCTGGTAGAAGTGAGAGCGGTGAGCCTCGGTGAGGGCCTCGCCCACGGCGCCAGCGCCTGAGCAGGGTGACGTTCGCGTCGAGTACGATCGGCCAGAGGGGCAGGAAGGTCAGTATGATCCCGCGTCCGGTCTCGCGCATCAGCAACACGCCCACGATCACGAAGGCGAACCCGATCGCGCCGGAACCCACGTCACCCAGGAAGATTCGCGCGGGACTCCAGTTCCAGACCAGGAAGCCGGCGGCGGCCCCGGCGAGCGCGAGCGCCGCAACCTGATGCGGCACCGCCCGGCGCGCCCGCTGCCGCGGCAAAGAGGCCGTAACACCAGGGCGGTGAGCCCGATGAGGCCGTCGATGCCGTCGATGAAATTGACCACGTTCGCTGCGGCGATGCCGCAGAAGATCCACCACGCTACCACGACCGGGGGAGCCCAGGCAGGTACGGCATCAGGCAGGAGGACCAACGGCAGCAGGGTGCCGGCTGCCACGGCGTGCGCTACCAATCGCAGGCGTACCGCCAACCCACCGTGATCATCGATCCAGCCTATCACCGCCACTGCGGCAACCCCTCCAAGGGCTGTGAGCAGCGGCCAACTGCCTGGCCAGCCCCGGACGAGCGAGGGGACAATCACGAGCAGCCATGCGGCGAGGAGCCCGGCCCCACCGCCGCGCGGTGTCGGCGTGGAGTGTGAACTGCGCTCGCCAGGATGGTCGAGGACGTCGCGATGGAGCGCGTACTGTCGCACGATGCCGACCAGCGCGGCGCTCGCGACGAGCGCCGCCGCAAATGTGAGCACCGACAGGAATGGCGGTGTCATCCCATCTTCTCGCTGCGCCACCACCCTGCGGTGACCGCCAGGGCATCACCCAGTTCAACCGGGGGACGCCATCCGAGCGTGGACTGAATCAGGCTGCTGTTCACCCGCAACGTGCCCAGGAGGCGCTCGAGGTCCGCCTTGCGCCCGAGCACTGCGCCTGCCTGGCGCATGAGGCTGATCGGCGCGCCGAAAAGGCGGGGTCGGCCACCGAGGGAGATGGCAAGGCGCCGTAGCAGTTCGCTCACACCCACGTCATGATCGTCACTGACAAGGAACATCCTGTTCTGCGCCGCGGTATGGGGCATTGCGATCATGACTGCGCTGGCAAGATTGTCCACAAAGATCATGCTGCGCAGGTTATCCATCCCCCCAAGTGGCAGTGGCCAGCGCGCCGCGACGTCCGCCAGTTGCAGCAGCCTCCGAAAGTTGCCGCCGACGCCAGGACCATACACGAGCGGTGGACGCATGATGGTCCAGCCCATGGCACCGCCAGCTTCACGCACGACCCGTTCGGCATCGAGCTTGGACTGTCCATAGGGATCGACCGGGCGCGGCGGATCCGACTCCGTGTACGGCGCTGCTCCGCCCTCACCGTTCACCTTGATCGAGCTCACGAAGATGAACCGCCGAGCGCCGGCTGCCCGGGCCGCGGCCACCACGGCACGCGTGCCTTCCACGTTGACCCGCTGAAACTCGGCGATCGGGTCGCTGGCCTCGGTCATGACGTGCACGCGTGCGGCGAGATGTACCACTGCGTCCACGCCGGCCATGTGCGGTGCAAGGGCCCCGCTCTCGATCGGGCTTTCAACAACGGGCGCCTCGACACCGGCGGGAAGCGCCGCTCGTGACTTCTCGTGCCTCACCGGGGCGACTACCTGATGGCCGCCGTCGACCAGCATTGCACAAAGGCGCCGGCCCACGAAGCCCGACCCACCCGTCACGAGCACTCTCACGACGAGAGTACATCCCGATAGAGTGCCAAGTGCCGGTCTACGACGAGTTGCAAGCCAAACTCCCGCTCTGCCAGCGCGCGACCAGCACGACCGAAGTGCTCACGACGCGCTGGGTCCTCCAGCAGTTCCCGCAGCGCTTGTGCGAGTGCAGCCGGATCGCACGCTGGCACCAGCAGTCCGGTTCGCCCCGGATCGACGCAATCCCGGCAACCCGGAACATCTGTCGTTACAATGGCGCGGCCTGACGCCGCCGCCTCGAGGAGCGCCTTGGGCATGCCCTCGCGATAGGAAGGCAGGCAGACAAGGTGCGAAGCAGCGAGTACCTCGGGCATGTCGGACCGACGACCCCACCACTCAATCGCACCCTCTGCCACCCAGGCATTAATTGTGGCGGACGATACCGCGCTCGGATTGGCCGGATCGAGCCCGCCAACCAGGGCAAACCGGGCGCGAACGCCCGCTCGCCGGAGATACCGCGCCGCTTCCACGAACTCCACAAGCCCCTTGTCCTTCAGCATGCGCGCCGGAAAGACCACGAGCGGCACTCCGGGAGGTTCAGGCTGGAAGCGATAGCGGGCCAAGTCCACTCCCGACCCAGGAATGAGCGCGCCGCGGTCGGAGGCGACGATCCGCTCGTACACGAACTCGTCTCGATCCGTCGTGTTCTGAAAGAGAAACCAGGACCGGCGCCTGTCGCCGACAAGTCGGAGGGTCTGGTGCGCAACCCGGTTGCGAAAGCGCGCACCTAATCCCGGAGCCAGCAGCATGGAGCCGCGCCCGGTCACGGCGTTGACGGTGTGGGGCACCCGCGCGAGTCGTGCGGCAAGGCTGCCATAGAGGACCGGCTTCAGGGTAACGTGGTGGGCGATCGCCGGGCGCAACTGGCGGTAAAGCGTAGTTAGGGCACGCACAGTGAGCAGGTCGGCCACCAGCCCGGAATGGCCACGCTGCATGGGCAGCGGGTGGAATGGCAAGCCGGCCCTTTCGCACTCCTCCACCGTTTCGTCGGGCGCCGCCACGACCTGTACGTCGAAACCTGCATCGCGAATGGCGACCGCAAGCGCGAGTCGGTGCGAGACAAAAAACCACGAGACGTTCGCGACGATGAGGATGCGCGGCTTACCCGCCATCCAGGGAGTCCCCCCGCTTTCTTGCAGCCCCGCTCTGGCCGTGAAACTGCGCCTGGGCCAACAGCGCCAGCATCACGATCACGCCGGTCAGTGTTGACCACAGTACCGCTCCAAGGAGCAGCCCGCGCGATCGTGGAAGCAGCGTCTTCGGGAGCGCGTCGAGCACGATCAATGCCGGAGTGGCCTCGAGCTCGCGCGCAGCAGCGGACTCACGGTCCGTGACTGCCTGAGAATAGCCGGTCTCGGCGGTGCGCAATTCGCGTTCGAGACGCTGCTCCGTGATCGAGGCCTCCGAGTACCGGCCCACCGTGCGGTTCGCTTCAAGGAAATGCCGCTGCGCTTCCTCCGCGACTGATAGCCGCCGTCCGGCACTGTCGACACGCAGATCCTGGGCATGCTTCATCGCACTGGCCTGGGCGCGCGTCGCGTTGACGAATGCCGCGCTCGTCTCGTCGAGAAGTTTCGCGGTCATTTGTCGTACGAGCCCGCTGTCACGCGCAGAGACGCGAATAGTGACGAGACCACTTTGGAGATCTGCCGAGGCCGACACCGCGGTGCGCATGGTCTCGAGCAACGAGCGGTCGTTCACCCGACCGGGCCCGGCGTTGCGCAGCCGGTCCACATAGCGCCGGCCCGAATCGTCGGGCACTGAGCCGACGGCAATCAACACCCCGTCCAGGCGGGCCAGTCGCGCGACCAAAACAGGCGTCGATTGCAGGCCACCCAGTCCGTTGGCACCAAGTACGCTGGCGGCGAGACTGGCTCCGCTCATGCTTGCGCGACTCGTGACCGGGGACACCACCACGGTGCCATCGTAGGTGCGAGGACGGATCAGCCCGACCACGACCGAGAGAACCCCAATCGCCGCTGCCACGCCGACGATGAGGGGCGCCCGCATTCGAACTATCGACACGGGATCCAAGTTCATATGGGCTCCACCGTCGGCGCCCGGCCGTGCCCTGCCAACAGCGTCGGCCTCATTAGCAGGTGCATTGCAACCATGAACACGGTCACTTTGGCCAGGAAGTTGATGTTCGTGAGGAATGACTCGTTGAAGACCGTCTGCAGGATGGCTGCTGTCAGGATGCCGTGTAGCACCGTGGCGCCGATGCTGCCACCGATCGCGCTCCGATGCACCGCAGCACATACGAGCCCGATGACGCAAAGCAGCACCAGAGTTCCAGTCAGTCCAACCTCCGGATAATAGGCGAAGTAGGCAGTATAGACATTGGTAGTGATCCCGTCGCCGATGCTGGTGAACTGCGCATGTAGCGTAGGAATCTCGTACTCTCCCCCGAAACGGTTGGCGAGCTCCTTCAGCGTCCGCAGGAACGAGCCGGTACTGGGAATGGCCGCAGGATCGTCAACAGCGCGCTGAAAGGCGACGAGCCCGCCCAGCGCATAGTCCTGGAAATTCTCCGCGACGGCCACGGCGTTGTCGCGCGCCGTGGCATCGGGGTTGGCAGCGCCCTTGCGGACCAACACGCCCATCGCACCGAAGGTCAAGGCTACCACAATGCCCCCCAGCAGTAGCGGACCAAACGGCAGCGTGCGCGCGCGGACCGATGCGACTGCCGCCAGACCCGCGACGAGTGCGATAGGTGCCGAGCGGCCGCCGGTGAGCACCGCGAGCACAAAGGCGAAGACCGTGAGGAGGAGCCTCCAGCTTCGCGCCGCTGCCGAGAATGCCGGAACCGCGAACGCGAAGAGGGCAGCCATGAGCGCCAGGGGAACGACATTGGCGACGACCCCAAGGCCTCCTTGCACAGCCGACTCCAACGTGCGCACTCGAAGGACGTACAGGAATTCCAGTGGTGACGCCTGCACGAGCCGCACCAGCGCGATAATGTAGAGCGGGGTCAAGGCGATCACCGCTATCGTAAGCGCCGGCAGTAGCCACACAGGCACGGTGGAACGGCTGGCGTCGTCCCTACGGCCAGCAGGCGCGAACAGCGCCCAACCGAGCGCACCGCCAAGGCTAAAGCTGACAGCGCCTCCAAGATAGACAAGAAGGGTATTCTCGCCGATCTGCATATACCGAGTACCGGAGAGCGACAGCCAGATGAGCACAAAACCCCAGACTGCACAGAAGACGGCTGGCGGGTAGGTCACGTACGTGACGAGGCGCCGCTGCAGGACCGCCAGGGCACAGAGTAGGAGGCCGGCGGCCAGCGTCAGGCCGCCCACGAATCACCTCGTAATGCCGCGGCGAGTCGAGGCACTATCGCGCCCAGAGAGAAGTTCTGCTCGATCACTTGCCGTGCCCTGGTTCCGGTGGCCTTCCGCTTCTCCGGCGAGTCGACGAAGTCGAGCAGGTGCTCAAGCCACGATCCGGGATCCGTGGCGCCCCTGCCAACTGATCCGAGGGCGAGCACCTCGGCATTCATGCCCACCGGCGAAACGACGGCCGGAACGCCACATGCCATATACAGGAGCATCTTGTAGCTGCACTTCCCTCGTTCCCAGACGCCATCCTCCAGCGGCATGACGCCAATGTCGAACGACGCAATCGTCTCGGCTTCCACTGCTGCCGACCATGGCACATGCTGCACTTGCGACGGCGGCACACCGATCAGCGCGGGTCGCGCGTCACAGAGCACGCGGATAACCACCTGAGGCCTGAGTGTCACCAGTCGGGTAAGCGCCGGCGCGATCGACTCCAGTGCCACCAGCCCTGCCCGGCCTCCGGACCAGCCAATCACGACCCGGTCGGCATCATCCGGACGGAAGACCGGTACGAAGCGCGCGGTGTCGACGGCAGTCGGTACGATCACTACGGAGCGACAATATTGGCTGAAGTACTCTGCGAGAAAGGCATTTCCGGCGACCACCCGGTCGCACCGGGCCGCGATGGCACCGGCAAACCGCCCCCGGGGCAGCACCCACAGCGCATCATCGACATCCAGGATGCGCGGACGGCCGGTAAATCGCTCAAGGGTCTCAATGGTGGAAAGCAGCTCCCGCTGCAGCAGCGTCACATCGAAGGCCCTAGACCGGATAACATCGGGTATGCGGGACAGCACCGCTCCTGCTCCCCATGCGGGGCGGAGCCAGCCAGCCCGAGGGGGATACGCACCCAAGGACGCCGGAGCGACCTCGACCCGAATCCCAATTTGACTGAGCGGTTCAACATATTGCACCACGCGAAACCTGGCGCTTGGGACGTGACGGCCTCCAGTCAGCGCGAACACTCTCATCAGTCTTGGCGCTTGATCATGAATATTGAACCGCCGGACTGGGTGAGTGCCGCAGCACGAAGCCATGGACGCCGACGGACCAGAGGAAGGAACAATCTTCGAAGCGGTCCGTTTGCCCAGGCGCTGTCGACGGGCACGAGATCCAGCAGCGAGTAGAACCTCGCGAACCCTGCATCGCGGCCCGCGGCACACAAATCAGCATAGGAGAACCAGTGAACCGCCGGCCGCGCGTTGAAATTCGCGAGAGCCGGGCGGAAGTGCAATTGATCGTGGACATAGCATTCCCGCACCAGCCTCGGGAACCAGTTGAGGAACGGCACGCTGAACTCGCCGTTGAACCCCCGCCACGAAAGCTTATGTCGATTGGTCGTGTATACATAGGCGACCCCGCCTGGCGCGAGCACACGAAACACCTCGGCCAAGCTCAGCGGTACTGAGTCCACATGCTCGAGCACACTCTCCATCAGGACCAATCGTTGTGAGCCTGAAGGGATCGGCATTCGCTCCCCACTGCCCTGCACGACGCGGACGGCCGAGCCGCAGAAGGTGGTTGCCTGCTCGACATTCGCAGGCACCGGCTCGATTCCATGCACATCGAACCCGCGCGCGGCGAGCGCCATGGCTGCCCGCGGACGTGGTCCGCATCCCAGCACCACCGCTGGGCCCGGTGCCGCGCCGAGGTCGATGAGGCGTTCCAGGCAGGAAATGACCATGGGGGTGTACAGTGCACCAGACTCGTGGTGCTGCGCGTGGAACTCTGCTCCGCGCAGTTCCAGGTCGGGAAAGAGCGCTGACATCGGTCGCGTGGCGTATGGATCACTGCTCATGAGGTCGGTGAAACGGAGGACGAGGTTGTCGAGTGCGGAACGGTGGCCCGGCCGCGCTCGAGGCGGAATCGATCGGCACGCCAGACGCACCAACTGGCCATTGCCGCCACACGAGAGAGCACCGGATACCTGCATCGCAAGTCGGGAGAGGGTACGGATTGTCCGGCATGACGCCCGAAGCGCGCGGCGTTTGTCAGTGCAAAGATGCGAGTCACGATTCCTTGCGAATCCACCGCGAGTTCACCGTAGTACAAGAGGGCACCCAGCGCGCTCCCCGCCATGGTCCGCAACCATCGGCGCGTCAGGCCATCGGGCTGATACTCCTTGCGACCGAGCGTCTCGTTCACGAACCGCATGAGGTAGCTGCGGCCAATCCGGTTCCATACGAGACTCTCCGGAACGAAGCGCTCCCCGGGAATCAGCGGGAAGGGGAAGCGACGGAGAATGTCGAGTCGGTGGAAGCCCCACTTATCACCGACGCACCAGCGCCGCGCCCACATAACCTGCAGGGTGGAGTCCATCGGGCTCGCTGGGAACGGCTGGCCGATCAACTGCCCCGCCTCATCCGCACAGTGTACGGTAACGCCCGTGAACTGGTCGCGCCGCTCCGCCGGAATCTCCAGCCACAACTCAACCAGTCGCTGCAGCGCGTGCGACTCGCACCAGTCATCCGAATCAAGAACCGCGAGGAGGTCCCCCGATGCCGCAGCGACGCCGGCATTGTGCGCTGCCGGTTTCCCGAGATTCTCCTGGCGGACGTAGCGAATGGGAAAAGGCGCCACCCGTGCCCACTCCGCAACGGTCGCCCCGGTCCCGTCTGTCGAGCCATCGTCCACGACGATCCATTCGTGGGGCCGAACAGTCTGCGCGACGAGCGCGGCATAGGTGCGCGGCAGGGTATGTGCCCGGTTGAACGTCGGCGTGAGTATGCTGAGGCGAGGTGGACCCTCGATGTTCACGTTGCCTCTTTCAGTGCCTGGAACCGGGCTAGGCTCCTGAACAGGAGCGCCGCTACCAGGGCAAGGCTGCCAACGATCCAGCTGGCCCGCGCTGGGAGAAGCAGTGATGAGGAAGCGATCGCAGCAAGCCCCAGCACGAACGTCAGCAGTACCTCGTCGCTGATGTTCGCCGTCCCGGGCGGCGCGTCCTCCGTCAGTGCCCTCACGGCGCGAGTGCGCGCGAATATCGCGTAGACCGCCTGGCTCAGGAACCATGCCCACCCGAGCGCGATCAGGGGAGTCATCGTGCGCAGGGCCAGAAATACGCCCACGAGCGTTGCGAGCGCGGACGCCGCGACCGCCGCGACCTCGCCGAAACGCCCACGCGCCTGGAGCAGCTCATAGGACAGGTTGGCGTGCGCATGCAGGGCCACGCCGCCGAGCAGGAGGCAGAACAGCGGCAGCGCCTCGGAGCCCTCAATCGCCAGGATGGGAAGCAGCGGGCGGGCGACTACCGTACCCACGACTCCCGCCAGACCGAGCAACCCGGCGCTCGCTGCGAGCGCGATCGGCAGCAGCGCAGCAAGGCGTGCGCGGCCAGTGGGCGTGGCCTGCAGTCTAGCCAGCCGGGGGAAGAGCACCAACCCGAACGCATTGGAAACAAACCACAATTTGCTCGCGAGGTCGAAGCAGGCACGGTACAGGCCCAGCGCGGCCAGGCCCCCCATGTGGCCGATCAGCACACTGCCAATGGACACCATGGTGGTCTGCAGCCACTGCGCCAGCGATAGACTGGTTGATCGTGTCAGCATCCCGTCGAACCTGAATGACGGCCGCCAAGTCCTCCACGTCCCCGCCGGCAGCGCGCCGAGCAGCCGGACCGCTGCGGGAACCTCAACCAGCCTGCGGCTCACAAACGCCGCCGCCACGAGCGCCGCCGTCGGTGCGCTGGAGAGCATGATGGCGAGGAAGCCGGCCGCATACCGCAAGACGCCGGAGATGGACTGAAAACGGGCGTATTGGTTGAAGCGCTCCGCGCCGAGGGCATTGGTCGCGTGGAGCGATACGAGGATGCCCAGCAGGTAGTCGATGACTGCCAAGGTCGTGATGAGACCCAACTCAAATCGCAGTGAAGGCCGAACCGGAATGAGGAAGCGGGGTACGGCCCAAACCAGCACGGGAATCGCGCAGGTCACGCCAACGGCGATCATGACGTACGCGGAGAGTGCCCGCTGCAGGTTGGCGCGACGGTCGGCGTCGTTCGCAGACGACGCGAGCTCGCGCAGGAGGTTCTTGCCCAAGCCCAACTCCACGAGCGCCAGATAACCCACGAGCAGCCAGTAGACACTCAACAGGCCATAGCCCTCCTCGCCCAGCCGCCTGAGGGCAAAGGGCACGAACGCGATCCCGAGTCCACCACTGATCACGAGGGCCGCAGAGACACGCACTGCATCGCGCAACACGATGTGGAGCCCACCCACCTCCAACACCTTGGAGATCCACTCGAACGGACGGGAGAGTCGGGTCACGTGGTAAGCGCGATCCGCAGTTGGTCATGCCAGGCCGGCGACCGGATGCCGAACCGCGTGGCCGCGAGGGCATTGTCCAGCACAGAGTAGGCTGGGCGAGGCGCCAGAGCACCGTAGTCTGCCGTACTGACCGGCTCAAGCCGACGAACGATCTGCGCCTCGCGCGCGGGGTCGAGCGCGATCACCGCTTCAGCCAGCGCGTGCCATGTCGTGACCCCACCGCCGGACAGGTGCAGCAAGCCACCATGCGCCCCGAATCCGGCCTGCAGCCCACCCTCGTGGCCACGCAGCTGCTGGATTATCACGGCCACCGACTCCGCGAGCCAGCGTGCCCACGTCGGTGCTCCATGCTGGTCATCAACCACACGGATCAGATCGCGCTCATGGGCAAGTCGAAGCATTGTGCGAACAAAATTGTGGCCGTGCATCCCGTACACCCAGCTGGTCCGGATGATCAGGTGTGATGCACCGCTCGCCGCGAGCGCGCCTTCGCCCGCGAGCTTTGTGCGACCGTACACGTTTATCGGGGCCGCGAGCTCGTCCTCACGTCGGGGTCGCCGGACAGTTCCATCGAAGACGTAGTCGGAGGAGAAGTGAACCACCACGGCGCCCATCTCCCGCGCCGCGCGGCCGATCGTCCCGGGCGCCTTACCGTTGATCAACATGGCGAGGTCCGGCTCTTCTTCGGCACGATCGACCGCAGTATACGCCGCGGCATTGATGACGACCGCCGGCCGCCACTGCTTCAGTGCCGAAGCGATCGCCACCTCAGAGGTCAGGTCCAGTTGCTGCCGCGTCAGAGGCACCACCGCATTCGACGGGGCCAGCGCGCGCGCCAGCTCGCGTCCCACCTGGCCGTGGGCACCGAATAGCAAGATACGCATCGGTCCCGTCATGCGACCCGGTACTGAGGTAACCGTTCCGGTGGCAGAGTCGAGAGGAGTGAGCCGCTGGCATCCCTTGCCGAAAGGACCGGCTCCCGCATCGGCCACGCGATGCTGAAGGCCGGATCGTCCCAGCGCAGGACGACTTCGTCGTCCCTGACATATGGAGCGCTAACCTTGTAATGGAACAGGGCGCTTTCGCTAACAACCTGGTACCCGTGCGCAAAACCCGGCGGCACCCACAACTGACGGTGATTCGCCGCGTCGAGCGTGACGCCAACCCACGCCCCAAAGGTGGGCGATCCCCGCCGAATATCGACGGCGACGTCGAACACTTCGCCTGACAGGACCGAGATGAGCTTGCCCTGGGCGCTCGGCCATTGGTAATGCAGGCCACGCAGGACGCCGCGGCTTGATGAGGAGAGATTGTCCTGTACGAACCTGCCCGGAATATCGTGGGCACTGTAGCGCACGCCCTGCCATAGCTCCAGAAAGAAGCCGCGATCGTCGCCGTGTACCACGGGCTCCAGCAACAGCACATCCGCGATGGCTGTCGGAAGCACCCTCATGACGGCCCGTGCGGCAGCAGTTTCGCCAGGTAGGCTCCATAAGTGCTGCCGCGCAACTCATCGGCGCGACGGACCAGCAGGGCATCGTCGAGCCAGCCGCTTCGCCACGCAATCTCCTCTGGAACGCCGACCTTCAGCCCCTGCCGCTTCTCCAGCGTCTGAATAAAGCTCGCCGCCTCCAGCAGAGACTCGCAGGTTCCGGTGTCGAGCCAGGCGAAGCCGCGCCCCAATATTTCCATGCGCAGCTGGCCACGGCGCAAGTATTCGAGGTTCACGTCCGTTATCTCGTATTCGCCCCGCTTGGATGGCCGGAGTGCCGCCGCAATGTCGGCAACCTGCGCATCGTAGAAGTAGAGGCCGGTTACGGCATAGCTGGACCTGGGGCGCGCCGGCTTTTCCTCGATGCTCAAGACCTCCCCAGTGTCGGTGACTTCAGCCACCCCGTAGCGTTCAGGATCGCTCACGTGATAGCCGAAAATTGTTGCCCCCGTCGGTCTCGAGGCCGCTTGCCGGAGATGTTCCACGAGGCCATGCCCGTAGAAGATGTTGTCACCCAGTACGAGCGCACACGGATCGGCCGCGAGGAACTCCCGGCCGATGACGAACGCTTGTGCCAGTCCCTGTGGTGCCGGCTGTACCGCGTAGGTGAGGGCAATTCCCCACTGGCTGCCGTCTCCGAGCAACGCACGGAACTGGGCGTGCTCGTGCGGGGTCGTGATCACCAGGATGTCACGGATGCCTGCGAGCATCAGCGTGGTCAGCGGGTAATAGATCATCGGCTTGTCGTAGACCGGCAGCAGCTGCTTGCTGACCGCCCTCGTCATCGGCCAGAGCCGGCTGCCGGTGCCGCCGGCGAGAATGATGCCCTTCACGATGCGCTGCCGGCGCCGAGGCGCTCGCCCCGATACGCACCGCTGAGGACACGCGCGGACCATTCCGGATGGTCGAGGTACCAGTTGATGGTCCGCCGAAGCCCCGTCTCGAAATCCACTTCGGGGATCCATCCCAGCTCGCGACGGCATTTTGTGGCATCGATGGCGTAACGCCAGTCATGGCCCGGCCGGTCCGCGACGAAGCTCACGAGCCTTGACCGCGGCCCGGCGGGATCGGGCCGGAGCTCGTCGAGGATCGAGCAGATCGTCAGCACCACGTCAATGTTACGACGCTCGTTGTCGCCCCCGATCGCATAGGTGTCTCCCGGCGTCCCGTGCAGGAGCGCGAGCCGCAACGCCCGGACATGATCCTCCACGTAGAGCCAGTCCCGCACATTGTCGCCCTTGCCGTACACCGGCAGGGGTGCGCCGGCCAGCGCCTTCTGGATGATGAGCGGAATGAGCTTCTCCGGAAACTGATACGGACCGTAGTTGTTCGAGCAGTTGGTGACGACTACGGGGAGGCCGTAAGTGCGAAACCAGGCGCGCGCGAGATGATCGGATGCTGCCTTGCTCGCCGAGTAGGGTGAGCTCGGATCGTACGGTGTTGTCTCAGTGAAGCGTCCGTCCGGACCGAGCGCGCCGAACACCTCGTCTGTGGAGACGTGAACGAAACGGAATGCGCCCGCGCGCGAAGCCGGGAGCGCCCGCCAGTAGTGCAGCGCTTCCTGAAGGAGCGCATAGGTGCCAACGACGTTGGTGTGGATGAATGCGCCTGGGCCGTCGATCGAACGGTCCACGTGGGATTCCGCGGCGAGGTGCAGTATGGCGTTAGGCTGATGCGCCTGGAGCAATGCGCGCATCACCGCAGTGTCGCCCACGTCGGCCCGGGAGAAATGATGCCGGGGACTGCGCTGCGCCCCCGCAAGTGATTCGAGGTTGCCGGCGTACGTGAGCTTGTCGACGTTGACGACGATGCTATCCGTCTCACTCAGGAGTTGCCGCACCACCGCAGAACCAATGAATCCCGCACCGCCGGTCACCAGGAGGGTGCCAATCGGCGGCTGGCTCATGCGGCGGCAGGTGCTCGCGCCGACGACGGGTTCGTCAATGCAGACTCCGATTCAAGCCACGCCTCGAACATGAGCACGTCCCACAACCGGTACTGCCAGTTGCGTTCGCCCGACAGGTGCTCGACAAGCGTGTCGGCAATGATGTCGGGCTGGAGTATCCCTTCGCGCCGGATGCGATCAGGGGCAAGGAGATCCGTGGCCCACTCGCGCAGCGGCCCACGGAGCCAGCTGTCGATCGGCACGCCAAATCCCATCTTTGGCCGCTCGACAAGCGCGCGAGGCACGAGCTCATACAGGACCTGGCGAAGCACCCACTTCCCCTCCCTGCCACGGCATTTGACGCTCATCGGCAGGCGCCAGGCAAACTCGGCAAGCCGGTGATCCAGGAAAGGAGCTCGCGTCTCGAGGCTCGCTGCCATCGAGGCCCGATCGACCTTCACCATGATGTCATCCGGCAGGTACGTCATCGCGTCGGTGTACATCATCTGTTCCACCATGGATGCGCCGGGCAATGCATGACCGTTGATTCGACCCGGAGGCTCGGCACCGCCCAGCACCACGCGCGAGGGATCGGGCCAATGCGACACCAGCTCGCGATACATAGCTTGTGGTGACGACGCGTCAAACACCCCCGCAAGCTTGTGCATCCGGTCGCCGACATGCGCCACGCGGAGACGGTTCGGCAGGAGCCGCTGGGCGACGCCCAGCACCGCCTGCCACTGCGATGGGGCTACGCGCCACACGGCCTTGGCCGCGGCCCGGCGCAGGGGGCGAGGCCAGGGCGCAAGGTTCGACCAGATGCGCTGTCCAAGCGCATACCGGTTGTAGCCGCCGAGCAGTTCATCGCCGCCATCGCCGGAGAGAGCCACCGTCAC
The DNA here is from genome assembly GCA_963739455.1 of uncultured Gemmatimonadales bacterium. Taxonomy (GTDB): domain Bacteria; phylum Gemmatimonadota; class Gemmatimonadetes; order Gemmatimonadales; family GWC2-71-9; genus JAGGAG01. The sequence continues at coordinate 399,269 of CAVUAK010000002.1, forward strand.
GTGTCGTCGCGCAAGCTGCGCGACGAGCAAGGTTGGTATCTGTGACGAATCGCCGAAGGGCTCGTCGTATATCGTCGGCAGCAGTGGAATCACCGCGCGCGCCTCAGCCGGCGTGACACGATGCTCCGTGTGCTCGGTCCCCAGGTGCGCGGCGACTGCCCGGGCGTGCGCTGCCTCGTTGTAGCCCTCTTCGTCGAACCCGATCGTGAACGTCCGGATAGGCCGTGCCGAGCCCGACTGCATGAAAGCCACTACGGCCGAAGAGTCGATCCCTCCGGACAGGAGCGCGCCGAGCGGCACGTCGGCCACCATCTGGGCCGTAACCGACTCCTGAAGCCGCTCACGGAAGGCCGCAACCAGCTCATCATCGGACCCTTCAATTGGCGCCGCCATGCCGCGCTCCGCGACCTCCTCGAGCGACCAGTAGGCGACGACGTGAGAGGAGCCGTCAGCGCGCACCGTGGCGACGTGCGCCGGCAGGAGCTTGAGGACGCCCTTGAAGATGGAATGCGGCGCGGGGATGTAGTTGAACCGCAGGAAGAGCGCGACAGCATTGCGATCGACTTCAGCGCGGAACGCCGGGTGCGCACGAAGCGCCTTTAGCTCGGAACCGAACACGAACGTGCGACCCATCCAGCCGTAGTACAGAGGCTTCTCGCCGAACCGGTCACGCGCCAGATGCATCTCGCGTCGCTCGCGATCCCACAACACGATCGCGAACATGCCCGCGACGCGCTGCAGGGCGGCCATCACGCCCCACCGTGCCACCGCCTCGAGTAGGACCTCGGTGTCCGAGCGACCGCGGAAGAGGACCCCCGTGGCCTCAAGCTCGCGGCGCACCTCAGTGAAATTGTAGATCTCGCCATTGTAGGCCAATACCCAGCGCCCGTCACGCGACACCATCGGCTGGTGTCCTTCAGCGCTAAGGTCGAGAATTGAGAGCCGACGGTGACCGATCGCGACACCAGTCTGGGGGTCAGTCCAGATGCCCGCGTCGTCGGGGCCCCGGTGCCGGAGGCAGTCCGACATACGGACGACCCATGATTCCGCCTCCCTAGGCAGACCGTCTGCGCACCAAAACCCAGCGATGCCGCACATGCGCTAAGTGGTTCTCCCCGCAGGCAGTAGGCTGAAAGTCGCGCGTCGCGAAGGGGGAAATTAAGGGGCGCCGGGTACCGAATTGAAGTGCGCCGCTGCAAGATGATGAGCGGGGCGGTCGCACTTGCCAAGGGAAGCGTGACCTCCTAGGTTTGTGAAACTTTTCACAATCTCCTTCTCGCGCCTTTTACGTGCGTGGGACGGCGTGGCTTACATTTGTTCATCCTCAGCACCCTGGAGTTTCCGATGACGGCGACAGTGAATCCCCAATCCCCGGCGACCGGAAAGGTTGCCTTCCCTGCCGCCGAGGTCGGCAAGCTCCTCGCTCCGCCCGAAACCGAGAACCCAGCCACCAAGCTGCGCCGCCTCCTGCATGAGGCCCGCGACAAGGGCAGCTATCTGCATTCTGCTGGGGCGTACGACGCATATACCGCGGCACTGATGACCAAGTTGGGATTCAAGGCTCTTTACGGCAGCGGTTGGCAACTCGCAGCAACGTGGAACATGTATCCCGACATCGGCGTCTATCATTCCCACCAGATGGCCGAGTTGACGCTCATGCTCCGTAAGGGGATTGAGGGCGCACGGCACACCACTTGGTTCGACACCGAGGGCGCAGAACTCCTCGAGATGCCGCCCGTCTTCGTAGACATGGAGGCGGGCTTTGGTGGTCCGGGTCAGACGTTCACTCTCGCTTCCGAGTTGATTAGGGTTGGCGCTGCCGGCGTGCACCTCGAGAACCAAGACCCATCCGACCGTACGTGCGGTCACATCGTCAACGTCGGGAAGGCGAAGCGCGACAAGGTCCTCGTGCCCCGCAAGGCGTGGATCGCCAAGTTGAAGGCGATCAAGGCAGCGAGCGATGCCGCCGGTCATCCGCTGGTGAGCATCGCACGGACCGATTCAGTCGACGGCGCCATCCCCGGCCAGCCTCAGGGCGGCGTGAAGATGGCCATCGAGGACGCGTGGGAAGCGGCGGAACTGGGCTGTGACGTGATCTGGGCCGAGTTCAACAATGTCGAACTGGACCAGCCGCGTGAGTTCGCGGAAGGTGTGCGCAAGTACTATCCCAACCAGATGCTCGGGTTCAACCTTTCGCCGTCGCTCTACTGGGGAAAGGCGAAGAAGGCGGGCACGCTGATCACCAACCAGCAGTTGGCTGACCTGGGCTACACACTCCAGTTCTCGACGCTCTTCAATTTCCGCACGGTGGGCCTGGCGCTCGACAAGGGCTTGCGGAAGTTCAAGAGCTCCGGCCTCGATGCGCTTGCTGACCTGCAGATTCAGGAAGACGAGGCCGAAGGCGGTGCACCCCTCACCAAGATGCACCAGAAGTTCGCCGGCATGAATCGCTGGCTGATGCTTGAGCAGGTCTTGAGCGAGAAGTAGGCAAGCGCGGATCCTCGTGTGAGGGCCGACGCGCGGGTGCGTCGGCCTTTTGCGTTGGCGTCACCGGTCCAGCATTTCTCCCGCTATCTTGGTCCCATGCGTCGCCTCAAGGTTCTTCATGTCATCGTCGGACTCGATGTGGGCGGGGCCGAGCGAACGCTCCAACGCCTCATTGGCCCATGTGACGGCACTCCCAGTCACGAGAACCTCGTGGTGTCGTTGACCACGCTGGGTCGATTGGGGCCAGCCATTCAAGCCAGCGGAGTCCGTGTTCTGCCAATGGACATGCGAGGCTCACGCCACGCGCTCCGCACGCTCTGGATGCTCCGCCGGCTGATTGTCTCCGAGAAGCCGGACATTGTGCAGTGCTGGATGTATCACTCCGACCTGCTGGGAGGCGTGGCCGCGCGACTTGCCGGGCACTCCCGCATCGTCTGGGGCATTCGCACCACGGACCTCGTGCGGGGCAGCTCACGGGTGACAGCCGTCTTGCGCCGCGTTTGCGCTCTCCTGTCGCACTTCGTTCCGCGGCTCATAGTCTGTGCGGCCGAGGCGGCCCGCCGCGCTCATGCGGCGGACGGCTATGACACGTCGCGCATGATCGTCATTCCCAACGGTTTTGACACATCGCGATCACCCGGCGCCGTCGATGACGCGCGGCAGCTGAGGCTGCAGTATGCGATCGAGTCCGGCGCCGTCGTCATCGGTTGCGTATCACGGTTCAACGTGTACAAAGACCTGCGAACCTTCGTGCAGGCCGCCGGGAAGGTGGCGGCCCAGCGTGCTGACGTGCGTATCCTCATGGTTGGGCTTGGGCTGGACGCGAGCAACCCGACACTTGCTTCATGGGTCGAGGAGACCGGATGTAGCCGGCGATTTGTCTTGCTTGGGGAGCGTTCTGACGTCCCCGCCTGTCTCGCGGCGATGGATATCTTCTGCCTGTCATCGCGTTCGGAGGGACTACCGAATGCTGTGGCCGAAGCCATGGCGATGGAAGTGCCCTGCGTGGTGACAGACGTGGGGGATGCCGCGATGCTGGTGGCCGATACGGGGCTCATCGTTCCGAGAGAGGAACCGACGGCTCTTGCATCTGCGCTGTCGACGATGGCTGATATGCCGCGCGCTGCCCGCCAGGACCTTGGAAGGCGGGCGCGCCGGCGCATCGAGCGCGACTTTTCTGTCGCCGCCATGCACGAACGCTATGATGCGGCTTATGCCGCGGTCATGAGCGGCAAGGTGCTATCAGGTGTTCAGGTCGCGCCGGGAACGGAGTAGTACTCCCGGTACCACGCCACAAACCGCCGAATCCCGTCCTCGATAGGCGTCGACGGCTTGAACCCGACATCACGGGTCAGGTCGTCGACGTCAGCCCAGGTGGCCGGAACATCACCCGGCTGCAGCGGCAGCATGCGCTTCTCCGCCTTCTGCCCGAGCACCCGCTCCAGCGTCCCGATCATGTCCATCAGCTCGACCGGGTTGTTGTTGCCGATGTTGTACACCCGGTATGGCGCCGAGCTCGTCCCCGGATCGGGCACCTCGCTCGAATAGTCCGGGTTCGGTGCCGCGACGCGATCCGCCGTGCGCACGATCCCCTCGACGATGTCATCGATGTAGGTGAAGTCCCGCCGCATCTTCCCGTGATTGAAGACGTCGATCGGCTTCCCCTCGAGGATGGCCTTGGTGAAGAGGAACATCGCCATGTCGGGCCGGCCCCACGGCCCGTAGACCGTGAAGAACCGCAGCCCCGTGGTCGGCAGGTTGTAGAGATGGCTGTAGGTGTGCGCCATCAGCTCGTTCGCCTTCTTGCTCGCGGCGTACAGGCTGACCGGATGGTCGATGTTGTCGTGGATGCTGAACGGCTGCCTGGTATTGCCGCCGTACACGCTGCTCGAGGAGGCGTAGACCAGGTGCCGCACCGCCTGATGGCGGCATCCCTCGAGGATGTTCATGAAGCCGGCAAGGTTGCTCTGGACGTACGCGTGCGGATTGGTGAGCGAGTAGCGAACGCCGGCCTGGGCTGCGAGGTGGATCACCACCTCAGGTTTCCGCTCGGCAAAGACTCGCGCCATCCCGTCATTGTCGGAAACGTCGAGCTTGATGAAGTCGTACCCGCGCTTGCCGTCGAGCCGCGCCATCCGCGCATGCTTCAGGCGCACGTCGTAATAGTCGTTGACGTTGTCGAGGCCGGTCACCTCGTCGCCACGGGCGAGAAGACGTTCCGCCACGTGATAACCGATGAATCCCGCCGTCCCCGTCACCAGATAGCGCACCCTGCCTCCTCAGCGTTCCCCTGAAGCCCTCAGCCCGTGGCGCGCGAGCGCTGCGTGTCGTCCCCTCGCCGCACTTCCACACCCTCGCGTTCCAGCCGCTCCGCCTGCCAATCCTCAAGCCGGACGGTGAGTTCCTCGGTGCCATCCTCCGAGCGGCGGTCCAGGACCTCCCCCACCCGGTACATCTCGGCAAGCCTCGCGCCATCGGCAGTCGGCACCCGGACAGTGGACGACCGGGCGCTCCTTCCGCGCCAGCGCACGGAGCGACTTCTTGAGCGCGGCCAGGCCGTCGGTGCGCATGGTGGTGGTGAGCACGGAGTCGGGATTCTCATGCTGGGCGCGGGCGGCGACACCGACCGCGTCGACCAGGAGGTCGATCTTGTTGAACACCGGGATGACGGGCTTCTCCGACAGGTCGAGTTCATCGAGGACTTCCTCGACCACGCGCATCTGGTCTTCCCACTCCGGGTGGCTGGCGTCCACCACGTGGAGCAGCACGTCGGCCTCGCGTGCCTCCTCCAGCGTGGCACGGAAGCTCGCCACCAGCTGGTGCGGAAGCTTGCGGATGAACCCGACCGTGTCGGTGACCCGCGCGCGATAGCCCTCGCCGATGTCCACGACGCGCGTCAGGGTATCGAGCGTCGCGAACAGGCGGTCCTCCACCACGATGTCGTGCTCGCCACTCAGGGCGCGCAGGAGGCTCGACTTGCCGGCGTTGGTATAGCCCACGAGCGCGGCACGCCAGCATCGACTCGCGACCCTCGCGCACCGTGGTGCGGTGGCGTCCCACGCCGCGCAGCTTCTCGCGCAGCAGCTGGATCTTCTTGCGGATCATCCGCCGGTCGGTCTCGAGCTGGGTTTCGCCGGGACCGCGCAGGCCGATGCCGCCCCGGATGCGCGACAAGTGGGTCCACATGCGCGTGAGGCGGGGCAGCATGTACTCGAGCTGCGCGAGCTCCACCTGGAGCTTCGCCTCGTGGCTCCTGGCCCGGGTGGAGAAGATGTCGAGGATGACCTCCGCGCGATCCATGACCCGCACCTTGAGCTCGCGCTCCAGGTTGGCGCCCTGCGTCGGCGTCAGCTCCTCGTCGAAAATGACGAGCGTACGCGTTCTTCTCGACGCACGCGAGGCGAACCTCCTCGACCTTGCCCTCGCCGATGAGGAACCCTGGTGTCGGTGACTGGATCTGCTGGGTGATGCGACCGACCACCTCGGCGCCGGCGGTGTCGACCAGCCGGGCCAGTTCATCGAGGTGCTCGTCCATGAGGGAGACATCTCGCGTGCCCTTCCGCGGAGCTGCGATCAGCAGCGCGCGTTCCAGCGGGTCGCGGACGTCGATCATGGTGCGGATGGTCTACTGGCCTCTCGTCGTGGGTGATGACCTGCCTGAATATAGGCGGGCCTGTCGAAAAGTTAGGTGCCCTCGCTGCCCTCGCCCGGCTCCTTCGGACCTGCCGCCCGGGCCCGCCACCACGCCATCCGCTCGGCGATGCGCTTCTCGTGGCCCATGCTGCCCGGCTCGTAGAAGGTCGTACCCCGCAGTTCATCCGGGAGGTACTCCTGCGCGATGAAGTGACTCGGGTCATCGTGCGCATAGCGGTACGCCTTGCCGTAGCCGAGATCCTTCATGAGCGGCCGTCGGGCGCGTTGCGAAGGTGGATCGGCACCGCCGCGGACGGCGTGCGTCGCGCCGCCTCGAGTGCGGCACCCAGCGCAGCCACGATGCTGTTGGACTTGGGGGCGGTGGCGAGGTACACCGTCATCTCGGCCAGCGGCAACAGGCCCTCGGGAACGCCCAGCATGTGCACCGCGTCCCGCGCGGCCACCGCGATCATGAGCGCCTGCGGGTCGGCGAGCCCGATATCCTCTGCCGCCATCGCAATGGCGCGCCGGCACAGCACCAGCGGATCCTCCCCCGCTTCGATCATCCGCGCCATCCAGTAGAGCGCGCCCTGTGGGTCGCTCCCCCGCAGCGACTTGTGGTACGCCGACAGGATGTTGAAGTGACTCTCGCCCGCCTTGTCGTGACGCGGCAGGCGACGCTGGAAGGCGTCCTGCAGCACCTCGAGCGTGATCCGCCCGCGCACGCCCAACCTGTGCGGCGGCGGCCTCGAGCACGGTGAGGGCGCGACGGGCATCGCCGTCAGACTTCCACGGCGAGCCGCGGGAACACCTCGTCATCGACCGTGAGCTCCATGCCGCCGAGACCCAGCTCGCGGTCGTCGCGCGCGCGCACCAGCAGCGATCTCGAGGTCAGCTGGCGTGAGCGACTCGAGCACGATCACGCGCGCGCGCGAGAGCAGCGCCGCGTTGAGTTCGAAGCTCGGGTTCTCGGTCGTCGCACCAATGAGCGTGACGGTGCCGTCCTCGACCGCCGGCAGCAGGCTGTCCTGCTGGGACTTGTTGAGGCGGTGGATCTCATCCACGAACAGCACCGTGCCCGCGCCACCCGATGCGAGGCGGCCGCGCGCCAGGTCGAAGATCTCGCGCAGTCGAGGCACGCCCTCGCTCGTGGCGCTGAACGGCTCGAAGGCACGGCCGGCCGCGCGCGCGATCAGGTGGCCGAGCGTGGTCTTGCCCGGTGCCGGGCGGTCCCCAGAGTACCAGTGACCCCGTCTCGCCCCGCTCGATCGCTGTCCGGAGCGGCGCGCCGGCGAGCGGTGACATGCGGCTGGCCAACGTATTCGTCGAGCGTGCGCGGCCGCATCCGCGCCGCAAGCGGACGGGGGTCGCGCGCGGCAAGGAAGAGGTTCTCGGAAGACTCTGGAGCAGTGCGGCGGGGCGGCACGTCAGGCTCCGAGGTAGTGCACGAGGAGCCAGTTCGACGCGAGGAACGCAAGTACTCCGCCGAAGAATGCCAGCGGTGGCGCCCAGCCCCGCTTCGACTGGAACTCCGGGATCAGGTTGCTCCCCGCCACGTAGAGCGTCACACCGGCAGATACCGCGAGGCCGTGCTGCTGCAGCCTGGCCGAGCCGACCGTGACCAGTGCACCCAGCACCGTCGCCGCCGCCGGGACAAGCGCCAGTCCTAGTGCGCGTGCCTTCGATTGCCCCGATGCGAGGACCAGGCTCGCCACCGTCAGCCCCTCTGGCAGCTTGTGCAGGAAGACGGCAAGGAACAGGAGCGCGCCAAGCCCCGGCGACACCAGGAGCCCACTGGCGATCGCCACCCCGTCGAAGAAGGTGTGCAGCGACAGCCCGATCACCGCCGACGCGCCGGCGCCTGGCGAGACGTGGTGGGTTTCCTCGCCGAAATGGAAATGCGGCGTCAGCACATGCTGCGCGAGGTGAACCGCGAGGAATCCACCCAGCACCCACGGCGCTGCCCCGGGCCCCGATGCGAACGCCTCGGGCAGCATGCTCAGCATCACCACCGACACCATGAACCCGGCGCCGAAGGCAATGGCGCTCACGATGGTGCGGGCACCGCGACTGCTGCCGCGCACCACCACCAGGGCGCCAGCCAGGTTGGCTGCGCCGGCCGCCAGCGCGAGGACGATGGGCGTCAGCGTTTCCCTCGCAAGCGCGAGCAGCTGCTCGCGGGTGTTGATGGCCGGGTCCTCGAGCACGCGATCGAGCAATCGGTCGAGCACCATGCCCATCTTCGGCCCGGGCTCGAGCCCCATGGCGCGCAGGTCCACACCGGTGATGGCCAGCGCATCACGAGTCAGCGCGTCACCCCGTGCCCGGATCCGCTCAGCCACCGCTGCCCAGGCCGGTGACTGGCCGGTGCGCCAGCGCACCAGCGTCGCCTGATCATCGGCAGCCGCGCCGACCCTCGAGAGCCAGCGGCGCACCGTCACCTCGTCACTCCTGCTCGGCAGCGGCAGCGACTCCTGAACCGCGACGCGCGCGACCAATCTCCTGGTTCGATGCCTTGAGCCGGCGCAGCACCGCCACGGGATCGTTGGTGAGCAGGCACGTCAGCAGCACGGGGTCGCGATCGCTTGCGGTCGACCGCTGGAGTCGTGGCCCCCGCCGCACCATCCAGCTCCGGCATCCAGACCGCCGCAACCCCGGACTCGCGCCACAGGCGCACCAGCTCGTTGAGGTCGCGCGCGGTACGGAGGCTCTTGAACCATTCGTCCCTCACCCGCTCGGCGGAGAGCTGCGGCAGTCCGTCGGTCGCGGCGCGCGCCGCATCCCATGTCGCGGGGTCGATGGCGAACCCGAGTCGCGCCGAGAAGCGAAGACCGCGCAGGATGCGCAGGTAGTCCTCGCGGAAGCGCTGGGCTGCATCGCCCACCGCACGCACCACGCCGACGCGACAGGTCGTCCGCGCCGTTGAAGGGTCGCGCCATTCCTCGCGCAGCGGATGATAGGCGAGCGCATTGATGGTGAAGTCGCGCCGGGCGAGGTCATCCTCGAGCGAGACGCCGTACTGCACGACCGCATGCCGGCCATCGGTCTCGATGTCGCGCCGGAAGGTGGTGACCTCGTGCAGTTGCCGGTTCCGGTCCAGCACGCCCACCGTGCCGAACCGGATGCCCGACCGGCACGGTGCGCGGGAAGAGGCGCAGGACCTCTTCGGGCCGCGCCGACGTGGCGATGTCGTAGTCGCATGTGGGGATCGCCGAGCAGGGCGTCCCGCACCGCGCCGCCGACGCACCAGGCCTCGAAGCCGGCGCGCTCGAGCACCCGGGCGATATCCAGCACTTCCTCGGGAATCTCGATCGCTGTTCATGCCGGCAGCCCCGACGCGTACGGCACACCGGCCGAGAGTGCGATGGTCAGCTCCCAGCGCGCCTGCGAAGGCGTCCGCGGCCCGGCCGGCCAGGGCGCCCATCGCCACGGTGCGTGCGCCGCCACCCTCGAACGCATATACCGGTGATACCTGGCCGATGGCGCACCGGCTCGAGAGCACCACCGGCTTTCCGTCGGCCAGCCACCGACCAATGGCCGGTACGGCGCCGGGCGGCAGGTTGCCGCTGCCAAAGGCCTCGATCACGACCCCGTCGTGCGTGGGGCGCGCCGCGTCGAGAAGTGCACCCTGGTCGCCGACCACCATCGACACCAGCGCGACCCGCGCACTCGAGACCGCGCGGCTCCACTACCGCGGGCCGGCGCCTGCGACGACCGTAGGCGACGCGCTCCGTCGACCGTTCCCGCCTGCGTGCCGAACGGTGCACCGAACGCATCGAGCGCCACGGTGTCCACCTTCACCGTCTCGCGTCCCTGCCACACGCGCCCGCCGAAGACGACCTGCACCCCTCGACCGCGGCTCGCTTCGGCGGCCGCGACGCGAATGGCATCGGTGAGGTTGCGAGCACCGTCCCACTCGGCGTGGTCGCTGGTGCGCATCGCGCCGGTGCAGACAACCGGGGTCGCTCCGGGCGAGCGTACGGTCGAGGAGGTAGGCCGTCTCCTCCAGCGTGTCGGTGCCGTGCGTCACGACAATGCCCCGCACCGCGGGGTCAGCCGACAGACTCGCGCACCCGCTCGCGCAGGCGCCAGTGATCGGCCTGGGTCAGGTGACACGCGGGCAGGCGCGCCCAGTTCTCCACCCGGCACGGCGCGATGGCAGCGGCGCCCGGCGCGAGCGCTAGCAGCGCCTCACCCGCGTGCGTGGGCATGTTGCCGCCGGCGACCGCGTCGTACTGCATGGAGATGGTGCCGCCGGTGAACAGGAGGTGGATCACGGAATCAGCCGCACAGCACGCTGCCGCCGTTCACGTTGAGGATCTCTCCCGGTGATGTGGCGCGCGAGCGGGCTGGCAAGGAAGACGATGGGCCACGCGACGTCGTCCGCGGTGGCGATCCGCCGAAGCGGAATGGTGGACTCCACCCGGGCGCGGTACTCAGGCGTCAGCACGCCGGCAGACATGTCGGTGTCGATCCACCCCGGCGCACAGCAATTCACGGTGATATCGGGCGCGCACTCGATCGCCAGCGACTTGGTGAGCGCGAGCAGGCCGCCCTTGGTGACGGCGTAGTCGGCGTGGAATGCCTCGCCACGCTGGCCAGCCGTGCTCGACACCAGCACCACCGAACCGCCGGGCCTGCAGGAGCTGGAGCGCACCACGCGTGGTGAGGTAGACACCGTCGAGGTTGGCCCGCATCGTGTCGCCCCAGCGAGACGCGGGCATCTCCGCCAGCGGGACATCCTGCTCGGGCCAGATCCCGGCATTCGCGACGAAGGTATCGAGGCCGCCCAGTGCATCCGTGATCGCGGCATACATGGCAGCCACGGTGCCTTCATCAGCGTGGTCGCCGCCCACCACCACCGCGCGCCGCCCGAGGCCACGGATCTCGGTGGCCACAGCCTCCGCCGCATCACGTCGCGTGTGGTAGCTGATCGCGACATCGGCACCGAGGCGCGCGAACAGCAGCGCCGCCGCCCGGCCCACCCCGCGGCTGCCACCCGTGACGAACACCGACTTGTGGCTGAAATCGAGCATCAAGCCGTTGCGCTCAGGCGAGACTCCACGATTCCGACAATGACATGCTGCGCCGCCATGTGCACCAGCTGGATTCGCCCGGTGTCGTCGTGATCCACGACGAGCGCGATGTCGACGAGCGCGCGCAGCGGGCCGCCGTCTCGGCCCAGCAGGGCGATGACGGTGGCCCCTCTCGTACGGGCAGCCTTTGCCGCCTGAAGGAGGTTCGTGCTCTGGCCGCTGGTGCTGTGCAGGATCAGCACGTCACGCTTTGTCACCAGCGCCTCGACCTGTCGGGCATATGCGTGCTCGAACCCCAGGTCGTTGCTCGCGGCGGTCAGCATGGAGATGTCGGTGCCCAGCGCCACCGCAGCATAGGCCGGTCGATCGGCGTGCCGGTGAGAGTAGCGTACGACATACTCCGCCGCACAGTGCTGCGCGTCGGCGGCACTCCCGCCGTTGCCGGCGAAGTAGAGCGTGCCCCCATTGCGCAGCGTGTCGGTGAAACGCCCAGCGATCTGGTCGATCGTGGCCGCGTGCTCCGTGGCACTGCGGTCGAGCAGCGCCGACAGCGCGGCGAAGGCCTCCCTCGTGGACTCCGCCATGCTAGTCCTCGCTCACAAGGAGGCGCCGGAGCCGGTTGGCGATCGACAGCTTGAGCGCGAACGGCGGTACATCGACCAGCCGCTTGCCCTGGAGCACGTTGCCGGGGTTCACCCGCGTGAGGATGTCAGCGGTGTCTCCCGCCCCCTCGGCAACCAGGGCATCGCGCAGCGTGGCAATCGACCGGTCGTCGCCGTGATTGTCGCCAGCGACGATGTCTCCCATGCCGTACGACAGGAGCTGCCGTGCCCGGTCACCGCGCCGGGTCGGTTGCAGCAGCGTGGTGGCGTCGAGCTGCATCAGGGCCCCCATTTCGCGCCACCGCGCCACCGCCGTTGGCGAGCAGCAGCTGTAGCGCTCCGGGTGCGCCAGGAGCGGCACTACACCGTGGTCCACTACGCTCCTCAGTGCGCTGCCCACGGCATCGAGGGCCACCAGGCGGGGGAACTCGACGAGCATCACCGGTCCGCCACCCAGCCGGAATCCCGGATTGGCCGCTGCTGCGCTGCTGAGCGGACGGTCGAGCATGACCTCGGCACCGCGATGGAGACGAGGCGACGACGGCGCCGCCTTCTTGAGGGCCACGAAGGCGGCATCGTGCGCTGCAGGTACCCCCGCCTCGAGGGCGGATGCCGTCAGGTGGGGCGTAAGGCAGAAATCCGCGACGCCGCGCTTGCCCTGTTCGCGCAGCACGAACACTGAGTGCTCCACGTCGGGGGAACCATCGTCGACACCAGGCAGGAGATGCGAATGGAGGTCGATCATGCCCGCGCGACTTCCGTATTCAGCACCATCGTGGCAAAGGCGTGGAGCCGGACCGGATCCGCCTCGGCCTGGGCCAGCAGCGCGAGCGTGATCAGCGCATCGGCCGCCAGCAGGTCCAGTGCGGCGCCTCGCCCCTCCGGCTGACGCGCGACCTCATCGAGCGCGGCGGTAGCTGCTTGCGCCAGGGTGAGGGCATGCTCGCCGCCCGAGGTGCGCATTGCAGCGACGTACGCATGCGCCCGATCGCGAAGGACCATTGGCGCAGCAATCGTGTGTCGATCGAGCCATTCCATCAGAGAATTCAGTTGGCCCCCTGCAACCAGGCTGCTACCACGCCCGGCGTGCCGTCACGCGCCGCGGCGAGCCGAGCCACGTCACCGGCGCCGGCGGATGCGAAGTGCGGCCGGCCACCACCCTTGCCGCCGCTCAGCGCCGCAAGCCGGTTGACGAGGTCGCCTGCCTTGCGGCCTGACTTTACGAGATCGTCGGTCACCGCCACGTGGATCGCGCCCTTGCCCGAGGTGCCGAAGAGCACGAGCACGGCGCTCTCCCGGCCGCCGCGGAACGTGTCGGCGACGGCGGCAATCTCGTCGCGGTCCTCTGCCGCCGTGTCGGTCATGGTCACGGCGACACCTTGAATGTCGAGTGAGGTGCCCTGCACCGCCGCCCCGCCTCCCTTGAGGAGCTCAGTGACGCGGGCCGCGAGCTTGTCCCGCTCCTCCAGCAGCTGCTCCAGCTTGCGCTGCAAGTGCTCGGGCTGCGCCTTGACCGTGTGAGCCGCCTGGGCCAACCGCGCCTGCAGTGACTCGATCTGGGCGTAGGCCTCGGGCCCGGTGACGGCCTCGATGCGTCGCACGCCGGCAGCTACGCCGCCCTGCGACTGGAACTGGAACACGCCCACCTGCCCCGTCGAGCGCACGTGCGTGCCGCCGCAGAGCTCGATGGAGGATTCGCCCATGAAGACGACGCGCACCTGGTCGCCGTACTTCTCGGAGAAGAGCGCCATCGCGCCCAGCTGCAGTGCATCGGGATAGCGCATCTGCCGGGTCTCGACCGGGACGTTCTGCCAGATGTGCGCATTCACCTCGCGCTCGATGGCCTGCAGCGCCTCGGGCTCGATGGGGCCATGGTGCGAGAAGTCGAAGCGGAGGTGGTGGTCGTCCACCAGCGACCCCTGCTGGCGCACGTGCGTGCCGAGGTGCTTTCGGAGTGCCGCATGCACCAGGTGTGTGGCACTGTGGTTCCGCTCGATGTTCCGGCGGCGCGAGGCGTCAACCACCGCCTTCACCGACGTGGGCTCGAACTTCTCGCGGAATGCGCCGCTGATCACCGTGCCTCGGCCCGCGTCCTTGTAGACACGGTCCACCGGCATTACCCAGCCTTCGCCATGCACGCGGCCGGTATCACTGACCTGACCACCAGACTCGACGTAGAACGGGTTCTCGCGGAGGAGCAGTTCCACCCGCTCGCCGTCCTGGCGGAAGGCAAGCGGCTCGGTGTCGGAGGCATCGTGCTGGTAGCCGACGAATTCCTGAGTCCCATCGCGCAGGTCCCGCCACTCTCCAGCGCCCTTCGTGTGAACCACAGCGCTCTCCGAAAGCTTGCCGGCATCACGCGCTGATCGCGACCGCTTCCGCTGCGCCGCCAGCGCTGCCTCAAACCCCGCAAGGTCCACCGACGCCCCGTTCTCTTCAGCAATGATGACGGTGAGGTCGATCGGGAAGCCGTAGGTATCGTACAGCTTGAATGCTTCGTCGCCGGGGATGACGGTGGCGCCGGCCGCGAGCAACTCGCTCATGCGGCCCAGGCCACCCTCGATCGTGGCAAGGAAACTTCGCTCCTCGGCCTCGACGTAGTCGTGGATCGTCTTCGCGTTCTTCACCAGCTCCGGGTACACATCCCCAAGCTGCGCGATGACGGTGCTCGTCAGTGGCGTGAGGGTCGGCTCGCGCCGGCCCAGCAACCAGGCATGCCGTACCGCGCGGCGCAGGATGCGGCGCACCACGTAGCCCCGTCCCTCGTTGCTCGGGAAGCAACCGTCAGCGAGCAGGAAGCTCACCGCGCGCGCGTGATCCGCCAGGACGCGATAGGACGCGCCCGCCGGGCCTCGATCGTACGGTGCGCCGACCAGCCCTTCCACCTGCTTGAGCAGCGGCAGGAAGAGGTCGGTGTGAAAATTCGAATCCTCGCCCTGCATGATCGCGGCGATGCGCTCGAGGCCGGCGCCGGTGTCCACCGACGGCTTCGGCAGCGGCGTGAGCGTGCCATCGGCCGAGCGGTCGAACTGCATGAAGACCAGGTTCCAGATCTCGAGGAACCGCCCCGCTTCCGCCAGCTCCTCGAACTCAGCGGTGCCGATCCGCGCCGCCTTCTGTCCCGGCTTCCAGTCGAGGTCGACGTAAATTTCGCTGCATGGCCCGCACGGGCCGGTGTCACCCATCTGCCAGAAGTTGTCCTTGTCGCCCAGGCCGTAGATGCGGTCATCCGGCAGGCCCGAGATCTCGCGCCACAGCGCGCGCGCCTCGTCATCGGTGTGATGCACCGAGACGCGCAGCCGCTCCGGGTCGATGCCGAGCCATTTCGGGCTCGTCACGAACTCCCAGGCGAAGACGATAGCGTCGCGCTTGAAATAGTCGCCGAAGGAAAAATTGCCCAGCATCTCGAAGAAGGTGTGATGCCGGGTGGTGTGGCCCACCTGCTCGAGATCGTTGTGCTTGCCGCCTGCCCGCACGCACTTCTGGGACGTGGTGGCACGCGCGTAGTCGCGGTGCTCCTGACCCTGGAACGTGCGCTTGAACTGCACCATCCCGGCGTTGGTGAACAGCAGCGTGGGATCGTCGGCAGGGACGAGCGAGGCACTGGGAACTTCACGATGGCCACGCTCGACGAAATAGTCGAGGAAGCGGCGACGGATGACGGCAGCTTTCATCCCGTAAAGATAAGGCGGGCACGGGGTTCCCGACCACCTCACGGGTTGCGGACGGAGGCCCGCTCCGGGCTGACGATCAGACCAGCTGGCTCACGGCCTTGTGGGCGATATCGCCGGTGTACCCGCGCCGCGCCAGGAAGGCGAGCAACCGCCGGCGCTGGGCCACACGCGGCAGCTTGGCGAGGCGCCCAGCCCGGGTGCGGGCGAGCTCAAGTGCCCGCTGGCCATTGTCCACGTCCGGGGGCCATACCACGGCCATTGCCCGGTCGATCGCCTCCCGTTCCACTCCCATCGCCCCCAGGTCGCGTCGCACCCGCGCCGGCCCGCGCCCCCGGGTACTCCGCACCTCGGCGTAGCCAAGAGCAAAGGCCGAGTCATCGAGCAACCCGCGCGCGAGCAGCCTGCCGAGGGCCACATCGACGGCGGCTGCCGGATGTCCCTTCCGCACCATGCGACGGCCGAGGTCGGCGCGGGCAAAGCTGCGTCGTTCGAGTGCCCGGAGCGCCGTACGGAACGCTGCTTCGCTGTCCGCAGCGGCGTTGAGCCCCTCAACAAGCCCCCCCTCCACTGGCATCCCGGGCTTGAGGCCGAGCACCTCGGCGTCCTCGCGCGCAAGCACGCAAAGCGTCGTGCCGTCCACATCAACCCGGATGGCGCCGGCGCGGCGCGCATCCGGGGTGAGCGCGGTGATCCTACTCGTCATCGTCCTCACTCACGGCAACGGCACCGCCGGCCTTCACGCCCAGGAAGTCGCGCACCTTGCCCTCGACCTCGGTCATGAGCGCCTGGTTGTCGCGCAGGAAGAGCTTGGCGTTCTCGCGGCCCTGCCCGATGCGCTGGTCGCCGTAGGAGTACCAGGCGCCCGACTTCTGGATGATGTTCGCTTCGCTCGCGATATCCACCACCAGGGAGGTGTGGCTGATGCCCTCGTCGAACATCACGTCGAACTCGGCCTGCCGGAACGGGGGAGCCACCTTGTTCTTGACGACCTTGACCCGCACGCGGTTGCCAATGACGACCTCCCGCTCCTTGACCGGACCGATGCGCCGGATGTCGAGCCGGACCGAGGCGTAGAACTTGAGCGCCTTGCCGCCGGTGGTGGTTTCGGGGTTGCCGAACATGACGCCGATCTTTTCCCGCAGCTGGTTGATGAAAACCACGGCGCACTTGGAGCGGTTGATGGCGCCGGCCAGCTTGCGCAAGGCCTGGCTCATGAGGCGCGCCTGCAATCCCATGTGGCTGTCACCCATTTCGCCCTCGATTTCGGCCTTGGGCACCAGGGCCGCCACCGAGTCGATGACGATGATGTCCACTGCCCCGGACCGGACGAGGATCTCCACGATCTCCAGCGCCTGCTCACCAGTGTCCGGCTGTGACACGAGGAGGTTTTCCACGTCCACGCCCAGCTTGCGCGCGTACTCGACATCGAGGGCATGCTCCGCATCGACATACGCGGCGACGCCACCAGCCTTCTGCACGTTGGCCACCAGGTGGAGACAGAGCGTCGTCTTGCCGGATGACTCGGGGCCGTAGATCTCGCTGATGCGGCCGCGCGGGATTCCGCCGACACCGATCGCCGCGTCGAGGTTGATGGCGCCGGTGGGAATGACGGCGATCCGCTCGCGCGGCGAATCGGAGCCCATGCGCATGATGGATCCCTTACCGAGCTGCTTTTCGATCTGGGAGATGGCAAGGGTGAGCGCCTTGCGCCGGTCGGCTTCGAGCCGGGTCTCATCAACGGCCATAGTGCCCTCTACATGTGTGGAGTGTTTTGATTCATTTTATTGCTCCAGACAATCTAAAGCCGAAGATCAGCCGAAGCAATAGTCAAGATGTGACCTATTTTGAGCCACATGCCAGCTACTTGTCTATCCGCCACGCGTCAGGGATGTGGTGCACCTCTGGAGGCCGCCCGGACCGGTCCAGGACCTCCACCACATCAAACCTGAAGTTGTCCCCCCACCGACCGTTCCGAAGCGCCCAGACAGCGGCCACGCGCGCGATGGTGCGTCGCTTCTTCCAGCCGATCGACTCCACCGGCGCCCCGTAACGCAGCGACCGGCGGGTCTTCACCTCCACGAATGCCACCACATTGTGCCGGCGGATGATGAGGTCCAGGTCGTGGCGGCCGAGGCGGAAGCGATGCGCCTCGATGACCCAGCCACAGGAAACCAGGTAGGCGAGCGCAACCAGTTCGCCGCGCAGTCCACGCACCTGACGCGGGTCGGTCCATTCGCTGGGCGGGATGCGGGCGGCGTGAGCGGTCATGGACAACAGAATGCTGCGGGACGTCGAGTCCCGCGGCACCGTTTCCACGCGCCGAGTGTGAAGAAAGCGTGTGAGGGTCGCAGGTCATGGGACGATCGTCCCCTAGCTGCGGAGGCAGGCTCGCGCTATCACCACAGGGGACAATCAGGCGTGTCCGGTGACAGGGAGGTTCGCATGCGCCGACCGACGCTCGCGTTTGCGGCAGTGCTGCTGATGGTCGTGTGTCCTCGGCGGGTGCACGCACAAGTGCATGTCGACGCTCGGGCCGGAATCGGCATCGTCTTTGGGGGGAGCAACGGAACAGAACTCAGTGGCTTGTTTGGCCTTGGGATGGGGGCCGGCCGCTTTCACGGCCGCCTCGATCTTCTCGCCAACGGCGGCGGGCCTGCCGAAGAGTGGGTGGCGAACGTGGCGCTGCAGGTCGACGTGCTGCGTGGCCCGGTGCACAAGCCAACCCTCTATCTGCTGGCCGGGATCGGCATCGTGAGCCCGTCCTCGATCTTCGGCAGCGATGAGTACGCCGTTTTCATCACCGCTGCGGGATTGCAGTTCCCGCTGACGGGTGTGCTGGGACTCTTCAGCGAACTGCGCGGCTACTTCGCGCTCAGTCCACCGCCCTCCGGGACCTCATTCGGGACGCTGCACGCCGGGATCCGAGTGGGCGCGCCCTGATCGGCCCCTGCGCTACTCCACGAGGGCCCGGCGCACCTCGGGAGCGTACTCCTGTATCAGGCGACGCAGCGTGATCGTGATGGGCACGGCGAGCACGATGCCCACCGGGCCAAGGACGAAGTTCCAGAAGACCAGCGAGAGAAAGATTGCGACGATCCGAGATCTCAAAGCCCTTCTGCATCAGCCGTGGCTTGATGATGTCACCCAGGAGGCTGTTGGAGACAGATGAACAGGACCGCGAAGAGAAGGGTCCGCTCGACCCCCTGCTCGAGCAGCACCAGCAGCAGCACCGGGGCAACGGCGAGTGGTCCGCCAATGGTCGGCACGAAGCTCAGCACGAAGAAGAGCACCACCCAGGTCGCGATGTACGGCACCCCGATCACCTTGAGCAGGACGAAGTAGACCACGGCGCCGATGAGGCCCATGATGGCGTTGATGCCGACGTACTTCTGGATGTCGCCTGCCAGTCTCGCCGAAGCGCACGAGTGAGGTGCGCTCGCCCGCTGCGCGGGCCGACGTCCGGTTCCCCGGAACAGTGACATGAACTCGATCAGCAGGAAGGTGGTGATCAGCAGGATGAAGAAGCTGTGCCCAGGTCGGCGAGGACCGACTCCGACGATCCCCGCCGCCGGCTTGACGAGCCTTCGGGCTCGAGCGATTCGACGCTGCAGCAGCTTCGAGGTGTCCACGCCGTAGCCCTGCAGCACGCCGAACAGCTGGTCCCGGAGGCCGAGGTAACGCTGGTTGTATTCCGGCAGGTTGCCCGACAGCTCCGACATCGAGCCGATCACCAGGAAGA
Source organism: uncultured Gemmatimonadales bacterium (assembly GCA_963739455.1). Classification (GTDB taxonomy): domain Bacteria; phylum Gemmatimonadota; class Gemmatimonadetes; order Gemmatimonadales; family GWC2-71-9; genus JAGGAG01. The sequence continues at coordinate 418,440 of CAVUAK010000002.1, forward strand.
TCACCAGCTGCCGCCGCCGATGAAGACCACGAGGAGGGTGAGCACGATCGCCAGCGCCCGCGGCACGCGCCACAGGATGAGGGCTCGCGTGACCGGGAACAGCACCAGTGCCAGGAGCAGCGCGAAGAGGAAGCCGCTCAGGATCGGCGCCACCAGCCTTGAGTCCCGCCACGATGACGACGATGCACGCACCGGCCAGCAGGATGCGCAGCGGCCACGGGAGGCTCCAGCGCGTCTGGATCCCGTCGAGTTCGTTCATTCCGTTCGCCATGGTCCTCCCAGGAGGCTACCGACAGTACTCATCGAGCTGATCGAACCCGATCAGCACTTCGCGGGGCTTGCTGCCGTCGGGCGGGCCGAGGATACCGGCCATGTGCAGCTGGTCGATGACGCGCGCCGCCCGGCCGTATCCGATGCTCAGCCGTCGCTGCAGCAGGGATGTCGAGCCCCCCTGGTTCTGGATGCAGAGCTCGGCGGCCTCGCGGAACACCGCATCGCGCTTTTCGTCGCCCATGTCCCTGGGCCCACCCTCGGCCTCCGCCTCCTGGGCCCGGATGAGCGCAAGAATGTCGTCCTCGGGTCGGTCGGTGCCATCAGCGAGCTTGACCCGCCGGGCCTCGCGGCGAGCGGCATACCACTCCATGACGCGCTCACTCTCGTCCGTGGAAATGAATGCGCCCTGGATCCGCATCGGCTCGCTGCTGCCCGGCGGCAGGAACAGCATGTCACCATTGCCCAGCAGTGCCTCGGCGCCGTTGCCGTCGAGGATCGTGCGGCTGTCGACCTTGGACGCCACGCGGAACGCGATCCGGCTCGGAAAGTTTGCCTTGATCAGGCCGGTGATGACGTTCACCGACGGGCGCTGTGTTGCGAGAATGAGGTGGATCCCGATGGCACGCGCCTTCTGGGCGAGCATGGCGAGCGGCGTCTCCACCTCGCCCTGCACCGTCATCATGAGGTCGGCAAGCTCGTCGATGATCAGCACGATCATCGGGAGCACGCCTTCATTGTAGGTATCCGGCTCCGGCGGCGCGGGCGGCGTGTCAGGTGCCTCAGCCGCTACCGACGTGATGGTCGGTCGCGCCTTGAGCGGATAGCGGAGGGTCTTGCCGTCCACGACCTTGCGATTGAAGTCGCTGAGGTTGCGCGCGCCATTGGCCTGCAGCAACTCGTACCGGCGATTCATCTCGAACACCGCCCACTTGAGCACGGCGGCGGCATCGTGGCTGTGCGTCACCACCTTGTGCCTCAGGTGGGGCAGCGTGTTGTACATGGAGAGCTCGACCATCTTGGGGTCGACCATCAGCAGCCGGAGCTCGCGCGGGGTGTAGCGATAGATGAGGCTGGTGATGACGCTGTTGATCGCCACCGACTTGCCGGTGCCGGTGGCACCCGCGATCAGCAGGTGCGGCATCTTCGCCAGGTCGGCCACGATCGGCTTGCCGGTGAGGTCGCGACCGAGTGCGAGCGGGAGCATGCCGCGCGATCCATCCCACTCCGGCGACTCGAGCAGCTCACGCAGGGTGACCATGCGTGCCTTGGGGTTCGGCACCTCGACGCCGACGGCCCCCTTCCCCGGAATGGGCGCGACGCGAATGGAGGCGGCACGCATTGCCATCGCGAGGTCGTCTGCCAGTGCGACGATACGCTGTGCCTTCACCCCCGGTGCCGGCACCACCTCGAACTGCGTCACGACCGGGCCCGTCGTGCGCCCGGCAATCGTGCCCTCCACCTTGAACGTCCGGAGCGTCTCCAGCAGTGACGCGCCGAGGCGGTCGAGCTGCGCCTCACCCAGGTCGGCGTCCTGCGCCACGGCAGGCGTGAGAAGCTCAAGAGGGGGAAGCTCGTCCTCGTCAGCGATGCTGGCCGCTGTGTCCCGTGGTGCCGGCTTCGGCTTCTTTTCCTTCCTTGCCTTGCTGGCCGCTGGTGCAGCCGAGGCAATGACGTCGTCATCGTCATCTACCACCGGGGTCACAACGGCTGCCGCCGCCCGCGCGAGGCGCTCCGCCACCTTCGGCTTCCGCTCCGTGGCTGGAGCCGCGACCGCTGGCGCACCGGCAGCTGCCGCCGCTCCGCCCCGCTCGAGCCGCTGCAGCGGGTGCCACGCCAGCGTCACCAGCGTGACGGCCGACAGTGCGAGGAAGCCGAGAATGACGGCACCGGCAACGCCGACAAAGTTCGGCATGTATACCGCGAAGAAGCCGGGCAGCCATCCCACGAGGTGACCAAGCGTGCTCGTGGAGTTGGTCAGGTCCGCTGCCGTAACACGGCCAAGCGTACCGAGCAGGTAGGGCACCAGCAGGCCGACTGCCGTGATCAGCAGCGCGGCGCGCTTCATGTCGAGTGATCCGAGGCGATCGAACCCCGCCAGGGCGAGCGCCACGCCCAGCACCGGAAGGGCCAGTGCACCAAGGCCCAGTGCGCTCCACAAGCCGCCCCGCAGGAAGTCGCCCACCTGGCCGGTGAGGGGGAACGGAATGAGCGTGAGGCCGAGAAAGAGGCCGAGCCCGAGCGCGGCGAGGGCGCCCAGGCGACGACGATGTGTGCTGTCGGGGGTCATGTCGAAAGATACAAGGCGGGCCCTCAGGTAGCTCGCGCGATGTGACCATCTCTCATCACCGCTACCACCGGGAATTCATCCTGCCGCGCCGCAAGGCGAACGTCCTCGCCGAAGCCGAGACCGGTCAGTCGTCGCCCCGCGCCGCTCTGTCGGAGGAGCCGGTCCCATCGGTTGCCATGATGACGTGCCAGCTGTACGACGGCGAGCGCCGCATCGCTGAGTTCGCGCCCGCGCACCCTGCCGGCCAGCACCGCGCGGAGAAACCGGCCCGCCGTGTAGGCATCGTCGAGGCCAAAGCCCCCCTCCCGCCCCGCGCACACTACCAGCAGGTCGTCGTCCTCCTCGAGCCGGGCTTGAGCCCGCGCCACCGTCACCGAGAAATTGGCGGCCGCCAATACGTGGACGTGCGTCGCGACCGCACTGGCGGCAAGCGCCGCGGTGCCGTTGGTGGTGCACAGCACCACGATGCGATCACGCACCGAGCGCTCCCGCATTTCCCTCGGGCTGTTCCCGAGGTCGAACCCGGGAATGCGGGCGCAATCGCGTTCCCCTGCCAGCACGGCACCTGGCAATCCAAGCGCCCGCTCCCTCGCCTGCTCGGGCGTGGCACAGGGGATCACCGACAGGGCGCCGTGGTGCAAGGCGGCACAGATCGTGGTGGTGGCGCGCAGGATGTCGACGACAAACACCGTTCGCCCGGCGAGCTGCTGGCGCGCCAGGTCAGCCGGGGTAAGCGCAACATCGAACGGCACTATTCCGGCTTGAGGAGGTGCGACTCGCGCTCGAGGTAGCGGGTATCCACCTCGCCGGCCACAAAGCCGGGGGAGCGGATCACGCGGGCCAGGAAGGAGATGGTGGTGGCCGGACCCTCGAGGATGAAGCTGTCGAGCGCCTGGCCCATGCGCTGCAGGGCCTCCTGCCGGTCATTCCCGTGCACAATGACCTTGGCCAGCAGCGAGTCGTAGTGCGGTGGCACCGTGTAGCCCGCGTACACATGCGTGTCCACGCGCACGCCGGGACCGCCGGGTGGATGGTACGCCGTGATCAGTCCGGGGCTCGGCTGGAAGTTGCGGTAGGGATCCTCGGCGTTGATGCGGCACTCGATGGCATGGCCCCGCAGGTACTCGCCGTTCCCCTTGAAGGAGAGGTGCTCCCCCGCCGCGATCCTGATCTGGTCCTTTACCAGGTCGAAGCTCGTCACCATCTCGGTGACGGGATGCTCCACCTGGATGCGCGTGTTCATTTCCATGAAATAGAACGACCCGTCGGCATCGAGCAGGAACTCGATGGTGCCGGCGCCGACGTAGCCGATGTTGGCCGCGAGTCGCACCGCGGCCTCGCCCATCGCGCGGCGCAGCTCGACGGTGAGCGCGGGGCTGGGGCTCTCCTCGATGAGCTTCTGGTGCCGGCGCTGCACCGAGCAGTCGCGCTCACCGAGGTGCACCACCTTGCCATGCGAGTCGCCCAGCACCTGGATCTCCACGTGCCGGGGGTGCTCCAGGTACTTCTCCACGTACACCGATCCATTGCCGAACGCCGCCAGCGCCTCGTTCTGGGCCAGCGAGAACAACTGCGCGAACTGCTCGCCGTTCCAGGCGATGCGCATCCCCTTGCCGCCGCCGCCGGCCGTCGCCTTGATGATCACCGGGAACCCGATGCCCTCGGCGACGCCCAGCGCCTCATCGGGGTCCTCGATGGTTCCCTCGGAGCCGGGCACCGTCGGCACGCCCGCTTCCTTGGCCAGCCGCCGCGCCGTCGCCTTGTCGCCCATCTGGCGGATCTGGTCGGGCGTGGGCCCGATGAACGTGATGTTCGACGCCCCGCAGGTTTCGGCGAACTCGGCGTTCTCCGCCATGAACCCGTAGCCCGGGTGGATGGCGTCGGCACCGGTTATTTCGGCGGCAGCGATGATGTTCGGGATGCGCAGGTAGGACAGGCGGCCGGGCGCGGGCCCGATGCAGACGTCGTCGTCGGCAAAGCGGACATGCAGCGACTCGCGGTCGGCTTCGCTGTATACCGCGACGGTCTGCACGCCCAGCTCGCGGCAGGCGCGGATCACCCGCAGGGCGATCTCGCCGCGATTGGCGATGAGGACCTTGCGAAACATCAGCGGTTCAGGCGCCGGCGCCAGCGGCCTTGCCGGCGCCGGTGATGTCGCTGAAGGTGCGGTCGGATGACCCCTCGATGCCCGAGATGCGCAGGGCGAACTCACTCGGGTTGCTCGAGTAGAAAAGCGCGCTCTCGTAGGACACGACCCCGTCCTTGTACCACTTCATCAGGGACTGGTCGAACGACTGCATGCCGTACGCCACCGAGCCCTCGGAGATGAGGTCCGGGATGCTGAGCTGCTTCTCGATGTCGCGGATGTTGTCTGCCACGGCCGCCGTGTTGATGAGCACCTCGCACGCCGGGGCACGGCCCCGGCCGTCCTTGCGCGGCACGAGGCGCAGGGACACGACTGCCTGCAGCGCCGTCGAGAGCAGCGAGCGGATCTCCTGGTGCTGGTGCGGCGGGTAGAACGAGATGACCCGGTTGATCGTCTGGGTCGCGTCGGTGGTGTGCAGCGTGCTGAACACGAGATGGCCCGTATCGGCGGCCTTGAGCGCCGTGTCGAGCGTCTCCATGTCGCGGATTTCGCCGATCAGGATGACGTCGGGGTCCTGCCGCAGTACGTGGCGCAGCGCCGAGGCGAAGCTCAGCGTGTCGCTTCCCACCTCGCGCTGCGAGATGTTGGCATTCACGTCGCGATGGAGGAACTCGATCGGGTCCTCGATGGTGATCACGTTCACGCGACGGTTCTGGTTCACGTGGTTGATCATCGCCGCGAGGCAGGTGGACTTGCCCGAGCCGGTCACGCCGGTCACCAGCACCAGGCCGCGCGCCCGCATGGAGATTTCCTCCAGCACCGGAGGGAGCGCCAGCTCGCGCACCGTCTTCACCTCGTACGGAATGGCACGGAAGGCGAACGCCAGCGTGCCGCGCTGCTGGTAGATGTTCGTGCGGAAGCGGCCGACACCCGGCACCCCGATGGCGAAGTCCGCCTCCTTCTTCTCGGCGAATTCCTTCACCTGCCGCGGCGTCATGATCTGTTCGGCCAGCAGCTTGAGGTCCTCGGGCTTGAGCGGCTGCATTTCCAGCGCCGTCAGCTCGCCGTTCAGGCGCACCGTCGGGTGCCGGCCAACCTTGAGCAGCAGGTCGGAGCCGTTTCGCTGGACCATCTGCGAAATGGCCTGCTTGAAGTTGAAGAGGGGCGCAGTCGCCCCCGCGGCGGTCGCATCAGCCATTCGGGTCTACCCGGTACAGGACCTGGCCGTACTCAACCGGCGTGGCATCCTCGACGCACATCTCGCGGATGATGCCGGAGACCTCGGCCTCGATCTCGTTCATGATCTTCATCGCCTCGATGATGCACACCGTCTGCCCCGACGTGACGCGAGACCCGAGCTGCACATAGGCGTCTGCGCCCGGCTCGGGCGCGCGATAGTAGGTGCCAACCATCGGTGACCGGATCTCCTTCAGGGTCACCGAGGGAGCCGCCGCCTCGCCGCCGGCATGGACGGGCGCGGCATGGCTCGCCGGCGCATGATGACCTGGAGCCTGGTGGGTCGGCGCGGGCGCATGGAACACCTGCGGCGGCGCCACCGGGGCCAGTGCCGTTCGCGTGATGACCACCTTGGTACCGAAGAAACCTTGCACCTCGATCGAGCCGATCTCGGGCGCCTCACGCAGCAGGTCGGTCAGGCGCTTCACATCCTTGAGCTCAATGGACTTGATACCCGGCATCGACTTGAGCAGCGTCGCGAGTTGCTTCATCTCCTCGGGCGTCAACGGCGACCTCCGTGCGATGGTACGGAATCAGTGGAGTTCAAGCAGATCAATGCGACCATCTGACAGCAGCTCCGGACCGGATGGGCCCAGGTAGACATCGTCCTCCAGCCGCACGCCACCCCAGCCCGGAAGATAGATCCCCGGCTCGATGGTCACCACCGCGTGCAGCGGAAGGGGCAGCTCGTTGGTCTGCGAAAGCCGGGGCGCCTCATGGACTTCCAGCCCCAGCCCGTGCCCCAGCGAGTGGCCGAACGCCTCCCCGAAACCGCGGGCGGCGATGACGTCCCGGGCCAGAGAATCGGCCTCGCGGCCAGTCATCTGGGCCCGCACCTGGCTCCGGGCACGGACCTGCGCTTCCTGCACCAGTCCATAAATGGTACGCTGTCGGTCGTCGGCCCGTCCGACCACCATCGTCCGGGTCAGGTCGGAGCAGTACCCGTCCAGTTGTGCCCCGAAGTCGACCAGCAACAGTTCGTTCGGCTGGATCTCGCGTGGGGTGGTGCGCGCATGCGGGAGCGCTGCGCGCGGACCGGACGCCACGATCGTTGGAAACGGATGCCACTCGGAGCCGCGCCGCCGGAGCGCAGACTCCAGCCGCGCCGCCACATCGAGCTCGCGATCGCCGGCACGCACCGTCGGCAGCACTTCCGCCAGCGCGTCCTGCGCCAGCGTGGCTGCGGCCCGGATCGCCTCCACCTCCTGCGGATCCTTGGCGGCGCGGAGGCGCTCCACCAGGTCGACAGTCGGAACCACCTGCGCCCGCGTAAGGCGGCTCAGTCGCTCGGCATCACGGGTGGTGAGCACATGCGACTCGACGCCCAGCCGCTCGACCGGTCGCTGGCCCAGCACGCGCCCCACCCGATCCCAGATCGACACCGGATCGATCTGTACCTCCACGCCCGGTGCCTCGAGTGGTGCCTGCACCGCATAGCGGAAATCGGTGATCAGCATCGTGCCAGCCGCCCGGACCAGCAGCAGGCCCGCCGAACCCGAGAAGCCGGTGAGATACCGGATGTTGGGCAGGTGCGTCACGAGCAGCGCGTCGATACCGTCCTGCTCGAGCGCAGCTGCGAGCGCCGCGATGCGCCGTGGCCCCGGCGCGCTCACTGCAGGCGACCCGCGAGGGCCCGCAGGGCCATGCGGTAACCCTCGGCGCCGAAACCGCAGATGAACCCCACCGCCAGGTCGGCGATGTGCGAGTGCCGGCGTGCTGCCTCGCGAGCGAAGAGGTTGCTGAGGTGCACTTCCACGAACGGCACCTGCACCGCCAGCAGCGCGTCGCGCAGGCCGAGGCTGGTATGGGTCAGGGCGCCGGCATTGATGACGGCGCCCTGGACCCGGCCCGCCAGCGCCTGGACCGCGTCGATGAACTCGCCCTCATGATTGGTCTGGAGCCACTCGAGTTCGACGCCCAGAACCTGGGCATCGGCGCGCAGCATCGCCTCGATTTCCGGGAGGGTTGTGCGACCGTAGATCTCAGGCTCGCGCTGTCCCAGGAGATTCAGGTTGGGACCGTTGAGAACCGCGAGGCGCATGATCAGCGCTTGAGGTTCTGGAGCCAGTCGTGGAACTGGTCGAGGTCATCTTCCCCGGCAGCGCCCTGCGGCGCGCCGGCGGGCCGCGGTGCGGAGCCCTGCTGGCCGGAGCCGCCGCCGTAGAACTCATCGAACGAGACACCACCGCGATCGGCGGGTGCCGGCCCGGCGCCGCGCGACTTCATGGACATGGGCGGGAGCGGAGCGGCATCCTCACCGAAAATGGCGCTCAGGGTGAGGTGGTCCGCGGCCGGGCGCGTGGGTGTACCTGGGGCATCGGGACCCGCGGCAACCGGCTCGGTCGCGGGATGGCGGCCCGCCTCGAGGCCATTGGGCCGCGAGCCAAGCACCGTGCGCATGAGTTCGCGGACGGAGATGCCGCCCGACGAACTGGCCGCGTACGGCGGCAATGGCTTCGCCTGCGGCACCTCACTGGCCTCGAGTGAGGCGACCCGTTCTGCGAGGCGCGCGTCGCCCGGGCGTCGCGTCAGCAACTCCCGATAGATGCGGAGCGCATCGGCCGGGTGACCCTGCTTCAGGAACAGCTCCGCCATGCTCTCGGTGACGACCAGTTCCGGCTCGTCAGCATCTACCGGCCCTGGCTCCTCGATATCGACCAGCTCGAGGATCTCATCGATCTCGGCCTTCGCGACCTCGGCGGTTGGCGGGTCACTCGCGAGCGAGATGATCTCCATGATTTCCGTGATGGCGAGGCTGTCGACCTCGGTCGCCGGTGCCGCCGCCATCTCGGCCACCGGCAGCATCGGGGACACGACCGGCTCGTCATCGGGCTCGAAGGGCGCGGCACCGGCATCCAGCGCAGCATCGCTCCATGTCACCCATTCACCTGGCTCCGCGTCATCATCTTCGTCGAACACGGCGGCAACCGCCGGCGGGAGCCCGTTGTCACGCCCTTCAGACGCAGTCGACTGCGGCTCCGGCGAAGCGGATGGCTTCAGCAGGTCGGCAGCGACATCGGACGACTGGTACTCATTGGCCGTGACTGCCGTGTCACCAACGGACAGCGCGCTCCCGCCGAAGTCACTGGATGCGTCCGGAAGCTGGAACTCCGAGGCACCTGTTGCCGCCTCGGCCTCGGGAATGAGTTCGTCGGACGCCGATGGCAGCTGGTACTCGGACGCACCATTCGCCGCGTCCATCGAGGGCGCGGCGCCCAGGTCTTCAGAGGCTGAAGGCAGCTGGTATTCGGAGGCCTCGGAGTTCGCAGCGTCCGGGACGGTATCGGCACCGAAGCCCTCCGACGCCGATGGCAGCTGGAACTCGGTGTGCTCCGCGGCACTGAGGACGATTTCCTCCGAAGTGCCGAGCTGCATCACACCGAGGATCGCATCGTCCAGCACGACCGCGCTCGGATCGGCGTACGTCACTGGCTCGGGTGCGGACGCAATGGTCGGCTCGAACGCTTCCACCGGCGGCGCCTCTGATGTGGCAGCACCGCTGGTTTCCCGTTCGACCGTCTCCAGGGGTGGCAACTCCTCGCCAAACGCATCGTCGGCCAGGTCAGGTGACTCGACTGCGTTCTGCTCCAGGCCGTCGAGCGTGTTCACCTCGAGGACTTCGCCCGCTTCCACGGCGCCCTCGGCCGCCGCACCGCTCTCAGCCGATGCCTGCTGGGCCTGGTTCGCCCGGACCCGTTCCAGCTGTTCTCGCGCCTCGTCGTTGCTGCGATCAACGACGAGCAACTGCTCGAGCCAGCGCGATGCATCGCCGAACCGGGCGCCGCGCTCGGTGATGTCGGCCAGTGCCTTGAGCGCGATCACGTTTTCCGTGTCGAGCTCCAGCACGTGCCCAAACGCCTGCTCGGCGGCGGCGTCATTCTTCAGGTCAAGATGACACCGGCCCAGCACGATGCTGGCTGGTATGTAGTCGGGGTGCAGCTCGAGACCGGGGGTCAGGACGCTGATCGCGTGCTCCGGATCGCCTGACTTCCGGTAGGCTTCCGCCAGAGGGGCGAACGTCAGCCCCTGCGGGTTCTCCTGATATCGCCGTTCGAGCTTCTCGATCTCGCTTAGCGCCATCCCGGATCCGTGACCGTAAGTTGTTGGGGGATAATACGCTATAGTAAAACGCCGTGTCGCAGGTGTCAACAGCTTCAGCGAAACCTGCGCTTGAGCTTTCGCGTTGCCAGTCTTACTCTTAAGGCCCTTTTGGGCCTTCTGTAACTGACCGGGGTGTACGCCAAATGATGAAGTCGGTTCGCAACGTCACCACCAAGGTGGCTGCCGTAATTTTCGGGCTCCTGATGCTCCTCTTTGTCCTGCAATTGAGCGGGATATTTGATCGCAGCTCGGGAAGCACTCTTTCCTCCACCTCGGTTGGCAAGATCAACGGTCAGGCGATCGATGCTCGTGCCTATCAGGCGGCGGTACAGCAGACGATCGACAACCAGCAGAGGCAGACCCCGGGCCGCCTGGGCATGGAGCAGACCGAGCAGATCCGCAACCAGGTCTGGGACCAGTTCGTGGATCGCGCGGTCATGGAGTCGCAGTACAAGAAGTACGGCATCACGGTGGAGCAGGACGAGATCCTGAACGCCATGCGGACCCAGCCGATCCAGGACCTCGTCCGGTCCCAGGAGTTCCAGACCGACGGCCAGTTCGACCTGGCGAAGTACCAGCGCTGGCTTGCATCCCCCGGTGCCGCCCCGTACCTGGAAATCCTCGCGGCGCAGTATCGCGACGACATTCGCCGCTCCAAGCTGTTGCAGGCCGTCACCGCTGACGTCTACGTCTCCGATGCGGCCCTCTGGCAGCAGTTCCGCGACGCCAACGAGTTGGTGACGATCAGCCTGACCGCCATCCTGCCGCGCAACGCAGTGGCGGATTCGCTGGTGACGGTGACGCCCGCCGAGGTGGCCGAGTACTACAAGCAGCACCAGAGCACGTTTGAGCGCCCCAAGACCGCCTTCGTCACCTACGTCTCGCTGCCGAGCTTCCCCGATGCCTCGGACACGGCGGCAGCACTTGCCCGTGCCCAGCAGGTTCGCGCCGAGATCGTCGGTGGCGCGCCGTTCGGTGAGGTGGCGCAGCGCGAATCGTCCGACAGTGTTTCCGCGAAGAACGGCGGCGACCTGGGTGAGTGGAAGAAGGGCGACATGGACGCGGCCTTCGATGCGGCGGCCTTTTCCCTGCCCATCAACGCGGTGTCCCAGCCGGTGCTGTCGCAGTTCGGGTATCACGTCATTCAGGTCAGCAGCCGCTCAGGCGACAAGGCCAAGGCGCGCCATGTCCTGATCCCCATTGAAGTCTCGGGCACGCACCGCGATCGGCTTGAAGCTCAGGCAGATTCGCTGGACCGGCTGGGTGACCAGAAGGTCAGCCCGGCCGCCTTCAGCGATCTCGCCAAGGCGATGGGCCTGGAAGTGCGGACCACGTCGGTCCAGCAGGGGACACAGGTCCTCGACGGCAATGTCGTGGTTCCTGACGCCGGCATCTGGGCATTCCAGGCCGCGCCGGGCACTGCCAGCCCCGTCATCGAGACCAACTTTGCGTTCTACCTGTTCCGGCTCGACAGCCTGACCAAGAGCGGCGTCCCGGCACTGGCCGATATTCGCGGCTCCGTTGAATCGGCGGTGCGCGACGAGAAGAAGGTCGGGAAGGCGCGTGAGCTTGCACAGGCGTACATCGCCCGGCTGGACAAGGGTGAGACGCTGCCGGACGCCGCCAAGGCGATGGGCTTCCCCAACCGCCAGTTTGGCCCGTTCGCGCGGGTACAGCCGCCCATCCAGAGTGGCCAGGTGGTCGGCACGGCATTCGTGCTGAAGCCCGGCGAGCACTCCGGCGCCATCGAGACGCCCCAGGGCATCTACGTCCTGGAGACCGTCACCATTGTTCCCGCCGACTCGGCGCGCTTCGTCAAGGATCAGGAGAAGCTGCGGACCGACTCGATTCGCCGGGCGCGCCAGAACAGGGTGCGGAACTACCTGCAGGCGCTCAAGGATGCCGCCAAGATCGTGGACAACCGGGCGGAGCTCTACCAGCGCACCCAGGCGCAGCAGGCAGCGTCGTAGCGTCGTAGCGTCAGGCAGTACAGCGAAAGAAGAAGGGGCGACCATTCGGTCGCCCCTCCTTCACGTCTGCACCTCGCACAGCGCCGGACCGACGCCTACTGTGACAGCCGCTTCGGCTCACCCGTAGACTGCGGCGGTGCCTGGCTCGCGTCCATTTGACGCGATGGAAGGCTCTGGTGCGAATCCTGGCGCATGACCTCGTCCTGGGTATCGGTCAGGCTCCTCTTGAACTCGCGGATCCCCTTCCCGATCGAGGCCCCAACCTCCGGCAGGCGCTTCGCCCCGAAAACGAGCAGCACCACCAGCAGGATGATCATGATCTCGGAAAAACCGAGGTTTCCCATGGCGACCTCCTAGAAGAGCGACCGCGCGATCAGGTAAGCGAGCACCACCCCGATCAGGCCCAGCAGGGAGACGTGCAGCCCTACCGGACCCAGCGTGAAAGTTAGCACCAACAGATCGGCCGACACAGGCCCGACCGTGGGCGTCCAGGTACTGGTGAAGAAGGTCTTGGCGGCGCTGTCAGGCATCCAGCGCTGGAGCAATGCATTGAGGAACCCACCGACGATGAAGCCGGAAACCAGCACTCCCAGGTAGAACCCGGGTCGTCTCGGACCAGCCCGCATCATCGCTTGCGGTCCGCCACATAGGCGATCGAGGCGCGGAGCGCCTCACGAGCCGGCGACGACGGCAGTACGTCGAGTTCACCCTCCGCCTGCTGGGCGAACCGCAGCGCGCGCTCCCGGGCGTAGTCGAGCCCGCCGGCGCGCGCCACCGCCTCGACGACCTCGGCAACCTGGTCGCTGCTTGGCTCCGGTGTCTGCAGCAGCCGGGTGACGGCCTGGCGCTCGGCACCGGTGAGGTTCGGCAGGGCCGCGATGAGTGGCAAGGTGACCTTGTGCTCCTTGAGATCGAGCCCCGACGGCTTGCCGGTGACGCTCTGGTCCTCGGTGTAGTCGAGCAGGTCGTCGACCATCTGGAATGCCATGCCCAGCGCCTGGCCGAAGCGCGCCAGTGCCGCGCGCACCTCCGGCGTCGCGCGCTGCGCCCCGACTTCGCAGGCGCCGGAAATGAGCGAGGCGGTCTTGGCCCGGATGAGCAGGTCGTACTGCTCCTCGGTGAACTGCAGCCGGTCATGCGCCAGCAGCTGCCGCATCTCGCCCACCGTCATCTCGTTGGTGACCCGGCTCAGGACCCGCAGCGCATCGAGGTCACTCAGGTTCACCAGCTCGATCACGGCGCGGGAATACAGGTAGTCGCCCATGATCACCGACACCTGGTGACTGAACAGGCTGTTGATCGTCGGCATGCCGCGTCGCAGCACGGAATGATCGACCGAATCGTCGTGCACCAGCGTGGCCAGGTGGATCAGCTCGATGGTCGCGGCAAGCGGAACGGCACGAGGATCGGGACCGCCGGTCGCCTCGTCGGTGAGCAGGGTGAGCGTGGGACGGAACATCTTCCCCTGCATCTGGAAGAGGTGCGCGTTCACGTCGGCGATGAGGTTGAAGTCCGCCTCGACGATGCGTCGCAGCTCGGCCTGTACCTGCGGCAGGCGGTGCAGGATCGGCGCCTGGACCGTCGCGAGGCTCACCGACGCCACCTCGGAACTCATTGCGGCTGCGCCGTGCTGAGGCGACCCACGCGATCGCGCAGGTCCATGAAGCGGATGTCCACCGCCATCGCGCGCTCGTAGCTCTGCCGGGCCTCCGACAGCCGCCCCTGCGCCTCGCAGGCACGACCCTGCCAGTAGATCAGGCCGATCTTCTGGTCATCCCCACCATCGAGCGTGTCGACCGCGCGCCGCAGGACCGCTTCCGCTACCGCCATCTGGCCCTTCTCGAAGAACGCCACGCCGAGCGCCTCGGACGTGCGCAGGCGACCGCCCGGATCCCGCAGGGCCTTCTGGAACTCGGCGATGGCCTCATCGAGCAGTCCCATTTCCTTGAACGCGATGCCCAGGTCGTAGTGCGCCTCGTAGTCGTCGTGGCCGACGTTCTCGTCGATGCCCTTCTTGAACTGGGCCAGCATGTCCTCGAAGTCCCTTTGCTCGTCGCCCGTCGTCTCGAGCTGCTCGCCCTTCATGCGCGTGTCCCGCGGGCCGTCCTCGTCGATGATCAGCGAGCCCAGGTCGACAAAGCCGAGCGGGTCGCCCGCAGGCACAGGCTCCGGTACGGGCCGCGGTGCGCGCGTCGGCTCGGGAATCGGCGGAGCGGCCTCGCGCTCGGCCTCGAGCGTCTGGGCGAGCGCCTCGTCGATGGCGAGCTCCGCCGCGATCGCCTCGTCGGTGAGCTCCTCCGCAAGCGACTCGTCTTCCAGCACCTCCGGCTCGATTACCGAGTCGGCCGAGACCTCATCCACCGCGAGGTCGTCACCGGCGGGCTCGAGAAATTCGTCGTCGGCCGAGCCGGGCGTCGCCTCGGCAAACTCCTCGACCAGGTCCTCGACCACCTCGGGCTCCTCGGGCTCCTCGGGCTCCGCTTCGTCGACGACAACCGGCACGTGCTCGTCCTCGAGCAGCCCAAGCTGCTGGAGACCGTAGCGCGCACGCGGGCTGTCGGGATCGTGCTCGAGCACACGCCCATACACGGCAGCCGCCTTGTCATCGGCCTGCATGCGGAGGAGGGCGTCACCAAGGTCCAGGTAGGCGTCCAGCAGCCGATTGCGGTCACCAGTGCGGTACGAGTACTCCACCCGCTTCTGGTAGTACCGCACGCTGTCAGGGTGCAGCGTGATGAGGAGGTCCACCAGGGCCTCGGCCTGCTCGCGCTGTTCCAGCAGTTCGTAGCCGGAGAGTGCCAGCTCGAACTCATCGCTCGCGCGAGCCGTCTCGCCCTGCAGCAGCAGCGCCTCGCCCAGCCTGCGGTGCGAGTCGGGATTCTCCGGGTCCTCGAGGACGATCCCCTCGAGTTCATCGACCGTCTCCATGCCGGGATCGACCGGCGCAGCCGCGAACCCATCGGCGAGATCCGGCACCAATTCCGCGTCGACCGCCTCCACTACGGGAGCATACGCCGTCGCAGCCTCGTCAGCTTCCTCACTGTCCACCACGAAGAATTCGTCGTCACCCGCGGCGCCGTCCGGAGGCGAGTCGCCGTCGGCAACCGCAAACCCCTCGAGCGTCTCCAGCGCGGCGAGCGGCTCGACTTCCTCCGTGACGAGATCATCCAGCGGCGGCTCGGCATCCTGCTCATCGGCGCCAAGAAGCTCCGTGATGGCAAGCGGCTCCTCGGACTCGAATCCGTCGGGCGCGTCCACGTCATCGGCGGGCACCAGCACCTCGAGACCCTCGAGCGAGCCAGCCTCAGCCACGACGTCCTCGTCCGAAGAATCGAAAGCCGGCTCCAGCAGGATGTCGATTTCCGGGGCCTCGGCATCTGCCGGTGACGTCGCCACGTCCTCGATCAAGTCGTCGAGCGGGGCAACATCGGCCTCGACCCGCCACGTCGAGGGTCGTAAGCTCGATGAGCGGTTCCGGATCAGGCTCCGGCTCTGGTGCCGCCACCGGCACCTGAGCCGGGGTGCCGGCACGGCGCTCGACGATGGGCGAGCGGGGCGTGCTGACGCGCGGGGCTGCAGGCGCAAAACCAGTGTCGAGGAAGACCAGGCCCCCAGGGCTGGCTGCGGCGGCGGGGCGCGCCTCCTCCACCTCCTCCGCCTCCTCATCCAGCTGCTCGCGGGTACGCTGGGCGCCCACGGCATCGCCTCGCGACTCGAGTTCCTGCGCCACCACCTCGACCTGCTTCCGCGCCTCGTCTTCCCGCGACGCGGCCCGCAGCAGTTCGATCAGCATGAAGCGGATTTCCTGGTTCGCCGGAAAGTGGTCCGCGAAGACCTTCACCGCGTCGAACGCCGCATCGAGCTCACCGGCGTGATTCATCCGCTCGAGATACTCGATGAGGTTCCGCTTCGCCTCGAGGAGCATGTTCTTCCGCGCATGAATTTGCGCGAGCTTGTAATACGTCTGCACCCGCCCGGGATTTACCCGGAGGATCTTGCCGCAGAGTGCGATCGCGTTGTTGAGGAAGCCTTGCTCGGTATACAGGTCGGCCGCGCGTTCGTAGGAGCGCACCGCAGCCGCCGGGTCATTCACCTTCATGTACAGATCGCCGACCCGGTTGTAGAGCGAGAGATCGGGGTGCGGCTCCTTACCCGACTCGAATTCCTGGATGGCCTTGAGGTAGACGTCGATGGCCCGCCGCCAATCCTCCTTCTGCTCGTATTTCCTCGCCGTATCCTTGAGCTTTTCCAGATTCATTCGGCTCGGCCCGGCGATTGGGGAAACTCAGGAGCGGCTTGCACTTAGGGAAGATAGGAAGGCGCAAGCTCCCCCGCTAGCACCCTCGAGGCCAACCGCTCCAGGTCGGGAGCCGGCGGCCGATCGGCGCCCAGCGGGGGAACGCCGCCAACCGGCGAGCGGACCTTCTCGTACAGCTCGATCACGCCCTTGCCTGGCTGGAGCGGCTTCAGGAACTCGAGTCCCTGGGCTCCGCACAGCAGCTCGGCACTGATGACATGGGCGGCATTGTCGGAGGATCCGGGACGCCTTGAAGGCCGCCGCCATGCCCATGGGGACGAAGTCCTCCTGGTTGGCGTCCGTCGGAATTGAGCCGATGCTGGCCGGCATGGCGATGCTCCGAGACTCGGCCACCAGGGACGCCGCGGTGATCTGGACCATCATGTAGCCGGATGAGAGCCCGGGGTTGTCCGTGAGGAAGGCCGGCAGTCCCTGCGACAGGTCGGGGTTCACCAGGCGCTCCACCCGTCGCTCTGCGATTGCCTGCAGCGTCGTCAGGGCGATCGCCAGGAAATCGAGGGCCTGCGCCACCGGCTGTCCGTGGAAGTTCCCGCCGGAGAGCACCTCGCCCGACTCGAACACGAGCGGATTGTCGGTTGACGCATTGAGCTCGATGCGAGCCACTCCCTCGACGAAACGAATCGCATCGAGCACGGCCCCGAGCACCTGGGGCGAGCACCGCAGGCTGTAGGCGTCCTGCACCCGGTCGTCGTTCTCGCGATGTGACTCCCGGATCTCACTCGCCTCGAGCAGCTGCCGCAGGAGGGCGGCGGCCTCGATCTGCCCCGGGTGCGGACGGTTGTCGTGGATGCGGGGATCGAGCGGCACCGGTGTGCCGCGAAGGGCCTCCAGCGACATCGCCGCGGCGCCGACGGCGGTGCGCCAGACCAGGTCGGCATCGTGCACCAGGAGCGCGAGCATCGCGGTCTGTGCCTGCGTGCCGTTGATGAAGGAGATGCCTTCCTTCGGCGCAAAGCTGAATGGCTCGAGTCCCGCGGCCCGGAGCGCGGCACCGGCGGCGCGCCCATCCGACAGGGATCCCTCACCCATCAGGACCAGTGCGATATGGCTCAGTGGCGCGAGATCGCCGCTGGCACCGACGCTTCCCTGCTCCGGCACCGCCGGCACCAGTCCGCTGTTGATGAGTGCCACCAGCGCGTCCACCAGCTCAGGTCGTACACCACTGGTGGGGCGGATCAGTACGTTGGCCCTGAGCACCATCACCCCGCGCACGACGTCGGCCGGCATCAGCGCCCCGACGCCGGCAGCATGGCTCCGAATCAGGTTCACCTGCAGCTGCTCCAGCTGGTCAGGCGCGATGCGGACGTTGGCGAGCTTCCCGAACCCGGTGTTGATGCCGTAGATCGTGGCACCCGATGCGACCGCCGCATTCACCCGCCCCCGGCTCGCGGCAAGTGCCGCACGCGCTTCGGGAGCTACTGCGATCGAGGTGGCGGGATCGCGCGCAACCCGGACCACATCGGCGATGGTGAGGGACGAGCCGTCGAGAATGAGGTTCTGGGGCATGGGCCAAAATAACCGGGCGGACATGAGGCGACAGGCACGGCAGGAGATGAACCTGGTACCTGCTGCCTGACTTCCTGCCGCCGACTTCCTGCCCGCTAGCGCATTCGAATCAGCTGCGGATTTCCCGGATCCGTCTGGAACGACCAGTCGATGATCGTGAATTCAGTGCCCACGTGCGTCGCTCGCACGGCACCGTAGCGCAGGAAGCCATCCGGCGACCCGGTGATCTGGATGACGTAGCCGTATCCCGGCAGCAGCTGGACAGGGGTGTGACTGTACCCGCCCACCGGTGCGATGTCGATGCTCGTCAGGTCGGGAATCGGACCGCCAGAATAGAGCGCCACCGAGGCCTCCGCGCGCACCGGCGTCAGCCAGAGCTGGCCGGCCCCATCGCGCTCGATGGAAAAATCGGCGCTGGGTGATGCGCCCGCGAGTACGAGGCCCAGTTCACTGTCTTGTGCCAGGCCATCGTTGTTCTGGTCGCGCCAGAAGCGGAAGCCGCTCTGCGCCGCGTCGAACTGTGAGGAGGTGATCGCAATGTTGCGCGCGTCAGGACGCGGGGTGTCGTCCACAATCGGCGACCAGAGGCTCTCGAAGCCCTCGATGGTCACCGCCGACACACCGAAACAGCGTGGGAAGCCATTGGGCAACGCCCCGGCAATGAACTCCGGGGCCACCGTGGTACCCTCGAGCACCCAGCCGGTATCGAGGCAGAGACCGGTGTCGAGGTTGAACGGGGTGCTGAATATGCGATAGGTCCGGAAGCCGGCGGGGTCAGCCTCAAAAGGATTGTCCGTCCACGCCAGCGCCACCGCGCCGTTGAGGCTCGTACTGAACAGCTGGTTGACGCGTGGCAGGGTCAGCCGTTCGTCTACCGTCACGACATTGCTGCCCACCGACTCGAATCCGTCGAAGTCCACGGCCGTGACGTAGTACTGCAATTCCGGCACACCCTGGTCGTGGAAGCTGTTCGACGTGGTCGTGCCCCGCAGCACGAAGGCCTGTGACGTGTTGCTGCGCGAGTAGATGTTCCACACGTTGACGCTTCCATCGGTCACCTGGTCCCACTCCAACAGTGTCGCCACCGGGATCGTGGCCGGCCCGCCCGAGGTCACGTCATAGAACAGGTTCGTGGGAGGTGGCAACGTTCCCCCTCCCGGCGCCACGATGTTGTTCGTGGTGCAGGCCGCGAGCAGCAGGAGCGCGAGCGAGAGCCGGCGGGGCATGGCGTTGTTTCTCCGAGAGGTGATGCAAGGAGCGCTGAGCAGGGAGTATGCCAATGAGGGTGTGAAGACGTGAGGGCGTGAAGACGTGAGGCCTATCTTACGCGATACCAATGCCTTTCAGCATTCGGTCACCTCACCTCCTCACGTCTTCACGTCCTCACGTCTCCGAAGGGCGTCGCCGCCCAAGGACAGCGTCACTGCTCGAACGTCGTCTGCTGGTAGTCATAGCGCAGCTCGGGCAGATCCGTCAGGAACACCGAGAAGAAGAACGCGAAGTTGCCGTTGGCATTCCGGACGAACCGGAATGACGCCCGCCATTCGTGAAGCTCGCGCGCCAGCGACACCGTCTGCGACTCGAAGCGCCCCTGGCTGAAGTTGTACTGCGCCTGCCACGACACAGCCCAGAACTGCGTGGGCGTGAATTGCAGCGAGTAGTTCAGGGAGACCTGGTCCTGCGGCGTGACGAGCGGCGCAGGCAGCGGCCGGAATCGCTGTACCGTGACGGCGAAATTCGAGGTGAAGCCACGCTGCCCCCCCGCCCCCGTGTTGCTGTAGCTCGACGCCGGCCGGATCGGCCGGCTCCCCTGGTTCTGCAGGTAGTTGTCCCGGTTCGGGTCGTTCAGGGTGCTCTGCAGTGCGCCCTGCGGCTGCCCACCTACTCCCTTCATGGAACCGCCGAACAGTGAGCGCAGTGTCGCGCTCGAGATGCCGAAGGTCGCATTCAGGTTGCTGAGGAAGGGCGAGAACTGCGAGGTATCCACGCCGGCCAGGCCACGCCACAGGTCGATCCCGAACCCCAGCGTGAACCCCGGCAGCAGGTCGCTGAGCACCGAGTTCGTGATCTGCTGCGTGACCCAGCCGCTGCCGCCGGGCTCTCCCGCCCGCTGGAAGTTGTAGCTGAATGGGCTCGTCTGGATGCTCAACAGGCGAAACCGCCTCGTCTGGGTGCCGAGGGTATCGTCCGGCGCGGGCTTGACCTTCACCTCGAAATTCTGGTTGAGTGCGAGGGTGAGGAGGTTCTCCGGCTGGCTGCGGAGCAGTTGTTCCTGGCCGGGCAGGGCGATCGCCGCGGCATACGCCGCCGGCACGGTCGCCGCCGGCGCAAACGACCATGTCAACAGCGGATTGATGCTGTGCCGCATGCGGCTCAGCCCGGGGATGAAGCCGACGTTGAAGAAGGCGAAGAATGTCGGCGTCATCGACAGGCTGAACCGGGCGCGCTTTCCCTGCACCACCCAATCGCCGTCCGTGTTCCGGTTGCGGATGGCGAAGGGCCCCGACGTCACGTTCTGCACGCCGATGCTCGGCTGGATTTTCCAGGTGCCGTGCAACAGGAATGGCAGGTTGATGCCGGTGTCCCAGTCGAGCGAGCCCTGAAAGCGGTTGGCAAAATACCTGACCGTCGTGTCCGCCGGGTTGTCCGGGTCGGGCCCGAATGTGGAGTCCCGTCCACTGACATTGGCGTCGGAGTAGCTCACCGAGTTCTGCCAGTTGAAGCTGCCGAAACGAAACGGCGTGGAAAGCCGGGCCGAGGTGGTGCGCGAATCGACCGTGAGTTGCACCGAGTCGATGGCGCCGCTCGGGGTCACGAACCTGAGGAACCCCCGAGGCTGGTCGAACGTCTGGTCCTGGCTGAAGGCAAACGCCGGCGACCAGGTCGAGTTGGAACCAAGGGCAATCGGCCTGGGCGTCACGTCGAGCGAAGGCAGTGTCTGCGTGACGCTCCCATTCGTGATGTCCTGCCGGCGGTTGCCGCCGATGTTGACGGCGCCCCAGCGGTACTGCTTGGTGAAGCGCAACTGGCTGCTGATCTGCTGCGTGTTGATGAGTGGGTCGATGGCGTTGTTGTTGATGACCTGGGTATTGGTCGCATAGCCGATCGACAGGGCGATATTCGTCGTCAGGCTGAACTTCTGCGCATGGTCCCAGCGCAGCTGGAGGCTCGAGCCCCCGTCCGTCTCCCACTGCTTGTTGATGGCGAAGGTGCCACTGAGGAACCGGTTGAGCCAGCGGTAATCGGTCTGGAAGCCGAGGGCCACGTAGCGTCCCGAGAACCAGTTGATCCGCCCGGTTATGTCCATGTAGTCGTTGGTGGCCCAGTAGTAGCCCAGGTTCGTGATCTGCCGGGAATAGCTGGGGGACGGGCGGATGATGTCGGAGAATCCGAAGGCCGGGATGAGCAGTCCCGAATGCCGCCCGGGCCGCAGGTCCTGGAAGATGAACGGGAGCCAGAGGACCGGAACGTCCTGGATGTAGAGCACGACCGGCCGTGCCACCAGCACGGTGTTCGACACCCACTTGATCTCGCGCGCGCTGAAGTGGTAATGCGGAATCGGGAGGTCACAACTGGTGATGTCGCCGTGGCCGGCGAAGATACGGTTGTTGACCGAGTCCTTGGCCACATCACCGCGGAGGAACCAGGTGGTGCTGCCTTGCTGGAAGTTGGTGAGGGCGTCCTTGAAGACGCCGCGCTTTTCGCAGGTGTTGTACGCCATCTCCTCGCCCACCAGGACCTGGCCCTCGTTGAACACCCTCGGGTCACCGGTCGCCTCCAGCGAGCACTGCCGCTCCTCGTAGGTGATGTCCTCCGCCTCCATCGTCGTCCCCTCCCGCTCCGTCATCGCGTGACCGTTGAGCATGAGCTGACGCTGCTCCGCCAGGATGGCGGCGGAGTCGGCGCGGTACTTGGTGACGGTGTAGCCGGGGCGCTCGAGCAGGGACCGGTAAGCGGAATCCTCCGGCGCGAAGGATTGTGATGGAGCGGTGGGAAGGCCGAGCCGGCGGGCCTGCGCTGTGTCGAGCGCCTGGCCCGGCGCGCGGGCCGGGGGAGCGCGGGTCGTGTCCTGCCCCGCCACGCGTGCCGGCGGGACCGGGATACCCTGCCCCGCAGCCGGCGTCGCGAGTCCGCCCATCAGCAACGCAAGCAGGATCATCGGCAGCATGGCCGCCCGCTCGCTCCGGAGCCGGCGGCGCGCAATCAGGGCGGCGCCGGCCACCCCGATCTCGTACAGCAGGAGGAGCGGCGCCGTCATCATCAGCATCGAGAACACATCGGCGCCCGGCGACAGCACCGCACCGGCGATAAACGAGAGCACCACCGCGTAGCGCCGGAAGCGATGGAGGTCGGCAGGGGTGACGACACCGAGCGCCGCCAGGATGATGATCACGAGCGGCAGCTCGAACGAGACGCCCAGCGCGAGGATGATCTGGAGCGCGAAGCCGAACCAGGCGTCGAACGTGATCATCGGCAGCAGGGAGTCGGCCTGGAAGCTGAAGAACACCTTCAGCGCCTGCGGCACCACGAAGACGTATCCGAGCGTCGCACCGACCAGGAACAGCCCGAGACCCGCCACGAGCGCCGGCAGGATGACCTTGCGCTCGCGATCGTAGAGTGCCGGCGAGAGGAATGCCCACGCCTGGTAAATGAGCACCGGCGACGCGAGCAGGAGCCCGACGACGAACCCGAGCTTGAAGACGATCATGAGCGGCTCGGTTGGGCTCGTGAACACGAGCTTGCCACTCGGCAGGAAGGGCTCGATCGGGGCCTTGAGCAGCTGCACCAGGTTCAGCCGGTCCACCAGCCAGAGCCCGACGCCGAACCCGACCACGACAGCCCCGAGGGCCCGCAGCAATCGCGTGCGGAGCTCCTCGAGGTGGTCGAGGAAGGGCATTTCGCCGCCGGGTGCCGTCATGCTGGTCCGGCCAGGCTCAGCGCCCGATGGCCTTCAACCGGTCGCGGGCAAGGGCCGCCTCGTCCGACTTGGGATAACTCTTCAGGAGCTGGTTGTACGCGTCACGCGCCTCGGCCTTGTCACCATGACGCTCCGCCAGCAGGCCCAGTCCGTACAGCGCCGCGGGTGCCCGCGAGGACGTGGGATACTCCTTCACCACCTTGCGGTAGTACGCGGCCGCGGAATCGGGATTCTCCGACGAGAAACTCTGCCCCACGAAGTAGAGCGCATCGGGAACGAGTTCGCTCTTCGGATAGGCCTGCAGCATTTCGCGGAGGCCGGCCCGGCCGGTCGCCGCGCTGCCCCGACGCAGCTGGGACAGCGACGCATCGTACATCTGCTGCGCCGAGGCGGAAGCGGCCGGTACCGCGCCAGCCGAATCGGCCGGGGCGCCAGGCCCGGCCGGCATGGGACCGCCACCAACCGACTCACCGCGCGCCTCCAGCTGCGAGCGCAATTCGGTGAGGCGACGCTGGCTTTGCCCCGTCAGCTCCTGCAGCTGCAGCAACTGCTGCTGCACCGCCAGCATGTCGTTCGCCGTGCTCCCCTTCATTTCGTTGAGCGAACGCCGCGTGGCCGCCAGGGAGTCCATCATCTGCTGCTGCAGTACCAGGATCTGGCGCAGCTGTGCCGCGCTCGCCGAGTCGGCGCGCCGGCTATCGGCGCGCAGTACGTTGACCTGGGTCTCTACCTGCTGCACCTGCGCCGGCGTCGCACACGCAGCGACACCGGCGAGGCACGCAGCAGCGATGGCTCGTCTCACTGGGGCGAGACGAGGTTCGCCCCGCCGGCCGTGACCGTGAACTGGTCATTCCGGTTCTGGGCCCACGCCGCCTCGGACTGGCCCGTGGCGATCGGACGCTCCGACCCATAGGAGACGGTCTCGATGCGGCTGCCATCGATGCCCTTGCCCACCAGGTACTGCTTCGCCGCCAGCGCACGACGGTTGCCAAGGGCGAGGTTGTACTCGGCGGAGCCGCGCTCATCGGCGTTGCCGGCCACCTGGATCTTGACGCGCCGGGTTGGCCGCGAGAATCGCCGCCTTGCGGTCGAGGTTCGCCTTGTCGCCCGGCTGGATGTCCGACTTGTCGTAGTCGAAGTGGATCAGCGCCGTCAGGTCAGCGTTCAGGGCCCGCGTACGCTCGGCCGCTGCGCGTGCCGCCGCTGCTGCCGCATCGTCGGTCGGCGCCGGAGCCGGCGCCGGGGCGACGGGAGCCGGGGCCGGTGCCGCGGCCGGCTTCGTTTCCGGCGCCGGTGCCTCGGGTGGCTTCTTGCCACCACAGGCGGCGACGAAAGCGAAAGCACAGACCGCAAGCAGCGAGGAACGTGTCATGAGACTTCTCCTGTTGTAAGTGAACTGCTACGGGAGCCGGCGCGACCACGCGGGGAGCCGGGATGCCCCGCCCGTCGTGATCGCACGCACGCGCCCGGTTTCGATATCGATGACCCACACCTGCCGTTGTCCGGTGCGATCCGAGACAAACGCGATGTGCTTGCCGTCGGGTGCCCAGGTCGGGTCCTCGTTCCGGCCCGACGACGACAGCTGCTTGAGCCGGCGTCCCGCAATGTCGAGCACGAAGATCTGCGGCCCGCCTGACACTTCGCGATGGAACGCGAGCGACACCCCATCCGGGGACCATTCCGGCGCATTGGAACTGCCGGTGACGCCGAAGTCGAACGGCACGAGCAATTCGGCGTTGGTGCCGTTCGCCTCCATGACATAGATCTGCGGCGGGCCGGCACGCGTCGAGACGAACGCGATGCGCTGGCCGTCGGGCGCATAGGTCGGTGAAAGGTTGTCCGCGAAGCGACCCGTGGTCAACCGCTGGACACAGCACATGTCTGAAACGTTGGCAACCTGGATGTTGGTGCCCTGCTCACCAGCCTGCGCGTAGGCGAGGAACTGGCCGTTGGGCGAGAACATCGGCGTGATGTTGAGCGCCGATTCCGTGCCCGGTACCACCTGCGGTGCCCCGCCCGAGAGACGCTGGATCAGGATCGGACCCTTGCCCTCGCCGAGCCGTGTATAGGCGATGCGATCGGCCGTCGGCGACCAGGCGGGCGACAGCGCCGTCTCGCCGGCCGGCGTAAGGGCGGTGATGGCGGCCCCGTCGAAATCCATGTACATGATCCGGCCGCCACTCACGTACGCGATTCGCGTCGCGGCAACGCCGGGCGTGCCGGTCACCCAGCGCACGACCTCGTCACTGGCCCGGTGCACCTGCATGCGGAGCGCCGGATCGGAGGCGTCGGCGAAGCGGGTCTCCATGGTATTGAGCACCTTGCCGCCGGCGACGTCGTGCAGCCGTATCGTGGTCTGGGTGCCCGCCTGCGACAGCTCGAGGGCGAAGGCAGCACCGAAATTCTTGTAGAGCGCGTAGTTGAGCGGGCCCGATGGGCCCGCGGGTGCAGTCGCGCCGTCCGGCTGGATGATGGTCTCGAAGCGGTCGCTGAAATCGAGGTCGCGCTTCAGGATCGCGCGCACGGAATCGAGGCCCGCACCGGGAACGATGACCAGCGATGGCCTGTTACCCGGGTCGTAGCGCAGCGTCAGCCGCACTCCGCCCGCCTGCGGCACCGAGTCCTGCGCAGCAGCCGGCACGGCAACACCGGCCATCGCCGCGAGGAGTACCAGCGCGCGGCGCATCACTGGCGCGGCTCGAAGACGAATGTCACGGGGAGGACGTTGGCATCCCACCCGTCAGGCAGCGGGCCGAATGCCTTCCCGTTCCCTGCCGCCTCGATCGCACCCTGCGCCTCGAGGTCGAAACTGAAGTTGCCTGAACGCTTGAGGAATCGAATGTCAGCCACCGAACCGTCCTTGAGGATCAGGAACGCGACCTCGGCGCGAAGCCGGTTGTTGGGCGCGTTCCATCGCCGGAGCACTTCGTTCATGATGTTCCGGAGATACTCCGGATAGGGAAACTCGATCCCGGGAATCTTGATGTTCGCGACGTCAGTGCCGGTGCCAGGCGTCTCGCCGGGCAACGGCTGCGCCTCACTCTTCGTGACCGGCGTCTTCTCCACCGGCTTCTCCGACGCCTGCACCGGCTTTGTGGGCGTCGGCGCCGGTTCCGCCTTGGCCTTCGGCTTCACCGCTTCAGCCTTCGTCGGCTTCGCGGGCGCCGGGGCCGGCGCCTCAGCCGGCGGCGCAGGTTCGGGCGGTCGGGTGACGGCCTCTGGAGCGGCACGACGTGCCGTCGTCGGCAGCGGTGCCGCCACCAGCTCGACGGCATACACCGGCGGGCCGATGACCGGCTTCGGGATCACGACAAAGAAGAGCAGGACGGCCGCCACGTGAACGACCAGCGACCCGGTCATGCCGACCGTGGCCGAGGGTCCGTCAACGGCGTACGCGCCCCTGCCCTTCACTTCGATTCCTCATCCTCGGCCACGAGGCCCAGGTTGCGCACGCCGGAGTTCCGGATGATGGCCACAACGCGCACGACGTCGCCGTATGAGGCCCGGTTGTCGGCGCGGAGATAGACGGCTTCGGGCTTCCGCGTCGCCACGATGGAGCGGAAGGTTGCCCGGAAGTCGCGGTAGCTCACCGGCGTCTCATCGAGGAAGATCTTTCCCGTCCGGTCGAGCGACACCACGATGCCCTGCTTGGCGTTCATCGGCTTCGCAGCGGCCTTTGGCAGGTCCACATCGACGCCGCCCTGCATGATCGGCGCGGCGATCATGAAGATGATCAGCAGCACGAAGGCAACGTCCACCAGCGACGTGACGTTGACCTCGGCATTCAGGGCCAGGTCGTCGTCGCCGCGGAACCCGCTCAGCGCCCCCACGTCAGACCATCCCCTCGCGTGCCATGGTGCCGATCAACTCGGCGGCAAATCCCTCGAGCTCACCCGCCAGCATGCGAACCTTGTTGACGTAGAGGTTGTACGCGATGACGGCAGGGATGGCCGCGGCCAGTCCCGCGACGGTGGCAATGAGCGCCTCGGCCACACCGGGCGCCACTGCGCTGATGTTGCCGGACCCCTTCGACGAGATGCCGATGAAGGCATCCATGACGCCGAGCACCGTGCCCATCAGCCCCATGAGCGGCCCCACCGCACCCACCGTGGCGAGCCACGGGATGTAGCGACTGAGCATGTCCTTCTCGGCCGAGACTTCCTTCATGAGGACCAGCTTGAGCGACTCGAGCTGCGTGGACGTCAGCGGCGTGCGCGCCACTTCCTCCTTGAGTGCACCCGGCCGCAGTTCGCTGTAGAAGTTGATCGCCTCGCGGAACAGCCGGTTGTACGGCGACGGCGGCTGCTTCATGGCGGCGTGATAGCCTTCCTGCAGGCGCGTGGTGCGCTCCAGTTCGGCGAAGAACTTTCCGCCCTGACGGTGCAGGCGGCGGAATTGCCACCACTTGAGCACGATGATGAACCAGGCGATCAGCGAGAAGACCAGCAGGATGGCGAGCACCACCTTGGTCTCGACACTCGAGATGAGCAGGAGCTCGAGCGGAGTGGTTGGCAGGGCGCCGCCGACCTGGAGCATCATGCGTTCTCCTTCTTGAACCAGTCGATGAGCTGGGGCAATCCATTCTCAAAACTGTATTCCGGGGTCCAGCCGAGCTGCGACCCCGCCTTCCGCACGTCCAGCGCGCTCCGCTGCAACTCACCCGGGCGCGTGGGCGCAAACTCCAGCACGGGGGTCACCCCCATGACCTTCCCGACCGTCGCCGCCAGTTCAAGCACTGAGGTTTCCCGCGAGGTGGCGATGTTGAAGGCCCGCGCTTCATGCACACCAGCGGGCGGGAGGGGATTCGTACCGGCGAGCAGGTTGGCCCGGGCGACATCGCGGACGAACACGTAGTCGCGCGTCTGGGTACCGTCGCCGAAGATCGTCAGCGGACGCTTCTCGAGCAGGCGCGACACGAAGATCGAGACGACGCCCGCTTCCGACTTGGGATCCTGCCGCGGACCGAAGACGTTGGAGTAGCGCATCGCGACGGCATCGAATCCGTTGAGTGCGCCGAGCATGCGGACGTAGTGCTCGCCCGCAAGCTTGCTCGCGCCATAGGGAGAGATGGGACAGTTGGGCGCGGTCTCCGGCGTAGGGATCTCGAGTGGATCGCCGTACACGGTACCACCGCTCGAGGCGAACACTACCCGGCCGACTCCGCCTGCTCCCGCACCCTCGAGGAGGTTCACGAAGCCGACGACGTTGATGGATGCATCGAAAGCGGGCTGGTCGACCGACACACGAACATCGATTTGCGCAGCATGATGGCAGAGCACGTTGAACCGGCCCTCGGCCAGCAGCTTCCGGGCTTCGGGCGAGCGAATGTCAGCCTGAACCAGCGTCGCCCTGGCCGGCACGTTGTGCGCGTGACCGCGGGAGAGGTCATCCAGTACGACCACCTCCCAGCCCGCCCCGAGATAAGCCTCGGCGATATGGGATCCGATGAATCCCGCTCCCCCTGTCACCAGCACCCGTCCGCCCATTTGAGGATCCTTCCCCGGGTTGAAAGTGCCACGGTCTGCCGCCCTGAACAGGGCGTAAACCATGATCGCCCCGCAATATAGACGGGCGAGCCGCGAGCGGGAGCGCGCTGGGTGACCATCCTCACAAAGACATGAGCGGCGCCCCGGGAAGGGGCGCCGCTCAGGCCGAATTCGTGTGTGCCGCGGGAGGTGCTATTGCGGCAGCTTGGCCACCTGAACGGCCGGCGTACCCATCGGGAAGGTCGCGAACTTGACGTTGAGCAGCAGCCCGGTGGCGCTGTGGTCACGCACGTTGACGATCTGCATGACGGCCATCGTCTCGGTCGTCAGCACGGTGCCGTTGTTGGCGATGCCGCCCGACGCCCGCTGCACTTCCCACATGTCGCCCAGGGCGACGCCATCGAGCTTGCCCTTGTCGATGAAGAGGTAGCCCTGCGGCAGCTTGAGGTACTCGACCCGCGGCCAGCCAATGACCCGCGCCGAGATGCCATCGGTGATGGGCACCGCGCGCGCCTTGGAGCTGCCCGGGAACTTCTCCAGTGGCAGCAGCCACTGGCCCGGGTAGATGCCCCAGAAGATCTGGGTGATGGTCATGATCGGCCGGCCATCGTCGATGCGCTTCACCACGCCGACGCCGGTGGGGAGCACCATGAAGCCGAAGCCGTTGACCGGAGGCCCCTTCTCGAGCGTCAGCAGCGTGTCACCGATCTCGTATGAAGCACCCTTGGGAGGTGAGATGGCGAGCTCGGTCGCGAGCTTGGCCACGCCGAAGTTGCTGATCGAGGCGATCATCGGTGATGCCGTGCGACCCACGATGCGGCCGTAGGGAAGATCCTGGCCCTCAGTGAGGAAGCCGCCGGAATAGAACTCATCGCGCCGGATGGCCCGGTAGTTCTTCTCGGAGTAGGCCTTCACCGTTGCGCGGGCCGCCTGCGACATCTCACCCATCTGGGGGAACAGGGGAGCATTCGGATCGTAGTCGTCCGAGGTCTCCTCGATGGTTTCCTTGAAGTTCGGGTCCTCGACCGCGTCAACCTTGGCGCCCGGAGCCGCCGGAGCCGCCGGATCCAGCCTGTGCCACCGCGGACGGTGGAGGCGGCGTATCCTCGGCCGGCACCGACTTCACGCCGTCGCCGGCAGCCAGGCGCAGGTTCTCGCCCGGGTAGATCCAGTGCGGATCCTCCACCACGTCGGTGTTGAGGCGGTAGATCTCGGGCCACAAGAGCGGGTCACCGAGATACGACTGTGCGAGCGACCAGAGCGTGTCTCCCGGCCGCACGGTGTGCGTCTGGGGCGTTGCCGGTGCCTGCGCGAGCAAGGCAGAGGGCAGCGCCAGCAGCACACCGATGGCGACGTGCCAGCGGCGGGGTGACATGCGGTCAGTCCGCGACGCAACAGGATCGAGGTGCGGCATCGGATCTCTCCCAACGGCGTTCGAGAACGGAAATGGGTGTTTGTCGAGGCTGCGAGGCGTAATACGCCTCAAGTCTCCGCCAACGGAAAAGCAAGATCAGCGCCACGGATTGCAGCCGACATGGCCTGCCACAAGTTATTGATTTTCAACAAGTTGCCTGAACGCAACCGCGCCGGCAACACCCCAGGTGGGTGTGGCCGGCGCAGAGTCATGCATGGCGTCTGGGCGTCCTGCCTCAGAATGGAAGGTCGTCGTCAGCGCTGTCCAATGCATCGGGGAAGTCATCGAAAGACTCTTCCTTGCCCTTGGCGCCACCGGCCGGAGCGCCGGCAGCGGCCTTGGCGGGGGCAAAGCTCTCAGCTCCCTGTCCACCACGGCCCCCGAGCAGGATCAACTCGTTGCCCCTGATTTCCGTGGTGTACCGCGTCTGGCCTTCCTTGTCCTGCCAGGAGCGATACTCGATGCTGCCCTCGACGAAGATCTTTTCGCCCTTGCGGCAGTACTTCTCGGCGATGTCGGCAAGCTTGGCATAGTTCGAGTTCCAGAAGATGACGCGATGCCATTCCGTCTTCTCCTGCATCTGCCCGTCCTGCCCCTTCCACTGCCTGCTGGTTGCAACCGAGAGCGTGGCCACGCGGCCGCCGTTCTGGGTGCTGCGAACTTCGGGGTCCGCCCCGAGGTTGCCGATCAGGGTGACCTTGTTGAGACTGCGGCTCACGGGTGCCTCCACGGTACAAGAGTTCGAGCAACACGGTGGACGTCACCCATGGTATCGTCAGGGCCCGTCCGAGAATTCATCAATTTGCCGCCAGGGCGACCGAAGCTACGCCAGCCCCACGAAGCCCAGCCGCAACACCAGCGCATCCTCGCGTGGATTCCGGTAGTAGTCGGATCGCACGCCCACCGGACGGAAGCCCGACGCCCGGTACAACTCTATGGCCGCTGAGTTCGAGGCGCGGACCTCGAGGAACACTTCCTCAGCACCGCGCTCACCGAGCGTCCTGAGTCCCTCGCGCAGCAACGCACTCGCAATACCGGTTCGTCGCTGATCCGGGTCGACGGCGAGGTTCAGTACCTCACCCGACCCGGCGACGTCCCTGCCGATAAGATAGCCCGCGATCCTGCCGGCGTCGTCGGCGACGAGGCCGAAGGTCCATGGCGTCTCCAGGGCCTCGCGAAACGAGGACTCCGCCCAGGGATCACCGAAGCAGGCGCGCTCGAGTGCCACAAGCGCCGACGCATCAGCCGCCACCGCCCGACGAATGCGGTAGGGTGCGCCCGTGTCGGGCTTCCCAGAGGGCCTGGGCTTCTGCGGGACGGCCATAGTCCGGTTCCCATGCAAGCGGATCGGCGACGCGACGCGCGCCGCCGGGTCGGCCGACGAGGTCGAGCATCACGCGCGCATCCACCTGATGCGCGAGGTCAAGATACGGTGCCCAGTCGGCGAATAGTGCCGCCGTGGCCACGGGCAGGAGTCCCACTACCGCATCGGGCCGCGGAAGCGCCGCCCGGAGGCTCGCGGGCGTCCTGGCCTCGGGCGGCAGGATGGTCTCGATGCCGTCTGGCAGCCAGAGCCATGCACCGGCGTAGCATTGCCCGCGCAGCGCGTCCGACACGCCCACCGTGATACGGCCCGGTCCGGATCCTGTCACGGCCTGCGTGAGTAGCGATGGTACCACCCAGAACTCCACCTCGCTCGCCGTCACCAGGGCCTTGCCCACCGCCGCACCCACCCTGAGCCCGGTGAAGCTACCGGGGCCATCAGCGATGACAACCGACGTGATGGCGTCCCGGGTCACACCGGCCCGCGCGAGCAGGCGATCGACGACCGGAAGGAGCGCCGCGGCATGCTGCCGGGCGCCCTCGACCACCTCATGCAGCGCACTGGAAGCCGTGCGACCCAGTGCCACCGACAGCCGGCTCGTCGCGGTGTCGATCGCGAGTCGCATCAGCCGAGTTCCAGACCACGCACCGAGGGATCCGAAAGGTGTGACAGCCGCACCCGGACGGTGGCAGGCGGTGCCCAGCCGATGGCATGCTCCGGCCACTCAATGAGCAGCGCGTCACCATCCGCGGCAAGTCCCTCCCAGTCTACATCGGCCGACTCGTCGGGTTGCTGGAGACGGTAGCAATCGAGGTGGAAGACCGGCCCGCGCCGCCCGGCATAGCGATGCACCAGCGCGTACGTCGGGCTGGTCGTGGCCTCGGCGACGCCCAGTCCCCGGGCAATTGCGCGCACCATCGTGGTCTTCCCGGCACCCAGTTCGCCCTGCAGGTGGACCACGGCGCCCGGATTGAGTGCCCGTCCGATGCGCTCTCCCTCGGCGGCCAGCTCAGCCTCGGTCAGCGTCCGCATCAGCGCCGACCACGCCGCTGGCGGACTGCCGTACCTCCACCACCACCACGCCGAACATTGGGCGCCCCCATGGCCCGGAGCTCGTTCAGCTGATCACGCAGCAGCGCCGCCTCCTCGAACTCGAGGTTGGCTGACGCCTCACGCATGCGTCGCTCGAGCTGCTCCATGAACTTCTCGCGCTGCTTCGGGATCATGCGGATCGACATACATCTCGGTGCGCCCCGGCTCGGGCTTCACCCGCTCGGTGCGCGCGTCGGCCACGTGCGTCGACAGGCGCACCTCTTCCAGCGACTTCACGATCGACTGCGGCGTGATGTTGTGCTCGATGTTGTACGCCCGCTGGATGGCACGCCGCCGGTCCATTTCCGCCAGGGCGCGCTGCATCGACCCGGTGATCCGGTCGGCGTACAGGATGCCGCGGCCGTGCACATTGCGCGCGGCACGACCGATCGTCTGCACCAGGGAACGATCCGAGCGCAGGAAGCCTTCCTGGTCGGCATCGAGGATCGCGACCAGCGACACTTCGGGCAGGTCGAGTCCCTCGCGCAGCAGGTTGATCCCCACCAGCACGTCGAAATCGCCGAGCCGGAGGCCACGAAGGATCTCCATGCGCTCGATGGCATCGATGTCGGAGTGGAGGTACCGCACCCGCACGCCGGCCTGCTGCAGGTAGTCGGTGAGGTCCTCGGACATCCGCTTGGTGAGCGTGGTGACGAGCACACGCTCCTGCGCCCTGACCCGCTCGCGGATCTCGTGGAGCAGGTCGTCCACCTGGCCCTTCACCGGGCGGATTTCGACCTCGGGGTCGACCAGCCCCGTGGGCCGGATGATCTGCTCCACGATGACGCCGCCCGACAGGCGCAGCTCCTGGTCGCCCGGAGTCGCAGAGACGTTGATCATCTGGGGCACGAGCCCCATGAACTCGTCGAACTGCAGCGGACGGTTGTCGAGTGCCGACGGGCAGCCGGAAGCCATACTCGACCAGCGTCGTCTTTCGCGCACGGTCGCCGTTGAACATGCCGCCGATCTGCGGCAGCGATACGTGCGACTCGTCCACGATGACGAGGTAGTCCTCGGGGAAGTAGTCGAGGAGGCAGGCCGGCCGTTCGCCGGGCAGCCGTCCGGTGAGGTGCCGCGAGTAATTCTCGATGCCGGCGCAGGTGCCCACCTCGAGCAGCATCTCGATGTCAAAGCTGGTGCGCGACTCGAGCCGCTGTGCCTCGAGCAGCTTGCCGGCCGTCTTGAGCTCGAGCAGCCGCTCGGCCAGTTCGGCCCGGATTGCCTTCACGGCGCGCTCGACGGTGGCCCGCTGGGTGACGAAGTGCTTGGCCGGATAGATGGCGCACTGGTCGAGCACCGCGATGGTGTTGCCGGTGAGCGGATCGATGCGGCTGATACGCTCCACGGTGTCGCCCCACAGCTCGATGCGATACGCCTGCTCCATGTAGGCCGGGTGGATCTCGATCGAGTCGCCGCGGACACGGAAGGTGCCCTGCTCGAACGCGGCGTCGTTCCGGCCGTACTGGATGCGCACCAGGTCGGCGAGGATCGCGTCGCGCCCGCGATCCTCCCCGGTCTTCACCGTGACCATCAGGCGTCGGTACTCCACCGGGTCACCGAGGCCGTAGATCGCGCTCACCGTCGCCACGATCACGACGTCGTCCCGCTCCATCAGGCTCGAGGTGGCGCGAAGCCGCAGCGCCTCGATGTCCTGGTTGATCGACGCGTCCTTCTCGATGTATACGTCGGTGGCCGGGACATACGCTTCGGGCTGGTAGTAGTCGTAGTACGAGACGAAGTACTCGACGGCATTGGCCGGCAGGAACTGCCGGAGCTCGCCGTACAGCTGCGCCGCAAGCGTCTTGTTGTGGGAGAGGACGAGCGTCGGCTTGCCGTAGTCGGCGACAGCATGTGCGCCAGCGTCAGCGTCTTGCCCGATCCGGTGACGCCGAGCAGCGTCTGGTACTTGTCCCCGCGCACGAGGCCCGCCGTCAGTTCGACGATGGCCTTGGGCTGGTCTCCTGCGGGCTCGAATGGGGCAACAACCTGAAAGGCGGTACGAGGCATGGACGGAAGATAACGAGATTCGGCATTTGTTCGGTAGTGGTCTCAGGCTCCCATCTTGAGGAGGCGGGCCCAGAGTGGCGCCGGGACCGGGACCACCGACAGGCGGCCCTGCCGCACCAGGGCCAATTCGGCAAACGCCGGGTCGGCCTTGATCTCCTTCAGCGTCACCGGCGACCTGAGCGGCTTCCCCGCCTCGAGATCCACCACCACCAGCCTCGGGTCGTCCTGCTTCGGGTCCGGGTATGCCGCCTTCACCACGCGCGCGTGGCCCACCGCGGCCTTCTCGTCGCCAGTGTGATAGATCAGGACGTCATCACCCACCGCCATCTCGCGCAGGTGCTTGAGCGCAACGGGGTTCGCGACGCCGTCCCAGACGGCGCGACCGGCCTTCTGCAGGTCGGCAAAGGAATACGTCGACGGCTCGGTCTTGAGGATCCAGTAGGCCATGGCTAGCCGGTCGACTTCGAGGCGCCAGGCTGGCCTTCCTCGTGACGGTCGACCTGCTGCACGCCCTTCACCCTTCGCATGGCCTTCATGACCTTCTCGAGGTGGGGGAGGTTGTCCACCTCGATGAAGACGTTGCCGAACACCGCGCCGTCCCTGGTGTTGATGTCGGCGGCCTTGATGTTGGTGCCGGATGCGCTCACGGCCTGCATCAGGTCGGCATAGAGACCGCGCCGGTCATTGCCGTTGACGTCGAGGCGCACCACGAACGACTCGCCGGTCGTCTCGTGCCAGTCGATTTCCACCCGGCGGTCGTCGGCCGACAGGGTGAGGAGGTTGGGACAGTCGAACCGGTGAATCGAGATGCCCCTGCCCTGGGTCACGTAGCCCACCACCTTGTCGCCCGGCACCGGCTGGCAGCATTGGGCGTACCGCACCATGAGGCCGTCGACGCCCTGGATCTTGATGCCACGTCCCAGGCGGATCCGGTCGATGACCCGGCCGAACACCGTCGGCTTCGGCTCCTGCAGTTCCTCCATGGGCGCGTCGGGAAAGAGCGCCCGCACCACCTGGCCGATGGCCACGTCGCCCCGGCCGATCGCGATCGTGAGGCCACGGGCGTCAGCGAGCGACAGGGCGGCCGCCGCGCGCTCCATTCGGGCCTCGTCGGCGCCGGTCAGCCGGCGCTTCTTGAGCTCCCGTTCGAGGATCTCCTGGCCCAGCTGCAGGCTGACCGTTTCCTCTTCGTGCTTGATCCACTGCTTGATCTTGTGGCGCGCGCGCGCCGTGCGCACATGGTTGAGCCAGTCGCGGCTCGGCTTGGCCGACGGACCAGTCAGGATCTCGACCGTGTCGCCGTTCTTGAGCTCCCGGTGCAGCGGCGCGATCCGGCCGTTGATCTTGGCCCCCTGGCACTTCTCGCCGACCTTGGTGTGCACGTGGTAGGCGAAGTCGATCGGCGTCGCTCCCTTGGGCAGCTGCTTCACGTCGCCCTGCGGGGTGAAGACGAAGATCTCGTCCTGGTACAGGTCCACCTTGAGGAACTCGAGGAATTCCTCGGGACTGTGGGTGTCCTGCTGCAGCTCGAGGAGCTGGCGGAACCATCCGAGATGCTCGGCGACCTCGTCGGTGCTCCCGTCGGTCTTGTAGATCCAGTGGGCCGCGATCCCGTACTCGGCCGTGCGATGCATCTCCTGGGTGCGGATCTGCACCTCGAAGAGCTGGCCGCCCGGGCCGAAGATGGTGGTGTGCAGCGACTGGTAGCCGTTCGACTTGGGACTCGCGATGTAGTCCTTGATCCGTTCCTGCAGCGGCGTCCAGTTGTGGTGGATGATGCCGAGCGCGTGGTAGCACTCGGGCACCGACTTCACGATGACGCGCAGCGCCATCAGGTCGTAGATCTCGTCGAAGCCCTTGTTGCGGCGCTTCATCTTCTGGAAGATCGACCAGAGGTGCTTCGGCCGGCCGGTGATGTCGAAACTCTCGATGGCCGCGCGCCGCAGCTCGTACTCCAGCGGCGTGCGCAGCTTGACGATCATCTGCTCCCGCGCCGCCTTCTTGGCCGCCACCTGGACCACCAGGGCGCGGAAATCTTCCGGCTCGAGGAACTTGAACGCCAGGTCCTCGAGCTCCGCCTTGATGCGCGCCATGCCGAAGCGGTGCGCCAGCGGGGCGTAGATCTCGCGCGTCTCGAGGGCGATCCGCTGGCGCTTCTCGGCGTTGAGCGGTTCCAGGGTGCGCATGTTGTGCAGCCGGTCGCACAACTTGATGATGATGACCCGCGCGTCCTTGGCGATCGAGAGCAGCAGCTTGCGGTAGTTCTCGACCTGCTCCTCCGCGGACGACCGGAAGGTCAGGTGGGAGATCTTCGTGAGGCCGTCCACGATGCCCGGCGATCTCGGTACCGAACTCGCGGGCGATATCCTCCACCCGGACGTCGGAGTCCTCGACGACATCGTGCAGCAGGGCGGCGGCGATGGACGTGGTGTCGAGCAGCTGCTCGGCCAGGATCTGTGCCACCGCGATGCTGTGCGAAATGAAGTCCTCGCCCGACATGCGCTTCTGGCCCCGGTGGGCGGCCGCGCTGAAGCGGAGCGCACGGTCGAGCAGCTCGAGGTCGAGCCGGTCGCGGTGCGGCTCCAGCAAGCGCCGAAGTTCCGGCGATGCGTCGGCGAGGTCAGGACGGGTGACAGTCATCGAAACCTGGGCTTCGGGTACACAATCCCCACGATGTAGGATGCCGCAACACCGGGGCCGGTGCAAGTTGCGGCCGCCGTGTCCTGCTTCCCCCCGGTTTTCCGCGTATCGTAGGCAGGATGCCGATACTCTTCCGAGGTTCCCCTGCGCTGGCAGGCTTGGCCGCGCCTGCGTGGCGTGCATCCGTCAGCTGGCTTGCGTGCAGCATGCTCACGGGATGCACCGGGCTGGGGATGTGGCTCTATGAGGATCCGCGTATCAACCTTGTGGAGATCAGTATGGCTGGCGACACCGGCAAGGCGGAGCTGCAGTTCGTGCTTTCCGGCTGTAACACCAACGATTTCGACCTGCAGGTGGACAGCCTGGAGATGCTTCTTGTGGTCGCTGGGCACTCGGAGGAGGAGGCTCAGGACGCCAATAGCCTGGTGCTTCCCTCGCGCGCCTCAATTGCCCTGCCCGTCCGGCTGCACGCCGCCGCGCCAGATTCAACCAGCGGGATGACCCAGTTGCCGTTCACTGTCACGGCCAAGGGCAAGGTGCTTTCTCCAACGGGACCGCGATACGTCACGGGAAGCGAGAGTGGCGTGCTGACAATGACGAACGGCAAGCCGGCCGGCTGGAAGCTGAAGGGGAATTCAACGGAGTGCCATCCGGGCGGGTCCAAGCTTCCCCCTGCGGCGGGACGCGGTGCCCCGATCGTCTCGGAAAGCCCCGCGCCCCCACCCGCCCCGCCTCCCACCAGGACCTCGTACGGGAAGTAGGCTTAGAGCAGGCCTGACTGGGAGAACGAGAGCCAGCGATCGCCCGCGACGATGACGTGGTCGTACACCGGCAGGTCGAGCAGCTGACCAGCCGCCACCAGCTGCCGGGTCACGGCGCGGTCTTCTGCCGACGGCGTCGGGTCCCCGCTGGGGTGGTTGTGCACCACGATGATCCCCGCCGCAGCCTCGGCGATGGCGGGCCGGAAGACTTCCCGGGGGTGCACCAGCGAACTGTTCAGGATGCCGCGCGTGATCAGCACCTCCCTCAGCACCTGGGACTGGGTGTCGAGGGCAAGCAGGTGGAACTCCTCGACACTGAGGTCGCGCAGGCGCGGGGCGAAGATGCGGACCACGTCCTCGGGCTCGCGGATCCGAACGACCGGCGGGCGCTCTTCCTGCGCGAGCCGCAGCCCGAGCTCGAATGCCGCGAGCAGGCGGGCCGCCTTGGTTGGACCGATGCCGCCTTGCCGCTGCCACTCGGACGCGGGACGCGCGGCCAGGCGGCGCAGGGATCCGCCGGTGCTTGCCAGCAGTGATTGCGATGTCGTCAGGACATCATCGAGTCGGGTACCGGTGCCCAGCATGATGGCCACGAGCTCCGGTGTCGCGAGCGCGGCCGCGCCCAGCGCCCAGAGGCGCTCCCGCGGACGATCGGCGGTGCGGAGGGACTCAAGAACCGCAGGCATTGGACACAATACTGCGCCGTGGCGCCGTCGACGTATCCGGATAGCGCCGGCAGGCGCGAACGACCGGCGCGTGTAACTTTCGGAAGAGTTCCCTGCCGACATGCCTAACTGAGCGGAGCCTAATGTCGAAGCGCAACATCATCATCGGCCTCATCGTGCTCTGGCTGGCCACGGCGTATTTCGCCCTGCCCCTCATCTGGCGGCGGAAGGAAAAGGTGGCCGCGGCGGCCGCTCCCACCACGGGCGAGAAGCTGCCGCGCCACTCGGAGACCGCGAACGGCATTCCCGGTGACCCGATCAACCTCGTATTCGTCGGCACCAGGAATCAGGTAGTCGGTGCAATGCTCGCTGCGGGCTGGCACCCGGCGGACCCGATTACCCTCAAGAGCAGCCTCGAGATTGCCGCAGGCACCGTGTTCCATCGCTCCTATGACGATGCGCCAGTGAGCCCGCTCATGCTCTGGGGCAAGAAGCAGGACCTGACGTTCGAGTTCCCGTTCGGCGAGGACCCGAGCGAGCGGCACCACATCCGCTTCTGGCTGGCGCCCGAGACGGACTCGCAAGGCCGGACCCTGTGGGCTGCTGGCGCAACGTTCGACCGCTCGGTCGGCCTGAGCCACACGACGGGGCAGATCACCCACCATATCGCGCCGGGCACTGACGCCGAGCGCGACAACGTACTCGAGGACCTCCGGAGGGCCGGCGCCGCGTCGGAAATTTCCTGGATCGATGGCTTCCAGCACGAGCGGACGGGAAAGAACGGCGGTGGGGATCCCTACTTCACTGACGGACGCCTCGTGATCGTGGTGGTGGGAGCGCCGGCCACGCCAGCGCCCGCGACGAAGTAAGCTATTTCCCCACGCCGTGGCACTTCTTGTACTTCTTTCCTGATCCACATGGACATGGATCATTGCGTCCCACCTCGGGCTGGTCGCCACCCTGCGGGCGCAGTGCGCCAACGGAGGTGCGAACCGGCGGGGCGATGGGCGGCGCCGGGCGCGGCGGCGGCGGCGTGGCGCCACCGGTGAACAGGTCGTCGGCCGATGCCGGGCGCGGTGGTGGCGCGGGCGGGCGGGGCGGCGGCGGTGCCTGGTTCGGCTCGGCCGATACCTGGATCTTGAGGAACCGCTCGGCGAACGTGACCTGCATGTCCTGCATCAGGTCCTCGAACATGTCGAACGCTTCCTTCTTGTACTCGACCAGCGGGTCCTTCTGGCCCCATCCGCGGTAGTGGATCGCGTTGCGCAGCTGGTCCAGGTCGTACAGGTGGTCCTTCCACTTCTCGTCCAGCACGGACAGCATGACCTGGCTCAGCACCTGGCCCCCCACTTCTGCCACCCCGATGCTCTTCCCGAAGTCCGCCAGGTACTCGAGCTTCCGCTGGAACGCGGCGCTCCCCTCCGCCTGGGCAGCAACCACGATCTCGTTCATGTCCGGCGTCACCGCGGCGTCAACGACATCGTCGGCCACCACGAGGTATTGCATGGACAGGGCTTCACGCAGGGCGCCCCGGTCATACTCCTCCGGCGTGTTGGCCGTGGCCAGGAACTGGCGCACGGAGCGATCCAGCGCCCCGTCGATCATGCGGCGGGCCTCGGCCTTGAGCTGCTCCCCCTTCTCGAGCGCGAACAGGCGCAGTGAGTAGACCACCTCGCGCTGCTGGTTCATGACGTCGTCGTACTCGAGCAGCCGCTTCCGGGCCTGGAAGTTCTGCAGCTCGACGCGACGCTGCGCGTTCTCGATGGCCCGGGTGATGAGCCCCCCGGTGATGACCTCGCCCTCCTCAGCGCCACTCTTGTCCATCCATGCCGCAATCCGGTCAGAACCGAAGAGCCGCATCAGGTCGTCCTCGAGGGACAGGAAGAAGATCGACTGGCCCGGGTCGCCCTGGCGGCCCGAACGCCCGCGCAGCTGGCGGTCGATGCGGCGCGACTCGTGGCGCTCGGTGCCGATGATCTGGAGACCGGCCTCTTCCAGGGTGAGGTCGAGCGCCTTGTCGAGCTTGATGTCGGTGCCGCGGCCAGCCATGTTCGTCGCGATCGTGACGGAGGACTTCTGGCCAGCCTGCGCCACGATTTCCGCCTCACGCTGGTGGTACTTCGCGTTCAGCACCTCATGCTTCACCCCGCGCCGCTTGAGCGTCTTGCTCAGCGTCTCGGACACGTCCACGCTCACCGTACCGATGAGGATCGGCAGGCCCATGCCGTGCAGCCGCTCCACCTCGGCGCCGATGGCGTCGTACTTCTCCTTGCGGCTCTTGTAGATCCGGTCCGAGAGGTCGCGGCGGGTGATCGGCCGGTGGGTGGGAATGACGCTCACCTCGAGACCGTAGATCTGGAAGAATTCCTGCTCCTCCGTTTCCGCCGTGCCCGTCATGCCGGCAAGCTTCTCGTACATCCGGAAGTAGTTCTGGATGGTGATCGTGGCGAAGGTCTGGGTCTCGCCCTTGACGTGCACCCCCTCCTTGGCCTCGACCGCCTGGTGCAGGCCGTCCGACCAGCGGCGTCCCGGCATGATGCGCCCGGTGAACTCATCGACGATGAGGACCTGGCCTTCCTGCACGATGTAGTCGATGTCGCTGTCGTAGAGGACGTGCGCCTGCAGCAGCTTGTGGATGACGTGCAGCGTCTCGCTCTTCACCGCGTATGCCGCCTCGATCTCGCGGCGCTTGATGACGCGATCGGCCGGCGTGAGATCGTGGTCCTTCTCCAGTGCGTGCACTTCCTCGGAGATGTCGGGCACGAGGAAGAGGGCGGGATCGTCCGGCGACATGGTGGCAGCACCCTGGTCGGTGAGGTGCACCGAGTGGCCCTTCTCGTCGAGGACGAAGAAGAGCACATCCTCCAGGTTCCGCATCTGTTGCTGGCGCGAGGGCAGCTTCCGGTCGGCGATGGCGTCGAGCTCGACCCGCTGCACCAGCTGCTTGACACCGGTCTCGTTGAGCAGCTTCATGAGCCGCTTGCTCTTCGGCATGCCGAGCTGCGCCTGGTAGAGCTTGATCCCGGCCTCGCCCCGTCGCTTGTCCTCGGTGAGCAGCTTCTCGCCCTCGGACAGGAGCCCGTTCACGACATCGGTCTGCTTCCGCACCAGCTCGAACACCTGGCGGTTGAATCGCGCGTAGGAGTCGTCGCCCTCGTGCGCCACCGGCCCGGAGATGATGAGCGGCGTGCGCGCCTCGTCGATGAGGATGGAGTCCACCTCGTCGATGATGGCGTAGATGTACTCGCGCTGGACACGCTGCTCCAGGCCGAACACCATGTTGTCGCGCAGGTAGTCGAAGCCGAATTCGTTGTTCGTGCCGTACGTGATGTCGGAGAGGTAGGCGGCGCGCCGCTCGGGGGTGGACGGCTCGGTGTCATCGAGGCACGCCACCGTGAGGCCGAGCCAGCGGAAGACGTGGCCCATCCACTGCGAGTCGCGGCGGGCAAGGTAGTTGTTGACGGTGACCAGGTGGGCGCCGCGACCGGTGAGCGCATTCAGGTACAGCGGCAGGGTGGCTACGAGCGTCTTGCCCTCGCCGGTCGCCATCTCGGCGATGCGTCCCTGGTGCAGCACGATGCCGCCGATGAGCTGCACATCGTACGGCACCATGTCCCAGGTCAGGTCGTGCCCGGTGACCGACACGGTGGTTCCCACCAGCCGGCGGCACGCCTCGCGCACCGTCGCGAAGGCCTC
The DNA here is from genome assembly GCA_963739455.1 of uncultured Gemmatimonadales bacterium. Lineage (GTDB taxonomy): Bacteria > Gemmatimonadota > Gemmatimonadetes > Gemmatimonadales > GWC2-71-9 > JAGGAG01. Next base: position 460,220 of record CAVUAK010000002.1, read on the forward strand.
AGGCAGGATGTCATCCAGCACCGTGGCGATGGCCTTGCGATGCTGGGCATCGAGCGCCTGGAAGCGGTCTTCCAGTGCATCGCGCTCTGCCGCATCGGCGGACCCGTGCCGGGCCGCGCGGACCTCTTCCAGTTCCTGCTTGAGCGCGTCAGTGCGCTCCGCGATGATGCCACGGAAGCGCGCGGTCTGCGCCTGAATGTCGGCGTCGGTGAGATCCTTGAGCCGCGCCTCCTCGACGTGAATCGCGTCCACGAGGGGCTGCAGGCGCTTGACCTCGCGCTCATGGCGCGTGCCGAATACCGACGCAATCAGCTGCTTGATCATCCTGCTCCGTCCCGGTACAGCCCGCGCGCGGCAATGAACTCCGCCACCGCATCGGGCACCCAATAGCGAATGGATTGGCCACGGCGCACACGCTCGCGAATTGCCGTGGAACTGATTTCGACCGCCGGCACCGAGATCACCTCGATACCGGGCGGCAATACCTTCGCCTGTGTCCCCGGCACGCCCGAAGGCCACGACGCGCGCCAGCCGACTCACCTCGGGCGCTTCGTGCCAGCGCGGCAGTCCCGTCGCCGCATCGCTGCCCACCAGCAGCACAAAACTGGTGCCTGGTTCACGGGCGCGGAGCGCACGAAGCGTATCGACCGTGTACGAAGGCCCGGCGCGATCCAGTTCGATCCGCTCGAGGCGCATGCCCGCCGTCTCCCCGATGGCGCGTTCCACCATGGCGGCGCGATCCTCGGCGCTCGCCGCGTGCTCGCCCAGCCTTGAACGGCTGTTCCCGCGCCGGCACAAACCGGACTTCGCCCAGTGCCAGGACCTCGGCGGCGGCCTGCGCCACCAGCAGGTGGCCATGGTGGATCGGGTCGAACGATCCGCCGAACAGACCCACCACCCCGCTCACGACTTGCCCGTGCTATCCACTGGCAGCGGGCACAACTTGTTGATGTCGTGCGTGCTCGCATGGAACCGTCGAATATAACCGCACGTCTCCTTCACGTCCTCCTCGTAGTCCAGCGCCTTGTACGCCTTGACCAGTTGCACCAGCGCACTCGGGGCGATCGTGGACCGGGGGTACGTGGCCACCACGTCCCGCAGGTACAGGATGGACGAGTCGTACGCCTTGATGCGGTAGTAGTACAGGCCGGTGCGATAACCCTTGTAGGCGAAATCGTCCTGCAACTCGTTGAGGCGCACCTGGCCCTGCAGCGCCGCCGGGGTGCCGGGGTAGCGGCTGACCAGTTCCTGGAACGTGGAGAGCGCGGTCTGCCCGTAGGTGGGATCGAGCTGCGGCTTGCGCCACAGCTTCGCGTAGGCATCGCCCGCGCGCAGAAGGGCCTGCGGCGCGAGCGGATCGGTCGGCGATTCGTCGGATACCCGGCGGAACTCGCGCACCGCCTGGAGTTCACTGCCCTCGACCGCCAGCACCTCGCCCAGCATGAAGTGCATGCGGGAAGTGCGGGGATCGCCCGGCTTCATTTCGAGATTGAGCCGCTCGAGATCGGTTTGCGCCTCGCGCCACCAGCCGCGGCGGAACGCCAGTTCGGTCTTGGCCCAGAGGCGAGTCGATCGATGCACCGGAAACCGCCGGGGCGGCGGGAGCACCCTTCGGGAGCGCACTCAAGTCGGGCTGCTTCTTGGAGCATGCGAGCGCCGTCGCCGCAAGCGCGCACAACAGGAGCTTCCTCATCGGGCAGGGGCCCCGCTGTCGGGGAGCGCCGCCTTGTATCGATCTGCCACCGACTGCACGAGTGTCCCCCCCACTGTATCGCCAAGCGCCGTGAGCGCTGTTGCCATCGCCTCGAGCGCCGTCACCCCGCGCCTGGAAGCCGAATCTGCCTTGATCGCCTCATCGAGCCACACGAGCGCGTCCGCAGGCGCCCCGGCCTCGATCCGGGCCTGCCCGACGCGCAACGCGCAGTCCTGCCCGGCCTGCCCCGCCGCCACCGCACGCTCGCGAAGTGTCGAGCGCATGGCAACAGCCTGGTAGATGTGCGCCGCGTGCTCGCAGTCGTTGGCGTCGCGCAGGATGGCAGCGTACTGCAGCAGCAGCGAGTCGGCGGTATCCGCATCGGGCGCCGCTGCCAGTGCGGCCGGCGTCAGCTCGAGCCGGGCCGCCGGTGTGAGCGCACCGCGTGATTCGAGCGCGAGTACGTACCGGCCGACCGGCCGGCCCGGTGCCACGTCGCGCAGGCCCTCGACCGCCATCCGCAGGGCCGTGGTGTCACCCGCGCGGTCGGCGGCCCTCGCCACCGTCTCCATGCCATCCGCCGCCTCGTTCCGGCGGGACGGGTCCTCCCGTCCCATGCGCCCGAACGCGGCAGCGGCCTCCCGCAGGTTCCCGACCCGCAGGGCCGCACCACCAAGCTTGTTGAGCACCCGGCCATCGGGCTGTCGTTCAGCAGCCGTCCTGTACGAAGCGAACGCCTCACTCCAGCGCGAGTCTGCAACCTCGGCATCCGCCCGGCGTTCCACGGTGGTGGTACCACGGCAAGCGGACGTCATCGTCAGGACGAGCAGGCCCACCCATCTCATGTACCGGCGCGCTCGACCATGGCGAGGTACGCCTCGATCCGCGCGCTGGCCGGGCGCCGCGCCAGGCAGTCACGCCAGACCCGCTGCGCTTCGCCAGCGTCGCCACTCAAGTAGAACGACAACCCCAGGGCGGCCTGTGCGTCGACGAAGTGCGGATGCGCCGCGACCACCGCGCCGAAGACGTCGCGCGCCTCGAGCACCTGCCCTGACTCGAGCAGCAGGCGGCCCAGCTTGTACCGGAGGTCATGAAAGCGGGGCCCGAGCTCCAGCGCGCGGCGATACTCGGCGATGGCGCGGTCTCGCGCGCCGGCCTCGGCGTATGCCTGCCCAAGCTCGGCATGCCGGTTCGCCAGCTGGGCCGCGACGGCAGCCGGAAAGCCGGCCACCGGTGCGGGCGTGATCTCCGCCGCGCGACGCAGTGCCGGCGTCACCTCGTCCACCCGACCCAGGGCCGCCAGTGCAAGCGCCCGGTGGATAGTGGCCTCGAGATAGCGCGGGTTGAGCGCCAGGGCCGAGTCGAAGGCGGCCAGCGCGCGCTCCTGCTGTCCAAGGAGCGCATACGAAACACCCATCAGGTGATGCACATCGGGGAAGGCACAGCCGGCGTCGAGCACCCGCATGCACAGGTGAATGGCGCCGTAGTAGTCCTGCAGCGCGAAACGATCGCGCGCCTGCCCCAGCTGGCGTTCGATGGATTCCGGGGCGTCGATCATGTCGCGGGATGACGTCGGAAAAACTCGATGGTGCGCTGCAGCCCCTCTTCGAGCTGGACCTTCGGCTCCCAACCGAGACGCTCGCGCGCCCGCGTGATGTCCGGCTTCCGCACCTTGGGATCATCCTCCGGCAGCGGCAGCGAGATGATCTCCGACTTGGAACCGGTCATGGCGATGACCGCGCTCCGCCAGTTGCCGCACCGTGAACTCACCCGGGTTGCCGATGTTGATCGGATCGCTCTTGTCGCTCTGGAAGAGGCGGTAGATGCCATCGATCAGGTCGGACACGTAGCAGAAGGAGCGGGTCTGCGAGCCATCGCCGTACAGCGTGAGCGGATGGCCCCGCAGCGCCTGCACGATGAAGTTCGACACCACCCGTCCATCGTTCGGCCGCATCCGCGGGCCGTAGGTGTTGAAGATCCGCACGATGCGGGTGTCGACGCCGTGGTAGCGATGATAGGCCATCGTCATCGCCTCGGCGAAGCGCTTCGCCTCGTCATACACGCCCCGGGGGCCGATCGGGTTCACGTGGCCCCAGTAGCTCTCCGGCTGCGGATGCACCTGGGGATCGCCGTACACCTCCGAGGTGGACGCGAGGAGGAACCGCGCGCCCTTGGCCTTGGCCAGGCCCAGCGTCTTGTGCGTGCCCAGCGACCCGACCTTCAGGGTCTGGATGGGCTTCTCGAGGTAGTCGATCGGGCTGGCCGGCGAGGCGAAATGAAAGACGCCGTCGAGCGCGCCCTCGACGTAGATGAAGTTCGTGACGTCGTGCTGGACGAAGTGGAACTTCGGATTGCCCGATCAGGTGCGCAATGTTGTCGGGATGCCCGGTGAGGAAGTTGTCCATCCCGACCACCGAGTGTCCCTCGGCCAGCAGCCGGTCGCGTCAGGTGCGAGCCGAGAAACCCCGCCGCGCCGGTGACAAGAATTCGCATCAGATCCGCCTTCCAATGGCGTCATACTGGAAGCCGAGCGCAGCGAGCCGGGACGGCTCGAACAGGTTCCGGGCGTCGACCAGGACGGGCTGCTTCAGGCTGCGCTTCGAGCGCGCTCGAAATCCGGGTTGCGGTACATCAGCCACTCGGTCATGATCACGAGCGCATCCGCGCCCTCGGCGGCCGCATAGTTGTCCGCAAAATAGCGGATCCGCGTCGCCGAAGATCTCCCGGGTCGTCTCCAGCGCCTTGGGGTCGTGCACGTGGACCACAGCCCCCTCGGCCAGCAGCGCCTCGATGAGCACGATCGCCGGCGCTCTCCCGCATGTCGTCGGTTTCCGCCTTGAAGGCGAGCCCCCAGACCGCGACCGCGCGCCCCGCGGTGTCGCCACCCAGCGCGCGCCGGACCTTGGCGAACGGCACCCGCTTCTGCCGGCGGTTCACTTCCTCGACGGCCTCGAGCAGGTCGGGCTCGAGCCCAAACTGGCGCGCCGAGTGAATCAGTGCCTGCACGTCCTTGGGGAAGCAGGAACCGCCGTACCCCGGGCCCGGGAAAGAGGAACGCGGTGCCGATCCGGCGATCGGAACCGATGCCCCGGCGCACCTCGTTCACGTCGGCGCCCGACGCGCTCGCAGAACTCGGCCACCTGGTTCATGAACGAGATGCGCGCGGCGAGCATGGCATTGGCCGCGTACTTGGTCACCTCGGCCGACGCGATGTCCATGAAGAAGATCGGGTTGCCGGTACGCACGAAGGGCGCATACAGCTCGCGCATCACCTCGCGCGCATGATCGTTGTCCACACCGACCACGACCCGGTCGGGCTTCATGAAGTCGTCGATCGCCGCCCCTTCCTTCAGGAACTCGGGGTTGGAGCAGACGTGCGCCTCGTGGGGCGAGAACCGCGCGATCGCCGCGCGCACCAGGTTCGCGGTCCCCACCGGCACGGTGCTCTTCGTGACGACGACCGTGGGCCGTCCATTGCGCGACCGATGCCCTCGGCCACCGCGATGACGTGCTGCAGGTCGGCCGAGCCGTCCTCGCCCGGCGGCGTGCCGACCGCGATGAAGATGACCCGTGATTCCCTCACGGAGCCGGCCAGGTCGGTGGTGAAGCGGAGGCGACCGGCGGCCTGGTTGCTGGCCACCATCGGCTCGAGCCCCGGCTCGTAGATCGGAATCTCGTTTCGGCGGAGCCGCTCGATCTTGCCCGCGTCCACGTCCACACACCGCACCGTGTTCCCGGTCTCGGCCAGGCACGCCCCCGCTACCAGCCCGACGTAGCCGGAGCCGACGATCGTGACATCCACTCGATCAGGCCTTCCGGGACGCGAGCGCGTTGCGCGTGTCGGTCACCGCCTTCGCCTCACGCCGGATCAGGTCGTAGTCGAGGCTGGTGTGATCGGTGACGATCATCGCCGCGTCGGCTGCGCGCAGCGTCTCCGCGGTGAGCGGGACCGACGCGGCGCGTGTGCCCTTCCTCCGTGAACTCCTTCACGTACGGGTCGTGGTAGCGTGACGTCGGCGCCACGCTCCTCGAGCAGGCGCAGGATATCCAGCGCCGGGCTCTCGCGAAGGTCGTCGATGTCCTTCTTGTACGCCACGCCGATGACCAGCACCTTCGATCCCTTCACCGACTTGCCGCGCTCGTTGAGCGCGTCCGCCAGCTTGCGTACCCAGAAGAGCGGCATCTCCGAGTTGAGTTCGCCCGCGAGGTCGATGAAGCGGGTCTTGTAGTTGAGCGCGCGCATCTTCCACGCGAGGTAGTGCGGATCGATCGGGATGCAGTGTCCGCCCAGCCCGGGGCCCGGGGTGAACTTCATGAAGCCGAACGGCTTGGTCGCGGCGGCGTCGATGACTTCCCAGACGTTGACGCCCAGCTTGTCGCAGACGATCGCCATCTCGTTGACCAGGCCGATGTTGACGCTGCGGAAGGTGTTCTCCAGCAGCTTCACCAGCTCGGCCGCCTCGGTGGTGGAGACCGGCACCAGGGTGTCGATGGCCGGCTGGTAGAGCGCCACCGCCACCTCGAGGCACGCCGGCGTGATGCCGCCGACCACCTTGGGCGTGTTGCGCGTCTGGTAGGTCGGGTTGCCGGGATCGACGCGCTCGGGGCTGAAGGCGAGGAAGAAGTCCTCACCCACCTTGAAGCCCGGTGGCCTGCAGCGCGGGCAGCATGATCTCCCGCGTCGTGCCGGGATACGTCGTGCTCTCCAGGATGATGGCCTGCCCGCGGCGCAGCGATGCCTTCACCGCCTCGGTGGCGGCGACGATGAAGCTGACGTCGGGATCCTTGAACTTCGAGAGCGGCGTCGGGACGCAGATGGAGATCGCATCGGGCTCCTTGAGCCGCTTCGGGTCGGTGGTGGCCGAGAACCGCCCGGCCTTCACCTGCTCGCCGAGTTCGCGCGTCACTCACGTCCTTGATGTGCGAGTCGCCCGGCGTTGAGCCCGTCGACCACACGCTGGCTGACATCGTAGCCGAGGACCTTGAACCCGGCCTTCGCCAGCTCGACGGCGAGCGGCAGCCCGACGTAGCCGAGCCCGATGATGCCGAAGAGCGCCTCGCGGCGCTCAGCCTTCGCGATCAAATCCTTCGCAATGCTCATTTGGTTCAGTACTCCAGCGGAAGTGCCACCCGGCGCCCATCGCGCGCCGAGAGGTAGGTCGCGACAAGTATCTCGAGGGAATGCAGTCCTTCACGGCCATCTGTCTCGGGCGAGGCCTGCCCTCGCAGCGACTTGATCACGTTCTCGTAGTAGGGCTTGTGCCCGTGCCCGTACACCGATGTGGTCTGGTAGCTCGCCTGCTGAACCTGTTCGTCGTCCGCATGGGGCTCCGCGAACTCCCAGTGGTCGATCCGGTTCACGGCCACGCCCCCGATGCGCACGGTGCCCTTCTCGCCGAGGATGGTGATCGAACCCTCGAAGTTCTTCGGGTACGTGAGCATGGTGACGCTCATCGTGCCCAGCGCCCCGGTGCGCCATCGCACCGCGACGACGCCGGTATCCTCGACCTGGATGTTGCGCGCCAGGGTGGCGGTGTACGCCTGCACGCTCTCGACCGGCCCGATCAGCCAGTCGAGCAGGTCGACGTAGTGACTCGCCTGGTTCATGAACGCGCCGCCGTCGAATTCCCAGGTGCCACGCCACGCCGCACTGTCGTAGTACGACTGGGGCCGCGACCAGAACACGTTCACGTTCACCATGTAGATCCGCCCGAACCGTCCCGCCTGACACTGCGCGCTTGAGCAGCTGCAGCGTCGGATTGCGGCGGTTCTGCTTGACGACGAACAGGTGCACGCCGGCTGCGTCGCAGGCCGCGACCATCCGCTTCCCATCCTGCCAGTGCGTGGCCATCGGCTTCTCGGTCATGACGTGCCGGCCGGTCGCGGCGACCCGGATCGCCTGCTCCGCGTGCAGCCCGCTCGGCGTCGCCAGGATGACGCAATCGGCATCGGTGCCTGCCAGCATCTGCCTCGAGCGAGCGGAAACCGGGCGCACCGGTCTTCTGCTGCGCCGCCGCGAGCGCCACCGGATCCACGTCGCACACACCCACGAGCTCGCACTCGGACGCGTGCGCAGCGATGGCCTCGAAATGATTGGCCGAGATGCGACCGCAGCCGACCAGGGCAAACCGGATGCGGCGATTGGCAACCACAGGCTTCGTCACGAACATCGGCCCGCCGGCCGGGGAGGTGGATCCTGTCACGAGTAGAACCTCCGAATCGCGTCCACTACAGCGGCCTGCTGCGCCTCGGTGAGCTCGGGATAGATCGGAAGTGACAGCACCTGCTCCATTGCCCTCTCGGTGACGGGAAGGCTGCCGAGCTTGTAGCCGAGATCGGCGAAGCAGGGCTGCAGGTGGAGCGCGATCGGGTAGTAGACGGCACACCCGATGCCCTGGCTCTTGAGGTGGGCCAGCAGCTCATCACGGCGCTCCGCCCGAATCGTGTACTGGTGGTAGATGTGCTCGTTCGCGGCATCAGTCGGCGGCGGCGTCACTCCCGGGACTCCGGCGAGGGCCTTGCCATACCAGTCCGCCCGCGCCCGCCGCGCCACGTTCCACTCCTGCAGGTGCCTGAGCTTCACGAGCAGGATCGCCGCCTGGAGGGAGTCGAGCCGGCTGTTGTACCCCACTTCCTCGTGGTGATACTGCCGGGCACCGCCATGCAGCCTCAGCTTGGCCAGTCGCGCTCCCAGCGCGTCGTCCTGTGTCAGCATCATGCCGCCGTCGCCCCAGCCACCGAGATTCTTGCTGGGGAAGAACGACAGGGTGCCGACGGAGCCAAGCTCTCCCGGCGACGCGCCAGGTCCCGTCGATGCGCCGCCGCGCGCCGATGGACTGCGCCCCGTCCTCGATGATGGCAAGCCCATGCTTCCGCGCGATCGGGAGGATGCGCTCCATCGGCGCCATCTGCCCGAAGAGGTGCACCACAACGATGGCCCGCGTCCTCGGCGTGATCGCCGCCTCGATGGACTCGGGCGAGATGTTGAACATCGCCTCGTCGATATCGGCAAATACCGGCCGGCCACCGGCATTGTGAATGGCGCCGGCCGTGGCGAAGAAGGTGAACGCCGGCGCAATGACCTCGTCGCCCGGCTTCAGGTCGAGGGCCCGGATCGGCAGGAGCAGCGCGTCGGTGCCGCTCGCGCAAGCAATTGCATGCCGGGTGTGGCACAGCTCGGCGATCGCCTGCTCCAGGGCAGGGATCTCGGGACCCATGACAAAGGCCTGCCGCTCGATGACAGAACGGAGGGCCGGCTCGATCTCGTCGCGGATCGAGCTGTACTGGGCCACCAGGTCGAGAAGGGGAACACTCATCGGCACGTCTCGCGCGTATTGGCAAGGACCAAGCCGATGAATCGCGACGTGCGGCGAAGCCTCGGCGTGAAATAGCTAAGTTTTGACAAGTCTTGAAGTTAGCCGGTGCTGGCGGGACGGTCAATCGGGGTGAGAAAACCATCGTTTTCGGCGTATGTCGATCCGCACGCACCACACACGGCGCGTCCCTGCTCCACCTTCAGCCGCACCCCACACTGGCACATCCAGCCGATGCGCCGGGCCGGCACACCGACCATCAGGCCGTAGGCAGGCACGTCGTTCGTGATGACCGCTCCTGCCCCGATGAAGGAATACTCGCCCAGGGTGACCCCGCAGACGATGGTGGCATTGGCCCCGATCGTGGAACCCCGGCGCACCAGGGTCGCCTTGTACTCGGCCTTCCGCGACACATGGCTGCGGGGGTTGATCACGTTGGTAAACACGCAACTCGGGCCGCAGAAGACATCGTCCTCGAGCGTCACGCCCTCGTAGATCGACACGTTGTTCTGGACCTTGACGTCGTTGCCGAGGCGGGTCTTCGGCATCACGACCACATTCTGGCCGAGGTTGCAGCGCTCGCCGATCACCGCCCCGGGCATGACATGGGAGAAGTGCCAGATCTTGCTCCCCGCCCCGATAACGGCACCATCATCCACGTAGCTCGACTCGTGCACGAAGTAGTCAGCCATGCAGGTACTCCCCTCGCATTCCGATGAGCTTCACTTCCGTTTCCAGCATTGCCCCGAACTGCTCATGCACGCGCGCCTGCGCCAGCGCAATCAGGCCGCGAACGTCGGCTGCCGATGCGCCCCCGGTGTTCACGAAATAGTTGGCGTGCATTGGTGAAATTTCCGCGCCACCGATGCGTGACCCCTTGAGCCCGGCGGCCTCGATGAGCTGCCCGGCCGTCCGCGGTCCCTCACGGTGCTCCCAGCTGGGGCCACCCGGATTCTTGAACACGCTGCCGCAGCATGGCTGGTTGAACGGCGTGCCCTCCTGGCGCCAGCGGAAGAGCTCGGCCACTTCCTCGGAAAGTGCCTCCTTCCGCTCCGCGCGGAGCGTGACGTCAGCTTCCAGCACCACCATGCCATCCAACCCACTCCGGCGGTACGTGAAGGGCACGTCGGCCCGCATGAGCCATCGCTCCTGCCCGTGCGCATCGACGACAAGTACCCGGGTGACGACCTCGGCCCACTCGCCACCATGGCACCCGGCATTCATGTACACGCCACCACCCACCGTGCCGGGAACCCCGACGAACTTGTGCAGCCCGGCCCATCCCGCCTCCGCCGTGCGACGAGCGGCGAGCGGTCCGGGCAGCCCTGCCCCGAGTCGCCAGCTCTCCCCCGATGACTCGACGCGGTCGAGGCCCTTGCCCAGGCGAATGACGAGCGCGTCGAGTCCACTGTCTGGAAAGAGGAGGTTGGATCCGAGACCAAGCGCGAACCAGGGAATGCCCGCCTGCCCCGCCGACTGCAGCGCGATGGCAACGTCCTCGGGGCTCGACGGCAGGAGCACGGTGGCGGGGCCGCCGATGCGGTAGGTGGAGTAGCGCGCGAGCGGCTCGTTCTCCCGGACCTCGCCGCGAACCAGGGCTCGAAGTGCGCCAGCGAAACCCGGCTCGCGCGCGGTTACCCCGCCCATTCGGCGGTCATCTCACGGGCCATCTCATGCCACTCCTGCAGCGAGCGCACTTCGCCGGCCCGGCTTCGCAGCGCGATGATGGCGTCACAGGCCGCCGAGGCGGCGGACATCGTGGTGGTATAGGCCACCCGATGCTGGAGTGCGGCGCGGCGCATCGCATAGTCGTCCTGCTGGGTGAGCTTGCCGAGCGGGGTGTTCACCAGCATGTGGATCTGGCCGGACACCAGGAGATCGATGGCATTGGGTCGGCCCTCGTGCACTTTCAACACCCGCTCGGTGGGAATACCCCGTCCGCGCAGGTGACGCGCCGTGCCCTGGGTCGCGAAGATCTTGAACCCGAGTGCGTGGAACCGTCGCGCAATCGGCGTGACCGTATCCTTGTCGTTGTCGTTCACGGTGATGAAGATCGCACCCTCGAGTGGCAGCGACCCGTCTACCGCCGCCTGCGCCTTGGCGAAGGCCATGCCGAACCCGTCGGCGATGCCCATTACCTCGCCAGTGGAGCGCATCTCCGGGCCGAGGAGAAGGTCAACACCCGGCAGCTTGCTGAAGGGAAAGACCGCCTCCTTCACCGACACGTACGGGTGCAGCACCTCGTCCTGGAGCCCGAGTTCATCGAGGCTCTTCCCCACCATCACTGCCGCCGCCATGCTGGCGAGGGGCACTCCGGTTGTCTTCGACACGAATGGCACGGTGCGAGAACCCCGGGGGTTTACCTCGAGCACGTAGACGACGCCATCCTTGATGGCATACTGCACGTTGATCAGCCCTACCACCCCGAGCGCGAGCGCAAACTGGCGGGTGTAGGCGCGCATCTGCTCGACCTCGCGCTCCTTGATGAGGTAGGGTGGCATGACGCAGGCGGAATCGCCGGAGTGGATGCCGGCATCCTCGATGTGCTGCATGACCCCGCCGATGGTGCAGCGCACGCCATCGGAAATGGCATCGACGTCGGCCTCGAACGCATCCTCGAGGAAACGGTCGATGAGCACGGGGTGCTCGGGCGCCACGCGAGCCGCGCGCTCGAAGTAGCGCATGAGCGACTCGTCGTCATAGACGATTTCCATTGCCCGACCGCCCAGCACATATGAGGGGCGGACCAGCACCGGGTACCCGATGCGCGCCGCGACCGCGACCGCATCGGGCACGGAGCGCGCCACACCGGCCTCAGGCTGCCGCACGCCAAGGTCGCGCGCCAGCTTCTCGAACCGCCCGCGATCCTCCGCGGCATCAATGGAATCGGGAGAGGTACCCAGGATCTTCACGCCTGCCCGTTCCAGGCCTCGCGCCAGCCGCAGCGGTGTCTGGCCGCCGAGCTGGACCACCACGCCGAGGGGCTTCTCGAGCGCCACGATCTCGAGGACATCCTCGAGCGTGAGCGGCTCGAAGTACAGTGCGTCGGAGATATCGAAGTCGGTGGAGACCGTCTCGGGGTTCGAGTTGACCATGACGGTGCGGTATCCCAGGCGCCGGAACTCGAGGACGGCACGCACGCAGCAGTAGTCGAACTCCACCCCCTGCCCGATGCGGTTGGGACCGCTGCCGAGGATGACGACGGTCTTGTCGCCCGCTGGGGCAGACTCATTCTCCTCGTCGTACGAGGAGTACAGGTATGGAGTGCTGGACGGGAACTCGCCCGCACAGGTATCAACCGTCTTGTACACTGGCCGGATGCCGAGGCCATGCCGGCGGGTGCGCACCTCCTCTTCCGACACGTCATCCAGGAGTGCCAGCTGCTTATCGGAGAAGCCGAGCCGCTTCATCTTCCTGAGCGCCAAGCCTTCGCGCCGGTCGTCTTCCCGTCCGGTACGTGCTGCCCACTCCGCTTCCGCATCGAGCAGGTCCTGCATCTGGCCGAGGAACCAGGGGTCGATCCCGCTGCGCTCGCTGATTTCCTCGATGCCGATGCCGCCCTCCAGTGCCCGGCGCACCTGGAAGATGCGCTCGGGGGTCGGGCGTCCCAGCGCGGCGCGAACCGTCTCGAGATCGCCGTCGTCGAGCCGGTCATCGACGGGGTTTGCAGCTGTCATCCAGCCGATGCGGTCGGTCTCGAGTCCCCTGAATCCCTTCTGCAGTGCCTCCTTGAAGGTGCGCCCGATCGCCATGACCTCACCGACCGACTTCATCTGCGTGGTCAGGGTCGGGTCGGCCGTGGGGAACTTCTCGAAGGCGAACCGGGGGATCTTCACCACGACATAATCGAGGACCGGCTCGAAGGATGCGGGGGTCGTCTTCGTGATGTCGTTGGGGAGCTCATCCAGACGATACCCGACGGCCACCTTGGTGCCGATGCGCGCGATCGGGAAGCCGGTCGCCTTCGACGCCAGGGCCGAGCTGCGCGACACCCGCGGGTTCATCTCGATGACGAGCTGCTCACCCGTCGTGGGGCTCACGGCGAACTGGATGTTGCAGCCACCGGCCGCGACGCCGACCTCGCGGATGATCTTGATGGCCGCGTCGCGCATGACCTGGTATTCGCGATCGGACAGGGTCATGGCCGGTGCAACGGTGATCGAGTCACCGGTATGTACGCCCATCGCGTCCAGGTTCTCGATGGTGCAGACGATGACGACATTGTCGGCGCCGTCGCGCATCACCTCGAGCTCGAACTCCTTCCACCCGATGACACTCTTCTCCACGAGCACCGACCCGACCGGCGACAACTCGAGGCCGCGACGAATGAGCGCGTCGAACTCCTCCCGGTTGTAGGCGATGCCGCCGCCCGAGCCCCCGAGGGTAAACGAGGGCCGGCAAATGGCCGGGTAGCCCGTATCCGCCACCGCCTCCATCGCCTCCGACACTGTCCGCACGACGTGTCCGGGCGGCGTGGCCAGGCCAATGCGCTTCATCGCCTCGGCAAACTCGGCCCGGTCCTCCGCGATCCGGATGGCGCGCTCGTTCGCGCCGATGAGCTCGACCCCGAACCTTTCCAGGGTGCCGTCACGATGCAGTGCCATCGCCACGTTGAGCGCGGTCTGTCCACCCATGGTGGGCAGCAGCGCATCGGGGCGCTCGCGCTCGATGATCTTGGCGACCCATTCCGGCGTCACCGGCTCGATGTACGTCCGGTCGGCCAGCTCGGGGTCCGTCATGATCGTCGCCGGATTCGAGTTGACCAGGATGACCCGGTACCCCTCCTCCTTGAGCGCGCGCACGGCCTGCGTCCCGGAGTAGTCGAACTCCGCTCCCTGGCCAATGATGATCGGCCCCGAGCCGATGAGCAGAATCGACTTCAGGTCATTGCGACGTGGCATTCATCCCCCGCTCCGCATGTTCGACATACCACTGATAGGTGGACTTGATGCCCACTTCGAGCGAAATACCCGCGCGCCAGCCCAGCGCCGCCAGTTTCGACACATCCATCACCTTGCGGGGTGTTCCGTCGGGCTTCCGGGCATCATGGGTAAACCGTCCTTCATAGCCCGTCGCCGCCGCCACGATGGTGGCCAGTTCACGAATCGACACGTCCGTCCCGGAGCCGACATTGAGGAAGCCCGGCTGGCTGACGTTGTCCATGAGGAAGCAGGCGGCGTCCGCGACGTCATCCACGTGCAGGAACTCGCGGCGGGGCTGGCCACTGCCCCAGATCACGACCTCCTCGAGCCCTGCCAGCCGGGCCTCGTGGCACTTCCGCATGAGCGCGGGCAGTACGTGTGACGTATGCAGGTCGAAGCTGTCGTTCGGCCCGTACAGATTGCATGGCATGGCCGAGATGAAGTCCGCCCCGTGCTGCGACCGGTAGGCATCGCAGAGCTTGATGGCGGCAATCTTGGCGATGGCATAGGCCTCGTTCGTCGGCTCGAGCAGGCCGGTGAGCAGCGACTCTTCCTGCAGCGGCTGCGGCGCCAGTCGCGGATAGATGCACGAGCTGCCCAGGTTCAGCAGCTTGCGCACACCATGCCGGTGCGCCGACGCCAGGACATTCAAGGCGATGCGCATGTTGTCATCGAGGAAGTCGACCGGCGCCTCCACGTTGGCCAGGATGCCACCGACCTTCGCCGCGGCGAGGAAGACGAACTCCGGCTTCTGGTCGCGGAAGAACCGGTCAACCGCTGGCGCATCGGTGAGGTCCAGCTCGTCGCGCGATGCGACGATGAGCGCCTCGTGGCCCCGGCCAGCGAGGGCCCGGGATATGGCGCTGCCCACCATTCCGCGATGACCGGCCACGAAGATGCGCGACCCTCGCTGCATCACTCCGCCTGGCCCCGCACCGCCGCGACCTCGGCGTCCACCATCATCCGCACCAGTTGCCCGAAGTCCACGCTCGGCTTCCAGCCGAGGGCCGCGCGCGCGCGGGATGCGTCGCCGAGGAGCAGCTCGACCTCGGTGGGCCGGAAGTACCGTGGGTCAACACGGACCAGCACCGTGCCGGTACGACGATCGCGCCCCGTCTCCTCCACGCCCTCACCCTCCCACGCCAGGTCGATACCGACGTGCGCAAACGCGCGGCCGGCAAACTCGCGCACGGAATGCGTCTCCCCGGTCGCGATGACGAAGTCCTCGGGCACCGAGTGCTGCAGCATGAGCCACATCGCCTCGACGTAGTCGCCGGCGTAACCCCAGTCGCGCTGCGCGTTGAGGTTACCGAGGAACAGCGACGATTCGCGGCCGGCGGCGATGCGTGCCGCCGCGCGGGCAATCTTGCGCGTCACGAAGGTTTCGCCGCGGGTCGGCGACTCGTGGTTGAACAGGATGCCGGAGCACGCGAACAGCCCATAGGCCTCGCGATAGTTCACCGTGATCCAGTGCGCATACAGCTTGGCCACGCCGTACGGGCTCCGGGGATAGAACGGCGTCCGCTCATTCTGGGGCGTTTCCTGCGCCAGGCCGAACATCTCGCTCGTGGACGCCTGGTAGAACCGGGTACGGTCGCGCAAGCCAAGGATCCTGATGGCCTCGAGGACGCGCAGCGTGCCGAGGGCGTCGGCGTTCGCCGTGTACTCCGGGGTCTCGAAGGAGACGTGCACGTGGCTCTGTGCGGCGAGATTGTAGATCTCGGTCGGCTGCGTCTCCTGGATGATGCGGATCAGGTTGGTGGAATCGGTGAGGTCGCCAAAATGCAGCGTGAAGTTGCGCCCGCCGATGTGCGGATCAACGTAGAGGTGGTCGACCCGCTGGGTGTTGAACAGCGAAGACCGGCGCTTGACGCCGTGCACCGCGTATCCCTTGCGCAGCAGGAGCTCGGCCAGGAGCGCTCCATCCTGGCCCGTCACACCGGTGATCAGCGCCACACGTTCCGTCATCGTCCCTCCGCGCCCTTCGTCGAGGGCCCCCACGAGATCTGCCAGCGTCTGGTCCAGCCCGAACTTCGGCGCCCACCCGAGGGCCGCCAGGCGGCTGCCGTCACCCACCAGGTAGTCGAGGTCGGCCGGCCGGAACAGCGCGGGATCGACCACCGATTCAACCTCCCAGCCCACCGCGAGCGCAATCCGCCGGAGCAGCTCCTGCAGCGAGACCCCCCGGCCACTGGCGACGTTGTAGACGGCCCCGGCCTCACCCTGGCTGAGCAGGAGGGTCAATGCGCGCGCCACGTCGCGGACATCCGTCAATTCGCGAACAGGCGTCAGGTTTCCGGCTGGGACCGTTCGAGCCCCGGCTCTCCTGGCCGCGAGGACCCGCTGCGCCAGTGCAGGCACCACGAACGCGTCGCGCTGGCCCGGGCCCGTCTGCTGGAAGCATCGCGCAATGACCCCGTTGAAGCCGGAGCGGCGATGTGATTCCTGCAGGGCCAGCTCCGCCGCGAGCTTGGAGGCGGCATAGGGAGAGCATGGTGCAGTCGGGTCGCTCTCGCTGATGGGGCGGGCATAGCCACGGCCGTACACTTCGCCCGTCGACGCGAACACGACCCTGGTCCCGGGACGGAGGCGCTCTATTTCATATACCAGGGCGCACGTGCCCATGGCGTTGGTGGCCCAGGCGGTGAGCGGGTCGCGTCGTGCCTCCGCCCCGGAGGCGACCGCAGCCAGGTGCGCCACCGCGTCCGGGGCGTGGTCGAGTGCCGCCTCGATCGACACGGTCGACCCGAGCTCGAACCCGACCCACTGCACTCCGGCAAGGCCGCTCCGATGCGCCTCATCCAGGACTTCAGCGGTCCGGAGGGCTCCGACCACCTGGTGCCCCTGGGCCAGTAGCTCCCGGCAGAGCGCGCCCCCCACGAATCCGCCGGCGCCGGTCACGAGTACGCGCATCAACAGACCTCTTGTCGCACAGGGCCAAACCTGATAGGTTTCAAGGCTTTCCGACTATTGAACCGCGTCTGGTTTCCAACACGTTTGAGGGGTGTCCGATGTCTCGCGTCTGCACGGTATGCACCAAGGGTCCGGTGACTGGCAACAATGTCAGCCACGCCAAGAACAAGACGAAGCGTCGGTGGTACCCCAACCTGCAGACGGTGCGGGTGATGGTCGAGGGCGCCCCGCGCCGGGTGCGCGTCTGCACGCGGTGCCTCAAGAGTAATCGCGTCAAGAAGGCGTCGTAGGCTCCAGTCGGGCTCAAAAAAAGGGGACCCTTGGGTCCCCTTCTTCGTTTCCGCTACCGCCAGCAGCATCACCGTCACTCTGCCAGCAACTCGATCCGCGCCAGATCAGCGCCATCACCGGGGCGGTGCCCCAGCTTGAGGATGCGGGTGTAGCCGCCGGGACGGCTGGCGAAACGGGGACCGATCTCGGTGAACAGGCGACCAAGCGACTCGCGGTCGCGCAGCTTCTGCTCGGCCTGACGGCGGGCGTGCAGGTCACCGCGACGCGCCAGCGTGATGAGCCGCTCGGCGTACGGCCGCAGCTCCTTGGCCTTCGCTTCGGTGGTGACGATCTGCTCGTGGGTAAACAGGCTGGTCGCCATGTTCCGCAGGAGCGCCTTGCGGTGCTCCGAGGTCCTGGAGAGCTGCCGTCCCTTCGCGCGATGCCGCATTAGACCCCCTCACCCGCCGCAGGAGCGGCCGCCACTTCGGACTTGCTGCGGACGCGAAGCTCGCCATCGACGTCCTCGAACTGCAGGGAGAACGTCAGGCCCTCGCGCTCGAGCAGCTCGCGAATTTCGGCCAGCGCCTTCTCACCAACGTTCTTGACCTTGAGGAGCTCATCCTCGCTGAACGCGACCAGGTCGCGGAGCGTACGGATGTTCGAGTTCTTGAGCGAGTTGAGCGAGCGCACCGAGAGACCGAAGTCGTCGATGAGCCGGCCCAGCAGGTTCTTGAGGCTCTGGCTCGCCACGGAACCCTCGGCGACCGGCTCGCGCGCGGCCGGCACCTTGCCGAACTCGACGAAGTACCGGAAGTGCTCCTGCGCCAGGGCTGCGGAGTAGGCCAGCGCGTCCTCGGGCGAAATGGTGCCGTTGGTTTCGACGGTGACCGTGAGGCGATCGTAGTCGGTGCGCTGGCCGACGCGGGTCTCGGCCACCATGAAGTTGGCGCGACGAACCGGGTTGTAGATCGCGTCGATGCGCACGACGTCGACCGGCATGGAGCGGTCGACCGGGTGCATTTCGGACTCGACGTAGCCCCGGCCCTTGTTCACGTAGAGCTCGGCGTTCACGTCGCGATCGTCCTGCAGCGTGAAGAGCAGCTGGTCGGGATTGATGACGCGCACCGAGCCGTGCGGCTGGATGTCGCGGGCGTACACCGGGCCGGCGCCATCGCGCTTGATGTGCAGCACGGCCTCGTCGACTTCGGGATCGAGGACGAGCGTCAGCGCCTTCAGCCGCTGGATGATCTGGTGCACGTCCTCGAGCACGCCCTGCACCGTCTGGTGCTCGTGCACGACGCCATCGAGGCGGAACGCCCAGACCGCGCTGCCCCGGAGCGAGCTCAGCAGGAGGCGGCGGAGCGAATTGCCGAGCGTGTACCCGAAGCCGCGCTCGAGCGGCTGGAGGCGGAACTCGGCGACGTTTGGATTGTCTTCGCGCTTCGTCATTTCGACGAGGTGCGGACGGACCAGACCTGTAAGATCGATGCTCATGGTATCACTTGGAATACAGCTCGACGATCAGCTGTTCCTGCGCGTTGATCGGGATCGCCTCGCGAGTCGGACGCTCGAGCAGTCGGCCCGAAGCCTTCTCGGTGTCGATGTTGAGCCAGGAGACCGGCTGGCCACGTGACGCGTACTCCTGCGCCATGTGGACCGACACCAGCTCGCGGCTCGACGGGGCGACGCGGATTTCCTGGCCCGGGAGTACACGGAACGACGGGATGTCGACCCGCTTGCCGTTCACTTCCACGTGACCATGGCCGATGAGCTGGCGCGCGGCCTTGCGGCTGGAGGCAAATCCCAGGCGGTACACGATGTTGTCGAGACGGGTCTCGAGCGCGACGAGCAGGTTCGTGCCCTTCACGCCGGCCTCGTGGCTGACGCCATCGAACAGGTTGCGGAACTGGCTCTCGGAGAGGCCGTAGATCCGCTTCACCTTCTGCTTCTCACGCAGCTGCTTGGCGTACTCGGACGTCTTGCGGCCGCGACCCTGCGTCTGCTGGCCATGCTGGCCCGGCGGATAGGCGCGGCGCTCCACCGGGCACTTCTCGGTGAGGCACTTGGGCCCCTTGAGGAACAGCTTGGTTCCCTCGCGGCGGCACAGCTTGCAGCTTGCTCCAGTATACCGTGACATGGCTCAGACCCGACGCTTCTTGGGGGGACGGCAGCCGTTGTGCGGAATCGGCGTGACATCGCGGATGGACACGACCCGAAGTCCGACCGACGCGAGCGCCTGGATGGCCGACTCACGTCCACTGCCGGGACCCTGCACCCGCACGTGAACCCGGCGCAGGCCCATGTTCATGGCCTCGCGCGCGCAGTTCTCGGCGGCGACGGTGGCGGCGAACGGGGTGGACTTCTTCGAGCCCTTGAACCCGGCCTTGCCCGCGGTGCCCCACGCCAGCGTGTTGCCACGCATGTCGGTGAGCGTAATCAGCACGTTGTTGAAGGTCGCGGAGATGTGCGCGATACCCTCGGACTCGACGGCCTTCTTGCCCCGCTTCGCTGCCGACGCCTTGGGGGCGGCGGTCGGCGCGGCGGCTTCCGGTTCCTGCTCGGTCGGCTGCGTTGGTGTCGTCATTTACTTCTTCGTCGCCTTCTTCTTGCCAGCAATGGCAACGCGACGGCCCTTCTTGGTCCGCGCATTGGTATGAGTGCGCTGTCCGCGCAGCGGGAGCCCACGACGATGCCGGACACCGCGGTAACTGCCGATGTCCATGAGCCGCTTGATGTTCATGGCGGTCTCGGTGCGCAGCGCACCCTCGACCTTCACCGAGCGCTCGATCATCTGGCGCAAGCGCGCGACTTCCGCGTCGGTCAGGTCGCGCACCCGCGTGTCCGGACTCACGCCCGTTTCGGCCAGGAGCTTGGTGCTCGTCGAGCGGCCAATGCCGAAGATGTATGTCAGAGCGATTTCGACGCGCTTCTCGCGCGGAAGATCGACGCCAGCGATACGTGCCATATTCAGCCTTGCCGCTGCTTGTGCTTGGGATTGCGCTTGCAGATGATCCGCACGACGCCTTGCCGCTTCACGACCTTGCAGAACTCGCAGATCGGTTTGACACTCGAACGAACCTTCACGATCAGTCTCTCCCAAAGGCCAGTTTAGACCGCAGCTCGAGAAAGTAGCATCGCCCGCATCCCGACGCAAGGGAACGGGTTAGCCTACCCGGCGGCGGCCACCAGCTCGTCCAGAACCCGGGCCGGATCGGGGGCCTGGAGGATCGGACGGCCCACCACGAGGTGGGTCGCCCCGGCCCGGATGGCGTCCTCCGGGGAGGCCGACCTCGCCTGATCGCCCGCGGCATCGCCCGGGCGCCGGATTCCCGGTACCACAATGGTCGCCCCAGGGCGCAGGACCCCCGCAACGGTCCTCACCTCATGGGGAGAACAGACCACGCCCGACAGGCCGGCGAGCCGCGCCTCCCCCGCGAGACGACCCACCTCGGCTTCGAGCGGAACAGACGGCCGGCCCACGGCCCGGGAGTACGAATCCGGGGAGTGCGAGGTCAGCACCGTTACACCGACCAGCAACATCGCCCCGCCGCGACGCCTCCGTCGCGGCCGCCATCATCTCCGCGCCGCCCAGCGTGTGAACCGTCGCCATGGACACCTGCAGCTCCCTGGCGGAACGCACTGCCCCTGCCACCGTGTTCGGGATGTCGTGCCACTTGAGGTCAAGGAATACCTGCAGGCCACGCGCACGACACTCGGCGATGAGGGCCGGGCCCGCCGCGGTGAAGAGCACCGATCCCACCTTTACCCAGCGGGCCGAGGGCACGCGGTCCAGCAGGCGGTAGCCGGCGTCCGCGGTGGGGACGTCGAGGGCAATGATGATTTCAGGCACCGTCACGCTCCAGGCCAGCGATGACTCGTTCGGGAACCCGGGGATCGGCAAGGCCGGCGGTACCGATGGCCACGAGGGTCGCCCCGGCCCGGAGGTACTGCCGGGCATCGGCCGCGGTCGTCACGCCGCCCACCCCAATGACCGGCACGCCCCCGGTCCGTTCGAGCACGCGATGCACGGCACGGACGCCGATTGCCAGGAGCGCCGGGCCGCTCACCCCACCGGTGCCGTGACCGAGGCGGGGCGTCCCGTCATCGTATGTCAGGCTGCCCGGCACCGTGTTCACGACGGAGATCCCATCGGCGCCGGCGTCGCGCGCGACCAGGGCCATGGCGCCGATGTCGGGAAGCACGGGAGACAGCTTGGCGATGAGGGGGCGCTTCGTGCGCGCGCGGCACCCGGCTGAGGATCCGCGCCACGCATTGCGGATCAGCGCCGAACTCGATGCCGCCGGCGCTGGTGTTGGGGCAGGACAGGTTCAGTTCATACGCCGTGATGCCCTCGACCGTCTCGAGCCCATCGATGACCGCGGCGTATTCGTCGGTCTCGAAGCCCACCACGTTGACGATGACTCGGGCAGGGCCCGCATTGGCCACGAGCCACGGGAGGTGTTCGTCGCGCACCGCGACGAGGCCCGGGTTGGCCAGCCCGATCGAGTTGAGCATGCCGCCGCGATACTCCGCGACGCGCGGCGGGGCGTTGCCCGCGCGGGGCGCCAGCGAGACCGCCTTGCTGATGATCCCGCCGAGGCGCTGCAAGTCCATCACGCCCGCGAGCTCGCGGCCATAGCCCGCGGTGCCGGCGGCGAGGACGATGGGATTCTGGAACCGTGCCCCGAAGACCTCGCGCGTGCTGTCCACTACTACTGCGGGGGTGGGGCGGCGGTGGCGCCCGTCGTGCCGCGGGTAGACGGCGTACTGCGGGGCCGCTGCTGGCGACGACGCGCGGGGTTGTCGGCATCGTCGGGGTCGACGGTCCCATCCGCGCGCTTTGTCCCGGGCGCGCGCGCTGGCTTGGGCTTCGAGGCGGCGGCGAGGGAGCGGGCGAAATTGGCGAGGGAGTCCTCGAGATGGGCATAGGTGTCCCCCTCTTCCCCTCGCAACACCGCCAGGTATGGGCTCGTCGCAAAATGACTGTCGGGGCCCGTCGTGTCGCCCGTCAGCTGACGCCCGGCGAGCCACGCCTTCGCCGCATAGGGCGATTCGGGCCACCCCTGCGGGATGCTGGCGAAGATCGACGCGGCGAGCGGGCGCGCGCCAAGCGTGTCGCGGGCATACTCCGCCGCCAGGAACCGTCGCATGTCTCCTTGTGGCTCGCCGGGCGCGGTGGAGTCCATGAGGTGCTGTAGCTGTACGATCTGGTTGCGCAACGGTGCCATGGCTCCCGCCACCGCACCGTCGCCGGCCGCGATCGTCTGCATGGTGGCGAGGGTCGCTTCGAGATCCGCCATGCTGTCGGCGCGGCGGATGCTCATCCGCGTCATGTCGAACCGCGCGCGATCGGCGAGTTCACCCGAGCCTGTCATGAGTATGATGTCGGCGTACCGCTGGCGCTGCAGGGCGGTATCGACCGACGCCAGGCGGTCGGCATCGGCGAACGACAAGGCCGCCGAGCGCTCCAGCGAGAGCGTCTTGCTCGTGGCAAGTGTGGTCGTCAGCTGGGACGCGAGACGGGGATCGGAGCGCCCCGTGATCGTGAGCAGCGAATCCCACGGAAGCGTCGAATCGCGCAGCGCCACGAGCGAGTCGAAAGCGCTCGTGGCCGCCGCCTCGTCGTGCAGTCCGGCGTAGGCCAGGGTGCGCTGTGCCAGCGCGCGGGTACCCGGCAGGCCGGACAAGGCGAGTCAATGCGGCCGAGTCACGGCCCGGCCCGGCGTTCAGCAGTCCCGAGCAGGAGGAGCGCCTGGCGCCGGCGTGTCTCGTCCTTGCTCTCGGTAACGGGACGCACGGTGCTCGACGCCAGGTCCGCGGAGCCCAACCGGAGCTGACAGTACCCGAGCGCCAGGGTGGCCTGCTCACGACTCTCCTCGTCCTTCAGGCGCTCGATGGCCGGCGGGAGCACTCGGGTCGCCTGCCCGCACTGGCCCGCGGAGGCGTAGGCCTCGCCGCGGATGGCGAGCGCACCGGGCGCGTACTTGCCGTCGGGGCTGTGGACGAGCAGCGACTCGGCCTTGACCGATGCGCGCGACCAGTAGCTCCCGGCCTCGAGGGTGCGGCCTTCGCGATCCAGCCGGCGCGCCTCATCGGCGTACTTGTTGGCCTTGTAGTTGGCGTTGAAGGAGGCACAACCCTGCACCACGAGGAGCGCCGCCACCAGGGCGCGCCTCACGAGTCGTCTCCCATCTTCCGTTCATAGTCGGCGAGGTAGCCGACGATGGCATCCGCGATCGCCGATGCCATGCGCTGCTGCGACGTCTTGTTCGTCATGATGCGCGCGTCAGCGGGGTTGGTGCTGTAGCCCATTTCCACCAGGACCGCCGGTCGCCGCGCCGTGGTCAGCACCATGAAGCCGGCCTGCTTCACACCGCGATCGCCTCCCGGATTGACGCTGCCGAGCTGGACCTGGATCAATTCGGCGAGGCGGGCCGACTCACGCAGGTACTCGTTGGTCGCGAGGTCCTTGAGGATGAAGCCAAGTCCCTGTTTTTCGGCGGCGGCCTCGGTCTCCGGCTCGAAGCGGACCGCCTCATTCTCCATGTTCGCCACGCGCTCGGCGTCTTCCGTCTTGGCCTCGGCCAGGAAGAACGTCTCGTATCCCCTGACGTCGGTGTATCCGCGACGCCGGGGGAGCGAGTTCACGTGAAGGCTGACGAACAGGTCGCAGTCCTCGGTGCAATAGGCGCCGCGGTCGCCCAGCGCGATCAGCGTGTCGCGCGTGCGGGTCATGCGAACGGTGATGCCGCGCGCCCGCAACTCCTCCCGGAGCAGCAAGCTCATCTGGAGCGTGACGTCCTTTTCCTTCATGCCGGCGGGAAAGAACACCCCGGGATTGCCGGGGTCCACACCGCCGTGTCCGGCATCGACCGTGACCACATGCTGGCGCCGCAGCGTGCCGCCCGGTGCCACCGTCCCCCGGACGCGCGGCTTGGCCACCGGCGTTTCGGGGGCGGCGGCATCGCCGGAGCCCTTTACCAGCTGCCAGCCCGCATCCATGAGGCGACCGGCGTCGACGTCGTACCGGTATCGCTCGGAGAAGAGCCGGGGGAGCACATCTGACACCAGCTGGAGCGGGAGATATGCGGTGTCACGCTGCACGATGGCGCCGGAGACCAGTGGCTGCGGCTTGCCGTCGAAAACCACGTACGGCGCAGCGAGGAGAAAGCGAAGCTGCTGCCGTGCCACGAAGACGTCGAGCCACGCCTCTTCCTGCTTGAACGTGCCGCCGAGGGCGGCGAGCAAAGCGCGGGCCTGCAGAAGTGGTGTTCCGTCGACCCCGAAGGATCACCGGGATGCGCTGCTCACCCCGCACCGATGCGATGGTGATCGCGCTCGGGGCGCCAACTGCCATGGCGAGGGCGAGCCAGAGCCCGGTCATTCGCGGCTCCGGTTCGAGAGGGCGCGAGCCACGTCACGCTCCGCCGTGCGTTTCTTCACGTCCTCGCGGCGATCATGGTGCTTCTTGCCGCGGCCCAGCCCGACGAGCGAGCTTGATGCGCCCGCGCCGGAAGTAGAGCTCGAGCGGCACCAGCGTCAGCCCCTTCTGTTCCGTGGCCCCGATGAGGCGCTCGATCTCCTTCCGGTGCAGGAGCAGCTTCCGGGTGCGCATCGGGTCATGGTTGTAGTGCCCACCCTGGGCGTACGGCGTGATGTTCAGCCCGTCCACGAAGACTTCCCCGTTCCGCACCCGGCCGTAGGCTTCCTTGATGGACGCTTTTCCGGACCGGAGCGACTTGACCTCGGTGCCGGTCAGGACGACGCCGGCCTCCCAGGTGTCGAGGATGTGATAGTCGTAGGACGCCCGGGGATTCCGGGCCACGAAGAGCTTGTCTTCCGCGGGGGACTTCGAAGGCGTAACCATCGTTGCGAGTGAAGGATAGGCCCCCACTTCGGCATGGTCAACCAAACTGCTTGCCGCGTCACACACGGCATGATACGTTTACCGCCCTTCGCCGGAGTGGTGGAACTGGTAGACGCGCTGCGTTCAGGGCGCAGTGGGCGCAAGCCCGTGGGGGTTCGAGTCCCCCCTTCGGCACTCGAGACAGCTCAATTGGTTGTGAAACGGGCCCGGTCGCCAATGCGACCGGGCCCGTTTTTCATTGATCGGCGAAGATGAAGGCGGTGTCAGTTCACGCTGGACGTGAGGGTGACAAGTTCCTGCACATGGGCCTCGTCGCGCAGCAGGTCGGCGAGGCTCACGCCACTCAGGAAGTCATCGATGCGATGCTGCAGCGCAAACCAGATCGGCCGGATGCTGCATGAGGCGTCACCGGCACAGCGCTCGCCATCCACCTGGTGCGTATCGCAGTTGACCTCGAAGGTCTGGTGCTCCGACGCCTGCATGACGTCACGCACCGAGATTTCCGAGGGCTGCCGCGCCAGGGTATAGCCGCCACGCGCACCCCGGACGCTCTCAACCAGCCCCGCCCGCCTGAGCCGGAGGAGGATCTGCTCCACATAGTCGGGAGGAAGCCGCTCGGCGTCGGCCAGCTCGCGGGCCGCCACCGGCGATGAGCTGGTGCGGCCTCGCTTGGCGAGGTGAAGCGAGATGATCAGGGAGTATTCGGTCCAGGTGGTAACGCGCATGGCGCCAATATCACCGAATTCCGGGGAACCGACAAGAACAGGGCATCAGCCGCCGCCAGGCAGGGGCTTGCCGCCGGGAATGCCAATTTCCGTCATGGCCCTGAGGTCCAGCACTTCCTCGAGTTCCCTGCCCTCGAGCAGGCCCTTCTTCACCACCAGTTCCTTCACCGTCAGGCCGGTGGCGATCGCCTCCTTGGCGAGCTTGGCAGCCTCGGCATACCCCAGCTTGGGCGCCAGTGCCGTGACCAGCGCCGGGCTTCGCTCCAGCCAGTAGGCGCAGGCCTTTTCATCGGCTTCGATGCCGTCGATGCACTTCTCGGCGAAGACGCGTGACGCATTCCCGACGATCATCAGGCTGAAGACGATGTTGTGCGTGATCACCGGCATCATCACGTTGAGCTCGAGCTGCCCCGCCTCGGAGGCCATCGCCACGGTAGTGTCGAGGCCGAGCGCCTGGTAGCAGACCTGGTTCACCATCTCGGCGATCGACGGGTTCACCTTGCCAGGCATGATGCTGGAGCCGGGCTGCACCGCGGGGAGCATGATCTCGGCGAGTCCGGTGCGAGGACCTGAGGCAAGCAGCCGGATGTCATTGGCAATCTTGTTCAGGTCGAGCACGAAAGCGCGCACCACGCCGCTGAACGTGGCGATGTCGCCCATCGACTGCATGAGCTGGATGCGGTCCTCTCCCAGTCGCAGGTCGAGGCCGCTCACTTCCTCGAGGTACTTCCACATCAGCTCGGGGTACTGCGGTTCCGCATTGAGGCCGGTGCCGACGGCCGTACCGCCGATGTTAAGGTCGCGCAGCCATTCTGCCGCCCGGGTGAGCTTCTCGCGATGGCGCGCGACGGTGGCACCGAAGGCGGTGAACTCCTGGCCCAGGCGAATCGGCGTGGCATCCTGGAGGTGCGTGCGTCCCGACTTGACGATGTGATCGAATTCCACGCCCTTCTTCAGCAGGGACTCGGCGAGGGCATCGATGCTGGCCAGGAACGGCCGCAGCGTGGCAAGTGTGGCCAGGCGCATCGCCGTGGGGATCACGTCGTTGGTGCTCTGCGCCATGTTGACGTGATCGTTCGGGTGCACCGGCGCGTACTTGCCGCGCGCGCCGCCCAGGAGCTCGTTGGCCCGGTTCGCCAGCACTTCGTTAACGTTCATGTTGTGACTGGTACCGGCACCCGCCTGGTACACATCCACGATGAACTGGTCGCGATGCTGCCCACCGAGCACTTCGTCGGCGGCCTGCACGATCGCATCGGCGAGTCGCGCCTCCAGGCGGCCGGTCTCGCGATGCGTCATGGCGGCGCTGCGCTTGACCCACACGACGGCGTCGACGAACTGCGGAAGCGGGCGGAGCCCCGAGATCGGGAAGTTCTCGGCCGCGCGCAGGGTCTGGATGCCGTAGAGGGCGTCGGCCGGCACGGGCTTCTCGCCCAGCGGATCGTGCTCGATGCGCGTGGTCATGCGGGGAGTGCCAGTCGGGAAGGATGATCGCGAGGCGAGCCTCACGAACGGGGAGCAGCAGCATGCCGAGTCATTTCTCCAATATTGCCGACGCGATCCACTTCGATGCCGCCAAGGCGACGAAGGCCGACCTGGCTCGCGGCTCCACCCTCTTCGCCGGGCTCAACTGCTTCGAACCGGGGCAGTCCCAGCAGCTTCATGCCCACCGTGGAGCGGACAAATTCTACCTTGTGCTATCCGGAAAGGCGAGAATGACAGTGGGTGAGGAAACACTGGTCGCGGAGGCCGGCACACTTGTGTGGGCGGCAGCCGGCGTGCCGCACGGCGTTGACGAGGCCCTTGAGCGCACGGTGATGCTCGTATCGATGGCCCCGCCACCCGGCTGAACTCAGGGAGCGCGACTGCCGAACGTCCGCCCGACCCCCTCCTTCACCGCCGGCCACCCATAGTGGCGGATCGCCAGCCAGATGCCGAGTGCAGTGCCGATCCCGTTGGCGTAGACGCGCCAGGCGAGCAGTAGCTGCGACCCGTCGTTCCCGAGATCGCCCGCCGCACCCCCGAGGAAGCCGAACTCGACCGCCCCTGCACCGCCCGGCGTGGGCAGGATCAACTGCGCGTAGATGAGCGCAAACGACCCGACCACGAGCACGGGAAGCGCCGGCGGATCGGGGAGCGTCAGCGCCAGGACCGGAAGCAGGGCGATGCGGGTGACGACGTTCACGAAGGACAGTGGCAAGCTGGCGATCAGCGGCCAGTGCGGCATGCGCCGCCAGTAGACCCGGATGCGGCTGAGCGGGACGCTTGAGCTGGCGCGGCAGGGCGTGCGCCACCCGGCGCCCGCCGATCCATGCCGCCAGGCTCGCGACGACGATGGCGAGCGCCCACGGCCACGCCTTGTGCAGGGACGCCGTGAGCTGGGGCCCGGCGCTCGCCCACCACTCCGGCGCGTAGCCAAGGAAGATCCAGAGCCCCACCGCGATGAGCACCGGCCAGGCCGTGATGACCTCGTACGCGATGGCGACGAATGACGCCGTTGCCGGGACGCCGCAGGCAAGCATGCCGGCGAGCCGTGGCCGGCTCGCCGCCCACGCGCATCGGCGTGAGGGTCGAGCCCGGCGTCGGCAAAGGCGTTGATGCGCAGGCTCTCCGAAAACGTGAGCCGTGACCCGACGCCGAGGGTGAGCCACTGGAGCCGGAAGGTGCGCGCCACCAGGTCGGCAACGACGAGGGCGAGGCAGATGGCATGCGCGACCGGCACGGAGAGGTGCATCGTCACGCGAGGAGCGAGGCGTAGGAACGCGACTCGCGATTCGCGGTCCATCGCGCCAGGGACTCTGCCACCGACCGGGCGACCGACCGGGTGGCTGAGGTCGGCCGGATGCAGCGCCACGCGCATCACCGCCGCAGCGCCGCTGGCCGCGCCAGCGCCACTCGGCGACCAGCACCGACACGCGGGCCCGGAACGCCGTGCGCGCGCTCCAGCGCAGTGCCGGTGACGCGATGCGACGTCCGCTCGCCAGGTAGATCGCGGCCTCATCCTCGGTGAAGGCGAGGCCCGGCGGCATAGATGCCCGGCCGCGCGTCCGGCCCGCATCAGCCAGGCCGGCGGCACGAACCCCCGTGCCGCAAACCCGAGGGCCCGGAGACGCGCGAGGCCCGCGTGCGACCAGCGCCTCGAGTTCCGGCGCGTCGAGCGTGAGGCACTCACCCTCGCGAGCGGTCCGTCCCGCGGCGCGGAGCTCGTCACCCAAGCGCGCGCGGTCGCCCCGCCTCGTCGTGACGCTCGCCGTGCAGGATGATCTCGGCACCCTCGCGATACGGCGCCGCGCAGCCACGCCAGGAACTCGGCGTCACGCTCGATGGGCGCGCGCCGTGCCAGTCGGGAACGACGAGGAGCGCGGGCACGACACCCGCCTCACGGCAGAGCTGCCAGAGTTGCCGCACCGCCGGGAGGTTGGGAGGGGCCACATCGTGAATGGAGACGAGCAGGGTCACCGGCCGAGCAATCCCTCGTAGACCCCGAAGATGCGATCGAACACGCTGTCCCAGCTGTGTTCACGCTCCGCATGCGCGCGCGCGCGACGGCTCAGGGCCGCGCGATCGGCCGCCATCATCGACTCGACGCCGCGGAGCAGTGCACCGGGCTCATCGGAGTGGTAGAGGAACGCCGGCGCCGGAGCGCGTGACCTGTTCCGACACCCCGCCGTCGTCGGCCGAGAGGACCGGCGTGCCGCTCGCGAGCGCCTCGAGCGCTGCGAGGCCGAAGGTCTCGTACGGGACAGGGCGACACGTAGAAATCGGCGGCGGCATGAAGATCTGCGATGGTCTCGCGCGTCCGGGTGTAGCCCAGCACCACGAGTCCCGGTCCGGCGAGCGCCTCGAGCTTCGGGCGAAGCGATCCCTCACCCACCATGACGAGCGTGACCCCGGTACGGCGGTAGACCTCGCCCCAGGCCGCCGCGAGCCGTCCCGCATGCTTCTCGGGCGCGAACCGCCCGACGTACAGTGCCACCTGTCCCTCCGGCAGCCCCAGCCGCGCACGGGCCGATGGCATCGGCGGCGTGGCGGGCCGGATGGAACAGGTCGAGGTCGACGCCGAGCGGGACGTACGCCACGTTGGTCACGCCGACACGCTCGAGGTCGCGTCGCGCGAAGTCGGATGCCACGATCGTGCAGTCCACCGCGGCGGCGATACGCCTGGTGTACCAGCCCACGACGCTCGCCAGCG
Organism: uncultured Gemmatimonadales bacterium; assembly: GCA_963739455.1. Taxonomy (GTDB): domain Bacteria; phylum Gemmatimonadota; class Gemmatimonadetes; order Gemmatimonadales; family GWC2-71-9; genus JAGGAG01. Next base: position 490,118 of record CAVUAK010000002.1, read on the forward strand.
CGCGGCGCGGCGCCGGCTCGCGGTCCTGCCGGGGCGCCACGAGGCGAGGCAGGTTCGCGTGATAGAACCAGACCGCCGGGGCCTGGTACTGCCGCCGCGCGCGGAAGATCAGCCACGGGGCGAAGTACGCACTGCCCACCTCGATGACATCGGGCCGCTCGTGCGCCACGATTCGGCTCGTCGACCGCGTGGCCAGCATGAAGCGATAGGCCGGATTGAACGGGAATGGCCGGGCCGCGCAGCCGATAGCAGCGCACCCCGTCGGACTCCACGATGGCATCGTGCGCGCCTGGAATCAGCAGCACCTGCCGGAGCTGCGGCCGCCGCGACACGTAGCGCGCCTTCTCGGCGAGGTAGGTACGCACGCCACCCGTGAAGTCACCGACGTACTCGGAGATATCGAGCACGCCCAGGGAACTGTCGGGACGGAGCGGTGGCGGGAGGGGAGAACCTGCGATGTCGATCGGCGTGCTGGCCGCCGAGGAGAAGATGCGCTGCTCGACGAGCGCACCGGACGTCATTCGGACCCCGGGCGCGCGGTCATCCGGCGCGGACTTCGCCGGTGATGAAGGGATTGGTGGCGCGCTCGATCCCGATGGTGGAATCGTCGCCATGGCCGGCGTAGAGCACCGTGTCGTCGGCGAGTGTCAGCAGGTGCGTATGGATGCTGCGCATGAGCGTGAAGAAATCGCCGCCCGGAAGGTCGGTGCGCCCGATGGACCCGCTGAAGAGTACGTCACCCGCGACCACCATGCCCGGACCCACGAAGCTCACGCTGCCCGGCGAATGACCCGGCGTGTGGCGCACGACGAACCGATGGGGCCCAACGCTCAGTTCCTGCCCATCGAACAGCTCCCCGTCAGGCACGGGCAGCGCGGCAGATGCGAAACCCATCCATGTGGCCTGCTGGGGCACGTTCGCATACAGCGGATGGTCCTCGGGGTGGAGCAGCACCGGCGCCGACGTGAGTTGCGTGGCCTGCGGCACGCCAAGGACGTGATCGATGTGCGCGTGCGTGAGCCAGATCGCCTCGACACGCCACCCGCCGCGCGTCACCTCCGCAAGCAACTCACCAGGATCCTCGCCGGGATCGATGAGCACCGCCGCGCGTGACGCCTCGTCGCCAAGCAGGTAACTGTTCTGCTCAAAGCGGCCATTGGTGAACTTCCCCACCACCAGCTCAGACACCGGCGTGGGCTCCCGCGCCAGCACGAACGGCCGGCCTGCCGGCGCTCCGTGAGGTATTTCTCGACCGCGATGGCGGCCGTCGTCGCGTCGCCCACGGCGGTGGTGACCTGGCGGGTGAGCTGCACGCGAAGGTCGCCGGCCGCGAAGAGACCCGGAATGGAGGTCATCATCCGGTCGTCGGTGATCATGTACCCGCTGGCGTCGTGCGCGAAGTGTTCCTGTACGATGCCGGAGTTGGGACGAAATCCGATGAACACGAAGCACCCGGTCACCTTGAGCTCGGAGAGCTGGCCGTTCTCGGTGTCCTCGAGCGCCATGGTCTTGAGGCCCGACGGGTCGCCGAACAGTTCCAGCACTCGCTTGTTCCAGACCATCTCGATCTTCGGGTTCCGGAACAATCGCTCCTGCAGGATCTTCGACGCGCGCAATTCGCCGCGGCGATGAACCAGGTACACCTTCTCGGCGTAGCGCGTGAGGTAGTCGGCCTCCTCGACCGCAGCATCACCACCACCCACGACCGCGATTGTCTCGCCCTTGAAGAACGCACCGTCGCATACCGCACAGTAGGAAACACCTCGCCCGGCGTATTCGAGCTCGCCCGGAACCTCCAGCTTGAGCGGCGTTCCGCCCGGCCGTGATGATGACCGCCGGCGCCTCGAAGATGGTGCCGAGCGACGTCGTCACCTCGAAGGTGCCGTCCGGCCGCCGCGCAATGGACTCGGCATTCTCCTGCCGGATCTCCGCGCCGAACTGCAGGGCGTGCTGGGTCATGAGGGCCGCGAGCTCGCGGCCCTTCACCTTCGGGAAGCCCGGATAGTCCTCGATCCACTCGGTATTGAGCAGCTCGCCACCAGGCACACCGCGCTCGAGCAGCACCGTCCGGAGCATGCCGCGACCACCATAAAGCGCCGCGCACAACCCCGCTGGCCCGCCACCCACGATTACCACCTCATACTGCTCACGAACTGCCATGAACCACTCCGAAAAGGACTGGATGAAATATAGCCTACCGAAGAACCCGGCCCCCGTCGACCACCAGCACGTCACCAGTGACGAAATCGGCCCGCTCCAGGAGGTAGAGCATCGCCTGCACGACATCGTCCGGCTGCCCCAGGCGACGCAGCGGGGTTGATTCCGCGAGGCGGATGCGCTCGGCCTCGGAATAGTCATCGGGAACCAGTACCGCACCCGGCGCGATGGCATTCACCGTGACCTCCGGTGCGAGGCTCCTGGCGAGGACGCGCGTCAGCATCACCACGCCGGCCTTGCTGACGGAATGCGCGGCATAACCGGGCCACGGCTCGAGACCCCCGAGATCGGCGAGGTTGATGATCTTGCCACGTGCCTTCCGGAGGAACGGTGCGGCGCCCTGCGAGACGAAAAAGACGGAGCGGAGATTGAGGCTGAGGACCTGGTCGTAGAGTTCGGGCGTCGTGTCGTCGAAGGCAACGTGGTGCATCACGGCCGCCGAGTTGACCAGGACGTCCAGTTGGCCGAACTCGGTCGCAACTCGGCCTGCCAGCGCACGCGCGGCCTCGGCATCGCCGAGATCGGCCTGGAAGCAGACAGCACGGCCACCGCGGGAGGTCGATCTCCTCGCGAAGCGAATCCGCGCCGTCCTTCGAGGCATTGTAGTGAAGCGCCATCATCATGCCGCGCCCGGCGAGGGCCTCGGCGAAGGCCCGCCCGAGCCGCCGCCCCGCGCCCGTGACGAGGGCGACGCGGCCGGCGAGTTCCATGGCTAGACGGCGCCTCGCGAAATCGGGAGCACCAGGCCGTTGATGGCCTCGGCCGCGGCACTCGCGAGGAACAACACCCCGTCGATGATGTGCTGCATCTCCACGTACGTCGCGTCGGCGCCGGAAGCGCCCACGTTTTCCGGGGTGCGTACCATCGCCGGCGCGATGGCGTTGACGCGCACGAACCGCGGCTGCAGCTCCACAGCCAGGCTGCGCGTGAGGGCCGCGACGCCCGCCTTCGCCGCGGCGTAGATCGCCATGTTGGCCTGCGGCTGGAAGTACGCAATCGATGCGACGTTCACGATCGACCCGTGCGTCTTCGCCAGCTCATCGATGGCCGCCTGCGACATCATGAAGGTGGTCTTGAGGTTGATCCCGACCTCGCGATCAAACGCCTTGACCGTGGTGTCGGCGACCGGGCCGTACGTCGTGAGCCCTCCGGCAATATTGACCAGCGCGTCCAGCCGCCCGTAGTACTTGATGGCCGTCTCCACCGCGAGGCGGGCGATGTCCGGTTCGGTGAGGTCGCCAGCCGCAGGGCGGGCCTCGAGTCCAAGCGCCTGGAATTCCTTTGCGCGCTCGGCGACGCCGGTGGCATTCACGTCGCAAAGGACGAGCTGCGCGCCGGCGCGCGCAAAGGCCAGGGCCATCGCATGGCCGATCTGGCCAGGGCGGCCCACACCGGTGACGATGACCACCTTGCCGCGATAGTCGAACGTCAGCATCTCAGCTCCCCGTCATGGCTGGTCGCAACGCCTCGAGATCGGCCACCCAGTCGAGCGGCACCTGTTGTGACCCCAGCGCCCCATGGTTCCACCCATCCTCCGCCTCACCGTGCCAGTCACTCCCGCCGCTGCGCCCGAGTCCAAGCGCGAGCACCAGCTCGGTGAGCCGTGCACGCGTGTCGGGGTCGTGACTCGGATGCCGCGTCTCCACGGCATCGAGGCCATCGGCCCGCAGGCGCACCAGGGTGGCGCGATTGCCACGGTCCTTCAGGTGCGCCGCCGATACCACGCCGCCGAGCCGATGGACGAGCGACGCCACACTGGCGAAGGTGGGCAACGCCTTGTCGACGAAAGCCGGGCGACCACGGCCGAGGTACTTGTCGAATGCCTCATCGAGGGTGCGAACGACGCCGGCCTTCCGGAGCGCCCGGGCAACGTGCGGCCGACCCAGTGCGCCGCCGGCCGACTCCGCCAGGACCGATTCCTCGTCGATCGCGACACCCAGCTGCTGGAGCAGCCGCACCATCTCCATTCCGCGCCGGTTCCGGTCTGCCCTGCAGCGCGTGAGGAATTCCTCGAGCTCGGGAGCGCCCTCCGGGAGGAAGTACCCGAGTACGTGCATCTCTCCCCACGGCGCCAGCACCGAGAACTCACAGCCGGACACGACGCGGATGCCGAGCTTCGCCCCGGCGGCGAGTGCCGCTGGCACCCCGGCTACGGTGTCGTGATCGGTGAGCGCGACCGCCGCGATACCGGCAGCCGCCGCGCGCGCGATGACCTGCTCCGGCGGCAGGGAGCCGTCGGAAGCGGTCGAGTGCATATGCAGGTCTGCGAGGGGCCCGATGCCACCGCCTTCTTCCGCGGGGGTCAGCGGTGGTACCCGGATTCCGGCGCCGTCCAGGCCGGTTGCGAATGGGTGAGCAGCCGCGCGAGATCGGCATCACCGAGGGTGGCGAGCGAGGTCTCACGCGCCTTGCTGCCGAGCGGCGTGTAGCGCGCGAAGCGCTCCTCCCGGGGGCCGCCCGCGATGCGCACGAAGCGGAGGCCGAACTCGTCCTTGGTGGACTGGGTGCGGGCGCCGTTCACGGCGACCTCCCAGCGCTCGCCCCGCACATCGATGATCCGTCGTGGCACGTGGAGCGTTCCGATCAGTCAGGGTGGGCGGGGAAGCGGTGGTCTCAAGCCACAACGCGTCCGCCGACGGGTCGCGGCGGCGCGAGTGCACGAAGGCGCCCCTCCAGCATCGCCTCGCGCCCTTCAGCACGTGCCACGACGCGATGATCCTGCACTGCGCCGGACTCACTGAACTCCAGGAAGAGGTCCGGGTCGTCGCCGCTCCGGAACACCCAGAGGTGGCGCCCGCGCGCTCGCCCGAGACCGTCAAGCTCGGCCAGCACCGCGAAGTACTCCGGTTGCTGCGACACGGCGACGCGCACACGCGCCACCGTGAGCGCGCGCCCCACTGCTATACCGCGCCTTCCGCGAACGACTCGATGGACTTCTTCACGTCGGCCATGAATCGATCGGCATCGGAGCCGTCGACGACCCGGTGGTCGAACGAGAGCGAGAGCATGCCCTTCGTGCGGATGCCGAGCGTATCCACGCCGTCCACCGTCATGACGGTCGGCTGCTTGGTGATGGAGCCGACCGCGAGGATCGCCACCTGCGGCTGGTTGATGATCGGGATGCCGATTGTGGAGCCGAAACGCCGGGGTTGGTGATGGTGAAGGTCCCCTTCTGTACCTCGTCGGGGCTCAGCTTCTTCGAGCGCGCGCGGTCGGCGAGGTCACTGATGGAGCGGGCCAGGCCGAGCATCGAGAGTTCGTCCGCATGCTTGATGACCGGCACGATGAGGCCCCAGTCGAGCGCCACCGCGATACCGAGGTTGATGTCGCGACGGAAGATCGTGGTCTCGTGCCCGACACGGCGGCGTTGACGACCGGGTGCTTGCGAAGGCTGTCTGCCACCGCCTTCGCGATGAACGCGAGGAAGGTGAGGTTGACGCCGCGCTCGGCATATTCCGCCTTCTTCTTTGCCCGCAGGGTTGCGACGCGACTGTAGTCGATCTCGAAGAACGTCGCGACATGCGCCGAGGTGCGCCGGGACATGATCATGTGCTCGGCGGTCAACTTCCGGATGCGCGACCACGGCTCCGTCCGATCGCCTTCCCACGGGTCGGCGGCCTGGTAGCCTGGCTGGGCCGAGGGCGCAGCGACGGCAGCAGGGGCAAGCACTGGCGCAGGCGCCGGGGCTGCGGCTGGTGCGGGCGCACCGGCCGCCGGGGGGCCTCGATGTACGAGAGTACGTCGTTCTTGGTGACCCGTCCCGCCATGCCGCTGCCGGCGATCGCGGAGATATCCAGGCCGTGCTCGGCGGCAATCTTGCGCACCAGCGGAGTAGACCGCCGGCGAAGGCGCTCCTCCAACGTCTCCGAACCATTCGACGTTCGCGGGGCCGGAGTGGGTGCGGCGGGTGCCGCAGCGCGAACCGGTGCGGCAGCGGGAGCGGCTACCGGTGCCACGACCGGGGTGGGCGCCGGGGGAGCCGCAGCCGGGGCCGGAGCGGGGGCCGCCGCAACCGCACCAGCCTCCGTCTCGATCCGCGCCACGATCGCCTGCACGGCGACGGTCTGGCCCTCCTGCACCAGGATCTCGGCAAGCGTGCCGGCCACAGGTGCGGGGATCTCTGCATCCACCTTGTCGGTGGAGATCTCGAAGATCGGCTCGTCGCGCTTGATCGGTTCGCCGACCTTCTTCATCCAGCGCGAGATGGTGCCCTCGGCGATGGATTCACCCATCTGGGGCATGATGACGTCGATGCGGGCCATGTGCTCAGCTCCTTACTAGTACGCCGATATCCAGCACGATGACG
>CAVUAK010000003.1:0-511399 GCA_963739455.1 uncultured Gemmatimonadales bacterium
AGGGAGGGCCTTGGCCGTCTTGAGGTTGATGACCAGCTCGAACTTGGTCGGCTGCTCTACGGGGAGGTCTGCGGGTTTGGTCCCTTGTAATATCTTGTGTACGTATCCCGCGCCGCGCCGGAACAGATCGGACAGGCTCGCTCCGTAAGACATGAGGCCGCCGGCAATTACATTGTCCCGATTTTGGAAAATGCTCGGCAGCCGGTTGTCCGTCAGGAAGTCGACGACCCGCCTGATGTGGAGCATGAGAAGTGGGTCTGCAGTCATCATAAACGCGTCGGGGCGCTCCCGCATCATTGTAGCGAAGGCGCCGTCGAAGTCGTTGACACTGCGCACCTCCGCGGAGATTAGCTTCACGCCCAACGCCGGAGCGGCAATCTGTAATTCTTCGAGGTAAGCAACGGTGGAGGCATTAGCCGGATTTACGAGAAAGGCCATGCGTGAGATGGTGGGAACAGCCTCCTTGAAGAGTTGCAGCCGCTTGGCGCCTACCTCCGGGCCAAGAATGGTGTTCCCGGTGACATTTCCACCTGGCCGTGCAATGCTTGCCACGAGGTCAGCTCGCACCGGATCGCCGATTGCGATCATGACAATCGGGATGGTCGCCGTCGCCTCCTTGGCTGCCCGGCTCGGTGGCGTGCCGTAGGTCGCGATGACGTCGACCGGGCGGCGAACGAGCTCAGCCGCCGCCTCGACAAGCCGCTCGGGCACTCCGTCGGCGTATTTGTAGTCAAAGGCGATATTCTGACCTTCCAGGTAGCCGTGCTCGCGCAACCCCTGGCGGAAGGCGTTCCACATCGGCGCGTCGTCGATGATGCCAACGCGCCGCATCCGTTCCGGCGGCTGCTGTGCGCTCGCCGCGAGCGGCCAGGTAGCCGCCGCACCACCGAGCAGCGTCATCAACTCGCGGCGTCCGATGAAAGCTGTCATCTGATCCCTCCAGCCGGAAGGGTTACGGACTGAACGATAGCACAGTTGTACCGGCGTGCCCTGGGGCAACAAGCACACCTCCGAGCCCCGCGGTTGGATGGCTGCGGCCTCCTACGTCCGGCCAGTCCGATGGTGTCCGCGAAGGACTTCACCGTTCCCGGCCCTTCTCCGAGGGCGCGCAACCGGGTTGTCCTCGCGTGACTGTTCACGCGGGGCGGCCCTCCATCTCGCTGGAGGACGGCCATGAACCACGAGAACGAGCGGCAGAGCACAGGTTTTAGCGCCGTCGCCGTTGACGTCGGAGGCTGGTCCGGAGTTGAATGCTGGCTGGCAAGATGATCGCTGAGTACGTCGCCTCCGCAGCAGCCATGAGCGTGCTCGACAGGCTCACCGTCCCCGTCAGTTTCGACCCCGCGAAGGGTTACGTCGCCACGATCCGGGACGTGGCAGCGCCGGTGACGGCGTTGTCGTTGAACGGCCTGCGCCGTCGGATCGAGGCCTTGCTGCTGCCGGACAGCGTTGTCGTGCGGCTCTCGCTCGATCGCGACGCCAGGTTGGAGCGCGACGCCCGCCGCAAGGGCGGACAAAGCCGGGCCGGCGATCATGCCGCCCGGGCAAGATGAGGTGAGGCCTTGGCGACTAAACCACGCAAGGGCGGCGGCGAGCTATTTTATCTCGACGAGCACGGCAACAAGAAGGACGCCGCAGGCTCGTCCAAGCCTCGAAGAAAGCGCCCTGCCGGGAAGGGCCACAACAAACCGCCGGCAGACCCGCCGCCGATCTCAAGCTGGCATACAGACGACCAGAGCGGGGCGCTGATTGCACGCCAGACAGCTCGGCAGCGGCAGCAGCATCTCGCGGCGATAGGCAGCGGGCCGATTGGTTCTCCGTTCCCGCCGGCACACGACCCGAGTGTCCTGCACGCGGCGATGCTTAAGCGCGTTGCGGCGCTCGATGAGGCGACCGCTGGACTACTTATCTCCGCCGAAGGACAGATCAAACCGAGGCCACTTGACGACAGCGATCTCGACGAGATCAGGCGCGCGATCGAGACGCTCAAAACACTGCCGCCCGTGCCCGCAAAGCCTCCGACGGAGGGGGTCGAAGCGCAAAGCAAACTAGCTCAGTTCGGCGAGAAGATTTTGGTGTCCCTGGCAACGATGGCGATCACTGAGGCATCGAAGGAATTCTGGGCCCAGTATGGTGATCAGCTTAAAGCCCTCGCCCACGCTATCGGTGAGTGGATCGCGAACCTGCCGCGTGATCTCGCCCCTTGATCCCGTTACTAACGGCGGCACCGGCACTTCCCGATGGCCAGCTCGTCATGATCGCCGTGCGCTTCTGCGCACCCATGAACCGGGACAGCCGGCCGGCGGTGCCCAAGCCGCCGGGGGCGAGCTGTCCCTCCGGCAGGTACCAATCCGGCGCGGCTTGCGTGAGGCTCAATCGCTGAGGCGCTGCGGCGGCGGCAACAGGTTTAACAGGCCGCAGCGCGCGCTGCGGGCGACTTCGCTGTTGGAGACCTCTACCTAGTCGGCGAGCGCGCGGGTGAGTGCGTCGAGATAGCTGAGATGGGTGCTCACGTCGCGCAACACGCCGCAGACGGCGTTGCTGTAGTCGTCGGAGCCGTTCTTGCCGTGGTTGACGGTATCTCGGCCGCTGCGGTGCGTGTGCCGCTCAAGCAGGCGGAGCTCACGTAACAGGCGCTTGTGGTCGGGCAGCGCGACCAAGCCGCGCGTGAACAGCGGCAAGCATTCCAAGTAAATCTGCGACCTCGGCAGCTCGCTGCGAACGTAACGCACACCGCACCTGCTCCAAGCCCCGGCGACCCACTCTTGTGCAAAGTTGTCGCCAACGACGCTCAAACAACGGTACTCCTTGGCCAGCTTGGCGTACTGTTCGGTCGCTTCCTGCGGATCGAACGGCGGCGCCACGCCGCGGCAAACGTCGATGACGATGCGCTCGCCTTCCTTGTGTCCGATGGCGCACGTGTAATGATCGTGACGACCACCGCTCGCATCGACGAAGGCCTTATAGAAAATATGCGGCTGGGGCGGCAGCTCGATGGGCCGGCCGTAGTTGACGGCGGCCTCAATCGTGGCGTCGTCAAGGAACGCAGAAATGTCGGTGCGAAAGCCACCACCCCACTCGCTCTCAGCCGCCTCCGGATCGGAGGCCGAGGCACGCGCGATCATGTTGGGATCGAGGCTTGGATTGAACGCCGAGGATGCACCCTGCACCACCAGCACATCGTCACCGTCCTGACCGAAGTGATCGCGCCACTTCTGATACAGCAGACCAAGCTTGCGGTAACCGGTGCTGATGCCAACCCAAAGGCCCTTGCTGGCCGCGAGTGCGGGCATGCAAGCGCGAAAGATCTCTACGTCAGGCTGAGCGCTGTCGACGTCGCGCCAAAATGAGGTTTCGTCACCAACGACGGCCAGCAGCGTGCGGCCCCGGATGGTGCGATAGGAGCCCGCATGCACGCCGATGATGATGTTGCCCTTGAGCCTGATCTCCTCGGCGGTCGTCGATTCAATCTGCTGGCGCAGGATGGGCGAGCTTTGGAGGAAGCCCACGACGTACGCGAATGCGACCGAAGCCTGCGAACGCGAAGCGGCCAACAACAAGACGTAGCCGACCTCGCCCGGCGCGAGCCTGTGCTGCGCGATGGCAGCGATGTACGTGCTGATCGCCGCGGCAATCCTGGTCTTGCCACTTCTTCGACCGGCCACGCACCAAAGCTCGTTCACCCGTTGACCGGGCGGCGCACGCTCGCCAGCAACCTTGCTGAAGATGGCGCGATCCTCATCCGACATCTTCAGCCCAAACGCGGCGCGCAATACTGCCAACCACTGGGACCACGAGGCAATGTCGCCAAGCGCCGCCCCAAGCAAATTCTTGTCGAGCAGCGCTCGATCGATGCCGATGAGCGCTTTCATGCAGCACCGATCCCCTGGCGGAAGATCGCCGCCGGTTCCGCGTCGAAGGCTTGCAGCTCTGCACGTGCCCGCTCGAGCTGCTCATCGGCCGACGGTCCGCTGCAGTGAGCCACAATCAGCGCTTCGACCACGCGGTCGAGCAGTTGGCGGCGGAGCTCGCGACGGTCGGAATCGGAGCTCATTCGGCGGCCTCGCTGTCGACGTCGGGCGGCGGAGACGATCGAAGGTAGTCGCCCAAGCTCGGCGTCAGATCCTTGGCCACACGGTTGATTCCGATCCGCTGCGCAAGCCGCACCAGCGTCGAGCTCAGCAGCGCATGCTCGGCAATATCAACGGGCTCGCCGCGCGCCAACCGTGCCTCGAGCTCCTCAGCCAGAACAGCGCCGCTGGCAAACCGGCGAATGAGCTGCATGCGGATCTCGGAACAACGGTCAGCACCGCCCTGGTCGATGGCAATCTGGCCGACGAGGTCCCGATAGCGGCGTGCAATCGAAGAGCGCTGGTCAACGCCCGCCAGCCAGTCGCGCCCATTGCTCACCCGGCTCCGGGCGGTTGGCTTGCGTGGCGTTATGGCAGGGTTTCCTGCGGGCGATTCCATTAGCCGTCCAGCCCCTTTCGAGGGGGTGTTGCCGACCGTTTGCGCCCTGGAACCCGACCACTACCCCGAAACGCCGCCCGCCTGCAAATCCGGCCCCGCCGAGGGCACTGTTGGGAAAACAGGGCCGGGCGAACCTCCGGTTGCAATTGAAAAAGCACAACAAAATCGGGTTGTTCGGGGGTGACTGTTGGGAGAACACACATTCTTCCAACACTGCCGAGCAGGCCACGGGCGGAGCTTTCCGGCCGCCAACAAGGTGTTCTGCGGGGCAATGATTCGTTGGGCGCCGCAGGGTTGGCGCGGGTTGGCTGCGGCGCCGGATTTTTCGAGGGGGTTATAGCGCGGCGGACAACAGCCTCCTGCCCGGTGAGGCTGGTGAGGCCGGTGCAGTTACCGTTCAGGCAGCCGGAGCGCCCGGTCGCCTTTGGGCGGTGCCGTGGCGGTGGTGGGAGAGGGTGGGGGCGAGAGTTTTCGTAAAGGTGGGGTTTGTGGATGTGGGCTTTTGTGTTGTGGGGGCCGGTATAAAGGCGAAGGCTTGGTGTTGGGGGCCAGCCCCTTAGCACCTTGGCGCCACCCGCCTAAGCCATGCCGCGAGGGCCATTGCTAGGGGCTCCGGGTGCCCTTCAGGCCAGACAACGCCCCGGCGAGCCGTTTCCCGGCCGACACGGGGCTCCTACGGGCAGCGGGCGGGGGCGGCCATGCCCACCATCACTAGGCCCTGCAGGCTCGCTGGCGGCAACCACCTTACCACCACCGGCGCATACAAGCCATGGTCACCGCTCTAGCTGAGGCTGATGGCAGGCAGTAGAGAGGCTGAATGGCGGTAGGAACTGAGGTACAGAGGGTTGTTCACTGGGGGTTGTAAGCCGCCGATTCCACACGCCAGGAGGCAAGAGAGAGGGGGGGGGGGGGAGGTGTAAGTAAGTATAGGGTGCGGATTTCCGCACCCTTTGCGCTGCCGCTCTCCCCCCTTGCTGTGGCATGGGCAGACCGGCCGCTCTTTAATATGCGCCCCACTTGAATAGCGCCGGGGTGCCTCGCCCGGCCTGCTTGACCGGCACGAGGTAGCCCTGCTCGATCAGCACCCGCCGGGCTCGGGCGAGCCGGTGGATGCCGCAACCAACGATCTCGCTGCCAACTGGTGTGCCGGCACCTCGGTGTATGGGGCAGGGGACCGCGGAACACCAGGCTTTGACAACCCCGATTGTTGAGCGGCAGACACCTGATAGGAGCTGGACAATGAGGGATGTATATCAGCGTTTTCTCGCAATATTCGACGAGCATCCCGCCTCGTAGCCGCAGACGGGAAGCTCATCAAGTCGTCCATGGGTCGATTGACCCATGTCGCGTGGCCATCCCTTGCCAGTATTCTCATCGCATGCACCGAATCAACGCCCTCAGGCTCGGGGCCCTCGCATTCGCAGTGGCGGCATCCGCCTGCGGAACCGATGACCCGGTCGAACCCGGCGGCGCTCACGAGTTCACCGTCGCCTTCTGCTCCAGCCCACCTCAAGTGTCCTGGGTTGCCCAGCAGGATGGTGACGGCGCCTGGCGGGTCGTGGTCCCGAATGGAGGAGCGCACACCTACCGCTTCGCCTTCAACTCCGATCGCGCCGCCATCGCCATCAAGTCCGTCTTTCTCTCCATCTACTACGCCACCCCCGCGCAGCTCGAGCAGTTGCTGCAGCTGCGGGCATCGAGTTGCGGATCAAAGTCAGCCACTGGGTTGGTGGTCGGATTGGCCGAGACGGACACCGCCGAGGTGTCACTCCCCGCATCGGGGTATTCCTGGCTCAGCCATGAACCCGGTACCCCTCGCCCCTTCCAGCTTGCTGGCATCTGGACCGGGCCGCAGGATCTCGTCGCCATGGCTCGCGGCGCTGACGTTCGCTACATCATCCGCACCGGCGTCGATCTTCCCGATGGCGCCGCCATTGCCCCACTCGACTTCACGTCGACCGAAGCGATCGCCGGTGCCCATGCGAACATCACTGTCACTGACGTCGATGGCGATGAGAGCGAGGTCTACACCACGTTCGGGGCCATCGGCAGGCTCTCGTACGGCGTTCCGATTGCGACGACCACCACCTACGACGCCGTGCCGGCAGCCAGCCTTCCTGTTGGCCGCGTTCAGGCACTCTCGGTCGCAGACCGTGATAGGCCTCGCTCCGAGTATCGCCACGCGGACCTTTTCTTCCGTGACGTTGTAGACCGGACGGTCACTCTCGGTCCGTCGCTGCCCGAACCGACAGTCACCGTCCGCGTCGCCGGCCCCTATCTGTTGCCCACGCTGACGCTCCCTGTGCAGCCCGAGTATGGCCGATGGGCGCTCGCGAGCTTCAACACCGGTCCAGATGCCGAACGCAGTAACGAAATCGCTGTCGCTGCTGAATACTTCGGGTCACTGCCATCTGCCTGGGTCATTACGGTTCCCGACCTCACCTCGCTGCCCGGCTTTCAGCCTGCGTGGGCCCTGCGCGCCGGTGTGCCGCTCGCCTATAGCGTCGTGGCAGGGGGCGGCACCCGCCCGTGGCCCTTTGGTTTCTTTCCCGGCTCACTGATGTCGCCGGCAGACGGCGATGAATCGCGCAGCATCGTCGGCTGGGGCTTCAGTACCGAGTAAGGTCCTACCCGGCGTCCGTCTTGCGCGGTATCCTCCCTGATGCACAGACGCTCCTTTCTCGGCGCTGCCGCCGCGCTCCCCCTCATTTCTCCCGCGGCCCGCGACCTCATCCGGGCCGCATCCGTCGCCCCCTTCACCCGTGTCCGCCCCGGCGATCCCGGTTGGCCCACTGCCTCGGCATGGAGCGAGCTCGGGAAGCAGGTCGGTGGCCGCCTCCGCAAGCTCGAGTCGCCACTCAGCGCTTGTAAGGCGTCGCCCACCAGCGCGGCCTGCACCGATTTCTTCGCCAGCATGAAGAACCCCTTCTTCATCGGCGACGACCCCGCCCTCACCCAGACGACCGGCTGGATTGGCGCATGGGCCTCGGCGCCGAGCACCTGGGTCGTCGCCGCCGAGAGCGCGGCCGATGTTGCTGCAGCGGTGAACTTCGCCCGCACCCATCGGCTGCGACTCGTGGTGAAGGGCGGGGGACACAGCTACAAGGGCACCTCCTCCTCCACCGACTCGCTTGCTCATCTGGACTCGTGCCATGAAGCAGGTGGAGATGCACGACGCATTCGTCCCCCGCGGCTGCGAAGGCAAGGTCGCGGCGACGACGGCAGTGAGCGTTGGATCGGGCGCTATCTGGGGACCGGTCTACTACCAGGTCGGCACCGTCGGCGGACGCTATGTGCAGGGTGGGGGATGCACCACCGTCGGCGTCGCCGGGCTTATCCAGAGCGGCGGCTTCGGCAGTTTCTCCAAGAACTACGGGTCGGCCTGCGCCGCACTCCTCGAAGCCGAGATCGTCACCGCCGACGGCAAGGTCCGCGTCGTGAACCAGTGCAACGATCCCGAACTGTTCTGGGCGTTGAAGGGCGGCGGCGGGGGAACTTTCGGTGTCGTCACCCGCCTCACCCTCCGGACCCGCGACCTGCCCGAGACAATGGGCGGTGCCTTCGGCAGCATCAAGGCGACGTCCGAAGAGGCATTTGCCCGGCTCGTTGCGTACACCCTTCGCTTCTATCGCGATAACCTCTGGAACAACCACTGGGGCGAGCAGATCGAGTTCAAGCCCGGTCAGGTCAACGTCAGCATGGTGTTCCAGGGATTGTCGACCGACCAGGCCAACGCCGTCTGGCAGCCGTTCCGCGATTGGGTTGCCGCATCACCTGGCGACTTCGAGGTGGCGGCACCACTCAGCGCAGCCGGTGGCCCGGCGAATCATTTCTGGGACGGGGATTTCCTCCAGAAAGTGGCCCCCGGTGCCATCATGCACGACGCCCGCCCCGGCGCGCCCGCAGGCAACTGGTTCTGGGCCGGCGACAGGGGGCAGGCGGGAGACGTCGTCACCGGTTATCGGTCCGCCTGGCTTCCCTCGGCGCTGCTCGACGAGGAGCGCATCGATGTTCTTGCACGCACGATCGTCTCGGCCGTTGAGACGTGGGACTTCGCCTTCCACTTCAACAAGGGGCTCGCCGGTGCTCCCGCGGCCGAGATTGCAGCGGCCCGCGATACCGCAATGAACCCCGCGGTGCTCGATGCCTTTGCCCTCGTCATCATCGCGGGCATGGAGCCGCCGGCCTTCGCCGGAATTCCCGGCCACGAACCCGATGTCGCGGGGGGACAGAAAGCCGCCGCAAGAATCAACAAGGCCACCGACCAGTTGCTCGCCCTGGCGCCGGGTGCCGGGTCATACTTGTCGGAGAGTGACTTCTTTGGGTCGAACTGGAAGGACCTCTACTGGGGGCCCAACTACCCGCGCCTCGCCGCGGCGAAGCGCAGGTACGATCCCGACGGGCTCTTCTTCGTGCACCAGGGTGTCGGCAGCGAGGAGTGGAGCGCGGACGGATTCCGTCGTATCACCTGAACAACCGAGCCGAGCTCATGCGCCGTTCCGCTCTCATCCCGCTCGTCGTCATCATCATTGGCGCCTGCAGCAGCGCTGACCCTGGCGAGCCGATGCACACGCTGACGGTCACGGCGGTGGCCGGTGCCACCGGGTCAGGTACTGTCGCGACCGATGTCATCGGCATCGACTGCGCCATCAGCAGTGCAGGGGCCACCGGTACCTGCACGGCGCAATTCGCCGAAGGTACGCTCCTCGGCCTCTATACGAGCCCCAGTCCCGGCAGCCGCTTCCTGGAATGGTCGGGTGCGTGCTCCGCTGGGCACGAGTGCGGCGTGCAGTTGCTTTCGGATGTCGCCGTTGCTGCCGCCTTCGAGCGCGCAACTGCACTCGCCTTTGATGGTGTGCAGCAGTTCGCCGAGTTTCCCGACGCCACAGCGCTCGACCTCTCGGATACCTGGACCATCGAGGCCTGGGTTCGCCCCGCCCCTCCCGGCGGCGGGGGCATCCAGCACCTCGTGTCGAAGTGGGGCGTCACCGGTGCTGCGTCCTACTCGCTCGAGATGAACGGCACTGGCCTGAGCCTCTCTACCAGCAATGGTGTCGACCCCACAACGACCCTGATCGCAGCGGACGTCCTGCGCATCGACACCTGGCAGCACGTTGCGGCCACGTTCAACAACGGCGTTGCCTTCCTCTACGTCAACGGGGAGAACGTCGGAGGGGTTGCTGGGATGGCGATCCCGATGAACAGCGACAAGCCGTTGTCGCTTGGGCACGAGGGACCGCCGTTCAACGGATATCACTTCAAGGGCGTACTGGACGAAGTGCGGGTCTGGCAGGTGGTGCGCACGACGAGTGAAATCAACGACTTTCGGTCGGCGGTCCAGTCGCCCCAGGCGGGCCTGGTCGGTTACTGGCGACTCGATGATGGGAGCGGACAGGTGATCACTGACCGCTCGGGCCTCGGCAACAACGGAAGGCTGGGCGCCACCACGGCGCCCGAGGCTTCCGATCCCCTCTGGAGCACGAACAATTTCGAGCAGCAGTTTCCGGACTAGACCCCCGCGGCGGCCCCCACCTCACGCAGCGCCACCTTCTCTTCGTCGCTCACCAGCGTCCCTCCCACGCCGAGGAACCCGCCCTCCTTCGACGCTTCCGCAACCTTCATCGCCACGGCGGCAAGGAACCGGCGATAGGCAATTGCATCTTCGGTCCCCTGTGATGCCACCGTCGCCACCGCATCCTTGATTGCGCTGAGCAGCTGCTCCTTGGTCGCCTTCCGGCCACCCAGGCTGTTCAGCTCCTCCATCGTGAAGTTTTCCTCAAAGGCGATTCCGAGCAACGAGGCCGGCGGCGCCGCATTGCGAATCTCGTCCACCGCCTTCGCCACCGCACCTGCTTCCTTGAGCGAACCGATCGGCCCCGATGGTGACGCGATCATCACCACCTGTGCCGCCGCCATCGGCCCGAGGCGGATGCCCTGCCACTGTGCATCGGTGTAGCGTGCCCGCGTGGCGTTCGCCTCGGTGCTCGCGGCCAGCACCGTCTTCACCAACTTCGCGTCCTCGCCACCCTTGGCGAAGAACGATGTCTGTTCATCCTGCAGTGTCTTCGCGATCCCGGCGGTATCAAGCTTCTGCTCGCTGCGCATCTTGCTCACCAGGCCCATCACCACCGGTGCCGCCAGCCCGATCAGCGACGACGCCTTGAACCCGAGCGCCTGGTCCAGCGTCCGGCCGGCCGCGCCCAGTCCTGGACCGCCAAACAGTCCGCTCAGCATCTCCGTCGGCGCGCCACCACCCTTGAGCAGCCCCGCCAGGTTGCTGAGCCCCGCACCTCCATCCTGTGGGATGAGCTTCATCAGCCCATCGAGCCCCTGCGGGGTCGTCGTCTGGCTCGCCATGGCGCCGGTGAGGAGCGGTCCGACCGCGCCGAGTCCCTTGGTGACGAGATTGGGGTCGAGTCCAATGGAAGTGCCCAGCTTGGAGAGCATGTCTGGGGTAAACGATTGACCGAATGATTCGAGGAGGGAGGCCATGGCTGTCTCAACGTAGATGGTGACGGTACTGGTCCATCGGGGGCCTGCGTCCAGCATCAACACATACCCCCCGAGCGGCACAAGGGTTTCGTCCGATACCTCCTCGTGACGCGCACTACCCCTTACCATTCGCCGTCCCTGTTCCCCTGTCCTGTCCCGAACCCGTTGGCGGAATGTCACTTCACACCCCGCACGTCATCCTCCTTGGCGACTCGACCCTGGACAACGCGCTCTATACCAGCGGTGCTCCCGACGTCGCCGCCCAGCTCAGCGCCGTCCTGCCGGCTCCCTGGCGAGCCACGAAGTGTGCGATCGACGGCGCCACCACCAGGACACTCGATCGTCAGCTCATGGCTCTGCCGCACGATGCCACGCACCTGGTCCTGAGCATCGGCGGCAACGATGCCCTGGGGCACATTGATCTCTATGAGCGTCCGGCGAAGACAGTGGGTGAGGCGGTGGGCCTTCTCGCGGCGGCGGTGGAACAGTTCGAGCCCGCCTATCGCGCCGCGCTCTCGTCGGTCATGAAGCTCGGCAAGCCGGTGACGGTGTGCACTATCTACAACGGCAGCTTCACCGATCGCGCCTTCCAGCGCTTCGCCACCTCAGCCGTTTCCATGTTCAACGACGTCATCATCCGCGCCGCCAACTCGACGCGCTGCGCCATGATCGACCTGCGCCTCGCCTGCAACCGCCCCGATCACTTCGTCAACAACATCGAGCCATCGGGCGTCGGCGGGGAGAAGATCGCCAAGGCCATCCACGCCTCACTCAAGAAGAGCTATCCCGCCTCCCACCTTTGACTTGCCGTGGCTAAGTGAAAGCGCCGGGCCCGAATGGGCCCGGCGCTTTCTACGTGAAACCAGGTGAGGCCTATGTCGGCGCTGCGCAGGACTTCGCATCCAACGGGAACTTGGGCGCCGCCAGTTGCGTCCACGGCCCCGTGATCGCGCCGTCCTGCAGTCGGACCCACCAGTACTTGTTATTGGTTGACGTCGACTTGAGGTAGGGGCCCGCCAACGGCGCGAAGTCGCCTCCGATTGTGGTGACGCCCGTGCTTGCCGTACCCTGCTTCACGACCGCTGCCGAAGCAGGAGTATTTGAGCCGTATTCGCCAACCTGGTAAGTCGCAGTTCCCGACGGTGTCGACGACATCGTCCAGTTGAAGGTGAAGGTGTTGTACGTCTTGCCGTTTGTCGCAACGTAGACATCGCACCCGGCGTAGGTGAATGACGTGATCGTCGGCATGACCGCGCCCGTTGCTGAAATGACGAGCGACGGGGCAAAGGGAGTGGCCGCAGACAACGTGTTCGTCCCTGCTGCAGCACCAAGCGTCCAGGCGGTCGTCGCCTCACCACTGGCGTTCGTGGTGACGCTTGCTGGTGAGACGCTGCCGCCGCCCGCCGTGACGGCAAACGTCACTACTGCGCCACTGACCGCGACGCCGCTATTGGTCACCTTGACCTTGGGTGCCGGATTGAGCGCCGTTCCCGCCGGTCCGCTCGCCCCGCCAGCCATCTTCGTGATCGCATAGATCGGCGGGGTGTTGGATATGTATACGACGCCGTCGCTAAACGGATAGTAACGGTCATACGCCAGCGCACTCGCCGCACCGGAATAGGTCACGCTAACGGTTGTTGTTCCGGTGCTTGTACCCTTGGTCACGGTGGCGGTGGCACCGGTCGGAGTTACCGTGGCAATCGATGGGGCCGCCGAGGTCCAAGTGAGCTGCGTAGCGGGAAGGGTGCTCGCCAGGGGTGGCGTAAACGTCGGGCTCTTGCCTGCAAACTCCAGTTTCAGGATTGGGACAGTTGCCGGCCCTGAGAATACGCTGAACACGGTCTCGGCAACACGGAGGCCCGACATCATGTGCTTTGTCGTGTTCACGTCCGTGGGACGAATACCATAGTAGTACAGGACGCGTTGTGACTCATGAGAACAGACGGAGGGGTTGAACACCTTGTCGAGTCGCAGCGTATTGGAGCAACCGTACACCGGAGACGTTGTGGCAGGATTCTGCGCGAGGTGTCCCTGCAGTCCAAGGGCATGACTGAGTTCGTGCAGGACGACTGCCTGCAGGTCACGCGAGTCATTAAAACCATCCGCGCAGTTGGCCGGGTTGTCGGAGCGATAGATGACGATCGCGGGGCCGGCGTTCGTGTTTCCGCAGTAGTAGGGGTTGTTGTACGTAGTGGTGTCGGCGAATGTCACGGGCACGGTGACGCCGGTACCCGGGACGGAGACAAGCGTCCACATGTTGGCGCCGAACAGGAGGCCCGACCAGTTACTCACTGCCACCGCGGTCGCGGCCTGAAGGGTCGCGTTTGCCGAGGCTACGTTGATGACCTGGCCGCAGGTAAACCGCACCACGAACTTGCCATCACCGGTGCGTGGCGAACATGGGGTTTCAACATGCGGTATCATGTTCCCCCCATGCGGTACCACCGTCCCGCCGCCGGCACTTGCAACAGGCGAAACAGCGTCGCCCTGATCAGCTGGTTGGGCGTTGCAGGCAGCGATGGATGCAGCTGCAGCCAGGACAATTGCTCTCTTCATGCGAAGCTCCTCGGTGGGGGTAACAGGGCAACGCCGTGACAGCGCAGCCGAGAGTTATTTGCCTTTGGATTGGTCGGTGAGCGAAGGTGGGGAGCAGCGACTCCTTGGGCAATCGCCATGTTCGCGACAGTAATGAGATCGCTCGCCTGGGCTGCCGGATCCTGCGTACTGGCGCGCAAGGTGGTGCGCGCAAAGTGATCGCGTTGAATCAACCGATCATCAACGGCGGATCAAACATTTGTTGCCAAAGCGGCCCGCGGCATGGAGTTGAGCGCGGTCAGCGACAAGCCACCCCCTCCTTCGTCCGGAAGGGGCGCCGCTGAACGGCTACGATGGATCGTTGAACTAGGTGCGGATCCGGCAGGATGTACGTGCGGAGAGACAGCCGCAGCGCTTGAAGACCGTCCTCTTCAAGTCTTCAAGCCTTCAAGCCTTCACGTCCCGTTGTAACTCAGCGCAAAGACATACCCTCCCACCGCGGCGAGCTGCGCCGCGGTGAGTTGGGCGCCACCCATCGGCGGCATCACGCCCCTGTGCTCCTTCGGCGCCGCCACGCCCTCCTTGATCGTCTGCACAATCCCCTTGTAGCTCCCGTCGCTCCATAGCCACTTGCTGTCTGTCAGGTCGGGCGCGAGCGGCGTGCCCTTCGCGTCACTCCCATGACAAGCGGTGCACGTTCCATTGGCCACCTGGCCGTGAAAGACGCTGTCCCCCAGCGCCAGCATTGCCGGCGTGATCCCCGCCGCCTTCGCCGCGGGGCTCAACTGGGGCAGTGCGCTCGTCACCGCCTCACCCGGTGCCACTGCTGATGCAACCGGCGCCGGAACAGCGGAGCCGCCATACACCACCCGCCAGATCCGTCCGCGCGCATCATCGCTGATATACAACGCGCCATCCGGCCCGACCGCGAGCCCCGTTGGACGATGCGCCGCCTTGCCCGGTTCCTTCGTCGCCCCCGCGAATCCATCCGCGAAAATCTCGTATGGACCCGAAGGCTTCCCGCCGGCGAACGGCTGGAAGACGACGTTGTACCCACCCTGCGGACCCGGCGCCCGATTCCACGAGCCATGGAAAGCGATGAACGCTCCTCCCTTGTACTTCGCCGGAAAATGCCCGTCGTTGTAGAAGAGCACCGCGTCCGGCGCCCAGTGTGCCGGGAAGTACGCAGCCGGCGGGTTCTTCGTGTCGCATGACCCGATCGCCTTGCCACCATCGCCGCCGTACTCCGGTGCCAGCACCAGCTTCGCCTGCGCCGAGTCGAAGTAGCACGTCGGCCAGCCGAAGTCCGCTCCCTTTTCAATCTTGAGCAGCACCTCCGCCGGAAAGTTCTGCCCCTGAGCTGGCGTGTACAGCTTGGGCCAGAGCTCAGCGAGCTGGTCCCGTCCATGCTGCGTGGAGTAGACCTGGCCCGACGCATCGGTGGTGATGCCCACCGCGTTCCGGATTCCGGTCGCGTATCTCTCATTCCTTGAGAAGTGCTGCCCCACCTGGTTGGCGTCATATCGCCAGATCCCGCCACGGGTCTCGAGCTCCGTGCATGGGTCATGTCCCGGCGACTCCTTCTTCCGGTCCTTGACCTGGCACGCATTCGACGCCGAGCCGCTCGACATGTACATGCTGCCGCTTGAGTCGATCACGAACGGGTGCATCGGGTGATCGCCGCTCTGTGGCAGGCTGTCGATGATCACGTCAGGCGCCGCCGTCGGGGCAATGCTTCCCGCCGCCAGGGCATATCTCAGGATCTTGTCGTTCGACTCGGCGTACAGCGCACCACCATGCAGCATGATCCCGGTGCCGCCGTGCCCGCCGCTCGCCACGCTGTCCCCGAACCGCGCAACCACATCCGCGACACCGTCGCCGGTCGTATCGCGGAGCGCCACGAGGAAGCCACCCGCGTGCGGCTTGTCCTTGCCGTAGTACTCGCCGCTCCAGGTATTCACGTACACCGTGCCGTCGGATGTCACCGTGAGGTGCCGTGCATGCCCGATGCTGTCGGCGAAGATGGTGGCACAGAACCCTGCCGGCAGCGTCAGGCCGCCGTTGTCGGGCGCACACGCGACCGCAACCGCAGGTGTTCGTCGTGCTGTCGGAGCTGCTGCGAGCATCACTGCTTCCGCCGCGGCATCCCCCGAGAAGGGCACCTGCGCCGACCACCAGGCTGAGCGTCGATCGCATTCTCAGTTGCCCTTCGCCGGCAGGGTCCAAAGTTCGAATCGATTCGCCGTGAGCAGCACGACGCCAACCTTGCCGAGCTTCGCGTCCACCGCGATATCGGCTGGGGCCGCCTGCATCGGGCCAATCACCTTGACCACCTTGGAACCGATCAGCTCCGACACGGTCGAGTCTCCCCACGACGTCACAAGCACACGACCATCGGACTGCACCTCGAGTCCGTCGTACCCGCCCGCGCCCGGCACCAGGTTGGTCGGTGCCGCCTGTCCGGGAACCCAGGTCTGCATCGCTTTCCCCATGAGCGGCGCCAGCACCAGCACGTTGCGGCGCGCGTCCCAGTCGATTCCGTCGGGCCCATCGAGTGGCTTCCCCTCGAGTGCAACACTCACCTTCCGGTCCGGTGTCACCCGGTAGATCCGGTAGGACACCGGCGCCCTCGGCGCGTCCGACTTGTCGAGCCACCCGGTGTCGGTGACGTAGATGTCGCCGTTCGGCATGAACGTGAGGTCGTTGATCAGCTGCGGATGCATTGATGACAAGTCGATCGACGTCATCGGGGCACCGGTGCGCGTGTCGAACGCCCGAATCGCATCCACATCCAGCACCCAGAGCGTATCGCCTCGAATGCGCGATCCCAGCGGACCGTTCAGCTCCACGCCGTTCCGGCCGCCCTGGATGAAGTGCAGCGAATCCAGCTTGCCGTCGCCAGTGATCCGGGAAATGAACCCCTTGTTCTCCTTGAGGCCCGGATTGCCGTTGACGTTGCTCACGAAATACGCGTTGTGTTTCGCGTCGTAGCTCAAGGCCTCAGGAACGCTCAGCCCCTCGACCACCGCCAGGCGCTTGGGCTCTGCGGTCCCCTGGAGTGCCAGCAAGCCCACGAGCGCGAACGAACCCAGTCGCCCACGTATCATGCCCTGCTTCTCAGCCATGTATCTTCCCATTCCATTCTCCCAGGGATGCTGCGTGCGGTCATTGAAGCGAATGCTGTATTTTACCCTCCCGTTCGCCATTCTTCTCACGATCGCAGTTGCACCCGCGTCGGCCCAGAATGGAACCGCGTACGAGCGACGTGAACTGGGCATCCCCATGCGCGACGGCGTCACCCTGTTCGCCGTCGCACTGGTCCCGCGGAATGCCACCCAGCCCCTCCCGATCCTCCTCGTCCGCACCCCGTTCTCCGCCGCGAATGCGTTCCGGGACTCAACCGTGCCCCGCGCGTACCGCGAGCTCGCCGAGGACGGCTACATCTTCGTGAGTGAGGATATCCGCGGACGGCTCGCTTCCGGTGGCGAGTTCGTCACCCTCCGCGCCCAGCGAGACCCGAACGACCCGAAGGGCGTCGATGAGTCCACCGACGCGTACGACACCATCGATTGGCTGGTGAAGAACCTCCCGGGGAACAGCGGCAAGGTGGGTGTCATCGGCAGTTCATATCCCGGCTGGCTCGCCGCCCTCGCCGGCGTCGGTGCCCATCCTGCCCTCAAGGCCATCTCGCCCCAGGCGCCGATCGGCGACGCCTGGATGGGAGACGACTTCTTTCACCAGGGCGCCTTCCGCCAGACCCAGGGCGTGGCGTGGTCGATGCTCGTGGGCCCTGACCCGAACGGGTTCAGTCCCATCGAGATCCCCGACAACGACCACTACGGGTTCTACCTGAAGTTCCCGACCCTCGATTCGCTCTCGAAGGCCACCGGCGTTGCGAAGTATCCCGTGTGGCAGTCTTTCGTCGACCATCCTTCATGGGACGGGTTCTGGCAGGCGAGATCACTACCCAATGTCATGCCGCGTCCCGAGGTGCCGACGCTGTGGGTGGGAGGAACCTGGGACGCGGAGGATATTCTCGGGCCGCAACTCACTTATGCCGCGCTGGAAAAGAACGATTCGAACCGGTGGAACTACCTCGTGCTCGGCCCCTGGTCCCACAACCAGTGGAACCGGCCCGGAGGCGACGCACTCGGCCCTCTCCAGTTCGGCAGCGCCACCGCCGACTGGTATCGCGCCAATATCCTGCGTCCCTGGTTCGCCTGGTACCTGCACGGCACTGGTGACGGGAACTTCCCCGGGGCCTGGGTCTTCGAGGCCGGCGAGAACCAGTGGCACACCTTCGATGCCTGGCCCCCCAGGAACGTGGAGCCGCGGCGTATATACATGCGTATACACGGCAAGCTCTCGTTCGACCCCCCTCCCCGTGGAGAAGGGCAGTACGACGCATTCACCTCCGACCCGGCGAATCCCGTCCCCTACCTTCCGCGCCCCGACGACGACAGCGGCTGGGACACCTGGCTGGTGCAGGATCAGCGCTTTGTTGACCATCGTCCCGATGTTGCCACCTGGGTTTCCGATCCGCTCACCGAGGACCTGACCATCGCTGGGGACGTCACTGCGCATCTCTTCGCCTCTACCACCGGCACCGACGCCGACTGGGTGGTGAAGCTCATCGATGTCTTTCCCGACAGCGCCCAGGTCATGGTCAATGCCGACATCATGCGCGGTCGCTACTGGAAGGGCTTCAGCAAGGCGGTTCCCATTCCCGCCAATACCGTCACGCCCTTCACCGTGGATCTCCACCAGCAGCTCTATCGCTTCCAGAAGGGCCATCGTCTCATGGTGCAGGTGCAGAGCACCTGGTTCCCGCTCTACGATCGCAACCCGCAGACCTTCGTGCCCAACATCTTCAAGGCGCGGCCTTCCGACTTCAAGGCACAGGTGCACCGCATCTGGCACACCGCCGCCTATCCGTCACATCTTTCCGTCGGGGTGCTCCAGCACTAGGGTTCTACCATGCCATCACTCCGCGCTCTCGCCACCACTTTTGCGGTGATTGCGCTCGCCTCCTGCAACAGTGCCGACACGCTCGACTCGTCAGGTGACGAGAGCGACTTCGAAACTGTCTTTCTGCCGGTTGGCCAGGTTCGCGTTCGCTACCTTCGGGTCCCCTCCGGCTATACCATCACGGACATCAATGATGACGGCGACATGCTGCTCGGCGATGCCTGGTTGCCCAGCGGCCGCTGGAAGCCGCGGCCGTTGCCGTTTGCCGGTCGCTCCATCAACAATCTGCGCCAGATCCTCGGGCCCGGTGCGTCATACTTCGTGAATGGGCACGTAGTGACGCCGCCCAGCCCGTGCACCCCGATCGTCAATGGCATCTACGTGTGGGACTGCTCCGGTCCCGTCGACGGCATTGCGCTGGCCGACAACGGCGACCTGCTCGCCACCTATCGCCAGGATGCACCCGGCACCGTCTTTTCCCCCTATCGCTACCTCACGGTCTGGCGCGCGCGAACCGGGAAGTGGGAGGAGTTTCTCTCCATCTTCGGCGACGACACCGGCATCACTGGCACCATCAGCGATCACGGCGCGATCGTCGGCCGGGTCGACAATTTCCCGGCGCCCGTCCAGGTCCTGGTACAGCCGCGAGATGGTCCGCAATACAGCCCGTCGCTCGCCGGTGCCTGTCCAGCGGGCTCCGCTGACGCATATGAGGTTGGCCCCGGCGCCCTGAACGATGCCGGCGAACTCGTCGGGTACGCCATCTGCCAGGTGGGTGGTGTGTATGACTCATACGGCGCCAGGTGGTCGCGCACCGGCGCTGCAACACCGGTCGACGGCATTGCCTTCATCATCGACGACGCGGGGAACATCGCCGGCACGCGCTCCGATGGGCTCGCCGTCGTCTGGTTGGCGAACGGCAACGTGGTGGAACTCTCGCCCGACCCGACGGCTGCGGTCCGCAAGTTCGTGGGGCGCGGTCGCATCTTCGGCTTCATTGGACCGCAGCCCGTCATCTGGCGATTTGGCTACTGACCGACCCTCAGTATCCCGCGGTCTTCGCCTTGTCGCCCTCGATCGTAAGTTCACCGCACGCCACGATCGTCTTCGGCTCCGCCGCTGACTTGTGGACGTTCACGTAGTAGTCGCCCGCCGTTGGCGTTGCGATGGCCAGCTTCGCCTCGGCCTTGGCCGTGCCATCGTCCTTCACCTTGAGCAGCGGATACGCCGCCCCGTCGCCTACCACGGCGCCGTTGCTGCCACACTTCCCCGAGTGCACGTGCCACGGCAATTCCGCTCCGGCCGTTGCCCCCTTGATGCTGATTTCGGCCTCGGTGCCCTTGTCCTTCTTCTCGACCTCGGCGGTGCCGGTGATATTCGAGCCGGCGCCCGGCTTGAGGACCGCCTTCCACTCGTGGTCAAGTCCGTACGTCGCGCCCGCAAGCGCTGCCACGGCGACGCCGACCACCAGCATGCTGGAAACTGTACGCATGGGACCTCCTGAGTTGAAATGCGCATATTGTCCTACCCCGGAGAAGGGCAGATAGGCTTTGATCATCCACCTGGTCGACGGCACCTACGAGCTGTTCCGCCACTTCTACGGCCTCCGTCGCGGCAGCACCAGCGACGCGCCGCTCGGCGCCGTCGCCGGTGTACTCGGCACCGTAGTTCAGATGCTCGAGGGTGGCGCCACCCACATCGGCGTCGCCACCGATCACGTCATTGAGTCCTTCCGCAATCGCCTCTGGCCCGGTTACAAGACCGGCGATGGCATCGATCCCGCCCTCTGGGCCCAGTTCCACCCCCTCGAGGACGCACTGGCGGCGATGGGCGTCGTCGTGTGGCCCATGGTCGAGCTCGAGGCCGACGATGCCCTCGCCTCCGCCGCGCACCTCGCCGCCGCCGACGACCGGGTGCAGAAGGTCTGCATCTGGACCCCCGACAAGGACCTCGCGCAGAGCGTCGTCACCGATCGCGTCGTCCAGATGGATCGCCGGAGCGGCCAGATGCGCGATGCCGCCGGCGTGCAGGCCAAGTTCGGCGTCACGCCGGAGCACATCCCCGACTACCTCGCCCTCGTCGGCGATTCCGCCGATGGCTATCCCGGCATCCCCGGCATCGGGGCCAAGACCGCCGCCCGCCTCATCCAGCGGCACGGCTGCATCGAACAATTCCCACCTGAGGTCCTTGGCGACAAGGTCGACGCCGCGCTGCTCTTCAAGCAATTGGCAACGCTACGGACCGATGAGCCGCTGTTCGATGATGTCGATACTCTCCGCTGGCGCGGACCGACGCCATCGTTCGCGGCATTGGCCGGCGCCTTCGGAGCCGACCGCCTCGCCAACCGCATCAGCGAATTGGGTCAGGCGCCGTAATGGAGTCCCGCATCGTCATCGACGGCGCGGAGTATCTCCATGGGAGGCGCCACCATGTTCCGGTCGATCAAGCGCGAATGGCGCCAGCTGAAAAGCGGCAAGCCAGGCAAGCGCTTTCAGTCGCAATACGCAGCACAACAGAAGTCCCATCGCCCCGGTTGGATGCGCCCGCTCTGGATCGCTGGTGGCACCTCCCTCATGGCGGTGGGCGTCGTGGCACTGCCAGCGCCCGGCCCCGGCATCCTCGTCATCGCACTGGGCGGGGCACTCATTGCCCGCGAATCACTGGTCGCCGCGCGCATCCTGGACTGGACCGAGCTCCGCCTGCGCGAAGCCGCAGTATGGGCGAAGAATGCCTGGGCCATGGCGCCCTGGCCGGTCAAGCTCCTCACTATCCTCTTCGGCATGGCGATCGCCGTCGCCATCGGCTGGCTTGCCGCTGTCTACATCCTGCGCCACTTCTTCAGCTGACTCATGGACAGACGAAACGCCCCGACGATGCTCCGCCAGGGCGCCCCGGTCTACGCGTATCAGTCAGCGGAGTGTCGCAGCCGTCTCGCGCGCACCTGCCGCAGCGTTGATTCCACCCTTCGCCAGCGCCGAGAGCTTCTCGTTCACTGCCTTCTCTTCCGCCAGCGTCATTGCAATGAGCCTGGCCGCCTCATCGTAGCCCAGCACCTTCGCCCACTCGTGAATGACGCTGTAGCCGGAGATCTCATAGTGCTCCACCCGCTGCCCGGAACTCACGATCGCCGCGTCGAGCGCCGGCATCACCACCGTGTCGAGCATCTCCGAGCCTTCCTCGAGGATGCCTTCCATGCCCTTGCACTTCTTGCCGCGCGGTGCCTCGCCCAGGCTGGTGAGGATCGCTTCCATCCGGTCCACATGCTTCTCCGTCTCGGCGAGGTGCGCGGCCAGCGCATCCTTGAGCGGAAACGACGCCGCTGCATGGATCATCTTGGGCAGCGCCTTGATGATCTGGCGCTCCGCGTTCAGCAGGTCCTTTACCTCGTCAAGGAACAGTTCCTTGAGCGTCGAAACTGAAGTCATGTAACATTCCTCATGCAATGAGCGTGAGCACGCGTGTGACGCAGCGCACGCCTGTCGTCTCGTTCTATCTATTACACCGGCGCCAAGGGAACTTCTCGCGATGCCTGACCATACCCACGATGGACCCGGGGCCGTTGCGGCGGGGGTGGACTCCTTCACCCTGCTTGCGGAGGGCTTCTTCCCCACCCACGCGCCGCGCCCCACAGCGGTGCACGAAGAGCCCGGCCTGCGCGAGGCCGTCGGGCGCAGCTGCGAGGCCAGTTCCACCTGGGATCCGGCGGCACTGCTCGCCCAGCCGCCCATCGAAACGACCCTCGCCTCGATCCGAACTCCATCGAAGGCCGCCGCCGGACTCACCGCCGTCATCAACTCGTTCCGCATGGCCCTGCCGCGCCTCGGCGTTGTCGGCACGAAGAAGGTCTTCCTCAGCGTCAACCAGAAGGACGGCTTCGATTGCCAGAGCTGCGCCTGGCCGTCGCCCGACGGCAAGCGTCACCAGTTCGAGTTCTGTGAGAATGGCGCCAAGGCCATGGCCAGTGAGGGAGGGAAGCGCACCATTGGCGCCGACTTCTTCCGCGAGTGGTCCATCGACAAGCTTGCCGGCCAGTCCGACGAGTGGCTGGACGCCCAGGGGCGCCTCATCGAGCCCCTGTACCGGCGCGAAGGCGCAGCCCACTACGAGCCGATCTCCTGGGACGATGCCTTCAGCCGCATCGGCGCGAGCCTGCGTGCGCTGCCCACGCCGGATCACGCAACGTTCTACACCTCGGGCCGCGCCAGCAACGAGGCGGCGTTCCTCTACCAGCTCTTTGTCCGCCAGTTCGGCACCAACAACATGCCCGACTGCTCCAACATGTGTCATGAGTCGTCCGGCACCGCGCTCGTGGAAAGCCTGGGGATAGGGAAGGGGACGGTGACACTCGAGGACTTCGAGCACACCGACATGATCCTCATCGTGGGCCAGAATCCCGGCACCAACCATCCCCGCATGCTCACCTCGCTCGAGCACGCGAAGAAGCAGGGCGCCCGGATCATCGCCATCAACCCGCTCCCCGAGCCCGGCTTCCTCCGCTTCGCCGACCCGAACCCCGACGAGTTTCCCAACAAGCTGGGGTTTGCCCTTCGCATGCTCGACGGGGGCAGCACCGCCCTCGCCGACATGCACCTGCCGGTCCGGATCAATGGCGACATCGCCCTCTTCAAGGGGCTGATGAAGGTGATGCTCGACGTCGAGCGCACCAATGGCGGCGTGGTCGACCATGCCTTCATTCGCGAGCACACCGACGGGTTCGAGGCCGTGAAGGCCGACCTCGAGGCCACGTCGTGGCAGGACATCGTGGACGGCTCCGGAATTCCCCGCGAGGAGATCGAGAAGGCGGGACGCATGATGGCGGAGTCCAAGCGGATGATGGCCTGCTGGGCCATGGGCCTCACCCAGCATCGTGATGCGGTGCTCACCATCCGCACCCTGGTGAACATCCTTCTGCTCGGCGGGCACATCGGGCGCCCCGGAGCGGGCACCTGCTGCGTCCGCGGTCACTCCAACGTGCAGGGCGATCGCACCATGGGCGTGTGGGAGCGACCCACCGGTCCCTTCCTCGATGCCCTGGAGCGCGAGTTCCAGTTCCCCATGCCGCGCGAGGCAGGGCACGACGTGGTGGACAGCATCGCAGCCATGCTCAACGGGGAGCTCGATGTCTTCATCGGCCTGGGCGGCAACTTCCTCGCCGCCGCACCCGACACCGTCTGCACCGCTGAGGCACTGCGGAAGCTCAGCCTCACGGTGAACATCGCCACCAAGCTGAACCGCGGTCATCTCGTCACCGGTCGGGAGTCGATCATCCTCCCCTGTCTCGGTCGCTCCGAGAAGGACCCCGCCGGCTTCGTCACCGTCGAGGACTCGATGGGCGTGGTGAGCTCATCCACCGGACCACTCGAGCCCGCCGGCACGGAACTTCGCAGCGAGGTCGCCATCATCGCCGGTATCGCCAAGGCGACGCTCGGCAGCACCTCGAAGATCGACTGGACGGCGCTTTCGGCGGACTACAGTCGCATCCGTGACCACATCAGCCGCGTGGTACCCGGGTTTGCCGACTTCAACACCAAGGTCAACGCGGGGCCGTTCTACCTCCCGAACCCGGCGCGCCAGCGGCACTTCGTCACCAGTACCGGCAAGGCCCATTTCGCCGTTGCGCCCATTTCCGAACACGACCTGGGCGGTGATCGCTACATCCTGATGACCATCAGGAGCCACGACCAGTTCAACACCACCATCTACGGACTCAACGATCGCTACCGTGGCGTCCACGGCGGCCGCCGGGTGCTCTTCATGAATCCCGATGACATCGCCGCGCGCGGCTGGGAAGCCGACGAGCGTGTCGACATCACCAGCCACTTTCGCGGTGAGGAGCGCATGGCACGCCGGTTCCAGCTCGTGCCACACGCCATCCCCCGCCGCTGCCTCGCCGCCTATTTCCCCGAGGCCAACGTCCTCGTCCCACTCGGCAGTGTCGCCGAGTGGAGCAACACACCAACGTCAAAATCAATCCACGTATCGCTGGAACGGAGTGCCTAGCGCGCGTAGCTCAGCGTCGGCAGCTTCACCCACGTCGCTCCGCCATCGCGCGAGATCTCGTGCTTCGCCTCGACCTTGCCGCTCACTGGCGCCAGCGTCAGACGGTACTGCACTGTTGAGCCAAGCACCTTCTCCGTGCCCGTCAGCACCAGCGCACTCCCCGCAAAGTCCCCCTCCAGCTCGATCCGCTCGCCGAGGTTGTCCACTGACGACCGGTACCAGTGCGCCGTCACCGGGTCACGATACGTGAACGCGATCGCCTCGTAGCCCAGCCGCCCCTTGAAGTGCTCCTCCACCAGGCAGCCACTCACCGTCTTCGCGATCGTGCTCTGGCCCAGGCGTACGCCGAGCAAGCCCTTCACGCTCCACGACCCGGCGAGGAAATCGGCGTCGGTGAACGGCGACTCATCGCACAGTCCCGACGACACCATCGGTGGCGGGTTCACCGCGGGCACCCGGTGGTACTCGCCGTTCCAGAACTGCTCGTCGCGACCCGTGGCCGGCACGGTGATGCGACCGGTCTGCACCATCGTGTTCCCGTCGACCGGCGTCCAGGTCCAGGTGTCGAACAGGTGCCGCCCGTTCAGCGCGCTGATCCGCTCGCCCGTCAGCACCATCGCGCCGGAGGCATTGAGGTTGCCCGCCATCCGGTACGCAACGCCGTAGTCCGCCACCCAGGTTTGGCGCCACTGCTTCGTGTCGGCGTCATAGCTGTTGAGGCTCGTGCCCACCGATCCACCGTCGGGGTCCAGGTAGCTCTCCCGGATCGCGCAGCCGCCCAGCAGCGGCTCGACAACATTCGTTCCCGCCGGCGCGCCGTCCTCCGTGATATCCCACTGGCCCAGCCAGAAGTCGAACGTGCGGTACGCCGCGGCACTGCACGGCTTGAGCGAAGCGCTCGAGACCCCCCGGGCCGCCGCGAACGGCAGCAGGTCACTCTCTCCCCCCGTGCCCGGCGTTGCCCCATCCGGCGCCACCGAATGTTCCGGCGCACACGCGAGCAATGCGCCCGCGAGCGCAAGGCTGCCGAAGAACTTCCACCTATGTGACTGTCGCATGAGTCGATCTCCACTTGGGACTGCGGTGAAGGGCGCCCCTCGCGGGCACCCGGCTTCACCGTCACTATGCCATCCAAGTGGTAGCGCGTGAAGTGCCAATTAGTGATAATTCAACCAGTCCACTTGAGGAGCGCCATGCGCGGCTCTGCCGGGATCGTTCCCTGGCTCGACCTCGACCAGCACGACGAGGTCCCCCTCTATCTCCAGCTCTACGAGCAGGTGCGTCGGGCCGTGCTCTCTGGCCGGCTCGCTCCCGGCGCGCGGCTCCCGTCGTCGCGCACCCTCGCCGCCGAGTTGGGCCTCTCCCGCGCCACGGTCATCCAGGCCTATGACCGCCTCTGGTCCGAGGGCTACCTGGAGGCGAAAGTGGGCTCCGGCACCCGTGTCACCGCGACCCTGCCCGAGGAACGATTGGCCGCTCCCTCATCGGTTCGTCGCGCGCCCGAGGGACAGGTCACGGTGCAGTTGTCCCGTCGGGCGGAAGCACTCGCCCCGACGCTTACCGGGGCAGGGCAGCTCGACGTCGCGCGCCCCTTCCTCCCCGGCTATCCCGCGCTCGACCTGTTCCCCATCGCCATCTGGCGTCGCCTTGTCTGGCGACGGTTGCGGTCGCGGAGCCAGGTCGACCTGCTGCGGCCCCCCGATCCCGCCGGATATCCCGCGCTGCGTTCCGCGATCGCGGAGCACCTGCGCCTCACCCGCGGGGTGCGCTGTTCTGCCGACCAGGTGGTGATCACCACCGGCACCCAGCAGGCACTCGCCCGGCTCGCGGCACTCCTGCTCGATCCCGGTGATGCCGCATGGATCGAGGATCCCGGCTATCTCGGCGCGCGCCGCGCCCTTCGCGCCGTCGGCGCGCAGCTCGTGCCGGTGCCGGTGGATGCTGCCGGGATCATTGTCGATGAGGGCATCGCGCGGCAGAAGCGCGCGCGGCTCGCGTACGTCACCCCGTCACACCAGTTCCCCACCGGCGTCACCATGTCACTCGAGCGACGGCTCCGCCTGTTGCAGTGGGCCCGAGATAGCGACGCTTGGATCCTGGAGGATGACTACGACGGCGAGTATCGCTATGAGGAGCGCCCGCTCCAGGCCCTGCAGGGAATGGACGGATCGGGGCGGGTCATCTACCTGGGGACGTTCGGGAAGATCCTCTTTCCCTCACTGCGTCTTGGGTACGCGGTGCTCCCCTCATCACTGGTGCCGACATTCGTCGCGGCGCGTGCCGCCGATGCCGGTGCGCCGCCGCTGCTCGAACAACTGGTCCTCACTGATTTCCTGCGTGACGAG
The DNA here is from genome assembly GCA_963739455.1 of uncultured Gemmatimonadales bacterium. Taxonomy (GTDB): domain Bacteria; phylum Gemmatimonadota; class Gemmatimonadetes; order Gemmatimonadales; family GWC2-71-9; genus JAGGAG01. Next base: position 26,811 of record CAVUAK010000003.1, read on the forward strand.
CACTACGCCCGGCACCTCCGTCGCATGCGGCTGGTCTACCGCGACCGGCGCGATGCGCTGCTCGAAGCCCTGGCAGACAGGTGTGCATCACATCTCACGCCCGGGCCTGCCGGTGCCGGTATTCACCTCGCGGCTACGCTGCATCGCGGTGACGATCGCGCGGTCGCGAAGCGCGCCGCCGAGCGCGGCCTCACCGCGTTCGCGATATCCGAATTCGCTCTTGAGCCGAAGGCGCCGGGAGGACTGGTCCTCGGATTCGCTGGCTGGTCACCGGGGCGGATCCGGAATGCGGTGGACCTGCTCGCCGGCACGCTATAGGTCGATCGCCCCATACCTTTGCCCGGCTTGTCCCGGAAATTATCGTACGACCAGTTACCACGCTCAAAATCGGAGGCTCGTCTTGCGATCTTCTCTCGCGGTGCTCGCCGCTCTGCTCGCCGTAGGCGCCTGTTCGAGCGAGGAACCTGCCGAGAGCGACGCGACAGCGCTCATTACTTACGTCGAGACCAGGGCTGGCGATGCCGAGACGCGACTCGTCGTCATTGGCGACGACGGCACCGGTTACAGGGAACTTGCCACAGGACTGGATGGCAGCAGTTCGCCCGCCGTCTCCCCCGGGGGCGGGTCGATATTCTTCTGGGGGTATCTGGAGGACACGGGCAGCGCGTGGCTTTCCGTTCCACCCTCGGGCGGCGCGTCCACCAATCTGCAAATGTCCACCGACCTCCATAACCCTCGCTTTTCACCCAGCGGGCGCGAGATCGCCTGGTTGCACTATGACTTGACGTCGCGCGTCGCCGTCTCGGCCCGCGGAAGTTCTTCAGTGACTGACCTGACCCCGACCGTCGATTTTATCGACCCTGAAGTGTCGTGGGCGCCCGATAATTCCCGGCTCGTGGTGAAGCAGCGCAACGTGGAATTTGGTACCGACTTGGCTGTTGTGAGCCTGGCTGGTGTGACGACGCCACTGGTGACCACCCTGGGTGAACAAACCTCACCGGCCTGGTCGCCCACGGCGGACCAGGTCGCGTACGTGCAGCCGTTCACCGACGCGCCAACGAACGGCATCTACATCGTGACGGCCGACGGTGCTCGGACGAGGCAGTTGGTGAGTGGGTTGTACGACGGCGTGGTATTCTGGTCTCCGGATGGCAAGACGATCGCCTTCTGGGGGCACCTCGATGGGAGCCACACCAATCCTCGTTTTGTGCTCATCGATGTGGCAACCGGATTCATCGAGTCGTCCACGCCCTTCAATGGATTGTCTTATCCGGCGCTGGAGCCCTGGTCGAAAGACGGGAGCCGCTTGCTGCTCTACTCGCCGTCGGCAGTCTCCGGCAATTGGGCGATATTCACCATGGATCGGAGCGGCACGCTGACGCAGGTCACCGCGGATTCGGTGACGGCAACACTGCCGGCGTGGGTTCAGTGATCGGGTGAGCCTGCCTTCGGTCCTGCCAGGAGCGAATCGCTGATCGAACGCCGAACAGTTAGCGAGTCGATCTCCAGGTCGAAGTACGGCTTGCCCTCCCGCATGATCTCCATGCGCCGGAACCACCGCACACCATTCGACTCCGTCGTTCCCGACAGTCGCACCAGTTGCGGGTCGCCCTCCACCGGCCCCGGCTGCGCGAACCGCGTCACCATGCTGGTCACGCGCCCTGCAGAATCGAAGTACATCGTCACCGGCAGGCGTCCGGCGCGCTCCACCCGGAACCCTTCATTCCCCACGGAGTCGGGGAACACCTGGTGCAGCCTCACCCCCTTCTCCTTGAGCGTCACCAGTCGGAGCAGCGAGTACAGGTAGTACTGGTGCTGCTCCTCGGCGAGGAGGTCCTCCGGTAGCGGCGTGAAGACCGTGTCCTTCTGCAGCCAGCCATGCGGTCCCGCAATGATCAGGCGTCGCGTGGTGCCGGCGCCACGCGCCATGTCGTAGGTCGCCACTACCGCGCTGTCCGGTGGCTGGATTTGCCAGACGCCGCGGATCACGATGTCCCGGTTCGGAATATGAACTGCCCCCAGCCCGGTCCACTCGAATCCACGATACTCCTTGAGTAGCTGAGCACCTCCCGCCGCCTTGATCGCGCGGTCGAGCAGTGTTGCTGGACGTGTCTGTCCCTGTAGCGCCGCCGCGAAGACAAGTAACTCGGCGGCAGCCAGGCCCGTACGGAGTGCAATGCGCATGACCAACTTTAACAGCACATGATCTCCGCCCTCGCGCTCCTCTTACTGCAGGGCGCGCCTCCCGCGCCGCGTCAGGTCACCTTCGAGAGCCAGGGCGTCACCCTGGCCGGAGAGGTCACCTATCCGAATGGCGACACACCCTTTCCCGCCGTGGCCCTCGTGCACGGCTCCGGCCCCGCAACCCGCGAGGGCAACGCACCGCTGGTGACACTCTTCCGTGACCTCGGCTTCGCCGTTCTCGCCTACGACAAGCGCGGCACCGGTGCCTCCGGTGGCGCCTATCGTGGAGTCGGTGTCCGCAACAGCGACTCGATGATCGCCCTGCTCGGCGCTGATGCCGCAGCGGCGGCCCGCCTGCTCGCCACCGATTCTCGCGTCGATCCGAAGCGCATTGGCCTGGCAGGAGGCAGTCAGGCGGGCTGGGTCATCGCCGCTGCGCTGAGCGGCGCGCCGATCCGGTTCTTCGTGGCACTCTCGGGGCCTGCCGTCACGGTCGGTGAGGAGAACTGGTACTCACGCTACTTCGAGGACACCGACCGCCCCATCGATCAGGCCGACAGTATCATGGCACTCTTCACCGGCCCACCTGGCTACGATCCGATACCCGACCTCGCGGCGCAGCAACGCGTTGGGCCTCTATGTCTTGGGAGCGCTCGACCGCAGCGTTCCCACCCGCGCTGAGCGCCACCCGGCTCCGGCGACCTCGATCCCAGGTCTCGCCAATTCACCGTCCTGCGTATTCCCCCCGGGCAACCACGCCCTGTTCGACGCGCGCACCGGCAATCCGCTGCCGTTCGGCGTCGAGGTCGCGGCGTGGTTGCATCAAGTGGGGATGAGGTAGAGTTCTTCATGCGTAGAGCCATGATCCTCATGCTCGGCGCTTTGGCGCTGCACCCCTCCGTCAACGGCGCCCGCCGCGCGAGCCCTCTTCGTGGATGGAATCGTCCTCTCGACGTCTCCCTCGACGGCAAGCATGGCTGGTGGATCCTCGACTCCGGCTACGAGTACTCCCTGCTCGATTCAGCCACCGCGCAGGCGTCAGGCATCACCGTCTCCACTCCCACCGCCGTGGCGCAGCCCGGTGGATCGGTCACCCAGGGCTGGGCCCGCGGCGTGGCGCTCGACGTCAGCGGACCGGCCTTCCATCCCGACAGCCTCGCCGTCTTGCTCGCTCACCGCGCTCGCACCCGTCGTCGGCGAGCCGATCGCCGGCCTTCTCGGCCACGACTTCTTCGAGCGGAATCGTCGTCACCATCGACTACGCCGCGCGCACGCTGGATGCTCGCATCCGCCCGACACTGGCGTTGCTCCCGCCGGCGCGACCGAGCTTCCGCGTCTGGATCGAGGACGGCGAGCCCTTCGTGCCTCGCCACCCTCTGGGTCGCGGGACGCACCGTGCCCGCCAAGCTCAAGCTCGACACCGGCTCGCTTGAGCGGACTCGGCCTCAATGGCTCATTCGTGGCGCAGAACGCCTCTTTCCAGCCGACTGGCCCCGGCGCCTGGTCGAGGGGATCGCCGTCGGCGGCGCCACCCGCAACTTCGTCGGCCGCCTCGATTCCATGGCATTCGGGGGCGTCGTCATTCCGCAGCCCGTCGCCGGCTGGTCCGAGGACCTCGCTCGTGTCGGTGACGCCGGGACCCTCGGCGCCCCGAACCTCGCCCGCTTCCGCGTCACCTTCGACTACGCGCGCCAGCGTCTGCGTCCTGCAGCGCCGACGCAGACGCGACCGCGCGCGAGACGTGGGAAGGCGGCCGGGATGTTCCTGGTGCAGGTGCCGGGAGGCGACGTGCTTGTGGCCAGGTCCTGCCGGCCACCCCCGCCGACTCCGCCGGTATTGCTGGCAGGCGATCTCTTCCGCCGGTGGGCGGGATGGACGCCGTCGTACGATCGGCCTCGATTCGCTGCGCCGGTACTTCCGCCATCCCGGCCGCGGTCGACACCCTCCAGCTGAGCCGCGGCGGTCGGAAAGCAAGACTGTCGTGCTCCATCAGAGCGAACTTGCCGTGAGCCGCTATTCGCTGGACTCATCCGCCTCTTCGCGATCACCGTCGCGGCGCCCTCATGCTGTACCTGGTGAAGGACCCAGAGCGCCGCACCCTGGACGACGCAGCCCGCGCCGAGGCACCAGGCAAGTTCATTCGCCTCGCCGACGGCGTCACTCACTACGAGGTCGCGGGCCCCGACACCGGCCGTGCCGTGCTCTTCGCGTCCGCGTTCTCCGTGCCCGCCTTCATCTCCGATCCGCTCTTCCAGGCGCTCGCCGACTCCGGCTTCCGCGTCATTCGCTTTGACTACTATGGACGGGGCTGGTCGGACCGCGTGAACACCGTCTACGACCAGGACCTGTTCGTGCGCCAGATGTCAGGCCTTCTCGACTCGCTCGGCGTCACGATGCCCGTCACCCTCGTGAGCGTCTCCTACGGCGCCGCCATGGTCACGAGCTTCGCCGATCGGTATCCCGGCCGCGTGCGCGCGCTGGTGTACCTCGACCCGGTGTTCAACAATCGGCGGCCGCTCCAGCCGGAGGAGCGTTCCCGGCTCGCCTGGGACTATCACATGGTGCTCCGCGGCGGGTCGAACGAAATGGCGGAGGGGCAGCTCTACGACTTTCTCTATCCCGATCGCCACCCCGAGTGGGTCGCGCGGTACCGGGTGCAGCAGCAGTTCAAGGGAACCCGCGAGGCATGGAGACGGACCCGCGCGGCGATCGCCGTGGCCCCCGACCAGATGGAGCAGCTGCGCACGGGTAGGGGGCCTCCCCGCGCCCGGTGCTCGTCATCTGGGGGCGACAGGATCCGGTGGCGCCCTTCAGCGAAAGCGCCGCGATCATGAGCGAGCTGCCCCACGGAACCCTGGTCCCGGTCGACTCTGCCGGCCACATGTCCCACGCCGACCAGCCGGCAGCCGTCACGGCCGCGGTCATCAAGGCGTTGCGGTGAATCGGTAGTAGATTCTCCTCGTCGCTTTCGGTCTCCTCACGTAAAGGATTCTTCAATGCGCCCCCCCCGTTTCCTCATCATCTCGAGCCAGGCGCTGGCCCTCGCCGCCCTGCTCTCGACCGCCGCCGCCGCCCAGGACGAAAAGCTCGAGGACCGCGCCAAGTCCGCGGCCCACGTCCTCGCCAACCTCGTCTCCGACCCCAAGAACTCGCCGCCCAACAAGCTGCTTCGCAGCGCGGTCTGCATCGCCATCATTCCGAGCGTGAAGACCGCTGCCTTCGTGGTGGGTGGCCAGATGGGATACGGTCTCGCCTCCTGCCGTGTGGGTGACGGCTGGAGCCTCCCCACGTACATCTCGCTCAAGGCCGGATCCGTGGGCCTCCAGGTCGGTGGTTCCGCAACGGACGTCGCCCTCATCTTCACCCACGACGACGCGCCCCAGCTCATCGCCGGGTCCAACTTCCAGATCGGTGGCCAGGCCTCCGTCGCCGCCGGTCCCGTCGGCAGCACCATCGGCGCCAACACCGACTTCAAGAAGGGCTCGGCGATCTACTCCTACTCCACCAAGGGCGCTGGGCTCTTCGCCGGTGTCTCGCTCGCCGGCAGCGACGTGAGGGTGGACGACAAGGGGAACCGCACGGCGTACCCGGAGGGATCGGTGCCGGTAAAGTCCGACAAGTCGCCTGACGTGGCGGCATTGCTCAAGACTCGCTCCGACGCGAAGAACACTCCGGCTATTGTGCAGCCGTTTCCTGCCGCACTCGAGAAGCGCATCGGGGGCACGCGCTGAGTCTCCCGCCTGGCATGACGCGGGCGGAGATGATGGCGACGCTCAAGCGTCCGCGCGTGCTGTGGATCTTGGTGGGGTGGCGGTCGCTGCTGACCCTGACACTCGCCATATGGTTGTTTGATCCGCCGCCAAGGCGCATCCGCCTCGCCGCCGGTCCCGCTGAGAGCGCTGAGTTTCACTTCGCCCAGCGCTACAGCGACATCCTGAAGCGCGAGGGCGTGCAACTCGAGTTGGTCGCCACCGAGGGCGCGCTCGACAACCTCGCGCGCCTTCAGGATCCGAAGGGCGGCGTCGATGCGGCGCTCATCGAGGGGGGCAGCACCACTGCGGAGAAATCGCCCGACCTCGTGTCGCTCGGCACCCTCTACTACCGTCCCGTCTGGCTCTTCTATCGCGGTCGCTTTCCAGTGCCCGGCGAACCCTGGCCCCCGGCGCTGCGCCTGTCGCTCGGGCCCGAGGGCGCCAATCCCGCCAGCCTCACCCGCCGCCTTCTCATCGAGTCCGGCGCTCCGTACTCCGAGGGCAACCTGCGCTACCTGGGACGTGAGGCCGCCGCCGAGTCCCTCCTCGCGGGTACCATCGACATCGCCGGCATTGTGGCGCCGTGGGAGTCGCCCACGGTGCAGAAGCTGCTTCGGTCAGATAGCGTGCACCTTGCCGGCTATGCCCGCGCCGAGGCGCGGGTGGCATTGCACCCGGAACTGACGCGCCTCGTCCTCCCCGAGGGAGTGGTGGACCTGGCCCGCGACATTCCTTCACAGGACGTGCAGCTTGTCGCCTCCAAGATGAGCATGGCGGCGCGTCGCACGCTGCATCCCGCGCTGCAGTACCTGCTGCTCGATGCGCTCTCCGAGGTGCACGGCGCACCTGGAATTTTCGAGCATGCCGGACAGTTCCCCGCGGCGGAAGCGGGTGACCTGCCGCTCAGCAAGGCGACGCTCACCTATCACAAGTCAGGACCCCCGTTTCTCCAGCGGCACCTTCCGTTCTGGGTTGCCGCCGTCCTGACCCAGCTCGCATTGCTGCTCATCCCCATCTTCGGTATCGCATACCCGGTATTGCAGGGCGCACCCGCCCTCTATGCCGCGCTGATGCAGCATCGGGTCAGTCGCGTGTACGGGCACCTGAGGGTGCTCGAGCTCGAAATGGCAGAGGGAAAGGTCGAGGATCCTGCGGCCGTGCTCAAGGAACTTGATGCTCTGGATGTTCGTGCGCGGAAGCTCCAGGCGAGCACCGCCTACGTGTCGATGGTCTACACCCTGCGGGCGCACATCGGGTTCATCCGTGACCGTCTGGTGCGTAGTCTCGCGCAGAAGTAGGAGGCGGTCATGCATCGTGAACGCCACCGGAGTGAACACATCGGTTGGTTGCGCGCGGCGGTGCTCGGCGCCAATGACGGCCTGATCTCCACCAGCAGCCTTGTCGTGGGGGTGGCGTCGGCCGAACCGACCCGCGCCGCCGTGCTGCTGGCGGCAGTCGCGGGACTCGCCGCTGGCGCCTTGTCCATGGCCGCCGGCGAGTACGTCTCCGTCAGTTCACAGTCCGACACCGAGCAGGCCGACCTCGCGCGCGAGCGCGGCGAGCTTGCTGAATCTCCTGGAGCCGAACGCGATGAGCTGGCCGGGATCTACGTGAAGCGGGGCCTGACACCGGCGCTGGCAGGGCAGGTGGCAGACCAGCTGATGGCCGGTGATGCCCTTGCCGCGCACGCACGCGATGAACTCGGCATTAACGAGATCACCCGCGCCCGGCCGGTGCAGGCGGCACTCGCGTCCGCCGCGTCATTCGCCGTGGGTGCCGCACCACCGGTCATCCTCGCGGCGCTGCTGCCGGAGCGCTATCTCACGCCTGGCATCGTCGGCGTTACTGTTGTGCTGTTGCTCCTGCTCGGTGGTGTCGCGGCCCGGATCGGCGGTGCACCCATTGGCGGGGGCGCTTTTCGCGTTGCATTCTGGGGTGCGGTTGCCATGGGGTGCACCGCGCTGGTTGGCCGCCTCTTCGGCGCCATCGCCTGACATCACGTTCCCTATTCCCTGTTCCCTGTGGTGCCACCATGTGCCGGAACATCAAGACCCTGTTCAATTTCGAGCCGCCCGTCACGGATGACGAGATCCGTGCATCGGCGCTCCAGTTTGTTCGCAAGCTGAGCGGCTTCACCAAGCCGGCGAAGGCCAACGAGGCCGCCTTCAACCTCGCCGTGGAAGAAACGGCCGCCGTTGCCCGGAAGCTCATGGAGTCGCTCGTCACCAACGCGCCGCCGCGCGATCGCGAAGTCGAGGCAGCCCGCCTGCGCCAGCGCTCGCTCGAGCGCTACGGCAAGGCGCCCAAGGCAATCCAACCCACAGGAGCGCGCCGCTGATGAACACCGTCACCATCGTCCTGCGACTGCTGCACATCGTCTTTGGCGCCCTGTGGGTTGGCATCGCCGTCTTCGTGCCCTTCTTTCTCGTGCCGTCCATGAACGACGCCGGTCCCGCCGCGGGCCCCGTCATGGGCGCCCTGCAGCGCCGCGGGATATCGCAGGTCATTGCGGCGTTTGCCGGCACCACGATCCTCGCTGGTGTCCTGCTCCTGTGGCGCGTCTCCGGTGGGTTCCGGCCCGAGTACATGGGCTCGCACATGGGAATCGCCCTGAGCACCGGCGCCCTCGCGTCGCTGATCGCGTTTGGATTCGGCATGGCGGTGGTGAAGCCTGCCATGGAGCGCGCCGGCACGCTCAGTCAGGGCCTGGCGGCGCTGGCCTCGGACAGTGAACGTGCCGCACAGGTGGCCACGATCAATGCGCTCCGTGCCAAGGGTGCGGCCGGCGGCAAGCTCGTCGCCTGGCTTCTCCTGGTGGCAATTGCCGCGATGGCCGTCGCCCGGTACGTATAGGACGTGAGGACGTGAGGACGTGAAGGAAGAGCCGCGCCCGCTATATCGCTCATCGCGGCACGTGTGCCGCGGAGCCACCCCAGAGCCGCGCCCGACAACTCCGCGCTTGGGAGTCACGCTCAGGTCACGCGCTCGCCCTAGTCTCCATCTGGGTCCCCGAACTACCCAGTGGAGGAATCATGCAAGCCATCCGTTCGTTCGGCGCCACCGCACTCATCCTCGCGTCCCTCGCCGGGTCGGCACACGCTCAACAGCCCAGGATCGTCGTCGGCCCCATGGTCGGCGTCGCCTTCTCGACCTTCACCGGCGATGATGTGGGCGACGTGCTGGATGTCGGCTACCGCACCGGCTTCGTGGCCGGCGGGTTCGTCTCCTTCAATGCGAATACCCACCTCGCCATCGAGCCGCAGCTGCTCTACGTGCAGAAGGGTGCCCGTTTCAGCGCCGGAGACGCATGGGCCGACTACGAGCTCGACTACATCCAGCTGCCGTTCCTGGTGAAGGGGCGCTACTGGTTTGGGCCCGCCGGCCAGCCGTTCACCCTCAATGGCTTTGCCGGCCCCGCGATCGCGTTCAATGTGCACTGCGGATTCTCGTCCAATGATTTCAGCTCGCCCTGCAGCCCCGACGGCTCCGACTTTCTGAAGGCGAAGACGGTAGATCTCTCGGTCCTGGTAGGAGTCGGTGTGGAGTACTTCGGCTTTTCGTTCCAGGCCCGGTACGACATGAGCATGACCAATGCCTATGCGAGCACTCCCAGCGGCGAGCCCGACGCCAAGAGCCGCTCCTGGATCCTGACCTTGGGCTACAAGATTCCCGTGCGTTGAAATCGCAATCGAACTTGCCTGCACACACCTCTGATGGTTGAACTATTTTGATTCGGACCTCGCCGCGCCTGGCACGTGTGCCGCGGAGCCACCCCAGAGCCGCGCCCTACGCGTGCCTTGCGCGCCCTGCGTGCCTTACGCGCCTTATGCGCCTTACGTGGTGAATTCATGCTGACCAGCCGACCACTGTTCGCCGCCCTTCTCGCCGTGGCCACGCTCACTACCACCGCGACCGCCCAGCGCTCCCGACCCGCGCCGGGCCCCAGCATCGTCGTCGGCCCCATGCTGGGCGTTTCGTTCTCCTCGCTCAGCACTTCCGACGAAGCCGTCGGCATCGATATCCGCCACCGCACCGGGTTCGTCGCCGGCGGCTTTGTCACCTTCAACGCCAGCAGCCACGTCGCCGTCGAGCCCCAGCTCCTCTACATCCAGAAGGGCGCCACCGCCGTCACCACCAGCTCAGGATTCAATTCCAGGACGTATGCCCTGGACTACATCCAGGTGCCGGTCCTCCTCAAGGGCCGCTACTGGTTCGGCGACCCGGCCAAGGGCCTCACCATCGACCCCTTCATTGGCCCCGCCATTGCCTTCAACGTGCACTGCGCCATCGAGGTGCTCGGCGTTACCTCGTCGTGCAGCGCCCTGGGTGTCAACGCATCGTCTGTCGACGTCTCCGGCATCTTCGGCATCGGCGCCGAGTTTGCCGGCCTCTCGCTCCAGGGTCGCTACGACGTCAGCTTCACCGATGCCTACGACACCCCCACCTCGCCCGGCGCGCCGGCGCAGAACAAGGCCAAGAACCTCGCCTGGGTCATTACGCTCGGGTACAAGTTTCCCCTGCGCTGACGAAGGCGTTACCCCGCCTTGAGCACGGCCGGCACCTCGGGCCGTGCGATCTCCGGGGCTTCGCGATCGGAGTCCACGTCCAGGGTGTGCAGCAGGCCATCGCCGATGTTGTAGACCCAGCCCCAGAGATGCAGGTCCTGCCCCCGCTGCCGCGCCGCCTGCACCACGGACGTCATCCCCAGGTTCTGCACCTGCTCGATGACGTTGAGCTCCACCAGGCGGCGCGCCTGCGCCTCATGGTCCAGCGCCGCGAATTCAGCCCGGTGACGGTGGCGAAGCTGCCGGATGTGCCCCAGCCACTGGTCCACCAGCTCATGCTCCCCGTCGGGCAACTCCAGCGCTGCCTTCACGCCGCCGCACCCGTAGTGCCCGCACACCACCACGTGCGGTACCCGGAGCACGTCCACCGCGTACTGCAGCACCGCCAGCATGTTGAGGTCCGACGGGATCGCCTGGTTGGCGACGTTCCGGTGCACGAACATCTCCCCGCCGACGGTCCCCGTGATCACGTTCGCGGGCACCCGGCTGTCGGAGCACCCGATGAACAGGAAGTTGGGCGACTGCCCCCGCAGCATCCGCTGGAAGAATTCCGGGTCCTGCCGCGTGCTCTCGCGCACCCAGGCGCGGTTGTTCTCGAAGATGCGCTTGATCATGTCCATGGTTTCTCTCCTAGTGGGCAGCCGGCGCGCTGATGCACGGCGGGATGCCGATGAGTGTCAGGGAGACGTTCTTGAGCTTCGCCGTCTCGGTGAAGTTGTGGATGATTTCCAGCACGTCGTAGTCGATGTAGCTCGCCTGCGTGCCGTCGATCTCCAGCGTACTGCCGGCCGGGATCGAGTTGAGGGTGTGCACGATGCTCGCCTTGTTGAGGAAGGACGTCTCCTCCGCGAGCACGAGCCGCAGCGTCTTGCTGTAGTGGAAGTTCTCTTCCTGCAGGTGATACGCCGTCTGGAAGTTGTTGCGCAGCACGAAGAAGATGCCGGCCGCCAGCCCCACCATGATCCCGATCAGGAGGTCGGTCGCGAGGATTGCGACAATGGTGACACTGAACGGGATGAAGTGGTCCAGCCCGATCCGCCACGCCGTGCGGAGCTGCCGCGGGTGGGCCAGCTTGAAGCCGGTGTAGATCAGGATCGCGGCCAGCGCGGAAAGCGGGATCCGGTTGAGCAGCGCCGGGATCGTGGCCACCGCCACCAGCAGCAGCACGCCGTGCGAGAATGCGGAGAAGCGCGTGCGCCCCCCCGCATCGATGTTGGCAGAGCTGCGTACGATGACGCCGGTGATCGGCAGCCCGCCCACGAGCCCCGCCAGGATGTTGCCGACGCCCTGCGCCACCAGTTCGCGATTGGCCGGTGCCTCCCGCTTGTACGGGTCGAGCTTGTCCGTCGCCTCGAGACTGAGCAGCGTCTCCAGGCTGGCCACCAGGGCGATGGTGATCGCCACGGTCCACACCGCCTTGCTCGACAGCACCGACCAGTCGGGAAACGAGAGCGCCCCGAACAGTTCGCGAGGTCCGCCGCTGGTGAACGGCAGCGTCACCAGCTGGTCGGGGTTGAGTGCCAGCGGTGAGCCGGTGGCGCGCAGCAGCTCGTTCACCGCCGTGCCGAAGAGCACCACCGCGAGGGGGCCCGGCAGCGCCTTCAGCTTCTTGAGCCGTGTCTTGTCCCACAGCGCGAGCAGCCCGATGGACGCCACCGAGATGAACAGCACCGCCGGCGTCAGCGCGGCGAGTGCCGATCGGACCACCCCGAAGGGCACCCCCTCCTCACCTTCACTGAACGCCGAGGCCGTCGCCGTCTGGCCCAGCGCGTACGGCAGTTGCTTCATGATGAGGATGATCCCGATCGCCGCGAGCATCCCCTTGATCACCGACGTCGGGAAGAAGTACCCGATGATGCCGGCACGGATCGCACCCAGGCCGAGCTGCAGCACGCCCGCCACCACCACCGCCACGAGGAATGCCTCCCACGATCCCAGCGTGGCGAGTGCCGATGCCACGATCGCGGTGAGGCCGGCCGCGGGTCCGCTCACCATCAGTTGTGAACCGCTGATCAGCGCCACGACCAGGCCGCCGATGATCCCCGAGATGAGCCCTGACGCGAGCGGCGCCCCGGAGGCGAGCGCCACGCCGAGGCACAGCGGCAGCGCCACCAGGAACACCACCAGTCCCGCAGCCAGGTCGGCCTTCCAGGTGGTGGCGAATCGTTCGTCCATCTGCGGCTGGATGCGCACCCGGGGCGCAGCAGCCGCCGAAGGAACTATGTCCCGGGGTGGTCGCACCGGCCGGGGTTGTGAGGTCGTCGTCATGCAATGGTGCTCCCCGGCCTTCGAGCCGCGGTGATGGCCAGATGGCCAATGGAAGCCGGGGCATGGCAAGCGCCACGCACCGGTCGCCCCGCGCCTCTCGGCAACGGGAACGAGGTACTGCTCAGGTTGTGGTGGAGGGTCTAGCTGATCGGTGGCGGACGCGGCGCCCGCGTGCAGTGGCCGCATTCACTGGGAAGCGAGACCACCGCGCTGCTGCCGCGGATGAAGAAGACGACCGGTGCACTGACGGCGCCGGCCGGAACTGGGGCCGGCAACACACCTGAACCGGACGAGGTAGATGGGCGCCGCGTCCGTGCAGCCTTTTCCAGTGGGGCCCTGAGGGTGCGCTCGCTGGCTACCCGGATTTCGCTGGCATGACGAGCACCGGGAGCAAGTGCACTGGCGACAGGTACGCCAGCGACCTGCTCCAGCGGCAGCACATGACCATGTGCTGCGCCGAGGAGCGCGGCGAGTGCCGCGCCAAGGAAGCCGTGTATCAGCCGACGCATCGGGAACCGGAGCTCATGGAGACAGTATAAACAGCCCCGCCCGTTCTGCCCAAGGCCTGTTACCGGACAGGTACGCCCGCCCCACGCTGCTGGAAGAACCGGATGCTCCGGTTCATCGCCTCCGGCACCGATGATTCATGTCCTCCCTCCACCTGCTCCGCGTTGACGTCCAGTCCCTTGGCGCGCGCCAGCTCCAACAGCGCGCGCGTCGTCAGGTCCCAGTGCAGTTCCCGCGTCCCGTAATACAACCGCGTGGGTGACTTGAGGCTCGTGGGGTATGCCAGCGGGGAGCGCATCTGGAACTCCCGCGCGTCGGTCGTGTCGAAGGGAATGATCGACTGCGGAATACCCAGGCGCGCATAGATCACCTGGTCCGGCGACGCCGAGAACGAGGCGATCGCGCGGAATCGCGATGTCGTCATCCCGGCGAGCAGTGCCATGGTGCCACCCACGCTGTGCCCCGCCAGGAAAATTCGCTGCGGATCGACGCCGGGCTGTGTCGCGAGGAATTCCGCCGCGGCGAGCACGTCGGTCACTTCGTCGTAGAACAGCGTGAAGTCGCCGGGGAGGCCATTCTCGCCCCTGAGCATCGGCGTCATCACGATGAATCCTGCCGCACGATATGGCCACGTCATCTCCCAGTCTTCCGGGCCGAACGCAAACCCGCCATGCAGGAACAGCACCGCAGGTCGCGCACCCGCTGCGGCGACTGGTTTCGATATCCACGCGCGCAGGGTGCCCGCGCCCGAGGGAAACGCGACGCTATCGGCGCTGGCGTTCAACTCCAGCGTCGGTGGCTTCTGCGGAGCCGGCCCGCGCTTCACGAGGTGAGTCGTGAACTTTGCGCGCGCCGTCGCATAGTCGCCGCTCTGTGTCTGGACCTCGGGCGGCACCCGTGGGTCCTCCTTGGGTGCGGCCTGCGCCGCAAGGATGCCACTGCCGGCGAGTGTCATGCAGAGGCTCATGCAACTGAGGGAAAGTCGGGAAACCACCTGGCGCTCCGTCGTGAAGGTGAACATTCACGACCATGATGCCCCGACCCGCTGCGTCGTTTACCGCGCGCAGTGCATCGGCGGCGGCCCCAGCTTCCCGTCAATCAGCGCGATGGCGATCTCCGCCTGCGCCACTTCATCCCGCGCGCCACGCAGCGTCACCGAAGGCACACCCGGGCTTCCCGCCCTGGCCTCGCTGCCGCGCGACCGGAGATGCGGTGTCGCCACCTCCGCCGCCGCTTCCGGGGACACACACTGCAGCAACACCGTCGTTGTGTAGGGCGCGTCCGGAAACCCGAGTGCAGCCCTGATGGGCGCGGTCCGCTCCGACGTCGCCACCACCCAGGCGGCGATGGCGACGGCGCACACAGCAACCCAGCGGCCGCGCCATTGCCGCGATCGTCGTTCGCGCCACGCTGTCGCCCGGGCCATCGTCGTCTCCGCCAGTGCCATCGGTTCGGAGAGCGGTGACCACCCATCGAACAGCTCCGCCGTCGCGGTCGTCGCCGTCCTCACCGCTGCGACGTCTTCGGCGCAACGGGGGCAGCCCTTCACGTGGTCCGCGATCGTCGCGTCGGATTCAAGCGCGCCGGGTTCGCGCATCAGCACCGCGGCGCGCACCTCCTGGCAGGAGCTCATCTGCCCTCCACAGCAGGCAGCGGCGGGAGCAGCGCGGCGCGCACCGCAGCCCGTGCCTTGAACAGGTTACCCCTGATGGTCGATGGATTGGCGCCGGTGAGCTCGGCCACCTCGGCCGGTGTGTACCCCTGCAGGTCCACCAGGTCGAACATCTCCCGCTGTCGTGGTGGAAGGATGTCGAGACTTGCGAGCACCAGCTCCACCAGTCGCTCGCGATCGACCCGCGCGCCCGGGTCGGTGAGGTAGGCCAGCAGCTCGCGTCGCGATTCATGCAGCGCCGCGAGCCGCGCACGCCGCCGCCCGGTGCGCTGTCGCTGGTTGGCCACTCGGCGCGTGATCTGGTACAGCCATCCGTCGAACGACGATGCCCCGCCGTACTGGTGCAGCCGCTGGTACATCAGCACGAAGCTGTCCTGCGCCACGTCGTCCGCTTCGTCCGGGTCCGCGGTAAAGCCGAGGGCCCACCGGTACACCCGCGCCTGGAGCACGGCAATGAGGGCGGCGAGCGACTCGCTGTCGCCCCCAGTGGCCGCCTCGATCATGGGGGCCAGGTCGCGGGGAGGGGTGGTGACGTTCATTGCCCTCAGGATGTCACCAGGAATGCACCCGTTTACCGCCCCGCTAGTACGACACCATGGTCGTGAAGCCGCCGTATGCCATCCGCTTCGGGTCGAACGGCATGTCGGCGGGATCCATCATCTCCGCCAGCCGCGGGTCTTCCATGACCTTCTTCATGATCCGGTTGCGCTGGCTCTTCGACTTGTACGTGATCCAGGAGAACACCACCACCTCGTTCGGCTTCTGCTTGATCAGCTTGGGGAAGGGAATCCCGAAGTTCACCTTGAGGTTCTCGCCCACGCACTCCCGGTACTGGAGCGCGCCGTACTCCAGCCAGATCTTCCCCGCCTTCTGCGCCAGCTTCTTGTAGTCCTTGAGCTTGCGCCGCGGCACCGCCATCACGAAACCATCGACGTATTGCACGAGTTCCTCCACACGTTGGGTGTATCACAAATACAGCCCGTCACCGCCCCAGGTTGCAAGCCACGACCTAACAACGGGGCCTTCCGGGCGTCTTCCTGGCAACTCACTTGGAGACAACCAGATGCGCGCCCCGACTGCCCTGATCATGGCCCTGCTGGCCAGTGCCACCAGCCTGCCCGCCCAGCAGCACATGCACGAAGCCGGGCCTGCAGCGGACGGGCACGACGCCTCGCCCCACATGCGCGTCTCGCCCGCGCGCACTCCCACCGCCGCCGATTCTGCCCGCGGCGACAGTCTCGTGCGCGTCGCGCGCCAGGCGGTGAGCCGCTACCAGTCGGTCGAGGCAGCGGAGCACGACGGCTACAAGGT
Organism: uncultured Gemmatimonadales bacterium; assembly: GCA_963739455.1. Lineage (GTDB taxonomy): Bacteria > Gemmatimonadota > Gemmatimonadetes > Gemmatimonadales > GWC2-71-9 > JAGGAG01. Next base: position 43,070 of record CAVUAK010000003.1, read on the forward strand.
GCGAATGGAGAAGATGAAGCAGGGGAAGGTGCTCCACTACACCAGCATCGCCAATGGGCTCAAGGCACGCACCGAGTGGAACCCGGCGCTCCCCACCTCGCTGCTGTACCAGCGCACCGCAGGCGGACAGCTTCAGCTCATCGGCGTCATGTACACCGTCCCCGCCAGCGCCACGCTCGATGAACTCGACGCCCGCGTTCCGCTCGGCCTGGTGCAGTGGCACCTGCACACCAACATCTGCATGCCGAAGGGCGCTGACGCGCGCCAGTCCGCCGATTTCGTCGGTCGCAATGCGAAGTTCGGCCCCCGCGGCAGCATCACCACGGAAGAGGCGTGCGCCCAGGCCGGCGGTCGCTTCAGGGCCCAGTCATTTGGCTGGATGGTTCATGTCAACGTCATGACCAATGACCCCTGGGCTCCGGGCCAGAAGCACATGCACTAGGAAGCAAAGCGTCCTGACGCCTGACGCCTGACGCCTGACGCCTAACGCCTCTTACCAATCGCCTTTCCGGCCCGTACGTTGACCCTTCCCCCAGTAGAGGATCGGTCATGCCGATGTACTTGTGGCGGGCGTCATACGCCGCCGATGGTGCCAAGGGCCTGCTCATGGATGGCGGCACCAAGCGCCGCGATGCAGTCAAGGCGATGCTCGAGAAGGCGGGCGGGAAGCTCCACTCCTTTCATTTCGCGCTCGGAACCGATGACGTCATCGGCATCGCCGAGTTCCCCGACACCGCCACGGCGGCAGCGACCAGCCTTGTCGTGAACGCGAGCGGCGCCGTCCACCTCCATTCCACCCTGCTCATCTCACCCGAGGAACTCGACGCTGCCACCAAGAAGGCCATCGCCTACACGCCCCCCGGCGCATAGGTCATCCTGGTGACTCGCACCGAGAAGGTCATTGCCTTTTCCGCCGGGGTGGAGGCCGTCACCGGTCTGGCACTCATCGCGGTGCCCCTGTTCGTCGCCCGCGCCTTGCTCGGTGCCGACCTCCCGCCCGCCGGGCCCGTCGTGGCCCGCTGCTTCGGCGTGGCGCTCATCGCGCTCGCCTTGGCGGTCTGGCCCGACCGCGATCGCGTCACCGGCGCGCCCGCCCTCCGTGCCATGCTGCTCTACAATGCGGGGCTCGCGGGGTATCTCACCTGGCTCGGCGTTCGATGGCACCTGGGTGGGATACTCCTCTGGCCGGCGGCGGTACTACATGCTGCGGTCGCCGTCCTCCTTGCCTTGCCCCTGCTTGGCGTAAAGGACGAGGCCTGACGGCCACCCGCCCTCCCCGCCCTCCCCGCCATCCCCGCCTTGACTTACTTGAACGACCGTTCAATATTCGCCCCTAAGTCACTTGGGGAATACAGTTACACGGTCGTTACAGCCTGAGCATGGATTCAGCTTCAGCAGCACTGCCTCACCCGATCCTCGAAGAAGCCGCCAGCCAGTCCCGCGGCGACCTCCGCAGGCGCGAGATCCTCGACGCCGCCTTTTTCGTTTTCGGCAAGCTCGGCTACGAGCGCGCGACCCTCAACGACGTCGCCCGTGCCATCAAGGTCAGCGCCGGAACGATCTGCCATCACTTCGGCACCAAGAACGACCTCTTTGAGGCCGTCATCGCCGATCGGTTTCTTCGCTTCCAGGCCGAGGTCGAGTCGCTTCTCGTGGCCCACAAGGGCACCTACCTCGAGCTCCTCCACACCATCGTCGGTCGCTTCTGGGATCATCTCTGGGAGCCCGGCCAGCTCGATTTCATGCTCGTGAGCCAGGTCGAGGCGCCCCAGTTTCCCGACTCCGGTCGCCTCCAGTTCCAGCAGACCTGCTGCCGCTCCCGCAACGTCCTCACGGCCATCCTCGAGGCCGGCATGGAGGCGGGCGAGTTCCGCGCAATGGACGTGAACTGCGTCACCCGCACCATTGCGCCGGCCATGATCGGCATCGCGGCCAACCAGCACCGCTTTGCCTGCTACGATAGCGCGCCCGTCAGTCGCGACCAGCTTCGCCGCACGATCCTCGAGGTCGTGGATCGCGCGGTTCTGCCATTCGCTCCACCTCCCAACCCTTCGAGCTGAGGTTTTTCATGCAGGGCTTCAATCAACGCGCGGCCAGCGCGGCAGCAGTTGCGTTCCTGCTGGCAGCGTGCAGCCCGCCGGCGCCGTCGGCGCCGCCACCGCCAGCCGTCACCGCGGCCCCCGCCATCGGGCGCACCGTGAATGAATGGGATGAGTTCACCGGCCGCATCGAGGCGGTGGACTATGTCGAGGTACGGCCCCGCGTCTCCGGCTTCATCGAGAAGGTGGCGTTCACCGAGGGGAAGGAAGTGCGCCAGGGTGACGTGCTCTTCGTCATCGACCAGCGGACGTACAAGGACGCCCTCGATCGCGCCCAGGCCGAGCTGACGCGCGCGAAGTCGCAGGCGCAGCTGGCCCACAGCGTGGCCGACCACGCCCAGGCCCTCATTGCCGAGAACGCCGTGTCCCGCGAGGAGTACGATGCGCGCGTCAGCGGCACCGCGGAGGCCGATGCCGCCATGCAGGGCGCTGAGGCCGCGGTGCGCACCGCGAAGCTCAACCTCGACTGGACCCTGGTGCGCGCGCCGATCAGCGGCCGCATCAGCCGCGCCGAGGTCACCGCCGGCAACGTGGTGCAGGGCGGGGCACCCACGCCAACGCTGCTCACCACCATCGTCTCGCTCGACCCCGTCTACGTCTATTTCGAGGGCGACGAGCAGGCATACCTGCGCTACAACCAGCTGGCCCGTGACGGCACCCGTGGCAGCTCGCGCAACGTGAAGAACCCGGTGCGCATGGGCCTCGCCAACGAGACCGGCTTCCCGCACACCGGGTACGTCGACTTCGTCGACAACCAGCTCAACCCGAACACCGGCACCATCCGGGCCCGCGCCGTGTTCAGCAACAAGGATCGCTTCTTCACCCCCGGGCTCTTTGCCCGCATCCAGTTGCTGGGTAGCGGCAAGTTCGACGCGGTGCTGGTGCAGGATGGCGCCATCGGCACCGACCAGGATCGCAAGTTCGTCTACGTGCTCAAGGCCGACAGCACCGTCGACTACCGCAGCGTCGAGCTCGGCCGCATCGTCGATGGCCTCCGCGTCATCCGGAAGGGCATCGTTCCCGGCGACGAGGTCGTCATCAACGGCCTGCAGCGCATCAGGCCCGGGATGAAGGTCAACGCGACCATCACCACCATGGAACCGTCCGACTCCGGGCAGACTGCGCAGCGAGGCTCGTAATGAAGTTCTCGAGGTTCTTCATCGATCGGCCGATCTTCGCGGCCGTGCTGTCCATCGTGATCCTGCTCGCGGGCATCATCTCGATGCGCTCGCTCCCGATCTCGGAGTATCCCGACGTGGTCCCGCCGTCGGTGGTCGTGACGGCCATCTATCCCGGCGCCAATCCGAGGGTCATCGCCGAGACCGTGGCCACGCCGCTCGAGGAAGTGGTGAACGGCGTCGACAACATGCTGTACATGTCGTCGCAGGCCACCGCCGACGGCCTGCTCAACCTCACCGTCACCTTCAAGATCGGCACCGACGTCGACCTGGCGCAGGTGCAGGTGCAGAACCGCGTCAGCCAGGCGCTGCCCCGGCTTCCCGAGGAAGTGCGGCAGATCGGCGTCAGCACCGTCAAGAGCTCGCCCAACCTCACGATGGTGGTGCACATCGTGTCGCCCGACGGGCGCTATGACGAGCTGTACCTGCGCAACTACGCCGTGCTCCAGGTCAAGGATCGCCTGGCCCGCATTCCCGGCGTGGGACAGATCAACGTCTTCGGCGGCGGCGACTACGCCATGCGCATCTGGCTCGACCCGCAGCAGATCGCGTCCCGCGGCCTCACCGCCGGCGACGTCGTCGCTGCCATCCGCGAGCAGAACGTCCAGGTCGCGGCCGGTGTCGTGGGCGGGTCGCCCATGCCCGACAAGATCGCCTACCAGCTGAGCGTCAACGCGCGCGGCCGCCTCACCAACGAGGAGGAGTTCGGCCAGATCGTCCTCAAGACCGGCAAGAATGGCGAGCTCACCCGGCTCAAGGACGTGGCCCGCATCGAGCTCGCGGCCGGCAGCTACTCGCTCCGGTCGAGCCTCGACAACAAGCCCGCCGTCGGCATCGGCATCTTCCAGGCGCCGGGGTCGAATGCCCTCCAGCTCTCCACCGACGTGCGCGCCACCATGGCGGAGATCAAGAAGACGATTCCCGAGGGCGTCGACTTCAGCGTGGTCTACGATCCCGACCAAGTTCGTGCAGCGAGTCGATCAACGAGGTCATCAAGACGCTCTTCGAGGCCACGCTGCTCGTCGTCATCGTCGTGGTGCTCTTCCTCCAGACCTGGCGCGCGTCGATCATCCCGCTGGTCGCGGTGCCGATCTCGATCGTCGGCACCTTCGCCGTGCTGAAGATGTTCGGGTTCTCCATCAATACGCTGTCGCTCTTCGGGCTGGTGCTGGCCATCGGCATCGTGGTGGACGACGCCATCGTCGTCGTCGAGAACGTGGAGCGGAACATCGAGGATGGCTTGTCGCCGCTCGAGGCGGCGCACACCGCCATGGACGAGGTCAGCGGGCCGATCATCGCCATCGCGCTGGTGCTCTGCGCGGTGTTCGTTCCCATTGCCTTCATCAGCGGCCTCACCGGCCAGTTCTATCGCCAGTTCGCCCTGACGATCGCCTTCTCCACGCTCATCTCGGCGTTCAACTCGCTGACGCTGTCACCGGCGCTCGCCGCGATCCTGCTCAAGCCCCACGGCGCGCCACCCGACCGGCTCACCGTGATCATCGATCGCTTGTTCGGCTGGATCTTCCGGCCCTTCAACCGGGTCTTCAAGCGCGGCTCCGAGCGGTACCGGAACGTGGTGAAGGGCGCCATCGCCCGCTCACCGCTGGCGCTCGGCGTCTACGCGCTGCTGCTCGTCGCCACCGTCCTCATGTTCCGGGCGGTGCCTGACGGCTTCGTGCCGACCCAGGACAAGCAGTATCTCATCGCCTTCGCCCAGCTCCCCGATGCCGCAACCCTGGATCGCACCGACGCCGTGATCCACGAGATGGCGCGCATCGGCCTGGAGCAGGAAGGCGTGCAGGCCGCGGTCGCCTTCACCGGCCTCTCCATCAACGGCTTCGTGAACGCGTCGAACGGTGGCATCGTGTTCTTCCCGCTCAAGCCCTTCGAGGAGCGGAAGCGAAAGGACCTGTCGGGCATGGCGCTGGCCGGCGCCCTCAATGCCAAGTTCAGCGGCATTCAGGGTGCCTTCGTCGCCGTCTTCCCGCCGCCCCCGGTGGCCGGCATCGGTGCACTCGGCGGGTTCAAGGTGGAAATCGAGGACCGGGCCGGGCTCGGTGAGGAAGAGCTCTACAAGGCCACCCAGGCCGCCATCGGCAAGGCGTACCAGAACCCGAAGCTGGCCGGGATCTTCAGCGGCTTCCAGATCAACGTGCCGCAGCTCGTCGTCGATGTCGACCGCGACAAGGTGAAGCAGCAGGGCATCCGCCTCACCGACGTCTTCCAGACGATGCAGATCTTCCTGGGGTCGCTGTACATCAACGACTTCAACAAGTTCGGCCGCACCTACCAGGTCATTGCCCAGGCCGACGCGCCGTTCCGCTCCACCGCCGAGGGCATCAAGCTCCTCAAGGTGCGCAACGCCGCAGGGGAGATGGTCCCGCTCGGCGCGATCGTGCAGGTGAAGGAGACCTACGGGCCTGACCGTGTGCTCCGGTACAACGCCTATCCATCGGCCGACATCAACGGCGGTGCGGCGCCCGGGGTGAGCTCGGGTGAGGCCCGGGCCATCATGGAGAAGATCCTGCAGGAGACGCTGCCCGAACGGCTTCGGCTACGAGTGGACCGAGCTCACCTACCAGGAAATCCTGGCCGGCAATACCGCGGTGCTCATCTTCCCGCTCTGTGTGCTGCTGGCCTTCCTCGTGCTCGCAGCGCAGTACGAGAGCTGGAGCATGCCGCTCGCGGTCATCCTCATCGTGCCGATGTGCATTCTCTGCGCGCTCATCGGCGTGTGGCTCACCAAGGGTGACACCAACGTCTTCACCCAGGTCGGCCTGGTGGTGCTCGTGGGCCTCGCCTGCAAGAACGCCATCCTCATCGTGGAGTTCGCGCGAGAAGCGCAGATGAAGGGTGCCACCGCCGTCGACGCGGCACTCGAGGCCTGCCGCCTCCGGCTCCGCCCGATCCTCATGACCTCGTTCGCCTTCATCATGGGCGTGGTCCCGCTGGTCATCTCGAGGGGTGCCGGCGCGGAGATGCGTCACGCCATGGGCGTGGCGGTGTTCTCCGGCATGCTTGGCGTCACCTTCTTCGGCCTGATCCTCACCCCGGTGTTCTACGTGACGATCCAGAAGCTTGTGGAGCGCCGCAGCAAGGCCGCCGATCCGATCATCACGACGGCGCACCAGGGAGATGTGCATGCGTAAGTCGATTCTCGCCCTGTTCCTCATGCTCCTGGTGCAGTCATGCGCCGTCGGTCCGTCCTACGAGCGGCCGCCGGTCGTGGCGCCCGAGACGCCGCTGGTCACCATCCGTACGCCCGACAGTGTGCAGGCGAAGCTCGATACCGTCGTCCGCGTCCGCGACAGCCTGCTCCCTGGTGCTGCCGACCAGAAGAAGCCGTCACTCGCCATGCGCTCCGGCACCGGCGAGGATGTGGCCTGGCTCAACCTGCTGCAGGATACCGTGCTGGTGCAGCTGGTCCGGCACGCCGTCGTCCAGAACCGCGACGTCGTGCTGGCCACGGCGCGGGTGCGGGAGGCGCGCGCCCTCGCCGGTGCCGCGAAGGGGCCGCTCTTTCCGCAGCTCGCCGCCAATGGCGCAGCCAGCACCAACCAGGTCGTCTTCGGCTCGCTCGGCACCCAGACCTACGACGCACTTCGCGTAACGGGTGACATGCAGTGGGAAATCGACTTCTGGGGCGGCATTCGCCGGTCCGTCCAGGCGGCGAACTTCGACGCGGCGGCACAGAAGGAAGGGGAGCGTGCCGTCGTGCTGACGGTCGTGTCCGACGTCGCGGCTGCCTATGTGGACCTCCGCGCCCTCGATGATCAACTCGCGATCTCGATGCGCACCCTCGAGAGCCGGCGGGAAACGCTGCGCATCGCGAGGCGCCGGTTCAGCCAGGGCCTGATTTCCGAGCTGGATGTCCGTCAGTTCGAGGCCGAGGTGGCGGGGCCGGCGGCGGCGGTGGCCGCGTACACCCGCGCCGTGTCACAGAAGGAAAACCAGCTCCGCGTGCTCCTGGGCGAGGGCCCGGGCGTAATTCCCCGCGGCCTGCCGCTCGTCGAGACGGTGCGTGGGCTCGAGGTGCCCGACTCGCTCCCGTCGTCGCTCGTGTCCCAGCGCCCCGATGTCATGAAGGCTGATCGGGAGCTCGCGGCGGCCACCGCGCGCATTGGCGTGGCCACGGCGAACCGCCTTCCCCAGTTCCTGGTCACCGGGTCCTACGGTACCCAGGCCACCAACACCGCCGATCTCTTCCGGAGCACCTCGGAGATCTACCTGCTGCAGGGTGGGATCTCGATTCCGCTCTTCACCGGTGGCCGGCTCGTCAACGAGCAGCGTGCGGCGCAGGCTCGCGCCGACCAGTCACGCGCGGCCTATGAGCAGACGGTGCTGGTGGCATTGCGTGAGGTAGGCGATGCTTTGGTGGGTGTCCGCACGTCACGCGACCAGGCGGCGGCGCTCGACCTGCAGGTCGCGGCACTCACGCGGGCGCGTGTGCTGGCCGATATGCGCTACCAGTCGGGACTTTCGAGCTATCTCGACCTGCTCGATGCCGACCGCACACTGTTCGCGGCCGAGCTGCAGCAGGCCCAGACGCGACAGCTGCAGCTGGTTTCCGTAGTGCAGCTCTACAAGGCGCTCGGCGGAAGCTGGACCGATGGCACCAACTAGGGCGCTGCTTCCGGCGCGACAAGCACGCCGAGTTCGGTGTATCGGTTCACCGTCACGTCCACGTTCTTCACCCTGACGGGACCGAGCCCCATTCCCGTCGGGGCATCCGCCGCCAGGATGTATGCCCAGCCGGCGCTGGCCCACCGGGTGCTCGGCGACAGGTAGGCGAGCGTGAAGTTGCCGGCAGCGTCGGTCGTCCCGGTGCCCGCGACGAACCACGTACCCTCGGCATTGTCGGGGTTTCCCACCAGCGCGCGAATCGATGCGTTCGCGATTGGCGCGCCCATCCCACTCGTCGCCCGAAGCGTCCCGCTGATCGAGCCCGTCCTGGATGGGTCGAAGGCTTCCACCGTCGCGATGAACGCGAAACCACTGTCAGTCCGCGGTGGCTCGACGTCCTGCAGCGGTATGAAGCTCCGTCCCACGTCGAAGTGAATCAGGATGTTGCCGCCGCTGTCGGCGATCGCAATCGGTTCGGGAACGTTCGACTTGAGGATCCGCTCGCCCGCACCTGACCAGTCGATTCCCGGCGAGCTCGTGCCGGTGAGCGTCCGTCCGTCCCGGAGCGTCAGGCTCGACAGGTCGGTGTTGATGGTGACGCACACCGCCCGGTAGTCGCCGGCCGGCAGCTTGATGGTGTCGAGCAGGGCAGTGGTGCCGTGCTGCAATGCGAGCAGGTCGATGGTCCGGTTTGGCGCCGCCACCTCAACTGCCCCGGTGCACGCCGATCCCGTGCTGCCCGAATCCGTCCCCACCGTCACCCGCACGATGAACAGGTCTGCGCGCGCTACCAGGTCGTAGGGAAACGGGGTGTCGGTGATCAGGATCGACGTCGCCGAGGAGGGCGCCCCAGAATCCGCCGGATCGGGATCAGAGCAGGTGGCCGTGCCGGCAACCAGCACTGCCAGGACGGCGAGCTTGTGTGTCACGCGCATGGGAACCTCCCAGGGTGATGCCGGGGACACTGAACAGGTATGTCCCGGTCCCGGTGCACGCTAGAGCCCCAGGTCGATTAGCCCAGGGTGGTCCGCCGGCCGGATTCCTTGCGGCCAGCGGAACAGCCGCCCCGATTCCGTGATTGCCACATCGTTGATGCTCGCGTGCCGCTCCGCCATGTAGCCGTCCGCGTCGAACTGCCAGTTCTCGTTCCCGTGCGACCGGAACCACTGACCCGACGCATCATGCCACTCGTAGACGAACCGCACCGCGATCCGGTTGTCCGTGAAGGCCCACAGCTCCTTGATCAGCCGGTACTCCTGCTCCTTCGCCCACTTCCGCTCGAGGAACTGCACGATCTCCGCCCGGCCGCGCGGGAACTCGGAGCGGTTCCGCCAACGGCTGTCGATCGTGTAGGCCTCCGACACCCGCACCGGGTCGCGGCCGTTCCAGGCATCCTCCGCCTTTCGCACCTTGATGGTGGCGCTTTCACGGTCAAATGGCGGTAGTGGGGGTCTGGTCATGGTGCTCCTCCGCGCCTCTTGCAATGTTGCCTGCTTCGCTGCTCATTCATGGACATGGTAACTCAAGCTGCGCGCCCCCGCCTGCTCACGCTTGCCATTTCGGCGCTGCTGGCACTCCAGGCCTGGTTGCTCGCCAGTGCCGTCCTCATTGCCGCGCGTTCGCCCGGCCGACCTGCAATGGTACCCGTCGCCAATGCCCTGGCCACGGTCCTGCTGCTGGGCGCCATGCTCGTGAGCCAGAGGCATAGGCGCATCGCGTGGGCACTCATCGTGCTTTCGGTTACCTGCATCGTCACCGCCGCAATCGTAATTCCCCGCATGCAGTAGGTCCGCGCTCGCCGCCTGCCTCGCTGCAGTAGATTCCCTGTGCAGTTGATGTCGTAATTGCAGGTATCGTCCCACCACGTTGTAACGGAGAAGGATCATGAAGCGTTCCATCATTGCAGTCATCGCACTGCTCACTACTGCACTTCCTGCCGCTGCCCAGCAACGCATGGGTGGGCCACCCCAGTCCGGCGCCGGCATTTTCAACGGAATCACCCTCACGCCCGCGCAGCAAAAGCAGGTCGATTCGCTGTACGCATCGAACCAGCCCATGAGGGACAAGATGCGTGCACAGATGGAATCAGGGCAGCGCCCTGACTCGGCGCAGATGGTGCAGCTGCGTGCCCAGCGGACGAAGACGCTCGGCACGTATCGCGGTTTCCTCACTCCCGACCAGCAGAAGGTGTTCGACAAGAACATCTCCGAGATGCAGTCACGCATGGAGAGCATGGGAGCTGCTGCTGGTAACAGCGAGAGGGTCGGGGCAGTGCCGCCTGCGGGGGCCGGTGCCGGAGCAAAGCCAGGCGCATCACCCAAGCCTTGAGTCAGCACCACGAAGTGCCGGCGGCGGGCACGGACGCCATTCGCATCGTCCCGTTCGAGCCCGAACTCGCCGGCCACTTCGCGCGCCTCAACCGCGAGTGGATCGAACGATTTTTTGTCCTGGAGCCGGCCGACGTCGTCGTTCTCAACGACCCCCGGGCTGCCATCATCGACCCGGGGGGCATGATCTACTTTGCCCTCCTTGGTGAGGAGGTTGTCGGTACTTGTGCCGTCATGCCTCACGAGCCGGGAACGCTCGAGCTCGCCAAGATGGCGGTGAGCCCGTCGGCCCAGGGCCGTGGGGTGGGCCGGCTGCTGGGTGAGGCGTGCATCGTCTTCGCCCGCAGCACCGGTGCGCACACGCTGATGCTCCACAGCAGCTCGAAGCTCGCGCCGGCACTCCACCTCTACGAGACCCTCGGCTTTCGCCACGCACCAATGCCGCCGGGCGTTGAGTATGTCCGCGCCGACGTGCACATGGAGCTGCCGCTTATTGGCGACGATGCATCGTAAGCTGGCCGTGGTGGCCGCGGTCATCGGGTGGGCTGCGCTCATCCTCCAGATGGGCCTCACCGTCCGCAACAGCCTGGTGACCGGGCACGGCATCGGCCACGGCCTGGCGATCTTCTTCGGCTTCTTCACCGTCACCACGAACACCTTCATTGCCCTCGTGCTGACGGCGCATGCCGTCGGGTCGAATGCGCCCTTCTGGGCCTTCTTCCGACGGCCCGTCGTGGTAACCTGCGCCACAGCCTGCATGATTACGGTCGGGATTACCTATTTCTTCTTGCTCCGGCACCTCTGGAATCCGCAGGGCCTCCAGTATTTCGTCGACGTCACCCTGCACTATGTCATGCCGGTCCTCACGGCACTCTTCTGGTGGCTGGCAGTTCCTCCTCGTACCGTTGGCTGGGGCGCGGTCGGCGCCATGCTCATCTATCCTGTCGCGTACCTGCTGTACGTCTTTGCCCGTGCTCCCCTCGTCGGCTCCTATCCCTACTACTTCATCGACGTGAACACGCTCGGCCTTGCGCGCGCGCTCCTCAATGCCGCCGCCATGACCGCGTTCTACCTGCTGGTCCTCGCTCTCTTGATTGTCCTGGACAGTCGGCGCAGGGGAATTCGTCCCCACTAGTGGAATTCGCCGTCGCCCCGGGATGACATTCGCGGCGGTTCTGGCCTTGCTCCTCACGCTGTCGCAGTTCCTCCTTACGCTGTCGCTGTTCCTCCTCATGCTGTTGCAGGCCTCGGCACGGCCCATGCCTTCCTTGCCTCCACTTCATCCCGGAGGCCCGCATGAAGATCGCCGCACTCCTCACCCGCCTCGCTGTCTACGCCACCGCGCTGTTCGTCGTCGTCACCGCCCGGCTCCCTGATCCCGCAACTCAATCCACCTTCTCCGCCCTGCGTGCCTCCGCGCCCGAGGCCCACGCCAGCCCCGCTCGCCTGGTTCTCGCCGGCATTCTCGTTGCCGGCATTTTCATCGAGGTACTTCGCCGGAGGCCCGTATGGCGCTGAAGAACACCGCACCCATCGGTCGCACCGTGAAAGCTGCCTTCAACTGGGTCACCCAGGCCGGCGCCAGCACCCTCAAGAACCTTCCCTTCGGCGGTGCACTCGGTGTGGTCACGGCAGGCGTCGTCCTCTGGCTTGCCCCGCATCTCATTCCCGAGGGCTGGAGCGCCGAGGCAGTATTGAGTCTCGGCATGGGAGGGGGCATTGTCATTCATCGCCTCCTCAACGGCATGCTCGGCTGGTTCATTGAGCCGATGCGTCGTCATGTCGGGGCGCGCTGGGAGGCCTGGATTCAGCTCAACAAGCTCGAGGGGTACAGCAAGCGCGGAATGATCGCCGCCGAGCAGGCACACCTGCTCACCGATCGCATCGTGCAGGACGACATCAACGCAAGGAAAAAGGGGCGGCTTTAGCCGCCCCACGTGGTGTTCACCGTTCACGTCCTCACGTCTTCACGTCCTGAGGAACTCGAGTAGGTCCGCGTTGAACTTCTCCTTCTCCGTCGTCGTCAGGCCGTGCGCCGCGCCCGGGTACACCTTGAGCGTCGCGTCCTTCACCAGCTTGACGGCCTTCCGTGACGCGTCGTCGATCGGGACGATCTGGTCGTCGTCGCCGTGGATGAACAGCGTCGGGACGTCGATCTTCTTGAGGTCTTCGGTGAGGTCGGTCTCGGAGAAGGCCTTGATGCAGTCGTACGCCGCCCTGAGCCCCACCTGCATCGACCACATCCAGAACGCCTCGCGCACCCCTTCGGAGATCTTGGCCCCCGGCCGATTGTAGCCGTAGAACGCATGCTGAGGTCCTCGGTAGAACTGCGACCGGTCGCCGCTCACCCCGGCGCGGATGCCGTCGAACGCCGACAGCGGCAGGCCCTCCGGGTTCGCCTCCGACTGCAGCATGATCGGCGGAATCGCGCCGACCAGCAGCACCTTCGAGACCCGCTTGGTGCCGTGGCGGCCGATGTAGCGCGTCACCTCGCCGCCGCCGGTCGAGTGACCCACCAGCACGATCTTCTTCAGGTTCAGCTTCTCGATCACCTCGGCGAGGTCATCGGCATACGTGTCCAGGTCGTTGCCGTTCCATGGCTGGCCCGAGCGGCCGTGCCCGCGGCGGTCGTGCGCCACCGCCCGGAACCCGTTGTTGGCCACGAACATCATCTGGTCGTCCCACGCATCGGCGTTGAGCGGCCAGCCGTGACTGAAAACCACCGGCTGCCCCTTGCCCCAGTCCTTGTAGAAGATCTTCGTCCCGTCCTTCGTGGTGACCTTGCCCATTGCACTCTCCGGATGTCTGCGCTGGAACCCTCAACCCTCAACCCTCAACCCTGAACCCTGAACCCTCAACCCTGACCCCTCACTCACGACTGGGGGTCTCCGCTGTATACCACTGGAAGTCCGGTGAGATCCTGCATGAAGGTCTCCCGGCTGACCTGCCGCGCCAAATGAGCAGGGGATATCGGTAGTTCTGTGACCTAACGCGGGTCGTCTTCGGCTTTCACGTAGGTCGTGCCGGTCGGACCCACCCCGGTGATCTGCACCAGGACCGCGCTGTCCCTGGTCTCCGCGAAGTGATCGATATCGGTTGGCTCCGTGTAGTAGCTCCCGACCGGCAGCGCCTTGAGCGCTGCCGCGTCGAAGGACGAGCCGTAGCCGAAGTACCAGGTGCCCGATACCACCGTGGCCACCCGGTCGTCGGGATGCCGGTGCGCCGCGATTCTGGTGCGCGCTGGAACGTAGAGCAGGATCGTATACAGCCCCGCACCAGTCGGGTCACCCTTGAGTACCATCGTTCGTATGCCCGCCACGCCAGATGTCCCCGCGCCGGCACCGCCGTTCGCAAGGTCAAACTGGTCGGGCGTGAGACGGATCTCGGCCGCCCCTTGTGCCCCTGCCGCCGACGTCAGCACGAAGCTGGCGAGCGCGGCAATCACCCCGCGATACCATGCATGGTGTGTCATGGCGTGAGGAACCCGGTGACCAGGGCGATCGTCGCCTTCGGATTCTCCTCCATGATCCAGTGCCCGGAATCTGGAACGATGCCCTCCGTCACGTCCGTCGCCACGAAGCGCATCACGGCGGCCATGGTGGGCCCGAACGACTTCTCGCCACCCACCGCCAGCACCGGCATCGTCAGTTTCCCCCGCGCTGCGACGAGTGCCTTGTTGTCGATCGCGTCCTGGTCGAATGCCTGGAACTGCGAGAACCCCGCATGCATTGCTCCGGGGCGGGAATAGAGCGCCGCGAAGTGCGCCCGGGACGCCTCGGGAAAGTTCGCCGGGTTCGCCGAAAACTCGTTCCAGAAGCGGTCGAGATAGATCCGCTCGCGGCCCGCCACCAGCCGCTCTGCGTCCGGCCCCCAGAACGAGAAGTGCCAGAGCGCATGACTCTTCACGATCTCGTCCCACGGGCCGATGCCCGGCAACGGTGCGTCGATGATGACGAAGCGCTTCACCCGCTCCGGATACTGCGCCGCAAAGGCGTAGCCGACCATGTTACCGATATCATGGGTCACCAGGTCGGCCTGTGGCACGCCGAGCGCATCGAGCATTCCCGCAATGTCATGGCCCTGGGTCTTCTTGTCGTAGCCGCCCGCTGGCCGCGCCGAAAGCCCCATTCCCCGGAGATCCGGTACGATCACCGTGAAGCGGTCCTTGAGGGTAGCGGCGAGCAGCCCCCACATGTCACCGGTCTCGCCATAGCCGTGGATGAGCGCGACCGCCGGGCCTGCGCCCCCGACCCGCACGTTCAGTGTCGTCCCGTTGGTCGGGACCTGACGCACGTCGAAGCCGGGGAAGGAATGCGGATCCATTGCTTGCCTTTCTATGTGCCGGTGGTGATCAGCTGGCGGGAAACTTCCCAGAGACGTTCGGAATTTGACCGGTCGAGCGCGTAGGGCGCGACGCCCTCGGTGGTACCGGAGCGACGCGCGATCGGCGCCGCCTCATTGCAGTCGACGAAGTACCGGCCGCCGATTCCCTCCAGCAACGGCGATGTCGCGACGAATACCGAAGTCGCGGCACCCTCGTCCACTGTCTTCCTCGACTCCGGAGGCGTCGACATGCCACCGCGATGGCGCTGCAGGTTGGTGTGGATCGCGCCCGGCGTGAGCGAGTTGGCGGTGATCCCATCGGCCGACCAGCGCGCCGTCGCCTCGACAGCGAAGAGGATATTCGCCGTCTTGGACTGTCCGTACGCCAGGATCGGCTCGTACGGCCGGAACGCGAAGTGGATGTCGTCGAACACCACGGGAGATAGCTGGTGCGCGCTCGAGCTCACCGACACGATGCGTGCCCCGCCCGCCTCGGCGAGTGACCGGTGCAGCCCCAGCGCCAGCGCAAGGTGGCCTAGGTGATTGGTGGCGAACTGCACATCCCGGCCCGAGTCCGTGAGATGATTCGTCTCGGGCAGCGCCATCACGCCGGCATTGTTCACCAGCACATGGAGCGGCCCGCGCCACCGGGATACGAACGCCTGCACCGACGCGAGGTCGGCAAGATCCAGCAACTCCACTCGTATTCGCGGGCCTCCTGTCGCAGTCGCCATCGCCTCGGCGACCGGCCTGGCAGCCTCCACGTTACGCACCGCCAGCGTTACTTCAGCGCCCACTCCCGCCAGCGCCTGCGCCGTCGGGATCCCGATCCCCGATGCGCCCCCGGTCACGATGATTCGCTTGCCCGACAGGTCGATGCCAGCCACGACCTGGGCCGCCGTCGAACGAAAACCGAAGTCCGTTCTTATCATGACTGAATCTACTTCACGTCCTCACGTCCTCGTGTATTCAAGCTCTCAAGTCCCCCATTCGGGGTATTGCAGATGTACGCTGCACGCCCGTAATCTCTCACTGCGCGTTCGTCCTTCATCTGATGGCAGGAGTCACCATGAGCTCGCCCCTTCCCGCCGGCACGCCGGCCCCCGATTTCGCGCTTCCATCAGCGCCCGATCAGTTGCTGACGCTGGAGTCGTTACGCGGCAATCCCGTCATCCTGGCCTTCTATCCCGCCGACTGGAGCCCTGTCTGCGGTGACCAGATGGCGCTCTACAACGAGATTCTGCCCGAGTTCAGCCGGCACGGCGCCAGGTTGCTCGGCATTTCGGTGGACGGCGTCTGGTGTCATGCCGCCTTCGCCGATGCGCGGCACCTCAAGTTTCCGCTCTTGAGCGACTTCGAGCCAAAGGGTGACATCGCGAAGCGCTACGGCGTGTATCGCGGGCACGACGGCTTCACCGAGCGGGCCCTCTTCGTCATCGACGCCGAGGGAATCATTCGCTGGAGCTATGTATCGCCGGTCGGGGTCAATCCTGGCGCCGATGGCATCCTCGAGGCTCTCGAGGCCCTCCCGCATTCCGCGTCTGGAGCCCGGGCATGAGCGGCGGCCATCTGTCACCTCCGGTGAGCGACCGCGATCACGCGCAGGGAAGTCCCGATGCGCCCGTCACCCTCGTCGAGTACGGCGACTACCAGTGCCCGCACTGCGGCCGGGCGCATCCCATCATCAAGCAGGTGCAGAAGCGGCTGGGCAACCGGCTGCGATTCATCTTCCGCAACTTCCCGCTCACCGAGATCCACCCCGACGCCTTGCATGCCGCCGAGGCTGCCGAGGCGGTGGGAGAACACGGCGGTGCCACCGCATTCTGGCACATGCACGACCTCATCTTCGAGCACCAGCAGGATCTCGGCGATGCTGCATTGGGCAAGCTCGCAACGAAGGCTGGGGCCGATGCGGCGAAGGTGCTCGCTGATCTCGCGGCCGGGACGTTCGAGGAGCGCGTGCGCGAGGATTTCATGAGCGGCGTGCGGAGCGGAGTGAACGGTACGCCCACATTCTTCATCAACGGCAAGCGCTTCGACGGTTCATGGGACGAGGACTCCCTGGTCCAGGCCCTCGAGGCAGCAACGCACAGCACGCGCGCGTGAGCCTGTACCTGGCTTGACCGCTCCAGCTCCCGCGGTCGAGTCGGGCTCGGCGTGGGCCCCGCTTCGGGGCCCTGCTCGACACCAAGGGCCTCGATAGCGACGTCTCCCGGCACTGGCGGGCTCCGGCGCTCGCCTTCCGGCCCGATCCCGACGCCGGCCCGATCCTGGTCAGCACCCTCTACATCGTAAGCGAGGATCGGGAGGCCGGCTTTCTCGCCGCGATGGAGGCGGTGCGCCTCTCGCGCCTCCGCACCGGCGCCATCGGTTGGGATCTCTACCGCCATGGAGAATCGGGGCGCCGCTTCATCGAGACCTTCACCGTGCCCTCGTGGGACGAGCACCTGCGCCAGCACGACAGCCGCCAGACCGGTGCCGATGCGGCACTCGAACGGAAGGCGGAGGCGTTCTCCGACCCGCCACCCGTAGTCACGCACCTCTTTCCGGTCTTATAGTTCGGCCCATGCCACGCACCGCGACGCCCCGACCGACACTCCGCCAGGAGAAAGCCCGCTGGGCCGTCGGTCATCTCCTCATCGGCGTCGACGAAGTGGGACGCGGTCCGCTCGCTGGACCTGTCGTTGCGGCGGCGGTCGTCTTTCCCGCCAACGTCAAGCGCATCGCCGGCCTCCGCGACTCCAAGCTGCTCAGCGCAGCCCAGCGCGAACGACTCATTCCGCGCATTCGCGAGCGCGCCCTTCGCATCGCCGTGGCCGCCGCCTCCGTCCGCGAGATCGACCGCTTCAATATCCGCGTCGCCACCGCCATCGCCATGCGTCGCGCCGTCACTCGCGTGCTCCATGGCCTTGATGCCTGGCAGATCCTGGTGGACGGCCTCCCATTCCCCGAACTGGGTTACCCGCATCAGGCGCTCGTGGACGGCGATGCACACTGCGCCTCCATCGCCGCCGCCGGCGTCGTCGCCAAGCAGGTCCGCGATGAGCTCATGCGCCGCCTGGCGCTCAAGCATCCGTTGTATCGCTGGGAAACCAACATGGGATACGGCACCGAGGAACATCAGCAGGGCATTCGCGATCACGGTCCCTGTTGCCACCACCGCCACACCTTCGCCCCAATCGCCCAGATGAGCCTTTTCTAGTCTCCGCGGTCGCAGTTCCTCCTCACGCTGTTTCGGTTCCTCCTCACGCAGTTTTCAGTTCGCCGGCATCTCAAACGGCCTCCGCTCCTTCGCCGGCAGCCAGAAGAACCTCGACGGTTGGGTTGCGAACGCCTTCCGCAGCGCTCGCCACAGCTCAGACCGGTCCCCCTTCGTCAGGTCCCGTGCCCGCGCCGCCGTCAGCAGCGCCAGCCAGGCCGAGACCGCGAAGTTGAAGAACCCGATCACGAGGATCCCCACCGCGGCCCACTCGAGATCCGCCGGGCGCAGCTCGCCTGCATCGCGCAGCGGCAGGATCCCGTAGGCCGCCGCCGCCGCGTGCAGCGTGACGTGACGCACCTCCAGCCAGATCCCGAAGAACCGGCTCAGCAGTACCGGCACGAAGCCGAGCAGGAAGCCGAGCGTGGCATAGCCCACCAGCCCGCCGACGTTGTGCTCCAGGAAGTCACCCGCGCGTTGTGCGAACGCCTTCCCGAACACCCGCTTGATGCGCGGGTCCTCCCGGGTCGCCTCTGGCAGGCGACGATATGCGCTCCAGTTCGATGTCGCCCCCGCGGCCAGGCTCGACAGCCACAGGAACACACCCGTCACCGCGGCATAGACGATCGTGAGGGTCCCCACCGGGTTGACGCCCCGCAGTGCATGCTCCGCTTCCGGCAGTTCCAGGAACCAGCGTCCCGTCGCCAGGTGCACCAGGAAATCCAGCACCAGCGCCAGCGTTACCGTCGCCGCGACGTTGGAGACCGTCACCGCCGCCTGCGATCGCGAGATGGCGGCGATCAGCTCGACATTGTGCGACATGTCGTCCTTGTCCGCCAGCGACGTCGCCAGCGCCGACGCCGTCATCGCCGGCTGTTTTGACGCAAGCGAGAAGTGGAAGATCTGGAGGATCCAGAAGCTGATCGTGTAGTTCGCCGCCAGGCCCAGCCCAAGGATTACCGGGGCCAGCGGCAGGGCAGAGATGCCGAACTTGGCCAGCGCGGTGAAGGCGGTGACGCAGCCGCCGTACGCGCCGGCACGCAGGTTCGCCCACCACTCTTTCCGCGAACGCACCACGTAGTGTTCACCGGTGATGCCGGTGTACTCCGTGATCTTGAGCGCGAGGCGCTTCGCTTCGGCCCGCCCCACCGCACTGATGCTGTGGTCCGTGGCCAGCGAGCGCACCGTCTGCATCCCGACTTCCCGCGCCGGGATCGCGTGGGTGCCGAGTGCCACGTTGATCAGGACCGCCAGTCGAGTCAGCTCCGCGCCCAGCAGTTCATGCAGGAAGAGGCTCTCGGTCGACGCACCCCGCTTGTCCATGAAAGTCGTGATCTCCTCCACCACGCGCCGGCACTGGGCCAGTTCCGCTTGCCAGTCGGGATGCTCCGCGCCGGTCGCGACCGCAGTGCGCAGCCGTTCCACCAGCTGTGGCAGGTCCATGAACCGCGAGTTGATCAGGTCCTCGGCGGGGCGCACGTCGAGAATGCCGCCCGACGTCCCCACCACCGCGATGCGCGTCGCGATCAGCTGGGCCGCGCGGAACAGCATGGCGCGGGGAATCGAGACCAGCGCCGCGGCCCGCTCGACGGTCTCGCCGTCAAGGCTCCCGATCCACTGCGCATCGTCCTCGGTGAGCCTCAGGCGGAACAGCAGGTCGGGCAGGTTGTCTGGCGTGCGATAGCGCGGCAGGAAACGATTGGCGATTCGGTGGAACAGTTCTTTGGACAGCGAATGCTGGCTCGGCAGGCCGGTCTCCGCCAGCAGGCGGATGACAGTCGGGTGACTCCACGCCGTGTGCAGTCGCTCCACCAGCACGTCCCGCTGGGGATGGGACGCGATGCCATCGAGCAGCAGCAGCAGCCGCACGGTGCGAGGCGACTGCGGACCCAGCGGCCGCGTCGGGGCCGCGCGCAGCCAGCGCAGCAGGCGCTCGAGCCAGAAGGCACTGCCCCCCGGCAGCGCTTCCGCCAGCAGTTTCTGGAGCTCGGGTTCTAGCGCGACGGCAGGATCCATGGCAGCGTCGGCGCAAGCGCGGCGGCAGCGGCGGTCGGGTCAGTCAGCCTCGGCACTTCCAGGACTCGGTCGAGACCGGACAGGCGCACGATGGCGTCGCGATTGGTGGCGGTAGATGCATCGGGTACTTCCGGGGCGGACAGCACCACGCCCGCCGCGAGGATGCCGCCCAGCTCGAGCGCGCCCAGCGTGAGCAGCGTGTGGTTGATGGTACCGAGCCGGTTGGCCGCCGCGACCAGCACCGAGGCACCCAGCGCCTCCGCCAGGTCCACGACATTCCAGTCCCATGCCAGCGGTGCCAGCAGGCCGCCCGCCGTCTCGACCAGCGTGATCTCGGTGCCGCGCGCAACCCGCTCCACCTCGCCCACCACCGTATCGAAGTCCAGCTTCTCGCCGCCCTCCAGGTCCACCGCCACTGCCGGGGCCACCGGTGTGCGGAACCGGTAGAGTGCGTGCAGCGGTGCCCGCTGCCCGGTGGCCGCCGCCAGCTGCACTCCGTCCTCGGAGGCCGATGGATTCAGCTCCGTGCCGGTTTCCACCACCTTGATCGCGACGACACTGTGCCCGCCCAGCACCAGTGCCCGCGCCAGCGCGCATCCCACCCAGGTCTTGCCGACGCCGCTGTCGGTGCCCGTCACGAAGATGATGCGCGACGTGCCGGCAGCGCCGCTCATGCCGGCACCGTAACCGGGGCGCCGCACACCTCGATGATCGATTCCTGGATCACGCGCACCAGCATCGCGAGTTCGGTCTCCGTCACGGTCAGCGGCGGCATGAGCACGACGACGTCTCCCAGCGGTCGGAGGAACACTCCACGCTTCCGTGCTGCGCCACACACCTTCATGCCACGACGCTCCCTCGCCGGGTACGACATCCTCGTGTCGCGATCAGCCGTCAACTCGATGCCGGCTGCCAGGCCGTACTGCCGGATATCTCCCACGGCGGGCAGCACGCGCAGTTCCTCCAGCAGCGCCGCGAGCATCGTCACCTTGCCGGGCAACTCCGCCAGCAGGTTGGTTTGCTCGAAAATGTCGAGCGTCGCGTGCGCGGCGGCCGCAGCCAGCGGGTTGCCGGTGTACGTGTGACCGTGAAAGAAGGTGCGGCCCTCGGATGGATGACCGAGGAACGCGCGAAAGATCCGTTCCGTGGTGAGTGTCGCCGCCATCGGCAGGTAGCCGCCGGTCAGTCCCTTGGCGAGACAGAGGAAGTCGGGGCTCACACCCTCCTTGTTCGATGCGAACAGTTCCCCCGAGCGCCCGAAGCCCACCGCCACCTCGTCCAGCACAAGCAGTGTGCCCGCGCGATCGGCCAGCTCCCGCACCCGCCGCGTGAAGGCGGGCGGCTGCGTCAACATCCCGGCCGCGCCCTGCATTCCCGGCTCCAGCACGATGGCCGCGAGTGTGGAACCGTGCGCATTCACCAGCGCCTCGAGCACTTCCTCAGAGCCGGGAACCCCGGGTGACGGTGCCTGGATCGTCTGGAAGAGCAGGGGACGGTACCGCTCGTGGAAGAGGTCGATACCACCGAGCGACACCGAGCCGATCGTGTCGCCATGATAGGCATTGCCGAAGGTGAGGAACGCGGTCCGCTGCTTCTGCGCGCCACCGTCGGCCTGCTGCCAGTACTGCAGCGCCATCTTGAGCGCCACCTCGACCGCGGTGGACCCGTTGTCGGAGTAGAAGACCCGCGAGAGGCCCGCCGGTGCCTTGTCCACCAGCCGCTTCGCCAGCGTCACCGCCGGTGCCGTGGCATTGCCCAGGAAGGTCGCATGCGCGATCCGGTCGAGCTGCGCCCGGATCGCCGCGTCGATCTCCGGCCGCCGGTGCCCGAACAGGTTGCACCACAGGGAACTGACGCCGTCGAAGTACCGCCGCCCGTCGGCGTCGATGAGGTAGTGCCCCTCACCGGCCACCACCATGAGCGGATCGTCGTCGGCGTACGCACTGTGCGGCGTGAACGGATGCCACACGTGGAGTGCATCCAGCTCACGGAGCTCGCCGCTGTTACCCGCGCCGCTGTTACCCGCCCTACCCGCCATACCCGCCCTCCCCGCCTTGCCTCACGCAGGAACCAATTCCGCAACACGGAATCCAGCATCGGCAATCATCTTCAAGTCTGCCTCATACCCCGCGCCACCCGTCGTCAGGTACCCGTTCACGAAGATCGAGTTCGCCGGCCAGAGTGCCAGCGCCTGCAGGTGACGCAGGTTCACCTCCCGACCCCCGGCCACCCGGATATCCCGCGACGGGTTCACGAAACGGAACATTGCCAGCAGCCTGAGACAGTCCATCGGCGCCAGCCGCTCGTTGTCACCCATCGGCGTGCCGGGGCGCGGATCGAGGAAGTTGACCGGGATCGATTCCACCTCGAGCGCCTGCAGCTCGAACGCGAGCGAAATCCGGTCGTCCTCCGTCTCGCCCATGCCCATGATGCCGCCGCAGCACGCCTCGAGACCCGCCGCGCGCGCGCGCTTCACCGTCGCCACCCGGTCGTCCCACGTGTGGGTACCGCAGAGCTCCGGGTAGAACCGCTTCGATGATTCGAGGTTGTGGTTGAAGCGGGTCACCCCCGCCTCCGCGAGCTGCTCCGCCTGGCCGTCCTTGAGCAGGCCGAGCGACGTGCAGACGTTGATGTTCATCTCGGCCTTGATCTGCCGCACCGCCTCGCAGATCGTGTCCAGGTCGCGCGCCGACGGCCCCCGCGTCGCCGTCACCATGCAGTACTTCACTGCGCCCATGGCGTGCGCGTGCCGGGCGCCCTCCACCAGTTCGTCCACCGTCTGCATCCGGTACTGAGTCTACGCCCGTGTTGTGGCGCGACGACTGGCTGCAGAAAGCGCAGTCCTCCGGACACTTGCCGCTCTTGGCGTTCTGCAGCACGTGCAGCCGGACATCCCTGCCGTGAAACTGTTGGCGGATCTGGAACGCTGCCCCGAGCAGGGGAAGCAGGTCGTCGTCGCTCGAGCGCACGATGCTCCGCGCGTCGTCGGCCGAGATCGGGTTGCCGCCCAGCACCTGCTCGGCGAGCGCACTCCAGTTGCTCACATGAACTCCGGGGATATTTGATTGGGAGACTACTGGGATGCGGGGCCAGATGGTAGATGGGACGGGGAGTCGTCAGTCGTCAGTCGACAGTCGTCAGGCAGGGGACAGCTGACAGCTTTCTGCCGACTGCCGACCGATGACTGTGGACTAGTTCGGGGGATATTTCTGGAATATTTGTTGGACTGTCCGAATCCGCTCGGCGAAGTCCAGCAACGTCATGTCGTAGACGATGTCATCGCTCCCGCTCAGCGCGCCGAAGGCCGCTCCGGCAGTCCCCATCTGCATCTCCGACGCCTGGAACAGCCGCATTTCCTTGATCTCGCCCGCCTTCACCACACCGGTCGAGTCCGCCTGCCGGTAGGTCAGCTTGTCACCCTCCAGGCTGACCAGCCGGATGTCCCACAGCAACTCGTCGTTCTGGAGCGTGATTTGCCAGCGGTCAGCCTTGGCCTGGGCCGCCGACGGGGCAGGGGCCGCCAGGGCGGCCAGGAGTCCGAGCAGGATGAGCAAGCGCATGGGCCTCCAGTTGGGCTGCTCCTGCATCTTAGCCGTTTTCTTCCCCGACGGGCCGCTCTTGAGTTTCCCTCGGCCAGCGGGCACGTTTCGCGGATTGGGGGGCGTAGCTCAATTGGTAGAGCACGGGCCTTTTAAGCCCTAGGTTGTGGGTTCGAGTCCCACCGCCCTCATGACAAGGCGGGCAAGGCGGTAGGGCGGGGAGGGCGGGGTGGCCCCCTCACTCCTCACGCCGTTGCTGTTCCTCCTCACGCTGTTTCGTCCGCCCCTGGTTCCTCCGCTTTTGGCTCCTCCGCGCTTGCTTCTTCCGCAGTTCCATTTTGCGCCGCATACTATATGTGGCTCCCTCTCCCCGGTTTCCATGAACATCCTGTCTGACCGCCCCGTCTTCGCCGTCGATGGCGAGGTCTTTCATTGGGGTGATGTGGTGCTGCACGCACAGGCGAGTGGTCGCTGGGACGAGCTTCAGGCCGAGGCTCGCCAGGGCCTCGCCTGTGAGTCGCATTTTGATACCATCGACGAGGACGGTGCCGAGGAAGCCATCGACGACGCGGCTGCCGAGTTCCGCTATGACCGCGAGCTCATCACCGCCGAGGAAATGGAGGCCTGGCTCCAGGCCAGGGGGCTCACGCCAGAGGAGTGGATGGGGTCCATTCGCCGCACCGTCCTCCGTCAGCTTTGGGCCGCCGACCTCGACGAGATCGTGGCGGAGCACCCCGTCTCCGACACGGAGCTCGATGAGGCCCTCCGCATCGACCTGCTCTGCTCCGGGGCGCCTCGCATCCTGGCCGAGGAACTGGCGGTCGAGGCCGCCGCGGCGGCCGCGGCGGCCGTGACCTCCCCGCCCTCCCCGCCATCTGACGACCGGCATGCCCTCCTGGCTGCCCTCCGCGCCCGCGCCGTCCGCTTCCGCCAGGAGGCCCTGGCCCCCGAGACCATCGCCCGCGAGGTCCAGTCCAACCAGATGGAATGGATCAGGGTCGACTGCCAGGCAATCGGCTTTCCCGAGGAAGGCCCCGCCCGCGAGGCGGCGCTCCTGCTGCGCGAGGACGGGCTCGACATCGAGGAGGTTGCCGGCGAGGCCGACGTGCCTATCGAGGATGTGGTGTTCTACCTCGATCAGCTCGACCCCGAACAGCACTCCCGCTTCCTCGGCGCGACCGTGGACGACGTCATCGGGCCAGTCCCGGTCGACGATGCGTGGAACGTCTATCTCGTCGTGGCGAAGGTGATGCCCTCCATCCAGGATCCGGAGATCGTCCGCCGGGCCGAGGAAGGGGTGCTCTCCCGGCTGCTCGCAGGCGAGGTCAACCGACGTGTACGGTGGCATGCGGACTTCTAGGGGCAACGGCGTCGAGGCGGCGGACCTGGTCCTCCAGGGGATCCCGGTCCTGACCTACCTGCCCACCGACGTGCGCGATCTCGTCGTCAGCAGCTTCGTGCCCGCCACCTTCGGCTTCGGCCAGGTCATGGTGAGGGAGGGCGATCCCGCCGACGCGCTCTACGTCCTGGTCTCCGGCCGCGCCCGGATGGTGAAGCGCGGCGACAACGGCGACGAGATCTCGCTCGGCACCCTGCGCCCCAGCGACACCTTCGGCGAGGCGGGGCTTCGTTGATCGCGGCGGTGCATCCCGCCACGGTCCGCGCCAGCAGTGACGTCGAGGTGCTGCGGCTCGACCGCTCGGTGTTCGATGCCCTGCTGCGGCGCCGACCGGAGGTCCGCGAGTACTTCGAGCTGCAGGCCCGCCATCGTCACCTGCAGCACTTCTTCCGCCAGTTCAACGATCTTCGCCAAGCTGCCGCCCGAGGCACTGGCGCGAGCTCCTGGCGCGAGCTCGAGCCGGTCGAGGTCGGACAAGGGCGAGGTGATCTTCAGCGAGGGCGATCCCGCCGGGCCCCATGTACATCATCGAGGAGGGCCGCTGCCGGGTGCACATCGGCATCGGCGACCGCCGCCGCAACGTCGCCTTCATCTGCGCCGCGGCGAGTTCTTCGGCGAGCTCTCGGTGTTCAAGGGCGAGCCGCGCGAGGCCACCGTCGAGGCGGTGACGCCCTGCCGCCTGCTCCGGCTGACGCCGGAGAGCTACGCCGACCTGCTCGAGCGCTACCCCGACTTCCGGGAGGTCATCGAGGAGCGGGTCGAGCAGTACGACTTCCGGCACACCGCCCAGATCCCGATCGACTTCTTCCGCGAGATGCTGCCCGCCGACGCCAGCGTCAGGAGAAGGTGGCGACAAGCCAGATCGACCAGGACCTGACCCAGACTTGGTCGATTCCACCGGAACCGGGCGCGCCCGCGGCGCCCCGCCCCTCCGCCATCGCCGCCGCCCCGCCACGGCGACAGCGCCGTTCGCCGATGACCAGGGGCGATTCGTCAAGCGCGGCAAGCGGATCCGCCGCTTCCCCCATCTCTGGCAGATCGACGAGATGGACTGCGGCGCCACCAGCCTCGCCATCGTCTGCCGCTACTTCGGCAAGGCGATCAGCCTCGCGCGCATCCGGCAGCTGGTGCACACCGCGCTCGACGGCGCCAGCCTCAAGGCCATCTGCGAGGGCGCCAACGAGCTGGGACTCGCGGCCCGCGCGGTCAAGGCGTCGCCGGCCAGCCTCGACCAGATGCCGCTGCCCGGCGATCATCCACTGGGAAGGCAATCACTGGGTGGTGCTGTACGACGTGGACGCGGACCCACGTGAAGATGTCCGATCCCGGCGTCGGCAAGCGGCGGATCACGCGCGAGGAGCTTCGAGGCCAAGTGGAGCGGCTACGCGGCGCTCTTCGACTACACCGATCGCGTTCGACGCAGAACGCGGAGGCCCGGCCCGGCATCGCCTGGCTGCTTCCCGTTCTTCCGGCCCTACTGCACGGCTGCTGGCCAGGCGGCGGCGCTGGCGCTGATCGTGAGCGTGCTGCAGATGGTCGTCCCGGTCTTCACCCAGATCATCGTCGACCGGGTCCTGGTCGAGCGGGACGTGCGCCTGCTCAACGTGCTCATCGTCGGCATGGGCGCGGTGATCGTCTTCACCCTGCGGCGCCACGCTGGTGCAGCGCTACCTGCTGAGCTGGGTCGGCGGTGCGCGTCGACTCCTCGACGCTCGACTTCCTGACGCGGCGGCTCCTCAGCCTGCCGATGAGCTACTTCAACACCCGGCGCACCGGCGACATCCAGCGCCGGCTCGCCGGCATGTGGCAGGTGCGCGAGTTCTTCGTGGAGCACGGCGTCGCGGCCCTCACCGCCGGGCCCAGCTGCTCGCCTCCCTCGCGCTGATGCTGGTGTACAGCCCGCTGCTCACCCTGGTGTTCCTCTCGACGGTGCCGCTGTTCATCCTCCTCATGCGCTACGCCTCGGCGCGGCTCTTCCCGCTCTACGCCGAGCTCGAGGACGTCGCACGGGCAGTACCAGTCGTTCCAGATCGATGCCATCAAGGGCATCGAGACGGTCAAGGCGCTGGGCGCGGAGCACTCCTTCCGCGACCTGATGCTGCGGCCAGTTCAACGGCGTCGCGCGGAAGCGCTTCAAGGCCGACTTCACCCTGATGAGCTACAACGGCGTCATCTACAGCATCACCCTGCTCTCGGTGGTGCTCTTCCTGCTGGTGGGCGCCCACCAGGTGATGAACGGGGCAGATGTCGATCGGCGCCCTGGTGGCCTTCAACGCCCTGGTGGCGCTGGCCAACGCGCCGATCGTGACGCTCATGCACATCTGGGACAACCTGCAGCACGCCACCGTCTACCTCAATCGGCTGGACGACATCTTCCAGCAGGAGCCGGAGCAGGGCAGCGATCGCTCGCGGCTGGTGCCGGTCAAGTCGCTCGAGGGCCGGATCAGCTTCCGGCACATGGGCTTCCGCTACGGCGGCCCCGAGTCGCCGCCGATCCTCGAGGACATCACCTTCGAGGTGCCGCCCAACACGATGGTGGCCATCGTCGGCCGCAGCGGCTCGGGCAAGACCACGCTGATCAAGTGCCTGGCCGGGCTGCTCGAGCCGACCGAGGGCACCATCCTCTACGACGGCATCGACCTCAAGACGCTCAACTACCGCGACCTGCGCCGGAAGATCGGCTTCGTGCTGCAGGAGAATCACCTCTTCGACGACACCATCGCCCGCAACATCGCCTTCGGCGAGGAGGAGCCCGACCTCGATCGCGTGATGTGGGCGGCCCAGGTGGCCAACGCCCGCGAGTTCATCGAGCGGCTGCCGCTGGGCTACGACACCCGGATCGGCGAGTCGGGGCTCGGCCTCTCCGGCGGGCAGCGCCAGCGCGTCGCCATCGCGCGCGCCGTCTACAACCGGCCCGCCGGTCCTCATCTTCGACGAGGCCACCAGCGCCCTCGACACCGAGTCGGAGCGCGCGGTGAAGGAGAACATCGACCAGCTGCTCGAGGGCCGCACCGTCGTTCGTCATCGCCCACCGCCTGAGCACGGTGCGCGACGCCGACGTGATCCTGGTGCTGGAGAAGGGCCGGCTGGTCGAGCAGGGCACGCCACGACGACCTGATGAAGCGGCAGGGCCTGTACTACTTCCTCGTCAGCCAGCAGCTGGGACTCTAGCAGCATGAGCGGCGACGATACCGCCTTCCTCGAGTCCGATCCGCCGCACTGGGCCGCCCGCGGCCTCGGTCGACCTCATCATCGTGCTGTTCGTGCTCATGCTGCTCGCCGCGGTCGTGGTGCACGTGCCCGAGACGGTGTCGGGCCGGTTCACCCTGGTGCCCCTGCGCGGCACCGATCCGGTCCGGACCCCGCGGAAGGCGTCCTCACCGTCGTCGCGGTCCAGGAGGGCGAGCCGTCCCGGCCGGCGCCACCCTCTTCGTGGTTCGCTCCGCCGTCGGCCAGCCGATCGCACCTCCGACCTGCGCACCCTGCGAGACCCAGCTGCGCGGCCAACACCGAGCGCCTGCTCCGCATCGCCGCCAGCCAGTACCGCAGCCCGCGCCGCGTCCGATTCGGCCGAAGGCCCGCCGGCTCCAGAGTCGCGAGACCTTCCTCGAGCGCCTGATCGCGTCCGAAGAGCCAGCGCCTCGCCGCTGATCCAGGAGCATCGCCGACAGTTCCGTGGCCGGTGCCAAGCGCGGCGCGCTCGGCACCGGCTCGACGTGCAGCCGGCTCGAGACTCGAGCCCGAGCCGCTCGAGCGAGGAGAGTCCAGACCGCCAACAACGACCTCGCGAGACCCGCGCCGACATCACGCGGCTCAAGCAGGACGAGGATTGCCCGCGACCTCGAATACCGGCAGATCCGCGGCGCCTCGAGGAAGCACATGGACCACCGAGCGGATCCGCACCACGTCGCTGCAGCGCGACCCGGCCACCATCAGCGACTGCGGCCTGGTCCTCACGTCACCCTGCGCCGGCACCATGCTCCGCCTCCGGGTCAACGCGCCCGGCGCCGTGGTGCAGCGAGGGCGACATCCTCGGCGAGGTGGCCTGCGCAGGGCGACCGGCTGCAGGCCGAGCTGGTGCTGCCCCAGGCCGGCGTGCCGCAGGTCCACGCCGGCCAGGGCGTGAAGCTCCGCTTCGATGCCTTCCCCTATCAGCGCTTCGGCGTCCAGTTCGGCACCGTGCAGTGGCTGGGGCCCGCCGGCGAGCGCCGGCACGGACCAGGGCGGCTTCCGCGCGCTCGTCGAGCTCTCGCCGCGACTCAGATCCGGGTGCAGCGGCAAGATGGCGGCCGCCTGCTCCCCGGCATGGGCGGGCGAGGCCGACATCGTGGTGGGCCGCCGCTCGCTGGTGAGCTACGCCTTCGAGCCGATCCGCGCCCTCAAGGAGATCTTCGCCGAGGTGCCGGCCCACGTGAGCGACCTGGCCCACCCCGACGCCGAGCGCCACCCCGAGTGGCACTACACGCTCGACGACTTCAAGAGCGCCGACGAGGTCGATGCAGACCTGCCTCGACCTGGCCCGGGTCGCGGCCACGCACCGACCTCCCCATCCTCATCCTGGGCGAGACCGGCACCGGCAAGACGATGCTGGCCCGCGCCATTCACAACTCCTCGCGCCGCGCCGCGGGCCGCCTTCATCGCCTTCAATTCCGCCGCGCTCTCAGCGACACCCTGCTCGACAGCCAGCTCTTCGGGCACGAGAAGGGCGCCTTCACCGGTGCGATGCGGCGGGTCAAGGGAAAGTTCGAGCAGGCCGACGGCGGCACGCTCTTCATCGACGAAATCGCCGACATGAGCGCCACCGCCCAGGCCAAGATCCTGCGCGCGGTGGAGTACGGCGAGTTCGAGCGCCTGGGCAGCGAGTCAGCTGCGGACGGCGGACGTGCGGCTCATCTCGCGCCACCCACCTGCCGATCAACCGCTACCTCGAGACCGATCACTTCCGGAAGGATCTCTTCTACCGGATCAGCGGCATCACGCTCCGGCTGCCGTCACTCTGCGAGCGGCCCCAAGGACCTGCGCACGCTCATGGCCACCGAGATCGCCGCCGCCGCCGCGGCGCAGGGCAAGACCATCGTCGGCGTGAGCCGCGAGGCCGCCGATCAGCTCCTCCAGTACGGCTGGCCCGGCAACCTGCGCGAGCTCAAGCGCGTCATGCACACCGCCGTCGCCGTCACCGATGGCGAGATCATCGAGCCCGACGCTATCCTGCTGGAGACTTCAGTTGAGGAGGTCCGCGCCGAGGGTGCCGCTGCCCCCACCCCCGCGGCCAGCAGCAGTGCGCTCGACGAGGACCATCTCTCCCTCCGCGCCGCCGAGGCCAGGCACATCCATCAGGTGCTGGATCACTTCCGCGGCAACAAGCGTCGCAGCGCCAAGGCGCTCGGCCTCTCCCGCTCCACCCTGGATCGCAAGCTCTCCGAACACTGACTGCGAGTATCGCTGTCATCGCGAGGCCGCGCAGCGGCTTTGGCGATCCCGGTGCACCGGCACGGAGCCGCGTTTCGCTACCATGGTCCCATCTCGGTCCCATCGCAGGGTCTTGTTCTCGGGCCGCCACCTCTCTTCGCGGTGCGAAGTCATTGTGATTGCTGTGCGCACGGTTCGGCACAGCGATTGCTTTTCAATCGGGGGTGACAACGTCGTCGGGACCCGTTTACCACCACTGGAGTACACCATGGCCGCCAAGAAGAGCTCAAAGGTGAAGGATCTGCCCCGCAAGTCGGTCTCGTCGAAGAAGGCCGCGAACGTGAAGGGTGGTCGGAAGGCCGGCAAGGGTCAGCAGGAGTAGCTGAATGGCGTTGGACAAGTTCCGGCATCGTTTCTCGGCCCGCTGACCTCTCAGGACAGCGGGCCATGTGTCATCGCGAGCCCGCGTAGCGGGCGTGGCGATCCCGTTGCATCGGCACGGAGTCGTTTCACTACCATGGCTTCGGATCAGTACCACTGCTCGGCCCCATCATCGAACCATTCTCCAGGTCACCTGCACCGGTTCGTTCGCGAAGTCGTTGTCATTGCATCACATCCGGATTTGGCGCAGTTGGGCACAGCGATTGCCTTTCTATAGGGCAGGCAGAACTTCGCTGCCGCCTCGTTCACTACCACAGGAGATGCACCATGGCCGCCAAGAAGAGCTCAAAGGTGAAGGATCTTCCGCGCAAGTCCGTCTCGTCGAAGAAGGCCTCGAACATCAAGGGTGGCGCGAAGGGTCTCAAGCCGAAGGCGTGAGCAGCAGGCAATGATTGCTACGGGCTCGTTCACTGATTCCGTCAACGTTCTCAGGAGTGTTTCCAATGGCTAAGAAGAATGCGCCCGTGCGCGACCTGCCCGAGAAGAAGCTCCCCGCCGGCAAGGCCGATCAGATCAAGGGTGGACGCAAGGCCCGCGACTGAACTGAACCGCTTCGTGACCCGCTGGTCGTTTCACAGCGGGTTACGGGCTGTCAGGAGCCCGCAGTCAGAGAAGTGAACCGTTCAACCACACGTGGAGTATGGCCCAGAAGAAGCGCCGGAAGCCCGAGGAAAAGGCTCGCAAGAATGAGGTGGTCCTGCTCAAGGACCTGGCGCCGCGCACGGACGTGAAGGGCGGTGCAAAGCTGCGCTTCGGTGAGGCACCCTCCTCGACCGGCAAGGGGAAGGACTAGGCGGCAGAAACCTCCCCGCCCTCCCCGCCCTCCCCGCCTTGTGAGTAACTTCAAGCCAGACCAACAAGCTCCCTTTCGTCGGATCAAGTACATGGCCACCCCGTCAACTGCTCCCGCGCCCTCCAGGAATGCGCCCCGCGCGGGCCAGACCACCATCTGGCTCGACGGCGAATGGCACACCCGCGATACGGCCAAGGTCTCGGTCTTCGATCACGGCCTGCTCTATGGCGACGGCGTCTTTGAGGGGATCCGCGTCTACGGCGGCAAGATCTTCCGGCTTGAGGAGCACATCGACCGGCTCTATGACTCGGCCCAGGCTATCTGGCTCACCGTCCCGATGCCGAAGGCCGAGATGATCGCCGTCACCGAAGAGGCCGTGCGCCGCTCCGGGATCACCGAGGCCTACATCCGCCACATCGTAACCCGCGGTGTCGGCGACCTCGGCCTGAGCCCGAAAAATTGCCCGCGCGCCACGGTCATCATCATCGTCGACACCATCGCGCTTTGGCCTGCGGCCACGTACGACACGGGGCTTCGCGTCATCACCGCCGGCACCCCGATCCCGCATCGCGAGGCGCTGTCGCCGCGCGTGAAGTCGCTCAACTACCTGCCGCACATCATGGCCAAGAGCGAGGGCATCGTCGCCGGCATGGATGACGTGCTCATGCTCGACAGCGCCGGCTTCGTGGCTGAGGCGTCTGGCTGCAACATCTTCGTGGTGAAGGGGAAGTCCATTCGCACCCCGCCGGCGTTCGCCGGGATCCTCAAGGGGGTCACGCGCGACCTGGTCATCGACCTCGCGCGCGAGGCCGGCTACACCATGAGCGAGGAACAGCTCAACCGCTACGACATCTACACCGCGGACGAGGTCTTCTTCACCGGCACCGCGGCCGAGGTGGTCGGCATCCGCGAGGTCGATGGCCGCCGCATCGGCGCCGGCAAGCCCGGCCCCGTGACGCACGACATTGCTGCCCGCTTCCGGGCCCTCACCCGCGGCTGACAGGACCGGGTCCCGCTCGGTCGCGGTGCTGCTCGACGCACCGCGGCCGGAGTTTGTGCCACGCGGCCTCGCCCTGGCCGTCGGTGAGAAGTACGCTGTCCGTCTCCTCCGGGTCATCGCCCGCCGCACCATCGAGAGCATAGAGTCGCTGGGATGGGAACCGGTCGTCTGGTTTGCGCCGGCTGAGGCCCTTCCCGAGATGCGGCGCTGGCTCGGCGACACCATCGCGCTCTATCCCCGTCCGTCAGGTGACATGGGAAGTACCCTCGCCACCATCGCCCAGCAGGCGGCTCCCGAGGGCGGGTGGCTCGCGGTGCGGCCCGCCGGTGCCGGGATCACGGTCGAGCTCCTCGAACGGGCGCAGCAGGCGGTCGACGACGGTGGCCTCGTGTTCGGCGCCACCACGCGTGAGGATGTCTACCTCCTCGGTGGACCTGCTGCGTATGGCGACTTCGTGCGCGACCTGCCTTGGGGCGAGCCCGATCTCGCACCTGCCATTCGCAGCTCGCCTTCGAGACATGGGCTCCGGCTGGGCCGAGTTGCCCCGGCTGGTTGAAGTGGCGAATGAGGACGACCTCCGTGCCGCCGGACTCTTGACCTGATCTCGGCCGCGAACGCACTTTCCCCGACCTGACTGGACCAGACCTGGGGGGTACATGGCGTGGCGTGTGGTGGAGTACGCGGAGCGGCAGTGGAGCGTCTCGGTGGCCGCGGAACGGCGGGCCAATTCGCAGCGCTGGAACCTCGTGCTCGCCTTTCGGGCCCGCGATGGTGACAAGCGCCTGCTCTGGACCGAATACCCCATGGCCTCCACGTCACGCTCCTCGCTGCTCCAGCAGGCGGAGCGCATTCCGGACGCCAAGCTCGCTGAACTTCTCGCCTCCCAACTCCGGTAATCCCTCCATGGCATCGATTTCGCTTGATGGCCTCCCGCAGGAAGTCCGTTTCGAGAACGCTTGATGCCGAGGACCGACGCGGAACCGATGTCGCCACCAGCCCCACATGATCGTCTTCGCTTTGCCGAGTTTTCACTCGAGCGGCTGCCCAATGGGCGGTGCCGCTCCCGCGTGCTGCTCACCTGGCTGGAGACCGAGCGCTTCACCGGTGAGTCCGAGGGCCTTGCGTCCCAGGCCGGTGAGCTCCGCTGCGCCGCCCAGGCCTGTGTCAACGCGCTCACCCAGGCAGTGCAGGACGGCATGGGCTTCGACCTTCTCGGCGTGAAGGCCGTCCGGGCCTTCGACGCCAATGTGGTCATCGTCTCACTCGCGCTCCGCGGAGAGGGCAGGGGACAGCGGGTCGTCGGCAGCTTCCTGTCGGACACTGACGCCCCCCGCGGTGCTGCCCTCGCCGTCCTGAACGCCACCAACCGGGTGCTCGGCAACAAGTTCTTCATGCGGTAGTCTCTGGCCCTTTGCCACACTGGGCATGCTTCGTCCGCGTTTGGTTCCTCCGCCCCTGGTTCCTCCGCGGTTGCAGTTCCCCGTCACGCAGTCGCGGTTCCGAGTTGTCACAACCCCATACGCCCCAACGTGATCCTGTCTGTATGGCACGGTTGTCGCTAGATTATTTGCCGGTCTGCATACGTAGGTTCCACAGGAGGTCTTGATGCGTCGCCAAACACTGATCCTGCTGCTGGCGGGGGCGGTCGGCTGTGCCGGGAAGGCCACGGTACAACCCACGGCCCAGCCGTCGACGCAGGTCTCTGCTGCGACGCCCGGCAAGGTTCCGGTCAGTCCGGCTCCCGCCCCCGCCTCGATCGGCCCCCTCGACAGCAGCCAGGTTTCCAGCATCGCCCACAGACGTCAGCCTCTCGGCCGACTCCGCCGCCGACGAGGCGGTGCTCGACCAGCTGGCGGTGGCCCAGCCGGTCGACGTCGCCACCGATGACGAACTGCCCCCGGTTCCCGTCTCCTGGGACATCGACGTCACCACCTGGGGCGATCACGAGCGGGTCCAGTTCTACCTGAGCCTTCTTCGAGGAGCAGGCGCATCCCCGCTTCCAGATCTGGATCGAGCGGATGCCGGTGTACGAGCCGATGATCCGCCAGAAGCTCCAGGCGGCCAACATGCCGACCGACCTGGTGTACCTGGCCCTCATCGAGAGCGGTTTCTCCAACTCCGCCATCAGCCGCACCCGCGCCGTCGGCATGTGGCAGTTCATGCCCCGCACCGGCAAGGAGTACGGCCTCCGCATCGACAGCTGGGTGGATGAACGGCGCGACCCGGTGAAGGCCACCGACGCCGCCCTCGAGTTCCTTTCCGATCTCTATCAGCGCTTTGGTTCCTACTACCTCGCCGCGGCGGCGTACAACGCCGGCGGCGGCAAGATCTCGCGCGGGCTCAAGAAGGTCGGCGCGAAGCCCACCGTCAGCCAGGCCTCGTCGACGGCACCGGTGGACGGCGAGGAAGCGCTCACGGAGGACGAGGACGAGGGCTTCTCCGACGCCGACTTCTTCAAGCTCTACGACACGAAGCACATCCGGCGTGAGACCAAGGACTACGTCCCCAAGCTCATCGCAGCGGCACGCATCGCGAAGGAGCCGCAGCGCTACGGCTTCCAGCCGGCGCCCCCCACCAGCCAGTTCCCGCTCGATTCGCTCATCGTGAGCGGCATGACCGGGCTCGATGTGGTCGCCCAGCTGGCCGACACGTCGCTGGAGCACATCCGCGATCTCAACCCGCAGTTCCTCCGCTACGCCACGCCGCCCGGCACCACGTCGATCGTGCGCGTGCCGCATGGCCGCCAGGCGTCGACCCAGGCTGCATACGACGTGCTGCCCGCGGCTGAGCGCGTCACCTTCGCCTACTACACTGCGAAGAAGGGTGACACCCCCGCCAAGGTCGCCCAGCACTACGGCGTGCCGGTGGGCGTGTTGTATGAGGCGAACCCGTGGATGCGCTCCGGCAGCGCGGTGAAGGCCGGCCGGCAGGTGGTGGTGCCCACGGGTGGCAGCGCCAGCGTGGTCGTGGCGCGGCAGGTGTCGACGGTGCATGAGTCCCCCGACCGGGGCAGCAGCCGCGGCGGCTACCACACCGTCCGGAAGGGCGAGACCCTGGGCGGCATTGCCAGGAGCTACCACATGAGCACCGCGCAGCTCAAGTCCATGAATGGCATGCAGGGCAACACCATTCGTGTCGGCCAGAAGCTTCGCGTCTCCGGCAGCGCCAAGCGTCCCCCGGCGCAGGTTGCCTCCCGCGACCATGCCAAGGGTGGCGGCGCGGCCAGCGGTGGCAGCTCCACCGTCAAGTACAAGGTCCGGAGCGGCGACACGCTGACGGGCATCGCGAAGCAGCACGGCGTCACCGTCGCCTCCATCAAGCAGGTCAACAATCTCAGCGGTGGGCTCAAGGCCGGCACGACGATAAGGATTCCGAAGAAGGCGTAGGGACATGGCGGGGAGGGCGGGGAAGACGCGAGGAAAACAAGCGGCGGCCGGGATTCTCCCCGACCGCCGCTCCGTATTCCTCCCCGCCCTCCCCGCCCTTACGTCCCCAGCTCCTTCGCGCGCTGCTGCATGGCGGGAGTGACTCGCTTCGGTTGATACCCCCTCAGCACCGCGTTCTCATACCCGTTCGACGGATCGCCACCCTCGGCCACGATCTGGTTCACCCGGCCCGGGCCACGGTTGTACGCCAGCAGTGCCAGCTCATAGTCGTGCCGGTACTGCTTCAACAGGTCGTTCAGGAACCGGAACCCGATGCGCAGGTTCACGTCCCGCTCATACAGTGCCTTCTCGTCCAGCGCGCTGTTGTAGAACTTCGCCGTCGCCAGCTGCACCTGGGTGAAGCCGATGGCGTTCATGTTGCTCCGCGCCGCCGGCTTGAAGTTGCTCTCCACCTTCACCAGGCGGAACGCCAGCTGCGGGTCGATCCCTTCCTGCAGCGCGATATCGTAGATCGCCGAGGCCAGGTCGGCCGGGATCTGGTAGCGCGCCGAGTAGCCGAGAATGGCTTCAGCGCGATCGAGCTTGAGCGTAAGCAGGGCCGCGGTGCCGTCGAACGACGGTGCCGTCGTGGCCGCTGCGGGAACAATCGTCGTCACCGCGGAATCGGGTGACGGCGGCGCCACCTCAATCTGCGACCGGCGTGACCAACCGCTGATGGCGCTGATGAGGAGTGCACCGGCCAGCAGCGCACCTGCGCGTGCAAGCGGTCCTTTGCGCCAATTCGGGCGCGGCAGGCTGGTCGGGAACTTCATGTCATACCTCCTTGCTGTCGTTGAACGGCAGCGGACTGGTCAGGGCCCCTCGCGGTGCCAATCGCCCCGGGTTCCCCCGGTCTTGCTGACCAGCCGGATCTCGTCGATGACCATGCTCCGGTCGACCGACTTGACCATGTCATAGACGGTAAGGCACGCCACCGAGACCGCCGTGAGCGCCTCCATCTCGACACCGGTGCGGCCGGTGAGGCTGGCGGAGGCAGTAATGCGCACCCCCGGCAGTGACTCATCCAGCCGCGCCTCGACCGTGACCACATCCAGCGCCAGTGGATGGCAGAGGGGGATCAACTCCCCGGTCTTCTTCGCTGCCATCACCCCAGCCAACTCGGCCACGGCAAGTACATCACCCTTCTCAACGGCCCGCTCCAAGACGAGCCGGAATGCATCTGCTGACATCTGTACCGCACCCTCAGCCACTGCGGTGCGCTGCGAGGATGGCTTGCCGCCAACATCTACCATCCGTGCCCGCCCCTCATCGTCCAGGTGCGTTAGCGCCGAATCATTCTGTCGACTCACTGACGACTCACGACTGACGACTCACGACTCCCAAGGCACATCGCCAGGTCCTCAGCAAGCACCGCCACCAGCAGCTGCGGATTCACGTTGCCCTGTGCCGCCTCCTTCGCTGCCGCCACATGTCGCTGCGCCTCGAGCAATCGCGACACCGGTCGCGGGGTCCTGAGCGCGGCGAGGCAGTGCGCGGCGCGGCGTCATGCCGCTGGCGGCGCGTGCGGCATCGCCCAATGACTGCTCCAGCGCATCGAGCATCGCGCTGAATTCTCCGCGGGCCGACCAGGTTCCCTGCTTCAGCACTCGCTCGGCCCGCGACACCGAACCTTGAAGTGCCACGTCCACCAGGTCGGCCGCTGCGGCATGCGCCTTGGCGCCCGCATCACTCGCGCTGATCGCAGCGCCGATCGACCCCTCGGCGGTGCGCACCCGCTCCTCCAGCGCCGCCGGTGACAGGGCCGGCTTCAACTCCGCCTCGAGGAACGCCCGCACCTCCGCATCCGTCAGTCGCCCCAGTCGTACCGGCACCACCCGCGAGCGAATGGTCGGCAACAGGCGACCCGCGTCCGTCGCGGTGAGGACGAACCAGGTATTCGCCGGCGGCTCCTCCAGCAACTTCAGGAGCGCGTTGGCGGCTTCCTGACTCGACTCCTGCGGCACCAGCCGCTCCGCATGCCCGATGATGAAGACCGTCGGGCCACCCTCGACTGACTTGAGCGCCGCCCGCCGCTGGATCAGGCGAACGGTGGCGAGCGGGTGACTCGCCATCCCATCGAGCGCACCATACAGCGGGCTCTTCCGCCGTTCGGCGATGATCTCGCCAATCAGTTCGGCCGCCTCATCCACCTGCTTGTCGGCATCGGTGGCCTTGGGCCTGAGGATCGGCACGATCCAGTGCAAGTCCGCATGTCCCAGATCCGTTACCAGGCGACATCCTCTACACTTGCCACATGGCCCCTGCTGCTCGCACAGCAACAGTTGGCCGAGCCACAGGGCGAGTCGCTGCCTGCCTACACCCTCAGTGCCCTCGAACAGGAGCACCTGGGGCATCCGTCCGCCCCGTACAGCATCCCCAAGCCGTTGCCGGACTGCCTTATGACCAATCAGGGGTGCCAGAGCCATGAAGGAATATCGCTTGTTTCGGGCCAGAACGGAAGGGGCGAGAAATCGCGTAACCCATTGTTTGTCAACATGTTACAGTGACATTATGGCAAGCTTTGCTTGGAAAAGTCATGGTGCAAAGGTGCATGTTACGATAGTGAATACTCGCATGCTTAGCAGTGGTCGGAACTGAGTTACCTGAGGCTCAAACCGCTTGTCGGAGAACCATTTGGGAGGGGGGTCAAAATGGCGCAGGTCCAGGCCGACAGACGGCGCATGGAAGCTCGCCCCGAGTGAACTATGCGAGCAAGCGCTCACATGTGATAAAAGTCACAAAACGGTCGGTCGAATTGTCGCGCTGAAACAGTAAGTGTCGCGACAGCACCTCGCGCAAAGGATGCGACCTTGCCCCCCTCTCCTGCGCTACTTAGGATTGGCTCCGCTTTCCCGAGTAGCTCAGTTGGTAGAGCAGCTGACTGTTAATCAGCGGGTCGCAGGTTCGAGTCCTGCCTCGGGAGCTTCGATCTCGCACACAACAAGAGGCCCGCTTTCGCGGGCCTCTTCGCTTTTCCTGCAGGTGCTTCGCCGTCGCTACTTGAGCCACAGGTAGAGACCGATCAATCCCATCACCAGTCCACCCACAGCGATTGCGGTTCCCGCACTGTCACCGATAAGCAGGCCGCCGATGAATGCGGCGCCACCCACGATCGCCAGCACCGGGCCAGTGCCACCCTTCGCGCGTCGCTGATCATTCCAGGTCATCTCCGTCGACGCATCGGCGACACTGCTGTATCCCACGGTCAGGCTCGCAATCGTGGGTCCGGCCGTCGGCGCTGCCGGCGCCACCGCCGGAACGACATCGGCGAGTGCTGCATCGGGCGTGGCCATCTGCGCTGCGAGCGGCGATGCTACTGCACATGCGACGAGCGACAACAACTGCACACGAAGGCTGGAGCGCGTTGGCATAGGGGTCCGGTGTTTGATGTTGAACTGGGGTGCACTCGGTATACCGGCCAGGTCCCCAATCGTCTCGGAACCCTGTTCCCTGTTCCCTGTTCCCTCTTCTCCCTCACGTCCGCTTCTCAATCGAATCCGAGCGCGACGATCACCACGCCGAGCAGCGCTACCGCCAGGATCGTTGTCACCGTCACGATCGTCTTGAACAGGAAGCGATACTTCTCCGCGCGCCGTCGAAGATCGGCGAGTTCCACGGACGAGATCTGCTCCATGGGGACAGGTACCGCGGGCTGGATGATCGCGGGCTCCACCACCGCGATGACGGCAGGTACGGTTTCGGGCATGGTCAGAGATCCTTGAGGTAGTGCATCGTCTCCGGCGTGTAGCCGAGGTGCTCGTACAGCCCGCGGGCGCGCTCGTTCTGTGCCCAGACATTGAGCGAGATGCGGGAGAAGCCCCGGCCCCGGGCCCACGATTCCGCGGCGTCCATCAGCGCGCGCGCCACGCCACGTCCCCGCGCGGCCGGATCTACCGCGAGCACCTCGACGTGCGCCAGCGGCTCGTGCGTGAAATAGTCTACCTGCGTTGTCAGGCATGCGACTCCATCGAGGCCGCCCGGCCCGTCGGCGACGAAAGCGACGGTGCCCGGCGACTCGCCATGAAGCGCCTCGCGAATGATGCCATCGTCGGCTCGCTGGATCTCGCGCGCCGTGCGCCAGGGCGGTACCGGAAACGCCGAGAGCTGGTCGGCTAGCGACAGTGCTGCCGCCTCGTCGGCCCGAACCCCACGTCGCACGACCACCACCGCGCGTTCCGTCAAATTGCCCGTCCCATCCGCACGCACGGTATCAGCACTCCGTCAGGCAACGGCACCACCATCTGCTCGATCTCCTCGAAGCCGTAGGCGCGGTAGAGCGGCTCCCCAGGCAGGGTGGCAACCAGCATCAGTCGGGTGAACCCGGCCGCGCGTGCCGCCTCGACGCACGCGTCCAGCAGCATCCGCCCGATACCGCGACGCGCCCAGTCCGGGTGCACGAAGAACGCCCTGATGCGTGCCGGGTCCGTCGCGGCGTCGATGAGGGCATCGGCATCGTGCTTGGCGTGATCCCCGCCATAGTGCGTCTGCCGCATGCTCCACCCGCCGCAACCAACGATCACGTCACCCGCCTCGACACAGAAGTAGGTGCCGTCCCGCACCAGGGCAGTATCCACCCCGAAGACGTACTTGATGGAGCTCTCGATCTGCACCCTGGAGTAGTAGCCCGGGCCCAGGCCGCGCACAGAGGCCTGGATGAGTTCATTCATCGCCGCCTCATCTTCCAGCCTGGCCCGGCGCAAGGTGAACGCCGCGGTCGCCGCCATCAGGCGAACGCGGCCAGCGCGGCGGCCGCGATCTCCCCATCCTGTGCCGACGTCATGCCGCTGATCCCGATCGCACCAATGATGGCGCCGTCATGCGTCACCGGCACGCCGCCCTCCAGCATCAGGGCAAAACGGCTCACCGACAGCAGGCTCATGCGCCCGCCCGCGATACCGTCTTCCATCGC
The DNA here is from genome assembly GCA_963739455.1 of uncultured Gemmatimonadales bacterium. Classification (GTDB taxonomy): domain Bacteria; phylum Gemmatimonadota; class Gemmatimonadetes; order Gemmatimonadales; family GWC2-71-9; genus JAGGAG01. Next base: position 83,750 of record CAVUAK010000003.1, read on the forward strand.
CTTGGTCGGGCGCTTGAAGCGGGCGGCCGTTCTCGCCTTCTCGATCGCGATGTCCTGGCTCGCCGGCTGGGTGCCGTCCAGCACGTGAACGAGCACGAGACCCCCCGTTGGATCGACGACCGCAATCGCAACAGCCCAACCCCGCTTGAGTGCCTCGGCTTCCCCCGCTGCCGCCAGCGCTTTCGCGCCTTCCAGCGTGATGAACGAAACCGAACGACTTGACGCCATGAAGAACTCCCAAATGAATGGTCCCCTCACCCCTCACCCCTCACCCCTCACCCCTCACCCTTCACCCCTCACCCCTCACCCCTTCCCTGTTACCGCTTTTTCTCCACAGCGGCTCGCACCGCGCACCCCTCCAGATGGTCATTGACCAGCCCCATCGCCTGCATGAACGCATACACCGTCGTGGGACCCACGAACGACCAGCCCCGCTTCTTCAGGTCCTTGGACAGCGCCTGCGACGCCTCCGACTGGCCCAGCGTGCGCAGCACCGCGAGCGTCATCTTCTTCGGTCGGGCCGCCGGCGCCGGCTCGTAGCGCCACACATAGTCGGCGAGCGAGCCGAACTCGTCCACCAGGTCGGCGACCCGCCCGGCATTGTTGATGGTCGCCAGGATCTTGCCCCGGTGCCGCACGATCCCCGCGTCCTGCAGCAGCTGCTCAACTTTCTTCGGCGTGAATCGCGCGACCTTGTCGGCCTCGAAGTTCGCGAACGCCTTCCGGAACGCCTCGCGCTTCCGGAGAATCGTGAGCCAGCTCAGCCCCGATTGGAATCCCTCCAGCGACAGCTTCTCGAACAGCCGCCGGTCGTCCCGCACCGGGAACCCCCATTCCTCATCGTGATAGGCGATGTACTCCGGTGTCGCGGCACACCACGCGCAACGAGCGACACCATCTGCCGCACGGAAGACCCCGCTGTCAAGAGTCATCGAGCACCGTCAAGTCTTGTTGTCACAATAACTTGTAAACCTTTTCTCGAACGAAAAAACCGTTGGACAGATCACGTACCGCGCTGTATATGGGTGATGCCTACGTAAGTGATCCACCGTGCCGTCACCGCTTGCCAGCAAGGCGCGTCCGCGTCGCTGCCTGGTCGAGCCTCGAAAGAGGATTCCTGAAAATGACTCCACTGGTCGCACTGGCGTTGAGCATTGGGGCGCTCGGAGGCATCGCCACCGCCATCTACCTGAAGGTGGGGCTGGCCATCTGGGCGGGATTCATCGCCTGGGCTTGCTTCTTTCACACCGGGGGCGATACCGAGGCCCTCAAGAAGACGATCATCGGTAACCTCTTCGGCATCTTCTGCGCGGCCGTTGCCGCCGGATTCCTGCTCTCCTCGATCGGCGCCGCGCTTGGTGGCGCAGCCGCTCCGGTCATCGTTGGCCTGACGGTGTTCGCCATGGTGCTCGGCGCCCACCTCAAGCCGTTCTCCACCATCCCGGCCAGCGTCTACGGGTATGCGGCGACCTTCGCCTACCTCCTGCAGACCGCGAACGCCATGGTGATCGGGAACTTCACGATCGTCAGCTTCACCGGGAACCCGCTGCTCGTCGTTTCCGTCTCGATGGTGCTCGGGGCCATTTTTGGTCTGGTCTCGGCGAAGGTGGCAGGAGCGCTTACCAAGAAGGCCTGACATTTCGCCGGGCACGGTTTACGAGGGCACACCTGGGCCCCGGGAGAAATCCCGGGGCCCTCGCGTACCCAACCCCCTCCCCCTCACGCTGTCGCAGTTCCTCCTCACGCTGTTTCAGTTCCCCTTGACCGGCTTCAGGTCGAGGTCCTGGAAGTCAAAGCTGAAGTCCACCTCCGGCGACGCCGGCAGCATCTTGATGCTCGCAATGTTGCCGTCGGGATCCAGCGTGAACGTGACATACGCATCCGCCCGCACCTCGCGATCCGTCCAGCGCGCCACGAACGTGTCGTACTGCCAGTGCTCCAGCTTGCCCACCAGCACCGGCGAATGGGTGAACCGGATCATCAGCTGGCCGTTCTCGTCGGTAATCGCGACGTCGCCATACCAGGGATCGCGATAGGTACCGGCGTACTTGGCGAGGGGAAGGGACGGCTTGGAGTCGGCATTCCGCGCGCTCGCCGATGCCTTCATCTCGGCGGCGTTCGCCGAGTCGTTGCGTGCCTGTACCCACTTCCATGCACCGAGCCAGTCGAACTTCGCCCCCATGTAATAGTCGAGCACATGCAGCGTGATCGCCCGGAACGCCGGGCCCGACTCGGCGTTGGTGAACACCGCCACGCCCAGGCGCAGGTCCGGTACGGTGCTCACCTCCGACACGAATCCCGGGCAGCCCGCCGGTGTGCTCCGCCACCTTGTAGCCCCGGTAGTCGCTCATGTTGAGGCCCAGCGCGTAGCCCCGGAAGTTGGCCCGGAGCGGCGCGAGCTCTGGTGGCGGCGGGTTGTTGCCGAGGATGGTCACCGGCATCCACAGGGCCCGGGCGGTGCGCGTGGTGTAGAGGGACGTGCCGTCGGACTTCCGGCCGGAGTCGGCCATGATCATGAGCCACTTCGCTTCGTCGGTGGCGTTGGTCATGATGCCACCCGCCGGGTTCGTCGCGGCGCTGGTGTCTGGCCACACCGGCTTGAGTGTGCCCTCCACCACCGCATGGGGCGACGCGAGGTTGCTGCGCTGGTCGGGCGTCGGGTAGTGCGAGAAGCTCGTCGTCATCCCCGCCGGCACCAGGATGTTGCTCGCGCACGAACTCTTCCCATGGCTGTCCCGACACCGCCTCGATCAGCTCGCCCGCGACCACGTACAGCACGTTGTCATAGGCATAGCTGTAGCGGAAACTGGTGGCCGGCTTGATGTACTTGAGCTGCCTGGCGATCTGCGCCCGGGTGTAGTCGGACGCCGGCCACCACAGGAGGTCACCCGCGCCCAGGCCCAGTCCGCTGCGATGCACCAGCAGGTCGCGCACGGTGATTTCGCGCGTCACCCACGAGTCGTACATCTGGAACCATGGCAGGTAGTTCGTCACCGGGGCGTCCCACTCGATCTTGCCCCGTTCCACCAGCAGGCCGAGCGCGAGCGAGGTGAACACCTTCGTGTTGGAGGCAATGCCGAACAGCGTGCCGGCGTCCACGGGCGTCGGGTCGCCGAGGCGCCGGACGCCATATCCCTTCGCGACGATCACCTTGCCATCCTTCACGATCGTCAGCGAGATGCCGGGGACCCCGAATGCCTTCATCACCGAGTCGACATACTGGTCGAGTCCGGGTGGCACCCCGGCGGGCGCCGTGGCCGGCTTGGACTTCTGGGCGTGCAGGGACACAGGGAGCGCGAGCAGTGCGATGGCGAGAAGCCGGGCGATCCGGGTCATGTCGAGCTCAGTTCTCCAGTGAGAAGGTGACGCGCATGACGGCGGTGATGTCCTTGTCCACCGCAGACACGTCGTTCATGCCGTAGTCTGAAATTTCGGTGCTGTTGCGCGGGGTGATCTGGAAGACACCCTGCCGGACACTCTTGATCCGGCCGATCGTGCCCCCGGTGCGCTCCGCGATCTGCTTCGCCCGGGTACGGGCATCCTCGGTGGCATCGCCAAGCATCTGGATCCGCATCTCGCCCAGGCGGGTGAAGAGATACTGCGGCGGCTCGGGACTGAGCGGCACCCCCTCGGCGAGCAGCGCCCCCGCTTCGCGACTCAGCGCCGTGACCCGGGCAATGTCCGGCGACGTCACCGCGATGGTCTGGAACAGGCGGTACCCGATGACCCGGTTGGTCTCCTCGCCGCCGATGCGCTCGCGCACCGCATTGCTGTTGATGGAGGAGATCTCGACCGTGGAATCGGCGAAGCCTCGCTGCACGATGAACGCCTTCACCCGGGCGGTGATCCGGGCCAGTTCGTCGGAGGCCTCGGGCAGCGTCGCCCGCTGCACCGAGACCGAGCCGCGCCACATCGCCAGGTCGCTGGTGATCGGCTTGCGCGACGATCCCGTCACCGTGATCTCGTCGCCGGCGCGCCGCAGCCGCTCGACCGCCACGCCGCCGATGAGTGCCGCCACCACCAGCCCGGCGGCGAGGACCACCGCTCCCCAGAAAGTGGGCGCGCCCAGCACGCCCCGATCAGTTGTCATCAGTAGTGGTGCTCCGGCGAGTGTTACGGGGGTATCATCCGGCGCTGCGTCGTCAAGATAAAGGGTATATCATCTGGCCATGAGTTTGCGCGACCAGCCCCGCTCCCTGGCGCTCCTCGTCCTCTCGCTCGTCGGCTTGGCGGCCGTGGGCACGTGGACCCATGGCATCGTGCGTCGCTCCATACGCGACCGCACCGAGGACCGGTTGCGGCTGGTCATGAACTCGATGTACCAGGGTCTCAACGCCTGGGTGTCCGGTGAGCAGGCGCTCGTGCGCTGGATCGCTGCCGCACCCGTGGTGCGGACAGACCTGCTGGAGATCGCCGCGCGGGCGCCGCGCCTCGATGACGCTGCGCTGAGGCGCCTGCCCGCCCGGGCGCGCCTCATGGAGCGCCTCAGGCCGGTGCTGGAGAGCCACGGATACCAGAACTTCGCGTTTATCGGGCCCGATAGCCGGATCCTCACCTCAAACGACTCTGCCCTCGTCGGGAAGCCCACCACGGCCTACCCCGCAAACCTCGTGAGCCGCCTGCGCCGGGGTGAGTCGGTCACCATCCCCATTCGCGTTCAGGCGGTGGACAGCGCCGGTCGGCCGCTCGACTTTACCCGGCCCGCGATCCTCACCGCATCGCCCGTCTTTGCCGATCCATCCGGCGCCGGCGAATTCGTCGGGTGGTTTGACCTGCGCGCCGATCCAGCCACCGGGTTCGATCCCATCATCGAGGCCGGTCGCCCCGGCCTGACCGGCGAGACCTACTTCATCAACGCCGACGGCACCATGCTCTCGGGCAGCCGCTTCGACGCCGACCTGCGCAGGACCGGGCTCCTGCCGCGCGATACGCTCGTCGGCTCGACGCTGAACGTGCGTGTCGGCGATCCTGGCGGCAACCTGCTGCGTGGCTTCGACCCCGGCAGCCCGCCGAGCGCCTGGCCGCTCACCCACATGGGCCAGCACGCCACCATCGGTGAGGACGGGCTCGATCTCGACGGTTATCGCAATTATCTCGGCCAGCAGGTCGTGGGCACTTGGCGCTGGTTTCCCAGGGCGGCGGTGGGTATCGCCGTGGAGCAGGGCTACCAGGAAAGCTACGGCGGCATGCGCATTCTCTGGCGTGCTTTCGGAACCCTGTTCGGCATCATCGTGGTTGGGACGGCCCTCATCTGGTTCATCTGTCGGCATGCTCGAGCGCGCCCGGGCGCGGGCGCGTCGCGCGGAACAACTCGGCCAGTACACGCTCGAGCGCATCATCGGGGAGGGCGCCATGGGCACCGTCTACCGGGCTCGGCACGCCTTCCTCCGGCGGCCCACGGCGGTGAAGCTGCTGCGCGCCGAGCGCAGCACCCCGCAGGCCGTGCGGCGGTTCGAGAAGGAAGTCCAGGCCACGAGCCAGCTGGTGCACCCCAACACCATCACGGTGTTCGACTACGGCCGGACACCCGTCGGCACTTTCTACTATGCCATGGAATACCTCCGCGGTCTCACGCTCGATGTGGTGGTGCAGCGCTTCGGGCCGCTGCCCGAGCGCCGGGTCGCCCACATCCTGCGACAGGCGTGCGGCTCGCTCGCCGAGGCACACGACGCGGGGCTGATCCACCGCGACGTGAAGCCGCAGAACATCATGCTGTGCCACCGCGGTGGTGTGCCCGACCTGGTGAAGGTGCTGGACTTTGGCCTGGTCAAGGAAAGCGAAGTGCCCGAACCCGACCTCACGCGCGACGGCGCTGCAGTCGGGACGCCACTCTACATGGCCCCCGAGGCGGCGTCGGCATCCGGCGAAATCGATGCCCGGGCCGACCTCTACTCGCTCGGCGTTGTCGCGTACTTCCTGCTCAGCGGTGTGCAGCCCTTCTTCGGTGTCAATGCGCGCGAGGTCATGCGGCGCCACATGGAAGAGCGCCCCAAGTCGCCATCGGAGCGGCTGGGTCAGCCGCTCAACCACGAACTCGAGGCGCTGGTTCTCCTGTTGCTGGCCAAGGATCCCGGCAGTCGCCCGCCGTCGGCGCGAGCCGTGGAGGAAATGCTCGACCAGGTCATCGAGCCGATGCTCGGGCGCTGGACCGACGAGGAGGGCGATGCCTGGTGGCGCGCCAACGCGCCACAGCTCATTGGCATGGGCCATGACGACGAGCCGGAAGCGGCACCGCTCAAGCTCGACGTGGACGTCGCGAGCCGGGCCGGCCGGCTCTGAGTTCACGCGCGGCTGGACCCCTCTTGGTCTTCCTGTGTGCGCTGGCCGCCCCGCCGGCGCGCGCGCAGGTGCCCGCCACCGCCGGCCAGGTCTGGACCATCGGGAACGTCTGGCTGCCGCTTCCCTCGAAGTTCCGCGTGCTCGCCACCGGCGAAGTGAATGCCGGTACCGACTACAACTACCAGCAGTGGATCGGCGGGGTCGGGATCGGCTACCAGTGGAAGCGGGTCAGCGAGCTGGCGCACATGGTCAACATCAACAGCGACAAGGAGAGTCGCCTGGTGGTGGGGGCAGGATACGAATACCTGTGGACCGAGCAGGAAGGTGCGGCGACGACGGAAGACCGGGTCGTGATCGATGCCACGCCACGCTATCGCCCCAAGAGTCACTGGCTGCTCGACTGGCGCAACCGCGCCGAATTGCGATGGGTGGATGGCAAGTACTCCACCCGGTTCCGCACCAGGATCACGGTCGAGCGCGATATCCCCGTGCGCAAGAACGGCCGGCTCACCCCATACGCATCGGCCGAGTTCTTCTACAATTTTGCATCGGACAGTTGGGACAAGCAGCAGTATGCCATCGGAATGGAACTGCCGTATCGACGAGTCTTCATGGTGCAGGCCTACTACCTCTTCCAGCACAACAGTTCCGCACCCGACAACGTGAACGTGCTCGGCATCACCCTGAACTTCTTCCTCCGCAACGGCCTATAGCTTCCTTCAAGTCCTCAAGTCCTCAAGTCCTCAAGCCTTCAAGCCTTCAAGCCTGTTCCAACGCCCTCCACATATACCAGCTCGCCAGTGAGCGGTACGGTCGCCACCGTTCGGCGTGCGCCGTGAGTTCCTCCACCGTCGGCAGGTCCTTCCTCCGGTACGTCAGCGCGAACCCCTTCTTCACGCCGTAGTCGGCCACCGGCAGCACGTCGGGTCGCCCCAGCCGGAACATCAGGAACATGTGCACCGTCCACGGCCCGATGCCGCGAACCACGGTGAGGCGTTCCACCACTTCGTCGTCACTGAGGCGGCGGATCTGCGCCAGCGTCGGCAGTTCGCCGCTCGCGGTGCGGTGCGCCAGGTCGATCATTGCCGCGGTCTTCGCGTTGGACAGGCCGGCCGACCTGAGCCGGTGGGGCGGGGTAGCGGCGAGCTGGGCCGGTGTTGGGAAGGTCTTCGGGGCGTAGAGGGCGCGCACGCGCCCGAAGATGGTGGATGCCGCCTTGCCCGACAGTTGCTGGTACACGATCGACCGCGCCAGCGCATGGAACAGCGTCGTGGTGGGCGATAGCTCGAACCGATCGTCCGGGCACTGGTCCATCAGCCGCGCCAGGCGCTTGTCCCGGCTCCGCAGGTGTGCCTCGGCGACATCCAGGTCATACGTCATTGCGAGGCGGCAGCGTAGCTGCCGAATCCAGTGTCATTCGAGGGAGCTCGTAGAGCGAGCTCCCTGGAAAATCCCGGTGCATCTGCACGGAGCTACGCCCCGGTCGGCTTGAACATCGCCGCATCCAGGATCGACCAGAGGTGAATGATCCAGCCCATCCAGATCAGCCACAGCGCGCCGGCAAGGACGAACATGATCGCACCCTTGATCGGGCGCCCCTGGATCAGCTGTCCCAGCCCCGGAATGAAGAAGCTCGCCAGCGCGGCGATCACGTTGCCTGAAGAACCCTGGCCTGCCATCCCAACCTCCTGAGGGTGTCCGGAAAAGCTAATCGGCGTGTGCCGCCGCCTGCGCCGATCGCGCGAGCAGCAGCCCCGCCGCGATGATGGCGAGTGCCCCCAGCGCCTGCGGCAGCGAGGGACGCTCGCCGAATACCGGGATGGCGAGCACCACCGTGAAAAGGATGCCGAGATAGGTCAGCGCCGACACCCGGGCGGCGCTGTCCAGCGAGTATGCCCGCGTCATCGCCAGTTGAGCGCCCCCGCCCGCCATCCCGGTGCCCAGCAGGAACAGCGCGGCCCGCGGCGACGGGGTGCGCCACACCGGGATCGACAGCGCCACCGTGGTTACCAGCGCCACGAGCGAGAAGTGCAGCACCACCGCCTCGCCGCTCTCGCCGGCTCCCCAGGCGCCGGAGCAGCATCATCGCGAAGGCAGTAGAGCAGGGCGCCGAGCGTGGCGATCGCCGCCACGCCGATGGCGCTCTGGAAGCGCGGCTGCAGGACGAGGGCCACGCCGGCGAACGCGATGACCACCGCCAGTCCCACCGAGCGCGACCGCGGCTCGCCCAGGAAGGCGGGGGCCAGCAGTGCCACGAAGATGGGCGCGGTGGCACCGAGCGTCACCGCATCGGCGAGGTGGATGCGGGGCGACGTGAGCGCGTAGAATGTGCAGAGGGCCGAGAGCGTGCCGAAGATGGCCCGCCCCCAGGATGCGCGCTGGTCGGTGATCCGGAGCGACACGCCGCGCAGCGCGCGCGAGCCCGACGGCCAGCAGCACGCCAACCAGGAATCGCGCCGCGGCAACCTCGGGCCACGGAAGATCGCCGCCAGCCAGTCGGGCGCTTACGTTCATCACCGCGAAGCACACCTGGGCGAGTAGCATCCATCCGAGGCCGGCCAGGTGATGGCTGGCCGCCTCGGGCTCGCTCGCGGAATCAATCACGGTCATGGCGGGGGAAGTTACATGCACAGGCGCTCGACCCGGTGAGTCCCCACCTGTTCCTGCAGGACCTGGCCCTGGTGCTGTGCGCGGCCGCGCTCACCACCATCGCCTGCCAGCGGCTGCGCCTGCCGGTGGTCCTCGGGCTACCTGCTTGCCGGGATCATCGTCGGCCCGCACACCCCCATCCCGTTCTTCGCGCACGACGAAACTGTTCGCACTCTCGCCGAGCTCGGCGTCATCCTCCTGATGTTCTCGCTTGGCCTCGAGTTCAGCCTCCGCGCGCTGGGCCGCATCATCCCCACGGCCGGTGTCGTTGCCCTGATCGAGGTGGGGCTCACCTTCGGCCTCGGTTTCCAGGTGGCCGCCCTCTTCGGGCTCGGCACGCGCGCCAGCCTGCTCGCCGGTGCCCTGGTGTCGATTTCGTCGACGATGATCGTGTCGCACGCCTTCCAGGACCTCCGCGTCGAGAAGCGCACGCGCGAGTTCGTCTTCGGGATCCTGATCGCCGAGGACCTGGTGGCGATCATGATGCTCGCCACGCTGTCGGCGATCGCCTCGGGTACCGGCGACACCGAGCATGTCCTGATGGCAACCGGGGGTCGCCTCGTGCTGGTGGTGGCGGCACTGCTCGGACTCGGCCTGCTGGTGGTGCCGTGGGTCTTCCGGAACATCGTGGCCCTGCGACGCAAGGAGACGCTGCTTGTCACCAGTGTCGGGTTCTGCTTTGCCCTGGCGCTCTTCGCCCAGTCCCAGGGCCTCTCCGTGGCACTCGGTGCCTTCCTGGCCGGTGCATTGATCTCGGAGGCCGGGGTCTCGCGTCACGTGGAGCCGCTGGTGGAGCCGCTGCGGGACATGTTCACCGGCATCTTCTTCGTGTCGATCGGCATGCTCTTCGACCCCGCAGGCGCGCTGCGCGACTGGCCGCTCATCCTCGCGCTGACGGTGGTGGTGGTGGTGGGCAAGTCGGTCGGCGTCACGGTCGGCGCATTCCTTTCCGGGCAACCGGTGCGCACGGCAGTGCAGGCCGGCATGAGCCTTACCCAGATCGGCGAGTTTTCCTTCGTCATCGCGACGATCGGTGCCGGGCTCGGCACGGGTGCCGGGCGCCTGTTCAGCGTGGCCGTGGCCGTCGCAATGCTCACGGCCTTCACCACGCCGCTGCTGATGGGCCGGTCCGAGCGCTTTGCCCTCTACGTCGATGCCCGGCTGCCGCGCGCGCTGCAGACATTCGTGTCGCTCTACGGCTCGTGGCTCGAACTGTTGCGGCAGCCGCGGGCCGTGTCGGCCTGGTCCCTGGTCCGGCGCGGGCTGGCGATGCTCGTGCTCTATGCCACCGCACTTGCCGGGATCGTCATCGCCGCTGCCATCAATTTCCCGACCCTCGAAGCGTACCTGCTGGGCCGGTTCGAGCTCGAGCCCGCCGGGGCGTCGGCACTGGTCATCATCGGCACCGCGATTGTCTCGCTGCCGTTCGCTGTCCTGATGGTTCGCGCCGGGCGCAACATCGCCGAGAAGCTGGCGGCGCGCGCGCTCCCGCCTCCCTCACGGGGTGTCGACCAGGGCAGGGCACCGAGGCGGACCCTGGTGCTGGCGCTGCAGGTCGGCGCGCTGCTCTCGGTTGGTCTGCTGATCGTGGCCGTCACCCAGCCATTCCTGCCACGCTTGAGCGCACCGGCCCTGATCGCCCTCGTGCTGGCATTCCTCGGCGTGGCGTTCTGGCGCGCGGCGAAGGACCTGCAGGGGCACATGCGCGCCGGCGCCGAGGTCGCGGCCCACATGCTGACGGCGGAGCATCGTCGGTTCGACAGCGCCGATGGGGCGCTCCTCCAGGTTGAGAAGCTCCTTCCCGGCATCGGCAGCCTCTCGGCGGTGACGGTGCAAGCCGGGGGGCCTGCCGACAAGCGCACTCTGGCCGAGCTCAACTTGCGCGGACTCACCGGTGCGACCGTGGTGGCGGTGAGCCGCGGCGACCGCCCGCTCATCTATCCGTCGGGTCGCGTGCAGCTGGAGGCTGGGGACGTGCTGGCGCTGAGTGGTACAACGGAGGCCGTCGCGGCCGCGAGCGAGCGGTTGTCGGGGCCCGGACCCGATGGGAGGACGTGATGGAGATCAGTGAATTCCGCCGCGCAGGCCATGATCTCGTCGACTGGATGGCCGACTACCTGAAGGATGTCGAGCGCCTGCCGATTACCCCCGACGTGAAGCCGGGCGACATCCGTCGCTCGCTTCCGCCGTCACCACCGCAGGTCGCCGAGCCCACCGAGCAGCTGATGAATGACTTCGGCCGGTTGATCCTGCCTGGCATGACGCACTGGGGTCATCCCGGCTTCTTCGCCTATTTCCCCTCCAATGCGAGCCCGCCGTCCATGCTCGCCGAGATGCTGACGGCAGCCCTCGGCGCGCAGTGCATGTCATGGCAGACGTCGCCCGCGGCCACTGAGCTGGAGCAGGTGACGATGGAATGGCTGCGCCAGATGCTCGCGCTGCCCGAGGGGTTCACCGGCGTCATCCAGGACACCTCGTCCACCGCGACGCTGGTGGCACTGCTGACCGCGCGCGAGCGCGCCACCGGGTTTGCCGCCGCCATTCACGGCCTGCAGGACGTGGAGCGCAAGCTGGTCGTCTACACGTCGCGCGAGCGGCATTCGTCGGTGGACAAGGCGGTGCGCCTGGCCGGCTACGGCATCGAGTCGTTGCGACTCATCGACCTCGATGACGCGTATGCCATGCGCCCGGACGTGCTGGAGCAGGCCATCCTGGCCGATCTCGCGCAGGGACTCGTTCCCGCCGCCGTGGTGGCCACCACCGGCACCACCGGTTCCACCGCCATCGATCCGCTCCGCCCCATCGGCGAGATCTGCCGCCGGCACGGCATCTGGTTCCACATCGATGCATCGTACGCCGGCACGGCGGCAATCCTGCCCGAAAAGCGGTGGATCCTCGACGGGGTGGAGTACGCCGACAGCTTCGTGTTCAACCCGCACAAGTGGATGCTGGTCAACTTCGACTGCTCCGCCTACTTCGTGAAGGATGTCGACGCATTGCTTCGCACCTTCTCGGCGAGCCCCGAGTACCTGCGCACTGCGCACGATGCCGAAGTGGCGAACTTCCGCGACTGGGGCATCCAGCTCGGTCGCCGCTTCCGCGCGCTCAAGCTCTGGTGGGTCATCAAGAGCTACGGGGTCGAGGGATTGCAGGCGATCATCAGGAAAAACTGCGAGTGGGCCACCTCGGTCGCCGAGTGGGTGAGGGCGGACAACCGGTTCGAGCTGATGGCTCCCGTGCCGCTCGGGCTCGTCTGCTTTCGCCTGCGCCCACGCGAGGGCGAGGACGAGGCGGCATGCAACGAGCGCAACCGGGAGCTCCTGGCCCGCGTGAACGCGACGCGCCAGGTGTACTTCTCACACACGGCGCTCGATGGTCGCTACACCATCCGCATGGCGATCGGTGCCCGCGCCACGGAACTGCGCCACGTGCGGGAGGCGTGGGCCCTCATCGCAGCGAGTGCGGGCTAGCTGGCGTCCGATGCTCGGTTGGCCCCGCGCAAGCGCGAGCGCGAGGGGTTGGGCAGGGTAGGGAGGAAGGGCGTCGAGAGCGCTGGAGCGGGGTCAGCCGAGCAAGGGCGCCAAAGCAGGGGCCGACTCGTCGAGCACCTCGCGCAGGTACCTGCCCGTGTGCGATATCTCGACTTCGGCCACCGCCTCCGGCGTCCCCTGTGCCACCACCCGCCCTCCTTCATCTCCTGCCTCCGGGCCGAGGTCGATAACCCAGTCCGCCCGCTTGATCACGTCCATGTGATGCTCGATGACCAGCACCGTGTGCCCCGCGTCCACCAGCCGGTCGAGCACGCTGATCAGCACCCGCACGTCGTCGAGATGCAGCCCGGTGGTCGGTTCGTCGAGGATGTACAGCTTGCGCCCCGCCTTCTTGCCCGCCTGCGCCAGTTCCCGCGCAATCTTGAGCCGCTGCGCCTCGCCGCCCGATAGCGTCGTCGCCGGCTGCCCCAGCCGCAGGTAGCCCAGTCCCACCTGCTGCAGGTGCCAGAGCGCCACGCCCAGCCTTGGCTGGTGCCGGAACCGCGATACCGCCTCTTCCACCGTCCACTGCAGCACGTCGTGGATCGACTGCCCGTGGATTTTCACGTCGAGCACTTCACGCTTGAAGCGCGATCCCCCGCAGGTCTCGCATGGCACATACACATCGGCCAGGAACACCATCTCCACCTGCACATGCCCCGCACCCTCACACGTTTCACAGCGGCCGCCCGGCAGGTTGAACGAGAACGTCGCCGGCGTGTACTTCCGCTGCCGCGATAGCGGCTGGTTCGCGAACAACTCGCGGATCTCGTCGAAGGCCTTGATGTAGGTCACCGGGTTGGAGCGGGGGCTCCGTCCAATGGGTGACTGGTCCACCAGCAGTACGTCCTGCAGCCATTCGGCGCCCGACACCACCCCTTCACCCACCGCTTCGCCAAGGTGGGACTTCGCCGAGTGGCCGCCATGCAGCCGTGCCTCGAGCTGCCGGTAGAGCACGTCGTGGATCAGTGTGCTCTTGCCCGAGCCCGAGACACCCGTCACCGCGGTGAGCGTGCCCAGCGGAATGTCGCAGTCGGCGCCGTGCAGGTTATGCAGTCGTGCCCCGCGCAGCTTGAGCCATCGCGGTCCAGCCACGCGGCGAACGCTGGGCACACCGATCCGCTTCTCGCCGGTGAGGTACTGTCCCGTGAGGGATTGCAGTGGTCCCGTGATCGGGCCCGCATGCACCACCCGCCCGCCATGCTCGCCGGCGCCCGGGCCCAGCTCGAGCATGAAGTCCGCCTGGCGGATCGCCGCGATGTCATGCTCCACCACCACCACGGTGTTTCCCCCGTCGCGCAGCCGGTGCAGGAGGGCGAGCAGCCGGTCGGTGTCCCGCGGGTGCAGGCCTATCGAGGGCTCGTCCAGGACGTATAGCGTGTCGACCAGGCGCGACCCGAGTGCATTCGAGAGCGCGATGCGCTGCGCCTCGCCACCCGACAGCGTGCGGGTCTGCCGGTCCATCGTCAGGTAGCCAAGGCCCACGTCACGCAGGTACTCGACCCGCGGCGACAGTTCCTCGACTACCGATCCACCGATCTCCCGCTCGTGTGCCGTGAGCGGCAGCGTGGCGAGCCAGGCGTGGAGGCCGTCGATCGACAGCGCCGACACGTCGGAGATCATCCGCCCCGCCAGCCGCACCGCGCGCGCATGTTCGTTGAGGCGCGTGCCCCCGCACGACGGACAGGTCTCCGCCAGCTGGTACTGCCGCAGGAACACGCGGATGTACTGCTTGTAGCGCTTTTCCTCGAGTCCCTTGAGGAAGGGGAAGATCCCGAGGTAGCCCTTGCTCTTTCCGTGGAGCAGTTCCCGTCGCACCGTCGCCTTGAGCTTCTTCCACGGCGCGTTCACGTCGGCGCCGAGCTCGCGTGCCTTCTTGTCCAGCGCCCGCCGCCGTGACTCGTAGCGTGGCTTGGTCCACGGGTCGATCGCGCCATCCGAAATCGCCAGCGACGGGTCGGGCACGATCAGTGACTCGGCGTACTCCAGCACCGCCCCGAAGCCGTTGCACGCCTCGCACGCACCGCGCGGATTGTTGAACGAGAAAAGGTTGGGCGTGAGCGGCACGGATGGCGTGTCGCAGGCGCTGCAGGTGGGGAACACGGTGAAGCGCATGCGCCCGCCATCGTGCAGCACGAGCGCGACCCCCTCGCCCTCGCCGAAGGCCGTGCCCAGCGCCTCACCGAGCCGGGGCGGGGCATTGCCCGTCGACGCGATCGCGAGACGGTCCACCACCACGAGCAGTTCCTTCGCCTTTGCGAGATCGCGCTTCGGGGGCAGCTCGTCGAGGTGCAGCAGGTCGCCATCGGCCAGTACCCGCAGGAAGCCCAGTGCCCGCAGGTTCTCCACGATCAATTCATGGCTCGCGCGCGCCGAGGCCGGCAGCGGGAACGCCACCTGGAAGCGCCCGGTCACGGAGGCCGCCACCGCATCGGTGGCCGACTGCACGGTGTCGCGCCGCACCGGCGCACCGCACTTCCGGCAATACGGCGTGCCAAGGCGGGCCCAGAGCAGCCGGAGGAAGTCGTACACCTCGGTGGCGGTGCCGACGGTCGAGCGGCTGGAGACGGTGGGATTGCGCTGCTCGATCGCCACGGCCGGCGCGAGGCCCTCGAGGCGGTCCACCAGCGGCTTCGGCATCCGCTCGAGAAACTGCTTTGCGTACGTGGAGAGCGACTCGATGTACCGCCGCTGGCCCTCGGCGTAGAGGGTGTCGAACGCAAGGCTCGACTTCCCCGACCCTGAAGGGCCGGTGATCACGATGAGGGCCCGGTGGGGCAGGTCCACCGTGACGCCCTTGAGGTTGTGCTGGCGCGCGTTGACGATGCGAATGACGTCCGGCATGGCGGTGCGAAGAATAGTGACCAGCGGGCTTTCGGGATAGCTTCGGGTTCTCGCACCTGTCGGTGGGTGGGCGTGCTCCGCTACGTTTCTGCGCCGCATGGCCGCAAAACTCTTCACACCGCAACTGATCCGACGCGGGCTCGAGATCTTCCTCCTGATCTCGCTGGCCGGCTTCGTTTTCACGTTTATCTACGGCAAGAACCCGCAGGCCGTCCTCGACAAGGCGCTGCACCTCCACTGGCAGTGGCTCCTGGTGGGCCTGGTGCTGGCGTCGATGGACTGGATCGGGGGCGGGTTGCGCCTCTGGGTCGTCGCCCGCGTGGTGCACCCCAACCCGCCCATCGGCGGGATGATGCTCGCCGGGGGCATGAGCGCCTGGGCGGCCTACCTCACCCCGCTGCAGTCGGGCGCAGCGCCGATGATGATCTTCACCATGCGGCGTTTCGGCATTCCAGTGCCGGTGGCCCTGACGTCCACCCTGATGACGTTCATCGCCACCATTCTCTTCTTCGGCATCGCAGGGCCCCTCGCCATCTTCCTGGGCGCGGGAAAGTCGCTGGGGGCGAAGGACGCGGTGCTCGGCTTCTCACTGTACGACCTCTACCTCGGCACCTTGAGCGTGTTCGTGGTGCTTGGCGTGGTGCTGCTCGCCGTCATCATCTTCCCGAAGCACATGAGTGCGCTGGTGCACCGGCTGGCCGAGTGGGCGGGCCGTCGCAGCCGCCGCATCGCCGACCGGCTCGAGGGACTCCGCAAGGGCATCGACCAGGCCCACGAGTCGGTGCTGGAGTTCAACACGCCGCGGGGCTGGCTCGCGCTGCTCTGGGCCACCCTCCTGTCGGCGCCGTCACACGCGAACAAGCTGCTCGCCGGGTACGTCGCCATGCGCACGCTGGGCATTCACGCCAACTTCGTGGATATCCTGCTGCTGCAGACGCTGATCACCTTCCTGCTTTACTTCGCGCCCACGCCCGGCGCCTCCGGCATCGCCGAGGTGCTTTCCGCGCTCATCATGGCGTCGTACGTGCCCAAGGAACTGACCCCGCTCTACATCCTGATCTGGCGCCTCATCCTGAGCTACTTCACCATCGGCTTCGGCTTCTTCGTCTTCACCACCTGGGTGCGGAAGGGACTGACGGGCATCTCGACCGACGGTGACGAGGGAGTGGAAGGAACTTGAGCCCCTGTTCCCTGTTCCCTGTTCCCTGTTCCCGCAGTTGGCTGGATGGCTGAACTCTCCGAGGACCAGGGCACCGCGGCCTACGACTCCGCCTTGCTGCGGCGATTGGTGCGGTACCTCCGCCCCTATCGCTGGCAGGCGACGCTGGCACTGCTGTGTCTCATGGCATCGGCCGGCCTGGCGCTGGTCAACCCGCTGCTGACCCAGCGCGCCCTCGACGTCGCCGTGCCCCAGCGCGACTTCGGCATGCTGCGCACCCTGGCGCTCATTGCGCTCGGTGCCCTCATCCTCGAGTTCGTGCTCGAGTATGTGCAGTCCCTGGTCACCACGTACATCGGCCAGCGCGTCATGCGCGACCTTCGCCTTGAGATCTTCGAGCACCTCCAGCGGCTCAGCATCCCGTATTTCGACCGCAATCCGGTGGGACGGCTGATGACGCGCGTCACCTCCGACGTCGAGACGCTGAACGAGCTCTTTTCATCGGGCGTCGTCACCGTTTTCGGCGACCTCTTCACGCTCGCCGCCATCATGGCGCTGATGCTGTACGCCGACTGGCGCCTCGCCCTGGTCGCGTTCTCGGTAATTCCGTTCGTCTACTTGCTCGCCCGGGTATTCCGCCGCCGCGTGCGCGACGCGTTCCGGGACATACGCCTCCTCCTCGCGCGGCTCAACAGCTATCTCCAGGAGCACCTGTCCGGCATGCGCGTGGTGCAACTCTTCGCTCGCGAGCCGGCCTCGGCGCGCGAGTTCGGTCACATCAACGAGGAGCACCTGCAGGCGCACCTCCGCTCGGTGACCATCTACGCGCTGTTCTTTCCCGCCATCGAGATCCTCACGGCGGTCGCGCTGGCGCTGGTGCTCTGGTACGGCGGCCTCCGGACCCTGGGCGGCACCCTCACCATCGGCGTCCTGGCCGCATTCATCCAGCTCACCCGGCGTTTCTTCCAGCCGCTGCAGGACCTCTCCGAGAAGTTCAACCTCCTGCAGGCCGCCATGGCGTCGTCGGAGCGGATCTTCCGTCTCCTGAATGAGCCGGTCACGATTGGGGAGACCACCGCTCCACGCGCGCTGCCAACGCCGGTCCGTGGCGAGGTGCACTTCGAGTCGGTCTGGTTCCGCTACAACGACAACGGGCCCTGGGTGCTCTCCGATGTCTCGTTCGTGGCTCGGCCAGGGGAGACGGTGGCACTCGTGGGGCACACCGGGGCGGGGAAGACCACCATCATCAGCCTGCTGCTTCGATTCTACGAGCCGACCCGCGGGCGGATCACGGTGGATGGCGTGGACATTCGCGAACTCTCATTCGGCGAGCTGCGTGGCCTCGTGGGCTACGTCCAGCAGGATCTCTTCCTGTTCACGGGGGACATCCTGCACAACCTGGCGCTTGACGCGCCGCGCACGGAAGCCGAGATCCGCCTCGCCGCCGAGCGGGTCGGAGCCGATCGCTTTGTGCGGCGCCTGCCCGATGGCTACCGCCACGTGCTTGGGGAGCGGGGCCGTTCGCTCAGCGTCGGCGAGCGGCAACTGCTGAGCTTTGCCCGGGCCCTGGCCCTCGATCCGCGTATCCTGATCCTGGACGAGGCGACCAGTTCTGTGGACGCCGAGGCGGAGGCGCAGATCCAGCAGGCCGTCGCCCAGTTGATGTCAGGGCGCACCAGTCTGGTCGTGGCCCATCGCTTGAGCACCATCCTGCACGCCGACCAGATCCTGGTCCTGCACCATGGGGAAATCCGGGAGCGCGGCACGCACCGTGCCCTGCTGGAAGCGGATGGGCTCTATGCACGGTTGCACCGGTTGCAGTTCGGCACGGAAACGGTCCGGCGCACGGCATGAGCGGTTCCTGGGCACCTGCAGCTAACCCCAACTTGCTTGCTCGCTTATGGCACGTGGGATACAATTGTCGAACTCACATGACACATCTACACCCGGCATGATCCAGATTGAGGTAGGCGGCCGGCGTCATTCCGTCTCCGCGGGAGAGTTCGTGCTTGGATCAGATCCCGGCTCGGGGATTCTCCTCGAGGGCCCGGATGTCCTGACACGTCATGCGATTGTGGAGTTGCTCGGCACCGGCGAGGCGGCCATTCGGGTTGCGTCGCCGGTCGCTGAAGTGCGCGTAAATGGCGTGCGGCTGGGCGCGGAGCCGACCCCGTTGCTGCATGGCGACAAGATCACGCTGGCTGGCCACGAGCTGCGGGTCGTCGACGAGGCGCGTTCCGGAAGCACCCAGATGATGGCGGCATTCGCCTTCCCGGAATCGAGCAGCACGCCGGTGCCCGGTGCGTCCGGTCCCACGGCGGCGGGGCGCCTCGTCAGCCTGACCGACGGACGGGAGTACGCCATCACCGCCGCCGGGGTTGTCTTCGGCCGCGATGCCGGCTGCGAAGTTGTCATCGTGAGCACCGAGGTCTCGCGGCGGCATGCCGAGATCCGTCCCGGCCCCAACGGCTACGTCATCACCGATTCGAGCGCCAACGGCACGATCGTCAACGGCCAGCGTATTCCCGGCTCGCGGGTCCTGGCGCGCGGTGACGTGATCCGCATCGGCGGCGAGGAGTTCCGCTTCTATGCCCAGCCGGTGGCCGGCATCGCGGCGCCCATCCTGAGCGGGCCCGCGCTCGGCGCGTCGCAGCGCTTGAACGACACGTTTCATGGGGTGCCCACCACGCCGGCCGCGCTCCCGTCGGTGCCGGCCCTCACCGATACGCTCCACGGCATCCCGCCGTTCCCGACGCCGATACCGCCCCCAGCCACGCCGACGCCGGCGCCGGCCGCCGTGGTGATGGCACCGCTCGCCTCGCTGCTCATCCGTGGTGGTGCGCTCAAGGGGAAGCGTCTGCCGGTGCGTGCCCCGGTGGTGAACATCGGCCGCGCCGACTACAACGACATCGTCCTCCCCGAGGCCAGCGTCAGCACCGCGCATGCGAAGCTGCAGCGCCGCGAGGGAGTGTGGGTCATTTCCGATCTCGATTCCACCAACGGCACCACCGTCGACGGCGAACCGGTGAAGGGTGAGTTTCCCCTCTCGCCGGGCGCCACGATCCGCTTCGGCGAGGTCGCGGTGCTGTTCGAGCCCATGGATGCGTCCGCCGACGCACACGCCTCGGGTACCCGGGTCATGCCGCGCATCGACGTGCCGACTCCGCCGCCGGCCGTCGCACCCGCACCAGAGGCGCCCGCGCCGGCGGCCGCCGATGCCACGGCGGCCCGTACGCCCCGACCGGCGGCGAAGCCACGCACGGTCGTCAGCTCCCCACCCAAAAAGTCATCGGTCTCGACATGGGCGCTCGCTGCTGTTCGTGATCCTCGCCGCGGTGGCGGCCGCGCTGGTCTTCCTGAGGTAGCGTCCGTGCGCTTCACCTGTGCGGCCCGCACCGACGTCGGCATCGTCCGCTCCGGCAATGAGGACAACTACCTCATGCTGTCCGATCGCGGCCTGTTCATCGTCGCCGACGGCATGGGCGGCCATGCCGCCGGCGAGGTGGCGAGTGAAATGGCGGTGCGCCTCATCGCCCGCGAAGTCGGGAGCCTCAAGGGACTCGACAACGGCGGCGCCTCGAACCGGCTGTCCCAGGCCATCCGCACCGCGAATGACGCCATCTTTTCCCGCACCCTGGCCGAGCATGACAAGCGCGGCATGGGCACCACCGCCACCGTCATGGTGCTGCTGCCCGGTCGCTACCTCATCGGTCAGGTGGGCGACAGCCGCGCGTACCTGCTGCGCAACGGCGCCCTGCTCCAGCTGACGAAGGATCACAGCTACGTGCAGGAACAGGTGGACGCCGGGCCTGCTCACGCCGGAGCAGGCCCGCGTCCACCCGTACGCCAACGTCATTACCCGGTGTGTGGGTGCCAGCGTCGACGTGGTGCCCGACATCTACTTCGGCCACCTGCAGCCCGGCGACGTGGTGCTGCTCGCGTCCGATGGCCTCACCGGCATGCTGGAAGACGAGCAGCTCGAGCGCATCCTCCGGGTGGAGGGCGGGCCCGAGCGCTGGGTCGACCGGATGATCACCGAGGCCAATCGCCGCGGCGGCCTCGACAACATCACCGCCATTGCCGTCAAGATCGAGACGGTGGACGGCCCCACCGGCGAGTATCACGTCAGCAGCAGCAGCGGCGACGGGATGGCCCGCCAGGCCTAGCAGCGTCAGGGAGGCCCGGCCTCCCGGGCCGCCCGGTCGTCCTCCCGGCGGCGGCATCAGTTCCTTCTGTTCTTCCTCCAGCGCCTTCCGCCGTTCCTTCTCGTCCTTCTCGTACTTCTTCCACTGGTCCTTCGGCAGGAACTTCTTCACCTGCTCGTCGAAGGCCTTGAGCTGCGTGTCCAGCGTCTTGCCCGTCTCGTTGAGCGTCGCGAACAGCGGCGGCAGCGCCTCGCGCCGGCCATGATCGATCGCGGCGCGGATGTTCAGTTGCGCCAGCTGCGCGCTGTCGCGAGTCGCCTTCGTTTCCTTCCGGTAGCCATCGTAGTGCATGCTATACTGCGCCTGCTGCTCCGTCGTGGCACCGGTCACCTTGGCGAAGTCCGCCGGGGTGGGCGGACCCTCGAGGGCCAGCAGGTCGAACTGGGGACCCCTGCGGCCTCCCGGCGGTCCGCCTCCGGGAGGTCCGCCCGAGGGTGAGCCGCCGGGACCATTCCCGGGGCCCTGGGCTGTGGCGGGCGTTGTGGCGAGGATGATGAGGAGGGAAGCGATGGCCAGCGTGATTTTCTGCGACACGGACATCGTGCATCCTGTGATTCGGTTGTTGATAGGTACGCCCCACATCGCCGGGGCGTTGGGCGCTGGCGGCCGGCCCCGGGAAGGCCAACGGTTTGGCCCCGGGCGGCGTAGGTAGCGGTAATGCCAGCCCCCATCGCATGTCCGCAGCGCGCGCACTGACCGCCGGTCCCGGCTTTCCCGTGACCAGTGCCGGTCGCCCCCTCCGCCAGCGAGTCATCGCTCGTGCGGCGCGCCCAGGCCGGCGACCTCTCGGCGTTCGACGAGCTCGTGCGCGCGCCACATCGGTCGCGCGCTGCGCATCGCGCGCCGCCTGGTGCCGACGCACGAGGACGCCGAGGATGTGGTGCAGGATGCCTTCCTCTCGGCCATGCGGGCCATCAACTCCTTCGACATCACCCGTCCGTTCGGCCCCTGGCTCACCCGCATCGTGGTGAACCAGGGCATCACCTTCCGCCGCGCCCGTGCGCGGCGGCAGGACGAGTCCATTTCCACCGAGCTGCCGTCCGCGGGTCCGTCGCCGGCCCAGGTGACGGAGCGCAACGAAATCACCGATCGATTCCGCGCGGCACTCGAGCTCCTGCCCGAGCAGCAGCGCCTCATGGTCCAGCTGTTCGAGGTGGACGGGCTGTCGAGCCCGGAGATCGCCAGGCTCACCGGACTGAGTGACGGCACGGTGCGCTGGCACATCCATGCGGCGCGCAAGGTGTTGCGGAGGGCGCTCGCGCCCCTGATGCACGACGGAGACAACGATGACGATTGACGACGAGGGACTGGAGCGCGACCCGCGAGCTCGGCGCGTGGCTCGCCCGGGTCGAGGCACCTGCCGAGGCCGATGTGGAACGGCTGGCGCGGCGCGTGTCGGCGGTGGTCCGCGCGGCAGTGGCCGCGAGCCCATGCCGCGCACCTGGCGTACCGAGGCCGCCGCCTGGTCTCGCATGCTGGTGCCGCTGGCGGCGGCGGCCGGGATCGCCGCCGCGATCGTGGTCAACCGCATTGGCGTTCCGGTGTCATCGGTCGCCACCGTGACGCAGGACAGCACCCAACTGCTCGACGTGCTGCGGCGTACTGATGGCGAGAGCTATCTCGTCACCGTGGCGGTGACCAACTATCGGGATGACTGGGCCAGCAGCCTGGTTGGGAGTGCACAATGACGGACGACTTTTCATTGAAGGCAGGGGCGCCCGTGCAGGCCGCGAAGCGACAGGCGGTGCTGGTGCTGAGCCTCGTGCTGCTGGCAGGATTCCTGATCGGCATGGCGGCCGATCGTCTCTGGCTCACGCGGCACTGGGGTGGCAGGCCACCACGCGATTTCGCGGAGGGACGCGGCGGGCCAGGTGGCCCCCGTGGGCCCGGTGGCCCGGGAATGATGCGTGGAGGCTTCCCCGGCGAGATGTCACCCGAGCGCGCTGCTGAGCGGCGGCGCGGCATGGTGCAGCGCCTCACCCGCGAACTCGACCTGACCGCGACGCAGCAGCAGGCTATCGACTCGATCATGGCGGGCAACGAGGCGGAGTTCGCCGCCATGGAGAAGGAAATGCGCCCGCGCATGAAGGCGTTCTTCGAGCGCAGCCGCGGCCAGATCGACTCCGTGCTCACGCCGGCCCAGCGCGAGAAGTTCCACCGCTTCGGCCCGCCTGATGGTCCGCCCGGGCCGCCACCACCTGAACCGGGTCGCTGAGCCGACTTCACATCCAGGCAGAGACACAGGCCGCGCGCTGCGCGGCCTGACCCGCCGTACGGGCCTACCCGCCTTGGTCGCTTGTGCCCCGTTTCGCATCGGTCCATACTGACTCCATACCTCCAACAGGGATGGCTATGCGGACCGCGACGCTCGTGCTGATCGGGTCACTGCTGCTCGGCGGCCAGGTATCGGCGCAAATGAAGCCGGTGCAGACCCACCAGGGGTTGTGGGGTGGTTTCGGTGCCGGCGCCGGCCTCAACCTCACGGACCTGGACAACGCCGGCAGCCTCTGGGGCTTCGCTGGTTACGGCCGGATCGGCGGAACGCTCAACCAGCGCGTGATGCTCGCCGGTGAGTCCGCCATCTGGGTCGGGTCGCGCGACGGCGTGAGCCACACGAGCGGCAATCTCTCCGCGATCATCATGTTCTATCCCAGCCCGAAGGGCGGCCTCTTCCTCCGCGGCGGAATCGGGATCGCGTACGTCATGACCTCCATCGACCAGTCCGCCACGGTGGGCGGCATCTACTACCAGACGAGCGTGTCGCAGACCAAGGGTGGGTTCGGTGCCACCGCGAGCGTGGGCTACGATGTTCGCCTAGGGCGGAACATCTACCTCGTGCCTGAGGTGGGGTACTACCTGCAGGCCGTCGGTTCGCAGACCAGTACGACCTTCGGCACCACCCCCGGCACCAACAACCTCCTCACATTCAGCCTCGGCCTCGTCTGGCACTGACGCGGCTCCCAGCGGAGAATTCAATGCGGCTTCCCACGATGGTCCTCCTTGGCGCATTCACTTTTTGCACTTCCGTCGCTGCGCAGGAAAAGCCGGCGCAGGTGCACCAGGGGCTGTGGGGCGGCTTCGGGCTTGGCGGCGGCGTGAATGTCAGTGAGGGAGATCGGTGGGGAGTCGACGTCTACGGAAGGATTGGCGGCACGCTGAGCCAGCGCGTGCTGCTGGGCGGCGAGTCGTCGGGATGGGCCGGGTCGCACCAGGGTGTCGACATGGCCCGCGGCAACCTCACCGCGATCATCCTCTACTACCCGAGCCTTCGCGGCGGGCTCTTCCTGCGCGGTGGGCTCGGCTTCTCATACATCCAGACCTCGATCAGTGACGGCACCACCGTCAACGGCGTCTTCTACCAGACCACGGTGTCGCAGACGAGTGGCGGGTTTGGCGCGACTGCCAGCGTCGGCTACGACGTCAGGCTGGGACGCAACATCTTCCTCGTTCCCGAGTTCGGCTGGGCACTGCAGTCGGTGGGGAGCGAGAGCACCTTCTTCGGTGTTCCCAGCACCGTCAACATCCTCTCGTTCACGCTCGGCCTGGTCTGGCACTGACCAAGCGCCATCGCGGCGACGCTCAGAGCAGCGTGCCGCGCAGCACCACCACCGCCACGCTGAAGTAGATCACCAGCCCGGTCACGTCCACCAGCGTCGCCACGAACGGCGCCGATGCACTCGCCGGGT
This sequence comes from uncultured Gemmatimonadales bacterium, assembly GCA_963739455.1. GTDB lineage: Bacteria > Gemmatimonadota > Gemmatimonadetes > Gemmatimonadales > GWC2-71-9 > JAGGAG01. The sequence goes on from CAVUAK010000003.1 coordinate 108,102, forward strand.
CGAACCCGAGCCGCTTGAGCGCGAAGGGCAGCATCGATCCGGCCAGCGAGCCGAAGGTCACCACGCCCACCAGGGCGAATCCCACCGTCAGCGCCACCAGGTGCCAGTGCGGACCGTAGTCGTAGAGGTGGAGGTACTGCCACAGCGTAATGCGCACGATGCCGATCACGCCGAGGATCGCGCCGAGCACCAGGCCGGAAGGAAGTTCGCGCACCGCCACCCGCCACCAGTCCTTGACCGCGATCTCCCGGATCGCCAGCGCGCGGATGATGAGTGAGGTGGCCTGGCTGCCGGAGTTGCCGCCCGAGCTCATGATCAGCGGAATGAACAGCGTCAGCACCACCGCCCGCGCCAGCTCTCCCTCGAAGTGCTGCATCGCCGTGGCGGTGAGCATCTCGCTCAGGAAGAGCACGCAGAGCCAGCCGGCGCGCTTCCGGATCATCCCGCCGAAGCTCATCTCGGTGTACGGCTCGTCGAACGCCGCCACGCCGCCGAACTTCTGGACGTCCTCCGTGCCCTCGCGCACCAGCGCGTCGATGACGTCGTCCACGGTCACGATGCCCAGGATCTTCCGGTCGCGGTCCACCACCGGTGCCGCGAGCAGGTTGTACTTGCTGATGAGCCGGGCCACATCCTCGCGATCGGTGTGCGGGCGGACGCTCAGCACCGTGCGCGCCGTCCCGACCTTGCCCATCAGCGGTCCCGGGGTCCGCCAGCACCAGTTCGCGCAGCGACACGACGTGCATCAGGGCCTGCGTGGCCGGATCGGTGACGTAGATCGCGTACACCGTCTCCTTGTTGCCGCTCACCCGCCGGATGAGCTCCATGGTGCTCGCGGCGGTCGTGTCGGCCGCGACGCTCAGGAACTCCGTCGTCATCATGCCGCCTGCCGTGTCGGGCTCGTACTGCAGCAGCAGTGTCAGCCCGCGCCGCGTGTGCGGGTTGAGCAGCGGGAGGAGCCGCTCGCGGTCGTCCGGTCGGCAGGTCGCGGAAGAGGTCGGCCTGCTGGTCGGCCGACATCGCGTCGATGAGCCGGCTTGCCGCCGGCAGGTCGAGCTTGCAGACGATGCCCGCGCGATCGTACTCCAGTTCCGGCTCGTCGAGCACCCGCACGGCCACATCGAACGGCAGCGCCGCCAGCACCTTGGCCGCGGGTTCGGGTGGCAGTTGTCGCAGCGCGTCGGCGATGTCGGCCGGCGGCAGGGCACCCGCCACGTCCGCGAATTCGTCGGGATCGGCGGAGAGCAGGTAGAGGAGCTCGGGCGTGGTCTCGGTGGTCGGCGCCGCGGGCAGCGTCATGGGGAACTCCTGACGGAAGACGCGGGAAGTATAGGAGGGTAGACTGGCCCCGAACTGCCCCGGATTCCGGGTGGCTGGGGGCCGGGTGTATCTTGTCGGGTGATCCGGGCACCGGGCAGGGGTGCCTGGCTGTAACTCAATTCAGTGCGGGAGGATAGCAGCTTCATGAACACGACCGCGACGATGGAAACGGCCGGTGAAGTCACGAACGCATCGCAGCGCGCCGCGGATGCCGGTTCGAAGGCTGTCCCCGAACGCCGCTTCGTCAACAACGCGGACGAGTCGTGCCGCATGTTCAAGGCGGACTGGATGGAGGCGCTGAGCCATGTGCGGCCATGGGTGCCGCACGTGCTTTACGTCCCGGTCATCGTGGCGACACTGTGGCTGTCGTTCCGTGCGCTGGCCCCGCTCCAGGTCGGCCGGCTGGTTCGCCGTGGGTCTGCTGGTGTGGACGGTCCTCGAGTACGTCATTCACCGCTGGCTGTTCCATCCGCCGCAGTGGATCGAGGACGATACCCGGCGCATCTGCAGCACGCTCAAGGTGACCGACCCGGTCATGCCCGCCATGCCGACGTTCCGGCACAAGTTCTACTTCATGGTGCACGGCGTGCACCACGACTATCCCAACGACTCGACCCGGCTCGTCATGCCGCCGTCGGTGAGCATTCCGCTGGCCATCGTGTTCTGGTACGCATTCCGTGCCGCCTTCGGTGTCGCGTCGCCCGCGGTGTTCGCCGGGCTCATCGTCGGCTACCTCGCGTACGACACGATCCATCACGGGACGCATCACGCGAGCGCCAGCTCGCCCCTGGCCCGTATCTGGAAGAAGCGCCACTTCCGTCACCACTACGCCAATTCCGAGCGCGACTTCGGCGTCAGCAACCCGCTCTGGGACGTGGTGTTCGGTACGATGTCGTCTGGCAAGCCGGGCCGCGACGAGTAGTCGACCGCCCGCCCCGCGCGAGCCGGCCCCTGCATGCGCAGGGGCCGGCGTCATCTTCCGGAAAAGCTCCCGATAGGCGCCGACGTCGCGCCTGTTTCCATTCGCAGGAACATCGCAGGACATCCTCTCGTGCCGACTCAGCCACCGTTGTCGCGCGCGTGGCCAGGCGGCGCGCCAATCATCCGGGACAACGTATGAGCCTGAATACGTGGGCCATCGCGCGCCTCGCCGCCCTGTGCGCCGGCGCCTCACTGCTCGTCACGGCCCCGCTCCACGCCGGCGAGAAAACCGACATCCTCTACATGCGGAACGGTGACCGGCTCACCTGCGAGATCAAGACCCTCGAGGGCGGTTCACTGCAGGTGAGCCTGGACTACGTGGATGGCACGATCTCGATCGACTGGCTGGAGATCGAGCGCCTCGACAGCAAGCGCCTCTTCATCGTCAAGCTCGAGGACGGGTCGGTGTACACCGGCACGCTGGCCGTCGCCGAGGCGGCACCCGGGGTGCCGGCCAAGCTGCCAGATCTCCTCGGGACCCGGCAGCTTCGTCCTGATCGACAAGGAGCAGATCGTGCAGATGGGCGAGACGTCGGCAGACTTCTGGAAGCGCTTCGCCGTGGATGTCGCCGCCGGCATCATCTTCGCCAAGGCCAATTCGCAGACCCAGTACAACCTGAGCGCCTCGATCACCTATCCGCGCCCGCGCTGGTCGGCCAGCCTGCTGGCGAACTCCTCGCTGTCGACGACGTCAGGGGCTCCAGCGGCCACCCGCAACCAGCTGGACCTCGGGGCGTACCACCTCCTTCCCTTCCGGAACTGGTTTTACGCCGGGCAGGCTGCCCTGCTGCAGAGCACCGAACAGGGCGTTGACCTGCGGTCGAGCATTGGCGGTGGCGTCGGGCGTTACTTCAAGAACACGGAGACCGTCAGCCTCTCGTTTACCGGCGGGCTGGCATACCAGAACACCATTTACGCCCCGTCGGCGCAGCCGGAGGGACCGCCCGATGTGCTCACCGCGCTCCTCGCGGGCAACCTGAGCGTCGTCACCTTCAAGAAGACGAACCTCACCGTCACGGTCACCGCGCTGCCGGCGCTGAGCCAGCCCGGACGGCTCTTCCTCAACACCAACGGCAGCTTCTTTCTCAAGCTCTTCAGCAACCTCACCTTCAACATCGCGTTCTATGGCAACTGGGATACGCAACCGCCCTCGAACTACTCCGGCAGCGACTACGGCTTCAGCTCCGGGCTGGGATGGACCTTCGGCAACCAGTGGACCACGCGGTAGGAGAGCTCCATGAGCGCACACTTCGTTGGGTTGCTGGTCTTTGGCAGCCTGTTCGGGGCCGCACTCCTCGGCATGCGAATCCGGGCCTGGCTCCCCGGGCATCACCTCTCCCCGGAAGCCAAGGACTCCGTCCGCGTTGCCATGGGAACCGTGGCAACCATGGCAGCACTGGTGCTCGGCCTGCTGGTCGCCTCGACCAAGGGGTCGTATGACGCCGAGCGGAATGAGTCCATCCAGCTGGCTGCGCGGATTATCTACCTCGACCGGGTGCTGGCGATGTACGGACCCGAAACCAGCGTGGCGCGGGGCGAACTGAAGCAGGCAACCGCCAGCATGCTGGGCCGCATGTGGCCCGACGAGCCGAAGCAGAAGGTGGTGCTCGAGCCGAGCGAGAAGTGGAGCGACCAGCTGCCGAAGGCGATCTACGGCCTGGCGCCGAAGGATGACGTACAGCGCGACCTCAAGGACCAGGCCGTCGAGATGGTCGACGACCTGGGGCAGACGCGCTGGCTCCTGTACGAGCAGGCCGAGACGTCGGTGTCGCGGGCGATGCTGCTGGTGGTGATTCTCTGGCTTGCGATCCTCTTCCTGTCCATCGGGCTGTTCGCGCCGCCCAACGCCACCGTCATCATGGCGTTGATGCTGTCCGCGGTGTCGGTGTCCGGGGCCATCTTCCTGATCCTCGAGCTCGACATGCCCTACGGCGGCTTGATCAGCATCTCGAGCCAGCCGATGCGCGTGGCGCTCGCGCACCTGGGTCAGTGACCGTCGACCTCGACCAGCTCGAGCGGGACTACTACGAGCGTCACCCCGAGCCCGGCAATCCGGCACAGCAGGTCACCTTCGGCACCAGCGGACACCGCGGAACTTCTCTCAACGGGACCTTCACCGAAGCGCACATCCTGGCCATCACCCAGGCGATCTGTGAGTACCGGCGTGAGATCGGGATCGACGGTCCGCTCCACCTCGGCAAGGACACCCACGCGCTGTCCGCACCGGCACAGCGCACGGCCCTCGAGGTACTCGCCGCCAACGGGGTGGAGACGATCATCCAGGCCGGCGATGGGGTCACCCCGACCCCGGTGATCTCCCGCGCGATCCTGGTGCACAATCGCCATCGCCACGACCACCTCGCCGATGGCATCGTTATCACCCCGTCGCACAACCCGCCCGAGGACGGCGGCTTCAAGTACAACACGACGAATGGTGGCCCCGCCGATACCGACGTCACGCGCCGGATCCAGGATCGCGCGAACGCCCTGCTGCTGGGCGGGAATGCCGGCGTAGTTCGTGTGCCGCTCGCCGCGGCGATGCGGGCCCCGACTACGCGCCAGCAGGACTTCGTGCTGCCGTACGTCGCCGACCTCGGAAGCGTGCTCGACATGGACGCGGTACGGGCGGCAGGGCTGCACCTCGGTGCCGATGCCCTCGGCGGCGCGGCGGGGCCCTACTGGGATCCCATCAGTTCGCTGTACGGGCTCGACATCACCGTCGTGAACGCGAAGGCCGATCCCACCTTTTCGTTCATGCCGCCGGATCATGACGGCCGGATTCGCATGGATTGCTCCAGTCCCCAGGCGATGGCGGGTCTCGTGGGCCTGCGGGACCAGTACCGCCTCGCCTTCGCGAACGATCCCGACGCCGATCGCCACGGGATCGTGACGCCTGCCGGACTGATGAACCCCAACCACTACCTCGCGGTTGCCATCCGCTACCTGCTCGCTCACCGCACCGGATGGCCGGCGAGTGCAGCGGTGGGGAAGACCCTGGTCAGCAGCAGCCTGATCGATCGCGTCGTGGCCGCGGCCGGTCGCCGGTTGCTGGAGGTGCCAGTGGGCTTCAAGTGGTTTTCTCCCGGCCTGTTCGACGGATCCTGCTGCTTCGGCGGCGAGGAGAGTGCGGGGGCGAGTTTCCTGCGGCGCGATGGTACCGTGTGGACGACCGACAAGGATGGAATCGTGCTGGCGCTGCTCGCCGCCGAGATCACCGCGCGAACCGGCCGGGACCCGGGCGAGCACTACACGGAAATCGCGGCGGTACTCGGAACACCCGCATACACCCGTATCGATGCGCCGGCATCAGCAGCGGTGCGTGCCGCACTCGGGCGGCTGGCACCGGAGTCGGTGACGGCCTCAACGCTGGCGGGGGAGCCGATCACGGCACGGCTGACGCGCGCGCCGGGCAACGGCGCGCCCATCGGAGGACTCAAGGTGGTCGCCGGGAACTGCTGGTTCGCGGCCCGACCATCCGGCACCGAGGACATCTACAAGATCTATGCGGAGAGCTTCAACGGAGCGGCACACCTGCAGCAGGTGGTGCTCGAGGCACGCGCCATCGTTGACGCCGCCCTCATGGCGTAGGTTCGACCGATGCCGGGTTCTCCGTCACCACGCCATTCAGGCGGCGCACCACGCCCATCAGGTTGCCCACCTTGTAGAAATCGACCGCGATGATGTTGGGAAGGTGGTGTCGCTCCTTCATGCACTGGTTCGCCCGGCCCCACAGGTAGTCGGTTCGGTTCACGATCGCCGCGTTGCTGGGCTTGGGCGCCGGGGTCGACTCGATCCAGTGATTGATCTGGAAGAGCAGCGCATGGTTCCCGCCCCGGTTCTCCTTGCAGCTGAACTCTGAAGTTTCGTGGAAGGTATAGGGCGTTTCCATGATGGCGCCGTCGAAGGCCGGGTACAGCCACGGCACACCCGGACGTTCCCGACTCCAGGAACACGAGGAGCGGCGTGCCGGCCTCGATGAGCGCGCGAAGCGTCGGCAGGGGCGCGGTCATCGGGCCGCGGTAGGCGAACTTGTCCAGGCCCGCCTTCTCGAAGTCGGCGGCGATGCTCTCCGGCGGCGCGTAGTCCTCGATCACCATGATCAGCACTTCCTCGGGATTCGCCCGCAGGAAGTTGCGTACCGCCTCGAGCTCCGGCAGCAGCTCGCGACTGCCGATCTCGCAGAAGCCGTGGCAGAGGTACAGTGCCGGCGGACCGCTGGGCCTGCCGGTGAGTCGATTGCGGATCCGCACGGCGACGGCCGTCGCGGAATCGCCGATCGCGTGCGCAATCTTGAGCGCCGACTGCGCCTCCGCCTCGAGGTCGGTGCGCACCGTCCCCTCGACCGGGACACCGTTGTGCACGTCGATGAGCAGGGCGCGGATGCCTGCCTCCAGCTGTCGCTTGATGCTCCCGTTCTGCTGCGGGAACATCCAGCCGGCCATGTCCACGTTGGACATCGAGTTGTGGGTGGCGGGAAACACCACCTCGTCCACGCGACGGTCGCAGAGCACACTCGATCCGTTGCATTCCATCATTCCGGTGATCGCCTCGCGCTTGCCCGGTCGTGCCAGGGCGACCACCGCGCCACCCAGCCCCACGACAAGCAGCGCGATGACGGCGACACGACGGTTGAACCAGCCCAGCCCTTCCTGTGCGACAGCGGCTGCGGCAGGGGCCGTCTCTTCTGGCAGGGCGCCAAGCACCAGGCGGAAGAGCTCGCGCAGCCCGATGTAGCAGATGCCGAGTCCGCTCAGGAGCGCGATGGTAGCGGCGGCGTCGGTGGGAAACGCCACCACCAGGCCACCGAGGAGTGTGAGGCCCAGCGACCAGAGAAGGACGAGCCCCGGCGACTTGGGCGGCGTGGCGATCGTCCGGGCCAGCGCCTCCGCCCGGCGGATCGGGTCGGCCGCCTCGAGCAGCGAGGTCGCGGCCGCCGTGATCAGCAACCCGATGCCGCCCAGCGTGATGCCCCACGCCAGGAGGCCCGTGAAGTACGCCCGCCACAGTCCGGCGATCGCGCCGCGCTCGAGTGCCTCCCGGGAAGCGATCGCAGCCACGGCCCGCCCGGCGGGGATGACGCCCGCCAGCAGCACCGCCGCCAGCAGGAGCCCGATGCCGGCGCGGAGCAGCGCCCGGCGACGATCAGCGGCAAACCCGATTCCCAGTACGATCAGCAGGGGCCCCGCGAGCAGGAACACAACCCCGGCACGCGCCAGGAACCCGAGAAGGCGGAGCCCGTCGCGGAGGCGGGCCATCTCCGGGCGCGTATTCAGGTCCGACGCAAATGCCTCGATGCGGGGCGGGATCTTGTCCGCCGCCTCCGGGCTCATGCCCTGGACCGCCGACTGGACCAGCACGCCCACATCGGGCAGCGAGAGCAGCACCCTTTGGCCCGTCGTCGAGACCGCCGAGCGGTGTGCCGTGCGCACCGCCGACCGCACGATGGCCCGGAATGGCCCGGTCTGCACGAGGCCACCTGCCGTCGCGGCAATGATCGGCCGGAAGGCGACCAGGTCGGGCTTCTCGGCCAGGATGGCGTTGGTCAGGCGGTCGGCGACGAAGGCGGAAACGCGGGGATCACTCAGGCTGGCAGCCGTCCGGTCGGCCATTGCGTCGCCGTTGAGGATGCCGCGGGCGGCGTCCCTGGCAAGGGCGCCCAGGGCAGTCAGGACGACGCCCAGGGCGAGGACCAGTCGAGCGAACCTGATGGGAGAGCTTCTCATGGAAGATGTGCTATGATACATGCCTGTCTGGGCAGGTGGAACGGCAGGCCTACCTACAAAGGAATTCCGATGCGCGTGCTCTTCGTCCCGGTCCGGTTGCCGGCGGTGGTTGTTGCGCTCCTGCTTGCCAGCTCCGTACCATGCCACCTCATGGCGCAGACCCCGGCGAACCACCTCTACGACAAGTTCCAGTTCAGCGTGTCCGGCGCCAGCGTGATCCTGGGCACCACGATCAAGATCGACAACGCCAATGGCACTGCCGGAACCGAGATCAATTTCAACACCCTTGGGATATCAAAGAACGCTTTCTCGCCTGCGTTTGCCGTAGCGTGGCGGCCCGGGCGGCGTCACCAGCTCGCCCTCAGCTACCTCTACATCAACCGCACCGGAAGCAAGACCCTCACCGAGGATGTGGATTTCGGTGATACCTCGTTCACGGCCGGCGTGAAGATCAACTCGAGCTTTTCCGCTCCCACGCTGGGCCTGGATTACCGCTTCGCCATCCTGGCCAAGGAGAAGGTCCAATTGGGCCTTCAGGTTGGCCTGGGAGCCCTCTTCTTCAGCGTGGGGATCGACGCGCTCGCGGGTGTCACGGGGGGCGGTGCTGATACACTGGATGTGGGTTACAGCGCCAGCAAGGGCCTCACCGGCCCGACGGCGGCCCTGGGCGCCTATGGCGGGTTCCGAGCCGGCGACCACTGGTACTTCCTCGTGAACGGCGGGGCCATCGGGGCCAAGGTCAGCAACATCACCGCATCGAGCTGGGTCCTCGGCGCCGACGTGCGGTACTTCTTCAACAACCACTGGGGACTCGGTGGCGGGTGGGGCTACAGCGGCGTCAAGGTCAGCAGCGACGCTGGCGCTGATGGGGGCTTGATCAAGCTGAAGGGCAGCATCAAGTACAACTACAACGTCTTCCGGCTCGGTGTCATGTACGCACTGCCTTGAGCCGCGCGTTCCGCACCCTGTTGCTGCTCGCGCCGTGGTGTGGCGCAGCGGCACTGGCGGCACAGCAACCGGGCAGTGGCGAGTACCTCACCCGCGCGGGTGACTGCATTGCCTGCCATACCGCCCCAGGTGCCGCGCCTGGGGCTGGCGGGTTCAGGATGGACACTCCCTTCGGCTACCTGCTCTCTCCCAACATCACGCCCGACTCGATCACGGGCATCGGCCGCTGGACGGCCGATGAGTTCTACCGCGCACTGCACGATGGGGTGAACCGTCGCGGGCAGGACATGTATCCCGCCATGCCCTACACCTTCTACACGAGGGTGACGCGCGCCGACAGCGACTCCATCTTCGCCTACCTGCGCTCCATGCCCCCGGTGCGGAACGCGGTCGACGTGAACCAGCTCCGCTTTCCGTTCGACCAGCGCTGGAGCATGATGGGATGGCGTGAACTTTTCTTCACCGAGGGCACGTTCGTGCCCGACCGCGCGCATACGGCGTCGTGGAACCGGGGAGCGTACCTGGTGCAGGGGCTGGGTCACTGCGATGCCTGCCACTCGCCCATGAACGCCCTGGGCGCAAACGAAAAGCGCCAGGCCTTCACCGGTGGATCGGTGGATGGCTGGTTCGCACCGAACCTCACGGACGAGCTGACGACAGGCCTTGGGAGCTGGAGCATCGACCAGGTCGTGGCCTACCTCAAGACCGGCGCGGCCAAGGGCAAGTCCACCGCGGTTGGCGACATGGCCATGGTGATTCATGGAAGCCTGAGCCACTTGTCGGACGCGGACCTTCGCGCGATGGCGGAATACCTGAAGTCCCTGCCGCCGAAGTCGGCGCGGGAGCGCCCGCCGCTGCTGGAGCCGGTGCCACCCCAGGCCGCGAGCCTATACATCACCAGCTGCGGGGCGTGTCACCAGGCGAAGGGGCGCGGTGTGCCAGGGGTGTTCCCGCCACTCGCGGCAAATGGGCTGGTGGTGGCGCCCGATCCGTCAGACGTGATCAACGTGGTGTTGCAGGGAGTGCCGGCGCAGAACGGATACGTCGCGATGCCGGCGTTCGCGAGTCAGCTGTCCGACCAGCAGGTGGCCGATGTGGTGAACTACGTGCGCAGCAACTGGGGCAACACCGCCCCGGCGAATGCGACGGCGGAAATGGTTGGCCGTCAGCGTCACTAGAGATAGCGCATGAAGTTTTCTCCATGTTGAGGGGCAGTGAATCGTGGTGATCGGCATCACACACATGTTTTGTCCCAAGCCTTGCGCATTATCCGATAGCGCGTAGGTTCGTTGCAGCAGGAAGACATAGGCTGTGTAAGCAGCCACCCTTGATGGGCAAGCGAAGGCGGCTTGTCAGTTGAAGGCGCACCGCGGGTCAGCTCCACGACCCCGTGCGCCTTTTGTGTTTTCTGGAACTTGAACCAAGGAGTCACGAATGCTGGAAACGATTGCCGTAGTCCTGGTGCTGCTGTGGGCGCTCGGCCTGGTCGGTGGATACGCCCTCGGCGGATTCATCCATGTGCTGCTCGTGCTGGCGCTGGTGGTGGTGATCGTGCGCGTGATCCAGGGTCGGAAGGTTATTTGACACGTCGGATAGAATGGAGCGTTCCATGACTGCCATTGCATTGACGAGTGAGGCCGTGGAGACGAACGAACTGGTGGCCCGTCACCTGTCTGGTGACGCGCGTGCCTTCGGTGAACTCGTTGGCCGCTACCACGGTCGCCTCCTGAATTTCACGCATCGCATGATCGGTGACCGCGAGCGGGCGGAGGACCTGGTGCAGGAGGCGTTCATCCGGGTGTCCCGGCACCTGCACCGCTTCGATCCCAGCCGGAAGTTCTCCACCTGGGTCTACACCATCGCGTCGAACCTCGCGAAGAACGAACTCCGCAGTCATCGCCGCAGCCCGCTGGTGTTCTACCAGTCGGCACGGGCGCCGGGCGACGAAGACCACAGCCCGCTGCAGTACGAGGATGCGCGGAGCCGGCCCGATGACATGTTTGCCGGGCGGCAACTCAAGGAACTGGTGGAAGCGACGCTGGCTCGCTTGTCGCCGCAGTACCGGCAGGTGCTCATCCTGCGCGAGTTCGAGGGCAGGAGCTACGACGAGATCGCCGAGATCGTCGGCTGCAACCTTGGGGCGGTGAAGAGCAGGCTCCATCGAGCGCGTGCCTGCTTTGCCGCACTCATTGCGCCATATCTCGATTGACCGGTCCTACCACGAGGTAGTCGAGATCGTGCTGTCTGGCGGCTGGAATGACTGCAGGTAGGTTACCAGCCGCCAGATGCTTTCGGCGGGCAGGGTCCCGCCGAAAGCTGGCATCCCGCGGGCGCGACCATAGAAGATGGACATGAACAGGGCACCATCCGATCCTCCATAGCGCCAGCGCCCATCCACCAGGCTGGGCCCGACGGCGCCTACCGCACCACCCCCATGACATCCATCGCAATTGAAGCCGCCGAACATCGCGGCGCCCTGGGTCGCCACGCCTGTGTCGCCCTTGAAGGGATTCTTGAGCGTGGCCGCAGGCGGCTGGTTTCCGGCCACGGGCACGTGCTGGTCGTACCGGATCGACGGCGGCGCGGCCTGCTGCGCCACCAGGACCGACGCATGAAAGAGCAGGATCATGCTGACGACTGACTGACGACCGACGACTGACGACTGCCTGATCAATCCAGGCCAAAGACCCATACAATGCCTCCTTGGCTGGTATGCCGCGCAATGTCGGGCATGAAGCTCGCCGGTGGCCGGACATCGGCAGGATCATCGGAGCGGACATCACCGGACAGCAGGAACCAGTCGCCGCCGAACCCGGCGTACACCGCGACGTACTGCTTTCCGTCTGGCCCGCGAAAGCTGATCGGGTTCCCGATTACGCCCGAGCCCACCTTGAACTTCCACAGCACCGTGCCGTTCTTCGCGTCGACTGCCTTGAACCAGCCGTCGAGCGTGCCGTAGAACACCACGCCACCCGCCGTCGCGAGCACGCCGCTCCACACCGGGTACGGTTCCTTGATCTCCCACGCGCGCGCCGACTTCACCGGATCCCAGGCGATGAACGCGCCGAGGTTGCCGCCCGGGCCGACGTTGTACGGCGCGCCCGCACTCAGGTACGGCGTCCCCGCCATGTACGACGCATGGAACGATGTGTAGTCCATGCACATGTTGCTCGTGGAGAGGTAGAACAGCTGCGTCGCCGGTGACCAGGCCGCGGGCTGCTGGTTCTTGCCGCCCTCGAGAGAGGGACAGATGTCCTTCACGGTGCCACGCGATGCACCGGTGAGCTTGGTCGAGTCCACCTCGGGACGTCCGCTGGCGAGGTCGATGCGCCTGGCCCAGTTGGCCGGCACGTACGGCTCCGCCGAGAGCAGCTCGCCGGTGGCGCGGTCGAGCGTGTACGCGAAACCGTTCTTGTCGAAGTGAACCAGCACCTTCCGCTTCACGCCCTTGAGCGTGAGCTCGGTGAGGATCATCTCCTGCGTCGAGTCGAAGTCCCAGTTGTCGGCCGGCGTGAACTGGTAGGCCCAGCGGAGTGAGCCGTCGCCCGGGTTGCGCGCGAGTACGCTGGTGGACCAGCGATTGTCACCCGGACGCTGTTCGGTGTTCCAGGGACCGGGATTGCCGGTGCCGTAGTACACCAGGTCGAGTTCGGGATCGTAAGAGAGCCATCCCCACACCGGGGCGCCGCCGTGCTTCCATCCGTCCGCGGGCCAGCTGGTGAGCGCGAGTTCCTGGTCCTTCTGGTAGAACGGCTTGAACGTGGCTGGCGATGCCAGCACCTCGGCGTCCGGCCCGATGCTGTATCCCGTCCACACGATCGCCCCGGTCTTGAGGTCGAGGCCCTTCACCCAGCCACGCACGCCCATCTCCCCGCCGGCGTTGCCTACGATGACCCGGTCCTTCACCACCAGCGGCGCCATCGGCGTCGTTTCGCCGGCGTCGAGGTCGGCGATCTTCGTCTTCCAGAGCTCACGACCGGTCGCGGTGTCGACCGCAACCGTATGGCCGTCGAGCAGGTTGAACACGATCTTGCCGTCCGCGTAGGCCGCGCCGCGGTTCACGATGTCGCAGCAGGAAATGCCGATCGCCTGCGGGTCGACGTAGGGGCGGTACTTCCAGCGGAGCGGATAGCCCTCCTTCGTCAGGTCGAAGGCGTAGAGCACGTTGGGGTACGGCGTCACCACGTACATGGTGGAGCCCACCACGAGCGGCTGCCCTTCGTGGCCGCCGAGCACTCCGGTGGAGAAGCTCCAGGTGGGACGGAGGTTCTTCGCGTTGGCAGCGGTGATTTGCGGCAAGGCCACTGTAGCGTGTCGCCGAGTAGTCCTTGCCCGGCATCGTCCACTGGCCATCGTCCGTGCCGGCGGCGGGCGAGCGGCCACACGCGGCAAGGGCGGTGACGAGCATGGCGAGCGGCACGGCAAGGCGATAGTGCACGGCACAGGGCGGCATCGGGTCTCCTCGGGGATCGACGATCATACGTCAGTCATTCCCGGCTTCACAACTAGAGCCAGCGCCGGACGCGCCCGCGATACCCCACGTACTCGTCCCCGAAACGGCGCTCCAGGTAGGCCTCCTCCTGGAGGATCACGCCGTAGAGCATCACCAGCAGCACGATCGGGAGCAGCACGAAGAGCCAGAGGTTGTTGACCCAGCATGCCGCCGCCAGGTACCACAGCGTGAACCCGACGTACATCGGGTTCCGGCTCAGGCCGTAGATGCCCGTCGTCACCAGTTGGCTCGACGGCCGGTAGGGATTGGGACTTGTGCCGGCACGGCGAAAGGCGAACACGGCGGCGAACCCCCCCAGGCCGAGCAGGAAGAAGAGCAGGGCGAGTGGGTTGGCCCATGGTGACGGGAGCATTGCTTGCGGGAACCATCGATTGAGCAGGATCCCGACGCCAACCGCCGCCGCGTAGATCGATGGGGGCGCGATGATCACTCCAGGCACGTCACCCTTCTCCGCATTGCTGCCGGTCATCCTGCCTCGCTTGCAAGTGTTTCGAGTGTTTCCCACCGCTCAGTGAGTGCTGCAATCTCCGCCAGGACCGCTGCCAGCCGGGACTTGGCCTCTGCCACTGCCGCGCCATCGCGCAGGAAGGCGGGATCGGCCAGCGATGCATAGAGGCCCTCCCGCTCTCGCTCCCGCGCATCGATGTCGCGCGGAAGCGCCTCCAGTTCCTTCGATTCCTTGAAGCTGAGGCGACGCTTCTTCCCTGCTGGCACCGCAGCGGGGGCCGCAATCGGTTTCGCCGTCGGGCGCCCGGGGGCATCGGCGGTGACGGGCCGCTGTCGCACCCAGTCGGTGTAGCCCCCGGCATACTCGCCCACCCGCCCGTCGCCCTCGAACACCAGCGTGCTGGTGACCACGTTGTCGAGGAACGCGCGGTCGTGGCTCACGACGAGCAGGGTCCCCGAGAATTCGAGCAGCAGCTCCTCGAGCAGGTCGAGCGTCTCGATATCGAGGTCGTTGGTCGGCTCGTCCAGCACGAGCACGTTGAAGCGGTGGGTGAAGAGCCGCGCCAGGAGCAGGCGGTTTCGCTCCCCACCCGACAGCGCGCGCACCGGCGTGCGCATCCGCTCCGGCGGAAAGAGGAAGTCCCGCAGGTAGCCGAGGACGTGCTTCCGCTCACCCCCGATGTCGACGAAGTCGGCGCCGTCCGCGATGCTGTCGAACACCGTCTGGTCGGGATCGAGCTGGTCGCGGAGCTGGTCGAAGTACGCGATCTCGAGGCCGGTGCCCTGGCGCATGCTCCCCGTGTCCGGCGGCAGTTCGCCCAGGAGCAGGCGGAGCAGGGTGGTCTTGCCCGAGCCGTTCGGGCCGATGAGCCCGACGCGATCACCTCGGGAAATGGTCGTCGTAAGGTTGCGCACGATGGGCCGCTCGCCTCGCGAGAAACTCACGCCGTTCGCTTCGACCACCAGCCGGCCGGTGCGCTCCGCCTCCTGCGCCTGGAGCCGCACCGTACCCACGCGGTCGCGCCGGCCGGCACGCTCCACCCGTAGCGCCTCGAGCGCCCGCACCCGCCCTTCGTTGCGCGTGCGCCGGGCCTTGATGCCGGTCCGGATCCAGATCTCTTCCCGCGCGAGCTTCTTGTCGAACAGCGCCCACTCCCGCTCCTCGACCGCGAGCGCCGCTTCCTTCCGCTCGAGATAGGTGTCGTAGTCGCCGCCCCAGTCCACCAGCTTGCCCGCGGTCCAGGTCGACGATGCGGGTCGCGACACGCCGCAGGAAGGCGCGGTCGTGCGTCACGAACAACAGTGTCATGCCGCAGTCGATGAGGAACTCCTCCATCCACTCCACGGCCGCGATGTCGAGGTGGTTCGTCGGCTCGTCGAGCAGCAGCAGGTCGGGCTGGCTCACGAAGGCTCGGGCCAGGAGCGCCTGTCGCTTCCGCCCGCCGGACGCCGTGGCGAAGGGTGCATCGGCGTCGAGTCCGAGGTGCAGCAGCACCGTCTCCACCTGGCTGTTGACGTGCCACGCGCCCGCGGCATCCAGCGCACTGTGCAACCGGTCGAGCTCGCGCAGCGCGGCCTCGCTCCCCTGCGCCTCCACGCGATGGCTGGCCTCGTGATAGCGCGCAAGCAGCTGGCCCGGCTCGCCCAGCCCCGCCGCGACCACGTCGAAGATGGTGCCCTCGACGTTCTCCGGAACCTCCTGCTCCAGCCGCGCGACGGTGATACCCGTCTGCCGGGCGATGCTGCCGCCGTCTGGCACCAGGGTGCCGTCGAGCAGCTTCATCAGGGTGCTCTTGCCCGCGCCGTTCCGCCCGAGGAGGCACACGCGCTCACCGCGCTCGATCGTGAAGGCTGGCGTGATCGAGCACCGGGTGGGCCACCGAAGGCAATTGTGACGTCCTGCATTCCCAGCAAGGCCATGGCCGTTTCAGCTAGTGGTCACGAAGTGTGCATATCTGACACTGTCGAACTTCTTGGCATTGTCCTCACGAGGGTTAGACTCGATCCTGCATGGGAGCATAGGGCGCCCAAGAGTGTATCACGCAGTAGACGATGAAACGGAGCATGCGAACCCGGATGACGGAACGGAAGTTCACCGCCGAGGATGGTCGGACATGGGTGGTACATGTTCGGCCTGAGGTGCGACGCAACGAGATTGCGACGCACGTCACACTCGAGCTGGCCACCCATAACGAGGCGCGGGTCGTCAGTTGCCGCGCCGCCGAATGGTTCGTGCCCGAGCCTGATTTCAGGTTGCTGCTGGCCCACTCGGTTGCCGCCGGGGCGTCCCGCAGCATGGCAGCGCGCTCCGCCGACAACAGCGGAGAATAGCCCTACCAGTCGGTCGGCTTGTAGTCCTTCAGGAACTGTCCCCACACATGCGTGCCGGTGTTGATCCCGTCGATGATCGGGTCGACGATCCGTGCCGCGCCATCCACGATGTCGAGCGGCGGATGGAACCGGTGTTCCAGCGTCTTCCGCGCCGCCAGCTCGACCGGGTCCTCGTCCGTCACCCATCCGGTATCCACCGCGTTCATGTGGATGCCGTCGCCCTGGTAGTCGGTCGCGGCGGTGCGCGTCATCATGTTGAGCGCCGCCTTCGCCATGTTCGTGTGCGGGTGGCGCGTCGTCTTCTGCCGCCGGTAGAACTGGCCCTCCACCGCCGACACGTTCACGATGTGCTTGTCGCGCTCCGGGGTGCGCATCATCAGCGGCTTGAGCCGCGCGTTGATGATGAACGGCGCGATCGCGTTGACCAGCTGCACCTCCATCAGCTCCACCGACGGCACCTCCGCCATCAGCAGCCGCCAGGAGTTGCGCCCGCGCAGGTCCACCTGCTGCAGGTCCTGGTCGAGCCGCCCCTCCGGGAAGAGATGATCCTGCAGCGTGTGTTCCTCGGGAAGCAGTGGCACCTGCGAGAGCGCCGCAGCATGGCTCAGCCCCAGGGCACCGGCAATGCGACGATCGGGGCCCACATTCGCCACGTCGCCCTCCGGTAGCAGGTTGACGCCGCGCCAGCCCTCGTACGCGCCCAGCAGCCGGCGCGCCGGTTCCGGCAGTTGCCCCGCCGAAGCGGTCTCCAGCGCCATCATGTGTCGGTAGAACTCGGGAGGGCGCCGCACCGTCTGGCAGGCATTGTTGATGATGAAGTCGAGGCGGTCCCGTTCGGCCAGCAGCTGGCGACAGAACGCCTCGACGCTCGGCGTGTGGCGCAGGTCGAGCCCGAAGATCTCGAGCCGGTCGCCCCACTCCGCGAAGTCGGGCTCGGCGGCGTAGCGCATCGCCGAGTCGCGCGGGAAGCGCGTGGTGACGAGCAGGTGCGCACCGGCACGCAGCAGCTTGATTCCTGCCTGGTACCCGATCTTCACCCGGCCGCCGGTCAGCAGGGCCACTCGACCGCGGAGGTCCGCGGTCTCGGTGCGCTTGAAGAAGTTGAACTCGGCGCAGGTGGGGCAGAGCTGGTCGTAGAACGGGTGGATCGCCGTGTAGTGCTGCTTGCAGACGTAGCAACACTGCGGCACCACCGCTTCGCGGAAGTCGGGATCCTCCTCCACATCTTCCTGGGAGAAGCCTGGTGGCGGGAACACGTTCGGCGTGGTGAAGACGGTCTGCTTCCGCAGCTGGCGGATGCCGGTCTCGTTGAGCTCCGACTCGTCCCGCTTCACCCGCTCCGCCTTCCGGAGGCGGATGGTGGCCTTAACCAGCTTGCGCCGCGCCTTGGCGTCGGGGCTGTACACGTGCGCGGTGGCGTCGAGGAAGCGGCGCCGGTCGTCAGCGGATACCTCGGCCAGGAGGCCGCGGTTGGCGGCGACCAGCTCCAGGAAATCAGTGGCGGCGCGCAGCCGTTCAGTCAGGTCGGCGCCCTCGAGGCCGTCCGTGGCTGCGTTCTCTGGGGTCAGCATGGGGCAAGCCTAATGCGGTCCCTCATGCGCGGGAAGCCAGCGCCGCGCCGGCCCCGTCAGGTCAGGTCGAGGTGTCCGATCCCGCCCGCTTCCGCTGTACCAGCCAGTGTACCAGCCCCCCGATGGCGCCGACCAGCACGCCCAGTGGTCCAGTGATGAGGATGCCGAGAAGTGGTCCCTGGTTGGCGCCGGGGGCGAATACCATCGGCCCGAAGAAACCGCCGACGAATCCAATGGCGCCGATGACCAGCGCCCAGTAACCGACACTCCGTGTCAGGGAGCTGTCGACCGTGGCGGTCCGCGTCCAGGCATACCAGCCTGCAGCCATGGCGGCGGCATACGAGATGACCGCGGCAACGCCCCACGGGATGTGGACCAGCGCGAGCGGCACCCAGTAGAAGAAGTAGAAGGTCGCGACGACCACGATCGCTGAGACGACGATCCGGAAAAGAACGGTCATGGCTGTCGTGGCCTCTCGAGGGTAGGGAAGGGCCCAGCAAGTGTACGACCGGCCTTCGCGCTTGGCCAGCTACCTGTGGCCTGGCGTCAGGCGCGGTCCAGGTGCCGCCGCAGCACTGAGCGCAGCACGTTCACCCGCGCGTGCCCCAGCGATGCGTCGGTCAGCATCTGCTGGCGAGGTACCTCCCGCATGAGCACTTCGAGGTCTTCCCACTGGTGCGTGGCCGGCTGCGCCCCCGCCGTGCTCGACTGCAGCCGGAGCCAGTGGTTCGCCCCATTCCATTCCAGGCGGATGCGTGCCGCCGGGCGACGGTACTCGGCCCATGCACTGCCTGTCGCCTCGGGCAGGAGCGCCTCCGCGGCCAGCGAGAATCCATGCTCCCGCAGGACCGTCTCGAGCTCCTGCCTCGCCAGCACGTAGGGCACTGCCCAGGTGCGAGAGAACATGGTCATCTGCAAGCCCCGCCAGCGCGCATGCAACCTCTATTGAGCCACATACGTCTGATCTTCGCACGCATCATACCTCACGTATCCGGGCCCCCTGGGCAGGGGGTCTTGACGACTTACTACAGTTGTAGTATTACATGTGTAGTCATTAACCGGATCAATTCTTGGCTGACCTGCATCAACTGACCGACCTCCAGCTCGCGATCATGCGGGCGCTCTGGGCGAGGGCCACCACCGTGGCAGACATCACCGCCGCGCTGGAGCCCGGGCGCCGCCTCGCACCGACCACGGTAGCGACCCTGCTCAGGCGGCTCGAGGCCCGCGGCCTGGTGCGACACCGCACCCGCGGGCGGCAGTTCGTCTTCGAGGCGACGGTGCCGGAGCACGCGGTGCGCGACTCGATGGTGGGTGACCTGACCGACACGCTCTTTGGCGGCAACACCGCGGCGCTCGTTTCACACCTGCTCACCGAACACGACATTGCGCCGGGCGACCTGGCGCGCGTCAAGCAACTGATCGCGGCGCATGAAGACCGTGCGCGAAAGGGGAAGGACGATGCGCGCTGATCTCCTGCCGGCCCTGACCAACTGGTTGCTGACCTACTGGGTCCATGCAACGGTACTGCTCACGGCGGCGGCACTGCTGAGTCGCCTTCGCGTCATGTCGTTCGCTGCGCGCGACCTGCTCTGGAAGTGCGCGCTGGCCGGCCCACTGTTCACTGCCACCGCGCACTCACTCATCGGGTCGATGCCGGCGCGGCATCTCGACGTCGCACCTGCCGTGGCGGTCGCGATGGCTCCGGCAACAGCTGCGGCCGCCGCGCCGGCCCTCGAGGGCGGCATGATCCCCCAGGATCGGGTGGGCAGGACCGCGACCATCCCGGCGCACGATTGGCGCGCAGAATTCCTCATGGCGTGGGCCGTCATCGCAGTGATCCTCCTGCTTGGCCTCCTGGCGCGACGCGTCCGCCTGATGCAGCGCATCGGGCGCCGACACCGGGTCACCGATGCACGCCTGCGCGACCTGCTTGAGACGCTCTGCCTGGCATCCGGCTACCCGCACTATGTGCGACTGACGACGGCACCGGGACTCGCGAGTCCCGTGGCACTTCCCGGCCGGGAGATCTGCCTCCCCGAGGCGGTGGTGACGGATCTCGGTCCCGAGCAGCAGCGCGGCGTCCTCGCGCACGAGCTCGCGCACCTGGTGCGCCGCGATCCGCTCTGGCTCGGCATCGCCCAGGTCATGGAACGCCTCTTCTTCCTCCAGCCGCTCAACTGGCTCGCTCGGCGGGAGTTGCAGGTGACGGCCGAGTATGTCTGTGACGACTGGGCAACGCACCAGGTGGGCTCCGGCCTTCCGCTCGCGCGTTGCCTCCTTACAGTGGCCGAATGGATTGCTGGTGCCACTGGTCCCTTGCCGGAGCCTGCCATGGCTGCTCGTGGTTCACACCTCATGCGTCGCGTCGAGCGCCTCGTGCGCGGCGACGGGATCCGCGCCGATCGCGGACGTTATCTCGGGCTGGCGCTCGGCGCCGTGCTCATCGTGGGAACAGTCGCGGCGGCGCCTGCCGTGAATACCGGTGCGCCCGCGGCACGCGCGCCCTCATCAAGGCTCGATCCGCTGGGCAGTCGCGAGGGGCAGGCAACCGACTCGTCGAAGGCGGCGCGTGTGTCGGCACTCGTCGGTGCGCTCAAGGACAGCGACCCCGGTGTGCGCGCGGCAGCTGCAGAAGCGCTTGGCCGTCTCGGCGACAAGTCGGTCGGCAACGCGCTTGCGGCACTGCTGAATGATCCCAGTCCCGAGGTGCAGGAGAAGGCCGTCATGTCCCTCGCTGAACTCGAGGATCCCCGCGCCGTGCCGGGTCTCGAGAAGCTGCTCGGCAGCGCCGACGCTGATGTGCGGGAGCAGGCCGCCAGCCGCCTGGGCGATGTCGAGCTCAAGGTGGCACCCGCATCGCTGGTCAACGCGCTCAAGGACCCGAACGGGGACGTGCGCGAGGCGGCGGCCAACAGTCTTGGCAGCATCGAGGACCAGAAGTCGGTTCCGGCACTCCTGCCGCTGCTGGGCGATCCGGACAAGGGCGTCCAGGAAGCAGCGGTCAATGCGCTGCACAACATCGGCGGACCGGCCGCCATGCAGGCACTGATCGGGGCACTCAAGTCGAATGACCCGAAGGTGCGCCGGATGGCCGCTGAGGCCCTTGGCGACCGGGACTGAGGAGACAACCATGCTGATTCGCGTCGCAATCTTCGCAACCGCCGGGCTGGCACTGCCCACGCACGACGGTCCCGGCGACGGTCGCGCCGGCCCCGATGCGGCGCAGGTGACGACGCTGCTCGCCGCGCTGGAGCGCACCGATCCGGTCATCTGCGAAATGGCGGTGGATGCCTTCGGTCACGGGTGGTACGGCTGGGTGCGAGCCTCCGGTGTGGGTGCACTGGGCGACGTACCCACGACCCAGCGGGAAACGCAGGCGTTGATGCGCCGCTCGGTCACCGACCCGAAAGCGGTGCCGGTGCTCACCAACGGCCTCGCCAGCGGCAACGCCTGCGTGCGCCGCGCCGCCGCCTCGCTCCTCGGCGAGAGCACGGCAGCCGGTGCCGACGAAGCATTGCGCACCGCGCTCTCGGCCAAGTCGCCCCAGGTGCGGGAAGCGGCCGCATACGGTCTCGGCACGGCAGAAGATCGCCAGTCGGTGCCGGCCCTCATCAACGCCCTCGATGACAGGGATCCGAAGGTGGTGGCGATGAGCGCCTGGGCGCTGGGGCAGGTCGAGGACCCGCGTGCCGTCCTGCCACTCATCAAGCTGCTGCGCTCGCCCGAGCCCGACGTGCGCGCGTCGACGGTGTGGGCGCTGGGCGAGATCGAGGACACGAGGGCCACCGAGCCGCTGCTTCCGATGCTGAAGGACCCGAGTCCGGTGGTGCGGGTGGCGGCTGCCGAGGCACTCGGCCAGATCGGTGACCCGGCGGCGATCCCCGCGCTTCAGCGGGCATACGCGGGCGCCGACGTCGATACGCGCCTGAAGATTGTGGAAGCGGCCGAACAGATTGATGGGGGAGCGGCGAGCGGACTGCTGATGACTGCCCTGAAGGACTCCGACCCGCGGATCAGGAAGAAGGCCGCCGAGGGACTCGGCGACACCGACTAGGCGATCGCTGCGCGCGCTCTGGGGGATGGCCGTGGGCTGGCGCCCTTCTGCCTGAGGTACCGGGCAAAGTCGTTGGCCGTCATCGGGCGGCTCACCCAGTGCCCCTGGATCAGGTCGCAGCCCAGCTTGCGCAGCAGTTCGACCTGCGCCTCCGTCTCCACGCCCTCCGCCACCACGCGCAGGTCCAGTGCATGGCCCATCGCCACGATGGCTGAGGTGATCGCGGCATCGTTGGGATCGGTCGTCACGTCCCGGATGAACGACTTGTCGATCTTCAGCATGTTCACCGGGAAGTGCTTGAGGTAGCTCAGCGATGAGTACCCGGTGCCGAAGTCGTCGATCGCGAGCCCGACGCCGAGGGCCGACAGCGCCGGGAGGACGGTGCGGGCGTCGCCCACCCCGTCCATGAGGGTGCTCTCGGTGAGCTCGAGCATGAGGTGACGTGGGTCGAGCTGGGCGGTCTCGAGCACCTTGCGCACCAGTTCCACGGTGCCGCCGCCGCGCAGCTGCTGCCCTGAGAGGTTGATCGCGATCGGGATCGACGCCAGCCCTGCCTCTTCCCAGCTCTTGTTCTGGCTGCACGCCGCCCGCAGGATCCATTCACCCAGCACGTTGATGAGGCCGGTCTCTTCGCACAGCGGGATGAACTCCGCCGGGAGCACGAGGCCGTCGGTGGGGTGCTCCCATCGCACCAGCGCCTCGGCGCTCGCCACCTGGCCCGTCTTCAGGTCCACGACCGGCTGGTACCACAGCGCGAACTGCTCGAGGTCGATGGCGCGACGCAGTTCACCCTCGAGCGTGAGTCGCTTGTTGGCCGAGATGCCCATGGAGGTTGCGAACAGCTCCACCGTGTTCCGCCCGCGCTTCTTCGCCTGGTACATGGCGAGGTCGGCGTTCTTGAGCAGGTTCTCGAGATCCATTCCGTCGGTCGGGTACACGGCGATGCCGATGCTGGCCGAGATGAACACTTCATGCCCATCGAGCGCGAAGGGCGTGTTGAACACCTCGAGCAGGCGGGCGGCAAGCTGGGTCACCGTGGCATCGCTGGCCAGGTCGGGCACAATGACGGTGAACTCGTCACCGCCGAGCCGGGCCACTGAGGCAGCCGGTGCGTGCTTCTGGCAGCAGGCGCGGATGCGGTGCGCCACCTCCTGGACCAGGCGGTCCCCGAAGCGATGGCCCAGCGTGTCGTTGATGCGGCTGAAATGGTCGAGATCCAGGAAGCACACCGCGAGCTGCCGCTTGTGCAGCGCGCTCCGCTCCAGTTCCTCCGTGAGCTTCTGCTTGAACGAGACGCGGTTGGGCAGGCCGGTGAGGCTGTCGAAGTAGGCGAGCGACCGGATCTGGTCGACCATGCGCGCATTGGCGAGCGCGAGCACTACCTGGCCGGCGACACGTTCCGCCTGCCGCAGGTCGTCGTCGTCCGTCCGGGTCGAGCGGAACGCGCCCAGGGCGATTGCCCCAAGCAACTCACCCTGGTAAATGAGCGGAAGGATGCGCACGCCCTGGTCCATGGCATTCGCGAGCGGCGCCAGGTAGGGCGGCGGCGACTCGTTCCGCAGGGTGAACCCCTGTGGCTTCCGCAGCAGCCGGTTGGCGTCGTCGCGGCGGAACTGCGCGATGTATGCGCGCGGCGCCGTCGGGTCGAGCGGGTCGGGCATGTACGTGGTGGCCTGCCCGCCGGTCGAGGCATCGAGCAGCGTCACGGTCACCAGGTCGCAGGCGCATACGTCGCGCATGCGATCCAGTACCGTCGAGACGATGCGGGGCGTGTCCACCGAGGACAACACCGCCTGGTCGGCTTCAGCGGCTGCGGCGAGGGACCTGAACTGGCGCGCGATCTTTTCCGCCATGGCATTGAACGACTCGGCGAGATCCGCGAACTCGTCGTTGCTGGCTACCTTGACCGGTTCATCGAATCGCTGGTTGGCCAGCCGCTGCGTGCCCTCCTGCAGCGCGTGCAGCGGCGCGAGGTGCCGCCGAAGCAGGGCCAGGGTCAGCACCAGGGCAGCGCCAAGTGATGCCAGCGCTACCCACGGAAAGGTCCGGCGGAACTGGGCCATCGGCGCGACGGCCGCAGCACGGCCCTCGCTGAGCACCAGGGTCCACGATGGGTTGGCCACGTCCTCCGGCGCTGCAATGGGCGAGTATGCGGCGAGGTAGGACACGTCCCCGACATCCCACTCGAACGTCCCGGAACTGTCGGTGCCGACGTTGCGCGCCACCTTGGCGGGGAGCGAGACCTCGTCCTTGATCGACCGGAAGAGCACCTCGCCAGCGCGATCGACGATGTGCAGCTGCATCGTCGGTATCAGCGGGTTCTGTTCCGGCGTGCCCCAGAGGTACTCGTCGTAGATCGTCCCGACCAGCAGGCCACGCGCGCCTCGCGAGGTGGTGATTCGCCGGGCCAGGAGCATGACCGGTTGGCTGTCTGCCAGTATCGAGGTCACAACGCTCCTGCCGGCGTCCAGGTCCTGGAGCTGCCGCGGCTTGAGCGAGGGAAGCCTGGCCGGCGTGCCGAACAGTGCGGTCGGTGTGCCAGCGTCGGGAATGAAGGTCAGTGCGCTGAGCGCGTAGTTCAGCCCGTCGCACGTGGCGCCTTCGCGGTTGTCGGGCACCGCGGGGCAGGGGGAGACATCGCTGACCTGCGCCATGTCGCCGTCGAGGAAGTGCAGCCGCTCGGCGATGACCGCGGCAAGCGCGCGGCTGGTGTGCTCGAGCCGGCTGAGGCTGCCCTCCCGCAATTGTCGAGTGACGGTGCCGAACGACAGCACCGCCAGCGCCGTCATCGGCAGCAGCGAACACACGAGGAACAGCACCAGCAGGCGCCGCCCGAAGCGGCTCCTGAGCAATGATCGTGTGAGCGACGGACTGGGCAACTGGTGAGCTCTCCCCGAAGTCCCGAAACCGGGCGCGCCGTGATTGCGGCGCGCTGGTCAGGGATAGACAGGGATTGGAAGGCAAGTCACATACCGCCCGAAGGGCGGTGCAACTAGTTGCACCGCCTTCAGGCCTGCGTCAGGAGCTGGGCGCCTGTTCGTGGCACTTGAGTGCGGTGCCAAGCCAGAGTACCTGCACCTCGCCGCCCCGGTCCACGAACGTCACGTTGTTCCCCTCGTAGCGCGCGCCGCTCTTTGCCTTCACGAAATACGCGACAACGCTCTTGTCGCCCCGCTCGAGCACGACGGTGGGGGGGTCGGTGTCGGCGAACATCGCGCTCACGTCGCCATGGTCGCCGTTGAGGGGACAGGAGTAGATCACCGGTCCCTTGGTCGGTACGAGCAGGTTGGTGGCCTGGATGGCCGCGATGCGCCGGGTATAGGCGGAGTCGACACAGCCCTTCATGCTGCCGCTCTTGCCGCAGGCATCGCGGTCAGTGTTCCAGCCGCGCTGCTCGTTGACAAACCATTCCGGCACGGGCGATCCCTGCTTTGCCTCGGCCTCCTTGTAGACCGTGCCGAGCTTTCGGTCCAGCGCCGCAAGGGCCGGGTCGCCGCAAACGAGCTGTTCCACATCGGACGATGCCTTGTTGCAGTCGATCGAGGCATTGAACGGGATCGAGGCAGGCCTGTCGCCGGATGCCATGCTCATGTCATCCCCGGGGGGCTTCTCCTTCTTCTTGCATGCGGTCAGTGCGAACAGCGCCAGGCCGGCGACCAGGACTTGGCGCGAAAAGCAGCTGGATGGCTTCGTCATCATTCGTACCTCCTCGAGGACTTACCCGCGGCGACGCAAGTGGCCCAGCCTCCTCAGCCGGTAACGAGCGTCGCCTGGAGCGTGATGGGCACGGACGCGAGCGCCTTCGACACGATGCAATTGGCCTTCGCGTCATCGGCGAGCGCCTGGAACTCTGCCGCCGTCAGTCCGGGCACGACCGCACGCGTCGACAGCTCGATCTTCGTGATGGTCAGGCCCTCGAGGATCACGACCGCCTTCGTGTCGATGCTGGTTGGCGGCTTCCCGGCCTTGCTCAGCCCGCCCGAGAGTGCCATCGAGAAGCATCCGGCGTGCGCGGCGCCGAGCAGCTCTTCCGGATTGGTACCCGGCGCCCCCTCGAAGCGGGTCCTGAACGAGAACGGTCCCTCGAACGCCCCGCTGCCCAGGCGCATGCTGCCGTTCCCGGAGCGGAGGTCACCTTCCCAGTGTGCTGATGCGGTGCGGTCCATTGATCTCACTCCCAAGGTGTGTGCTTCTAGGATACACCCTTGCGGTCGGGCCGGTGTCACCGTAGTCTGTAACCATATGGTTACAGAGCCGCTGGTGTTTGCTGCCATTGCCGACCCTACCCGCCGCGCCATCCTCGACGCCATCCGGGGGAGGGAACGGGCGGCCGGTGAAATCGCCGCGCTCTTTCCCGTCAGTCGTCCCGCCATCTCGAAGCACCTGCGGGTGCTTCGCGGCGCGGGCCTCGTGCGCGAGCGGCGCGTCGCCCAGCTGCGCCTCTACTCACTCGATCCCGCCCCGCTGCGAGAGGTGGAGCGCTGGCTCGATCACTACAAGGTGTACTGGGCCGCCCGGCTGCATGATCTCAAGCGCGTCGTCGAGGAGGGGGAACGGCGCGCTCCACCGAGGAGGAAGCCATGACGTGGACGCATGAACATTCCCAGACGCTGGAGGCGCCACCTTCCCGCGTCTTTGCCGCACTCACTGATCCGGCCGAACTCACGACCTGGTTCGCGGAACAGGTGGATGTGGGTGCCACTCCCGGCAGTCCCTTCCGCTTCTGGGGGAAGCACACGCTGGGCGCACCAGCTGCTCCGGACGCGGGGCAGCTGATGACGCGTCTGGAGACCGACCGGATGCTGGGCTTCTCGTGGACGCTCCATGGCGTGCCGACGACGGTCGACATCGGCCTCGCCGCCGACGGTGAGGGCACCCGCCTCACGCTCCATCACCGGGTAAACGGCGAACTCCCGGTGCCACGCCCGAGGGAGTTGATCAGCGATCACTGGAAGTTCGCGTTCGGCAACCTGGCGGCCCACCTCGCGGGCGGGAGTGGCATCGTGCTGCCCGACTATGCCGATCCAGCCCCGGAAGTCCGGCTCACGATCTCCATCGATGCCCCGCGCGATGTCGTATTCCGGGCCCTCATCGAGCCCGAGTCCATCAAGCGCTGGTTCGATGCCGCCGACGCAGTGGTCGAGCCCCGCAAGGGCGGCCGGTACAGCCTTGGGTGGAAGTACCAGGTGGAAGGCGTCGACGTAGAGGGTGGTCCAACGAGGATCCTGGAATTCATCCCCAACGAGAAGCTCGTGCTCGACTGGCCCGACTGGCGTGGGGACAAGTCTGTGAACGGGCAGAGGATCACCTTCCACCTCGAATCCGTGGGTTCGGGCACCAGGGTCACCTTTGTCCACTCCGGATTTGGCCGCACCGCCGACATCAGCGACTACCCGTTTGGCTGGGTGTACTTCATGGACAAGCTGGAGCAGTTGTTCAAGCCGGGCACGGTGGTCGGTGCCGACTCGCGCTGATCAGGTTCGCGCAGTACAATCTCTCCCTGCGATTCGGCCAGAACCCGGCAGGGAGGCACACGATGGGCAAGAAGGACAAGGACAAGAAGGGGAAGGCGAAGGACAAGGAGAGGAAGAAGGAGAAGGGCGCGAAGAAGCAGAAGGTGGACGCCCGGAACCTCGACGAGCTGCCTCCGCTCGCGCCCCAGGAGAGTCACGGCACCTACAGCGACGGCCACCCGCTGGACGAAGTGCACTATCTCGAATGCAAGCTGATCCTCAAGCCCGACAACTTTACCTCGGTCAAGAGCTTCAAGCAGTACTCCGACCTCGTGCGCCACGCCGCCGACGACTGCAAGGTGGGATTCGATACCAGCATCTTCGCCGGGATGCGACCGCAGATCCGCGAGGTGGTGTTCCTCGACACTCCCGACTTCCAGCTCTACAACAACGCCTTCATCTTGCGTCGCCGCGTCACGTACGAGAACGGATTCCCTGTTGGCGAGCCGGAAATGGTCTTCAAGTTCCGCCACCCGGACCTGCAGGCGGCGGCGGAAATGGACGTTCGTCCGAGTATTCCGGGCGAGCACGTCATGAAGTTCAAGGCCGAGGCGCTGCCACTCAAGGACAAGCTGGGTGGCTTCCGGCTCCTCTATTCACACAACGTCGAGTTCCCCTTCAGCGCCGCCAAGGACAGGACGGCCATGCACGAGGTCGTCCAGGCCCTGCCCGCCCTCCAGGCGCTGGCGATCAGTGGTGACCAGCACCTGGCACTGGTGAACCAGATGATCGTCGAGGAAGTCCTGCTGGATCTCGGGGTGCTGGACTTCGGGAAGGGCGTCATGGCGAAGGCCAACGCGGCGCTCTGGCGCTCCCGCGGCGATCATCGCCCGCTGGTCGGCGAGTTCTCGTTCCAGTGCAAGTTCCGCCGGCGCGATGAGCTGCACGACAAGGCAATGCGGCGCTGCCAGAAGTTCTTCGTCACGCTGCAGGATCACATCAAGGACCAGATCTCGCTCACGACCACCAAGACCGGCATGGTGTACCGCGCCCAGGGCAACGCGCCGGCTGCGCATGAGTGAGCCCGTTGCCGCACAAAAGGATGTGACCGTACCCGCCATCTTCTGGGAGTTCCTGCTCATCGGGGCAACGAGCTTCGGCGGCGGTGTGGTGGCGTACCTGCGGAGCAGCCTTGTCGCCAAGCGCCAGTGGATCGACGACAAGACCTTCGTCGAGTTTCTCTCCATCGGGCAGACACTGCCAGGACTCAACGCCACCAACATGGCGGTGCTGGTGGGGGATCGCCTGCGGGGTGGGCTCGGCGCGATCGCGGCGGTCACCGCCATCTGCCTCCCCGGCGCGCTCCTGATGTTCGCGGCCGGAGTCGCGTACGGAGTCCACGGTGACCGCCCGGCGGTGACGGCAATCCTCCATGGCGTGGCCGCCGCCGCCACCGGCCTCGTGTTCGCCCTGACGGTGCAGCTCGGGCGGAAGTCGCTCGAGCGCGCCGGTGACCTGGTGTTCGTCATCGCGACGGCAGTGGCGGTTGATGTCCTGCACTTCAAGGTGCCCTACGTGCTGCTCGTCGTAGGGGCCCTTGCCATCTGGTGGCATCGCCCGCGGCCGGCCGCGGTACCGCAGGCCGGCGCATGAACGAGATTCCTGCGCTGGTCAGGGTGTTTTCCTACTTGTCACTGCTGACCATCGGTGGCGGCATGGCCGCCTTCCCCGCCCTCAAGAACGAGGTGGTGAACATTCACCAATGGCTCAGCGAGGCCGCGCTGATCCACCTCTACAGCGTCGGGCAGATGGCGCCCGGACCCAACATGATGATGGTCGCGTCCATCGGCGAGAAGGTGGCGGGGCCGCTCGGGTCGCTGGTGGTGGTGCTGGCGTTCTTCGTGCCCACGGCGGCCATCACCTTTGCGGTGGGACGGCTGTGGAAGAAGCTCGAGGGGTGGGCCTGGCGGGACTCCATCAAGCATGGGCTGGGGCCGGTGTCGGTCGGGCTCGTGCTGGCCGGCTCGATCACGCTCGCACGTGGCGCCTTGTTCAACTGGGTTGCAGCGGCCATCGCGGTCGCGGTGTTCGTGATCCTGATGCGCACCAGCCGGATCAACCCGGCGTTCCTCATGCTGGGTGGTGCGCTGATCGGTGTCGTCGCCTTCCGCGGCATGGCCTGACCTGACCCTGGGGGACCGTGCCGGAGGAGATCCTATGGCACGGTCTCGAAGCTTCCCACCCAGCTCGGCGGGATGGGATTGTTCGGCCGCTCATCGTCCCAGACTGCGCCCGTAATCCACCACCGCTTGCCGTCCCAGAATGCCATCAGGTAGTTGATGCCCCTCCCGGTGAGCGGCCCGCCGTCCACGCGGCGGGTTTCGTACACGCTACGCACCTGCGCCACGTTGCCGAAGCGCTCGATGCGCGAACCGATCTCCGTCTCGAAGAACCCGTTCTTCACGAAGCTGGTGTTGGTCTTCTGCCGGTACTCCTCGACGCCCAGGATCGCATACACCGGCTTGCCATCCTTCTCATCCATCGCGACGAAGGTGGCCCCCTCCATGTAGAGCGTGCTGTCCCGCCGCCAGTCGCGCGGTGCTCCGGGGGGCCCGCTGATCACCTCGTAGAAGGCGCGCACGAGCGCAGGAATGGTGGCGACATCGGCCGGGCTTGCCACTGGAGCCTGCGCCCGCAGTACCGGTGCCGCAGCCAGCGACATCAGGACACCGAGGGTGACGACGCGTGTCTGGAGGGGCACCTGTCGCTCGCTGGTTGGGGGTTGGTAGCTTCTCGCATGCCACGAATCGATCTTGTCCCGGCACTCACTGCGCTGCAGTCGCACCTGCTCTACGGCGGCGCCCTCATCGCAGTTTCCATTGCGCTCCTGGCTTTCGTCACCAGTGAGATTACCAGGAACTACAGCCAGATCGACAAGCTGTGGAGTATCGTGCCGCCGGTGTTCGCATGGTACTTCGCCGCCGCGTCGGGCTGGGAGCCGCGCCTGGTGCTCATGGCGCTGCTTGCCAGTGCCTGGGGTGCGCGACTCACCTTCAACTTCTGGCGCCGGGGTGGCTATTCGTGGCCACCATGGAGCGGCGTCGAGGACTACCGCTGGGCCGTGCTCCGCGCCAACCCGCTGCTCGCAGGTCCGTGGCGCTGGCGGCTGTTCAATTTCGGCTTCGTATCGCTGTACCAGGTCCTCCTGCTGCTGCTCATCACCTTGCCGGCGGTGGCGGCGGCTGGCGAGGCGCGCCAGCTGAATTTGCTCGACGCCGGGGCCGCCGCGCTCTTCATCGGCTTCCTGCTGCTCGAGACCGCGGCGGATCAGCAGCAGTACGACTTCCAGACCGAGAAGCACCGCCGCAGGCGCACTGGCGAGCCGCTTGACGCCGACATGGCGCGCGGCTTCCGCACGTCGGGCCTCTTCGCGCTGGCGCGGCACCCGAATTTCGCCGCCGAGCAGGCGATCTGGTGTGCCTTCTACCTGTTCGGCGTGGCCGCCACCGGGCGGTGGCTCAACTGGTCTGGTCTCGGTGCGGTGCTGCTCATCCTGCTGTTCCAGGGCAGCACGCAGTTCACGGAGAAGATTTCCCTCGGCAAGTACCCTGAGTACGCCGCCTATCGTGAGCGGGTGCCACGATTCCTGCCTCGCCCCTGGGCGCGGCGGCCCGTCTTCTAGCGCGGTGCGTCGCCCTTCACCCACCCCTGGTTACCGGGGTTGAGGTCGGGAAAGGCCCTCTCGGCGTCGATCTGGATTCGCATCACCTCCGGACTTCGCGGCACCCGACCCGTGATCGTCCGCCGTCCTGTCAGCCACTCCTCGGCTGGGATCGAGACGTGCACCGCACTTCCATCCGCCCTTGTCACCGTGAGGTTGACTGGCATCGGTACCAGGCCACGATCCTCGATCGTGATCACCAACGAGTCGCCATCCTCCACCACGGAACTGATCGCCTGGTCCAGCGGCCACGCCTGGTAGAACCAGCTCACCCAGAACCAGGAGAGGTCACGCCTCGACACGTTGTCGAAGGTGTTGAAGAAGTCGGCGGGATCAGGATGCCGCCCCGTCCATCGGCGCCCGTACTCGATCAGCGCGCGATGAAAGGTGGAGTCCCCCAGCACGCCGCGCAGTGCCGCCAGTACCTGCGCCGTCTTGTTGTAGTTGGATACCCAGTAGAGGTTGAGCGGGAAGAGGTCGCTCCAGGTCATGAGCGCGGCATCATTGCCGTTCTTCGCGGCGCGCGTATAGATCGCCCGCTGTCCCTGCTCCGTGTCGGCCGGGCGCCCGCCACTCCGCGGTTCTCCGTAGAGCATTCGCATCGCCTGTGCCGTGTTGAACTGCGTCAGGCCCTCGTCCATCCATGCGTGCCGAGTCTCGTTGGAGCCCACCTGCATCGGGAACCACATGTGCCCGGTCTCGTGCATCAGGTCGCCGGCCAGCGACAGCGTATCCGCCCACGGCTGCATGAGCGTCATCATCGGGTACTCCATGCCGCCGCTCGTGAGCACCCCTTCCATCGAGGTCATCTGTGGCCAGGGATAGGGCCAGAGGTACAGCGAGAGTTGCTCGATTGCATCGCGCGTGAAGCGGGCGCCCCCGAGCGGCCACGCCGCCGCTGCTGCGCTCACGCGGAAGAAGCTGTGAATCGCCACCGTGTCGACGGTGCCACGCGCCTTGTTCGGCACGAGGGCGGAGGTCGCGTCCCACAGGTAGTGATTCCCGGTGCCCCAAGAAAAGTCGCGCACATTGCTCGCGCTGAAGTGCCAGGTCGACGTGGACCCCGTCGACACCAGGGCGTTGCCGGTGTTGAGGTCGGCTGCCGCAATGATATGTGCAACGTTGCGGCTGCCCCGGATCGCCTTCAGGCGCTCGATGGTCCTGGAGGTGAGCACGGAGGTCGAGTCGCGCAGCGTTCCGGTGGCACCGACCACCCAGCCCCGCGGCACCGTCACGCGCACATCGTAGTCCGCCATGTCCATGTAGAACTCGGCGCCATTGATGTACGGATCGGTCACCCAGCCATTGATGTCGTCATACACTGCGACCTGCGGATACCAGTAGCCGAGGAAGTAGACGTCGTCCTCGCGCCCCTGGCGCCCATCGGAGGGCGAGAGCGGCGGGGTGAACGACCATTCGAAGGCGAAGGTGGCACTATCCCCCGGCATGATCGGCCGGGCGAGCCGGATCCACATGACGGTGCCTGAAACTTGATACGCCGCTGCACCGCTATCGGAATCGAGGGTGGCCGCACTGAGAGTCAGGCCCTGCGCCTCCACCCGCCCCAGTGTCACACCCCTGGTGATCGGCACCGACTCGCGGCGGGGACTTCCGGGCGCGAAGAGATTCTGCCGGAGGTAGATCGGCACGGCGCGGAGCGTGTCCGGGGACCGATTCTGGTAGACCACCCGCTCGGTGCCCGAGAGTCGCTTCTTGCCGGGATCGAGCCGGGCGTCGATGTCGTAGCGGACGCGCTGGGTCCAGTTCGTGGCGCCTGGCTTGCCCGTGCGATCACGGGTGCCGCGCTCCACGGCGCGCGTGAAGTTGCGGGTCTCATACACCGGTCCGGGAATCGGGCGACCGCCCTTGGCGGTGGCCACCGGATCTTGCACCGGGGCAGGGCGGGTCTGTGCCGCGCACGGCTCGGTGATGAGTGTGCCACTGATGAGCATCGCGGCGACGGAGAGAATGCAACGCTTGTACGAAGCAACGGGCCACCATGCCTGCACCATTCGCGGGGTCACTTGCTGAAGAGTGTGTCGTACTTGCCGGTGGCGAGCACGGAGTCGAATCGGCCGGCGATCTGTGCAACGAGAACGGTGTCGTTCGCCGGCGGCTTCATGGAGACCAGGACATAACCCGGGCCGGCGCTGTGGGCCACGTTCACCACGTTGCTCCCCACCTGGACCGGAGACTCGTACGCATCCGGATCGGCGGCGAGCCGCTCGCCCTTGAACTCGGCGACGATGAAGGCAACCAGTGCGTCTCGCAGGGAATCGGTCCCCTTTTCCAGGCGGTAGCTGCGGTCGCCGGCGGCATCCACCGAAAGCTGGCCATGGTAGGGTAGCGGGACGAAGGAACGGCGCTCCACCAGGCGGTCGACGCCATCGGCGCCGCGCTTCCACTCGAAGTGATGCGCCAGCCAGGAGGGATCCAGGGCCTCGAGGTCGCCGTAGCGCATCCGGGATCCATCGACCGGCAACGCATAGGTATGGTTGCCAATGAAATCGGTGACGAGGATGGCCGGTGCTTCCGGTGAATGACCGATGTACCCGAAGGCGGCGAAGCTGTGCTCGTCGGGTGACACGCCCAGCGGCGGTACGGAGCTTTCGTTGCTGGACGCCGAGTCGGGGGCGAATCGATGCACAGTGAGATTGCGCGTGTCGATCACGGCATTGCCCAGTACGTAAAGTCCCGGAAGAGTGTAGGTGGTACGGTCGATCTGGCCGCGGACGACGGACCTCCCGCGTGCCGCTCGAAAGCGCGCATCGTCGGAAGTGAGTGGCGCGCCCTGCTCGCTCCGCAGCTCATCGATGAACTGGACCCTGGCCTGGTTGTTGGTGGCCGAGAGCAGATACCAGTAACCGACATTGCCCAGGGGGTCGGCGTGCACCAGGAATGCCGGCCGCGGTCCAGCGAGCAATGCCACGTCATCGATGCGGTCGAAGCGGGTGATGCCGCTGCTGTCCTCGCTCGTGGCGCCCTCGACCACAACTGGTTGTCCGCCGAGCCGCAGGTCAAAGAGGGCGACGGCGGCGCTGATGCTGCTCCCGTCAACCTGCATGTCGAAGAAGCTGCTCGCCTTCGTGTCTACCTCCCACGCGCCGATCGTCTCCGTCCGGATCGGCTGGCTTACCGGCTGCACCCGATAGCGGTACGTGTAGCGATTGATCGCCGGGGCACCGGCGCGCGCGGTCGGCAGCCAGTCACTCCATTCGAGGTTGCGTCGGCCTGGGAATGCCGGCAGCGGGACCAGGAACGCCTCGTGGTGCGTCTCACTGGAATCATCCAGCGACACCACCAGGAGCCGGCTCCCGCGGCTGGTGAAGACGCTCACGGCGCCGGGCGCCACCCATCGTCCGTCAACCAGGTGCGCGTCCTCCTTCCACAGCGGACCGCGCTCGGAGGCGCGCACGGTATGCGAGAACATCGGGATGGAATGCAGTGTCAGTGAGGCATGACCCGGCTCGCTCGCGGGAGACCGAGCCTGATCCGCGGGCCACCGAACCTCGACCGCCAGGAACAGCGGCTCTCCGCCGATCTCCGGCGGCACGTCGGCGAGCAGGCGGAACACTCCGCCGCTCAGCGCTGCGGTCCCCACGACAATGGCAACCGATCGCCCCAGCGCCTTGAGAAATCCGGGATTCGCCCCTCCCGCCACGACGCGCGCGACGATGAGGCCGAACACGGTGCCCGCGACCAGGCAGATCAGGGCAATCATCAGGACGTAGAAGCCCGATTCGCCCTCGCGGCTCGAGATGCTATACCACTCCGTGCAGGCGGCGGCGACGAGACCGCCGGCCAGCATCGCGACGATACCGGTAAGCAGGGCACTGAAGAGTGAGGCTGGCCAGGACATGTAGGACCGTGTCAGTGGGTGTCGTGCTCGAGGCCACTCTTGCGGATGAAGCTCTCGAGCCCATCCGCGGCGCGGCGCCGGATGGCGTTCTGTATCGGAGGTGACCAGCCGAGCAGCAGGCCTCGCCAGCCCAGCGCCTGCCCGGCCCAGGTGTAGAGGCTGAACTTGTCATCGTGACGGACGAAGTGGCCGTCGCGGAAATGAAAGAAGGCATCGATGCGGTTGTGTATCCGCCGCCCGGTGCCGGTGAACGGGTACTTCGCTTCCCAGTGGGCCGAACCGCGCGCGCTATCGGCCTCGATGCCGGAGACCTCGATCTCCAGCTCGGTGGCTCGCTCGCACAGCATCCGCCACATTGCCCCGATACGCCAGCCGGTCAGTTGCCCGAAGACGGGATCACGGAATGCGGCGTCGGGGGCATAGCAACCCGCCATGGTCCGGTGGTCACGCTGCTGGAACGCCGCGTAGAACGCGGCGATCAGCGCCGCATGCCTGGCCACAGGCTCGAGCGTCAATTCACCTTCCGGCTCGTGTAGATCTTGTTCACGATACGCCACTCTCCGCCCAGCTGCAGCATGTTGAGATAATTCACGTAGATCGACGTGGGGTAGGTCTCCCTGACCTTCACCGAGGCGGCATTGCCCGTCACGTCCACCGAGAGGACCTCGAACGACCCTTTTTCTTCCTTCCCGGCGACGCTGGCGAACATGGCATACCACTCCGGCTGTGTCAGCTGGCCGATCGATCCATCCTTCTTGACGAACATGAGTCTCGCATCAGGCCAGAACGCCGCCTCGAAATCCTTCACGTCGTTGAACCTGAGGCCGTGGAGGTAACGCTCGACCACCGCGCGCACCTGGTTCTCGGACGTGGTGGGCGTATCCTGCGCCTGGAGTGCCGGGGTGCAGGCAAGCATTGCCGCGGCAACGGACAGCGTGGCGAGCGCGCGCATGGTGGTCCTCGTATGGGAAGGGTGTCGGTGCTGATGCTCTCCTACGAGTCGCCGCCACCTTTCGTGTCGTCCCTCGAGGCCTCGAGTGCTCCCTCACGGCAGAGACCCTGCATGCGCGCGTCCGCGTAGGCGTCACAGCGGGCACACTCGAGCCGGGTACCGAGATGTGCCAGGCGCGACGCCTCCTTCAGGACCCACTCGCGCACTTGCCAGGGCGGGTCATGCCGGACGTGCTGCGCGTGGCCACAGGCGAGCTCGGCAACCCAGTGCCCCTCGGCGTCCTGATGAAAGCCGGTGATCGGCTGCTGCATGTGCGTCAGCTCAACCCGGCTTCGCGGGTGCGATCGCCTGCCTGATCGCGTCCGCAACCGTGACGCGTCGCTCGACGGCGAGGCGCTGCTGCAGCGTTGCCTTCCCGGCCGGCCCGCCGACTCGGGCGAGCGTCTGCACGGCGCTCACCGCAAAGAGCGGGTCGGGGTCGCTGAGGTACTTCGTCGCCGTTTCGATGGCCGGTGTCTTGTCATCGCGAGCTGAGAGATAGCGCAGCCCGGCCTGGCGGAGATTTCTCGGCTCCGACGGATTGGTGAGGGCGATGAGTGCCTGGATCACCGCCGCATCGGGTTGCTTCCTGACCTGGTAGGCGGCTTCCTGCCGCAGCCCTAGCGGCCAGCCCGGCGCCGTTCGCGAGATGAGCAATGCGCGGATCGCAGGGTCTGCTGGATCGA
This sequence comes from uncultured Gemmatimonadales bacterium, assembly GCA_963739455.1. GTDB lineage: Bacteria > Gemmatimonadota > Gemmatimonadetes > Gemmatimonadales > GWC2-71-9 > JAGGAG01. Next base: position 144,703 of record CAVUAK010000003.1, read on the forward strand.
GCTCTGCTATGGCCCGCTCCTGCACCGCGGCATTGGGATCCGTCTCGAACATCGCGCGCGCCGCTGGGCGCGCGCCCGCCGAGTCGAGCGCTGCCCACGCCTCGATCGCGGCGCCGCGCACGCCGCTCGCCGGGTCACGCGTTGCGGAGCGGATCAACGGGAGGTCGGTCACGTCATGGCGCGTGGCCAGCTGGTCCATCGCCTCTTCCCGGAGCATCGACTCACGCTCGTTCAGCACGATGAAGCGGCGGGCGCTGTCGGCGGCCGGCGTGGCGTTGCTGTCGAGGGCGCGCAGGGCCCAGAGACGGGCACCGAATTCGAGGTCATGCATGGCCATGGCGCCGAGCTCGGCGGGCGTCTGGTCCGTCTTCACGGTGCCGAGCAGCCAGGCGCCTTCATCAAAGCGGAATGAGAGCGGCTCCTGCGGCAACGGCAGCGCGAAGGTCTCCTGCTGCTTTGTCACCATGATCTCACGCCGCACCACCGAGTCGGCAGTGATGATGCGGATCGTAACCGGAAACCGGAACAGCGGATGGGTCGCGTCGATCCTCTGCGTCTGGATGACGCTGACATGCAGCGAGCTCGTCGAGGGATCCCAGTGCCGCGTCACGCTGACCTTCGGGTAGCCGATGCCGTAGCACCACTGGTCGAAGAACCAGTCGAGGTCCATGTTCGCGGTGCGCTCGAAGGCAATCGCGAAATCCTCCGTCCGCACCGGCTTGTAGGCATTGTCGGTGAGGAAGCGCTGCATTCCCGCCCAGAACAGCGAGTCACCCAGGAGGCGCCGCAACTGGTGGGCAACCTGCGCGCCCTTGGGATAGATGTGGCCGGTGAAGAAGAGCTGGATGGGATCACCAGTGCTGTCCCCGAACACCAGTGGGCGCTCCTGCCGGAGGTCGGCACCCATCGCTTCCTGCTGCTGGTAGTACCATGAGCGCTGGCCGGCACTCCAGCCGCGGCTCTTCTCGTTCTGCACCGACTCCATGTAGGTGGTAAGACCCTCGTTGACCCACGCATGCGACCAGGTCGCCGTGGTGGTGAGGTCGCCGAACCACTGGTGCGCCAGCTCATGGGCCACGAGGCCGCGACCGCTGTGCTCCGGCTCACCCTCGGCGCCGTGCAGCACGAGGTCCGTCTGCGTGGTGGCCGAGACGTTCTCCATGCCGCCATAGGTGAAGTCCGGTATCACCGCCTGGCTGTACTTGGGCCATGGATAGTTCACGCCCAGCACCTGCGAATAGATCTCGATCATCGATGGCGTCTCGCCGAACGTGCGCCATCCGGCGGGAACCGTGTCGGGCGCCACCCAGTAGTCCACCGGTCGGCCACGCCACTGGTCGCGGAGCACCGTGAAGGGCCCGATCACGACGGAATAGAGGTAGGTCGACGCGGGTCGCTGCTGCACCCAGTGCCACACGCTGCGCCCGTTGGGCGCGGGTGTCACCCCGGCAAGCGTCCCGTTGGAGAGCACCGACATCCCCGAGTCGGCGGTGACGAGGAACTCCCAGGTGGTCTTGTCGTTCGGCCAGTCGTACGTCGGTACCCAGCTCCGGGTCTCGATTGCCTCGCCCTGGGTCCAGACGACATGGCTCCGGGGCACGAAGTAGAGTCCCCGCTCGGGCACGCCGGCATAGGCGAGGGAGAACTGCACCGTGTCGCCGGGAACCACGCGCTTCGGCAGTCGCACCGTCACGTGCGTCGTGTCGGCGAGGAAGCGGAGCTTCCGGCCCTTCGCGTCGGTGGCGCCGGTGATCGTCAGGTGGTCGGCGTCGAGTCGCACCGTGTCCGTTGCGGTCGTCGCGATGATGGTGGTCTGGACATCGCCATGGATCGCGAGGTGAGACCAGTCAACTTCAATCGCGATGCGCTGGTGGATCAGGTCGAACCGGCGCGGCCGTTCCTGAAGGGACACCGGCGGAGTGTACGCCCCGATGGACTGCGCAACCGAGGCGTGGGGCAGGAGCGTAAGGGCCGCCAGCACCACAAGGCGCCACAGCAGGGAAGCGGGGATGCACGGACGACTGCGCGGCATGAGGTGCTTTCTAGGGGCGGAGGAGCGGTTCGCCAGTGTCGAGTGACTTTTTCACGTCCACGGCAGGACGCGTGATCAGGCCAAGGAGTGGCTTCAGGTCGGCAGTGATGGGGCGCGCGACGAAGACGCGGAACCTGCGGGCGCTGTGGTAGAGCTGGCTCGCGATGGCGGGCAGCCCGAGCTGGCCCGCCCGGCCCTGGTCCGTCAGGCGCTCGACCCGGCCATCCCGCATGCGCAGCGGAAGGTCCACGCTCAGCATGTTCTGCCGCGCCGGATAGTCGATGAGGAGCTCCCCCGGGGCGAGGCCGACCTCGCGCGCGACGGCATCCTCCACCCGCTCCACCACCGCCGGCTCGTCAGATACCCACTCGCGCGCGCCGGACGGCACGTCGCTCGCCGGCAGTTCCATTGCCCGCTTGTAGAGACGGCGCTCGCGCACCGCGCGCGCCAGCTCGCTGCCGTTCCGGGTCAGTTGCTCCATCACCACGTCGTCGGTGGCAATGCTCGCGTCGTCCGGCCTGAGTGTGCCCGCGGCGACCGCCTGCCGCACGGCACGCTTGAACATGCAGGTGGCCGACCGCACCGCATGGTGCCAGTAGACGTTGCGGTACATCTGGTACTTGGCGAAGAGGAGGGATTCGAGGGCACTCACGCCCTTCTCGTGCACCCCCACTTCCAGCCGGTTGGCCGGCGTGCGAACGAGTGTCAGTGACGCGAGCAAGCGGTCGACATCGACCGTGCCATAGGGCACGCCGCACATGTGCGCATCGCGACTGAGGTAGTCGATCTTGTCGAGGTCGAGCGACCCGGAGATGAGCCCCACGACCGGGCTCGTGCTGCCGCCCACGATGAGTGCGCCGATGTCCCGCGCGAAGCCCGGCCCACCAATACCCTCGAGCAGCTCGCCCAGCTCCCCCTCGACGAGGCGCATGACGCCGAGCTGTTCATGCGAGGGGAAGCCGGCCTCCTCGAGCGTATGCGAGAAGGGGTAGTGCCCGATGTCGTGCAGCAGCGCCGCCAGCCGGAGCGCCGTGCGGTCCCGCTCGCTCACCTCGGCGAGCTCACCACGTTCCTCGAGCGACGCGAGGGCCAGGCGCGTGAGGTGATAGGCGCCGAGCGCATGCTCGAAACGGGTATGGGTGGCACCGGGATAGACGAGGAAGGCGTGCCCGAGCTGGCGTACATAGCGCAGGCGCTGCACCGGCGCCGTGTCGAGAACCGACAGGGCCGCCTGGTCGAGGCGGATATTGTCCCAGAGCGGGTCGCGGACGACCTCGAAGTCGCTCGTAGTCAGTCCTCGTCCCGCTCGTCGGCGAGCCGCCAGTGGTCGGGCGACCGCCACAGGCTCGACAGGATGAGCTCGCGCATCAGCACGAACTCTTTTGGAAGCCGGTCGTAGAGGCGCTCGAAGAGCATCTCATGCCCGAGGATCTCCTGCTTCCACGCCTCGGTGTCGACACCCATCAGCTCGGTGAAGGTCTCGGCGGTGAAGCCGTCCAGGCCTTCCCACTCGAGGTCGTCATAGCGCGGCATCCAGCCGAGCGGGCTCTCCGTGGCGCCGGCCCGGCCGCTCACCCGCAGGAAGACCCACTCGAGCACCCGCATGTTGTCGGCGTAACCCGGCCAGATGAAGTGGCCGTGCGCATCCTTGCGGAACCAGTTGACGCAGAAGATGCGTGGCGGATCGATGATCTGCCGGCCCATCTGGAGCCAGTGGTTGAAGTACTCGCCCATGTGGTAGCCGCAGAACGGCAGCATCGACATCGGGTCGCGGCGCACCTGGCCCACGGCACCCGTGGCGGCAGCCGTGGTCTCCGACCCGATCGTCGCCGCGAGGTACACGCCGAAGTTCCAGTTGGCCGACTGGTACACCAGCGGCACCACCGAGGCGCGCCGCCCGCCGAACAGGAACGCACTGATCGGCACGCCCTCCGGGTCCTCCCAGGCGTCGTCGATCGAGGGACACTGCGATGCCGGCGCGGTGAAGCGCGCGTTCGGGTGGGCCGCCTTGCGACCGCAATCGGGCGTCCACTTCTGCCCCTGCCAGTCGGTCAGTTCTGCGGGGGGGGCCTCCGTCATGCCTTCCCACCACACATCGCCGTCGGGCGTGAGCGCCACGTTCGTGAAGATGGCGTTGGCACTGATGGTGGCCATCGCGTTCGGGTTCGACGCCACGGAGGTGCCAGGTGCGACGCCGAAGAAGCCCGCTTCCGGGTTGATGGCATACAGGCGCCCATCCTCGCCCGGGCGGATCCAGGCGATGTCGTCGCCCACCGTCGTCACCTTCCAGCCGGAGTAGGTCGGGGGCGGTACCAGCATTGCGAGGTTGGTCTTGCCACAGGCGCTTGGGAAGCCCGCCGCGAAATACCTCTTCTCCCCGGCGGGGTTCTGCACGCCAAGGATCAGCATGTGCTCGGCCATCCATCCCTCGTCGCGCGCCATCACCGAGGCAATGCGGAGCGCAAAGCACTTCTTGCCGAGCAGCGCGTTGCCGCCGTATCCCGATCCATACGACCAGATGCTCCGCTCGTCGGGGAAGTGCACGATGTACTTCTCGGCGTTGCAGGGCCACGCCACGTCGCGCTCACCGCGCCCGAGCGGCTTGCCCACCGAGTGCATGCAGGGCACGAACTCCCCGGGGCCCAGCGCATCGAGGGCCGGCCGGCCCATGCGGGTCATGATGCGCATGTTGACGACGACGTAGGGCGAATCGCTGAGCTCCACGCCGTACTGGGCCAGCGCCGAGCCGAGCGGGCCCATGCAGAACGGGATGACGTACATCGTGCGGCCCTTCATGCACCCGCCGAACACGCGGCGCAGCGTCTGCCGCATCTCCTTCGGGTCGACCCAGTTGTTCGTCGGGCCGGCATCCTGCTTCCGCTGGCTGCAGATGAACGTCCGGTCCTCGACCCTTGCCACGTCGCTCGGGTCGGAGAGGGCCAGGTAGCTGTTGGGACGGAGGGTGGGATTCAGTCGCTTGAGCGTACCGGCGGAGATCATCTGTTCGCAGAGCCGCTCTGATTCCGCGGCGGAACCGTCACACCAATGGATCGCCTCGGGCTGGCAGAGCTCAGCCATCTCGGCGACCCACGCGACGAGCCGCTCATTCTTCACCCAGCTCGGCGCGCGGGCAGTGGAGGCGGCGGATGGGGCCGTGGACATGGTCATGAAGACTCCCGGTCAGCGACTGAGCTGGATGGTAGTCGGGGTGTGATAGGCTCGCGCCGCCGTATTCCGGTCCCGCTCGGACGGGGCGGAGACGACCGGGTCGGAATACATCAGGTCGTCGGGGTCGGGTGAATGCTGGAAGATGCCCAGCGCGTGGCCAAGCTCGTGCGCCGTGGTGAGCGCGAGACAGGCGTCGACCCCCGGCGCGTCTGGATCGAAGCGGAGCTCGATGTAGATGTGCATCGGCGGCGTGAGCAGGAACGTCTGCGGATCGACCGCGATGTCGGTGGCACCCTGGCACTGGCGCGCCATGCTCGGCAGCACCGGCGCGTTGGCCGGGGGCTGGCCCGCCAGTACGATGATATCCGCGTCAGCAGAGTCGGCGACCATCGTTCCGCGGAACTCGCCGTACAGGAACTGTGCCTGCCACGTCTGGATGGCCGCGGTTGTGTGCGCAACCAGCCCGAGGCTGTCCTGCGCCCACAGCTTGAGTGGCTGCGACCCCGTGGGCCACGCAAACGAGAGGGTATCGGTGCCGCCATCGGGCAACGGCTCGAGGAGTCGCCACTCGTAGCGATCGGCGCGCAGCGGCGCCGTGGCGTCCCCGCAGGCGGCCACGAGCGCGAGCAATGCCCAGCGCAAGGCATGTCGGGTCATGATTTCACCGCCTTCTTCAGCGACAATCCCACGCCAAGCGATACCTGCGGCACCCACTGCGTGCCGCTGAAGCCGACGAGCCGCGTCTGGCCCGGCGTCAGCGTGTGCGTGTCGGCTCGCGCCCCGATCATGACGTCGAACTTCGACAGCAGTGGCACGGTGTAGTCGAGTCCGGCGCCGAAGAGCACGTTCCAGCTCCCGCCCTGCAGGAAGATCCCGGCGTCCTCACTGGGGATCGTCCCGATCATGCCGATGCCGGCGCGCCAGCGGAGCCGCTGGGCGATCGGGCCGTTCAGGTTGGCGAGGAAGCTCAGCGTCGTGATGTTGCCCAGGTCGGTGGACGCCCCGCCGACGTCGGCGCTGTAACCGCCCCACGCGACGGTCGCCTCCAGGCCGACGCCCACCTTCGGCGCCAGTGGGAGGCCAGCGCCGATCCGGACCATGGGGGCGATCGATTGCTGCGTGGTGATCTCTTGGCCGGCGATGTTGTCGTGCAGCAGGGGAGCCGCCCATACCGCGCCGAGCTGGAAATAGAGGTCGAGCTGCTGGGCCTGTGCGACGCCGGGCAATCCGAGGGACAGGATGGCGGCGCAGGCGACGGAGATGGGACGCTTCATTGGCCCGGGAAAATGGTCACCCGGAGGGGCAGGGTCAACGAGCGGGACCGCTGGCGTAGCCCCGCAGCTTGGCCAGCATCTCCCGGTCGTTGGTCACCTCATCGTCGCCCTTTGGAGTCTCGAGCAGCTTGATGACATGCGCGAACCGCGAATCGCGCATGATCCGGCGGAATGGTTCCTCGCCCAGTGAGCCGTCTCCAATGAGTTCGTGCCGGTCCTTGTGCGAGTCGAACGGGTTCTTCGAATCGTTCAGGTGGAGCACCCGGAGTGCATCCAGGCCGAGGATCCGGTCAAACGACGTCCAGACGCCGTCAAAATCGCCCACCAGGTCGTAACCCGCGGAGTACAGGTGGCAGGTGTCCGCACAGAATGCCACCCGGTGCCGGACGTCGTCGGCGATGCCCGCCCGCAGCTCGGCGAGCTCCTCGAAACGGCTCCCCAGGGCCGTGCCAGTTCCTGCAGTCGTCTCCAGGAGGACCATGACGTCTCCGGGAACGCTGCGCAGGGCCTTCGAATAGCTTGCACTGTTGCGCGCGAGCCCGGCCTGTGGATCATCCATGTAGTTGCCCGGATGAGACACGATGTAAGGGATCCCAAGTGCCGTGCAGCGTTGGAGTTCGGCCGTAAACGACAGTGTTGATCGCTGGTTGAGCGCGGCGTCGGGAGAGGCCAGGTTTATGAGGTACGAATCATGCGATACCACGGCTCGTAACCCACTGTCCGAGAATGCCTTGCGAAACTGCTCCGCGGTGACCTCGTCGATGGACGGGTCCCGCCATTGGTTGGGGGTCTTGGTGAAAAGCTGTATCGCTGTGGCGCCAATGGCGACACCGCGCTCCGGCGCTGTCGCCACTCCGCCCTGCGTGCTGACATGAGCGCCCAGGCGCTCGGCAACTGCTCCCGTCATTCCCGGCTCCATTCCTGATGGATCCAACCACTTCGCCTGAATCGGCACGTCCACGCGTGCTGCTCTCCGGTGACGCCGCCGCGCGACCAGCAGGCCTGGAGCGCGCCCTGTCGCGCGCCGGCTTCGTGGTGCTCGAGGCCGCCGACGCCGTCGGTCTCGAGGACGAACGGACTGCCGCGCTTGCCCTGGTGACATTGCTCCCGAACGGCACCGGAGTGGAGAGTCGGTTCGCCGAGGCGCAGGCGCGCGTTGGCTCGTCCGTGCCGCTGGTGCTGCTGCTTGCCGTCGCCGATCCGGAGCACGCCGCCTATGCCCTTGCCGCCGGTGCCGCCGATGTGATCCAGCCGCCGGTGCATCTCGGTGAGCTCGCGGCGCGACTGGCCGCGCGGCTCCGGGAGCGGGAGCAGGGCCTGGCGACCCGCGTCGCGAGCCAGATGGCGCCACTGCTGCAGCGGGCTGGCGGCCCACTTGGCGTCGAGGAAGTGCTCGGCGTCGTCGCGACCCGGTTGGCGCATGCCCTCGAGCTGGCGCGCTGTGATGCGCTGCTCGTGCATCCCGGCGAACGCCATGCGCGCCGCGTGGCCATCGTGCCCGCAGAACAGTTCATCGATCATCGCATCGACCTGTCCAGCTGGCCCGCACTGGTGGATGCCGCGCGCTCGGGTGAAGTGGCCGTGGTACCGACGCCGTCACCGGCGGCGCGGTCGCACGCGGATTCCGAGGCCCCCAGCGCCATCGCCCTTCCGGTCCGGGGACGAGGCAACGTCGCGGCGGTGTTCCTGCTCGTGCCGCGGGCCGCGCGTCCAGTGCTGTCCGCTGCTCAACTCGCCTTTGCCCGCGAACTCGCCGCCGCCGCTGGGCCGGTACTCGACGAGGAGCCAGGTGCGCTCGCGCCGGACGGCCATCGCGATCCGCTGACCGGTCTCGAGCGGGGTCGCGCGCTCGAGCATCGCATCCGCGTGGAAATGGAGCGGGCCCGGCGCTATGCGCTCGGCGTGGCGCTCGTGCTGCTCGATCTCGACCAGTTGTCGGCGGTGAACGCGACCCATGGCAGTGATGCCGGAGACCGCCTGCTCAAGGAGTTCGGCGCGCTGCTCGTGCGCGATATGCGCGTGCCCGACTTCGTGGCTCGTGTCGGCGGGGACGAGTTCGCGCTGCTCCTGCCCGAGACAGGTCTCGAGGGCGCCCGCACCGCCATCCGGCGACTGCGCTATCGCATGACCGACCCGGGTTTCGCGCGGGGACTGGACATGCGCCCCACGGTGACTGCCGGCGTGCTCACGCTTCCGTGGCCCGACAGCGACAGACCCGACGATGTCCTGGCACTCGCCGAAGCCGCGCTTCTCCGCGCGAAAGCTCAAGGCGGAGAACGTATCGGAACGCTCTAGTCGTCGGTCGTCAGTCGGCAGTCGGCAGAGAGTCAGCAGACGCTCCGCACCAGCACAACTGACGACTTCCTGACGACTGTCGACTGCCGACTGCTATCTCCTTCTGAGCCATGCCGTCGGGTCGAGGGCAATCTGGTTCTCGCCCCGGATCTCGAAGTGCAGGTGCGGCCCGTAGTCTGTGTTGGCACCGCCCACTGTCCCCACCGTCTGTCCCCGCACCACCTTGTCGCCCTGCTTCACCGATGCGCTCTGCAGCTGCATGTACAGCGACCAGTAGCCGTTGCCGTGCTCGACCGCGACGGTCAGGCCGTAGGTGCCGACATTGCCCACCAGTCCCACTTGGCCACCCTCGACCGCCTTGACCGGGGTCCCGACCGGTGCCCCGATGCCGATGCCATTCCAGCGGATCACCCCGCCGCTTGGCAGCGTGTCGCGACCGAACTTGTAGACGATGGTGCCTTGCACCGGCCAGTCGAGCTTGCCGAGATCGGCGGTGGTGAGGGAGCCTGCCGTGGGGGCGGTGCCGCGTGCCGCGGCGCGGGCCGTCTCGTTTTCGCGGCGCTTGTCGGCCGTCGCGAGCAATGACGTAAGCCGCGACGCGTCCTTCTCCAGGGTCGAGAGCTGCTGGTCAGTATTCTTGGCGCTCCGCTTCAGTGCGACCATGCGCTTCGCCCCCTCGTCCACGAGGGTGCCGTAGCGCTTGAGCTCCGCCTCGCGCTCCTCCTTGGTGCGGTCGAGCTGGGTACGCACCTCCAGCACGTTGTTGCGCTGCTTCGCGATCCGGTTCCGCAGCGCTTCCACCTCGCCCACGAGCTGCCGGTCCTGCTGGCTCGTGAGGTACAGGTACTTGTAGCGGCTCACCAGTTCGCCAAACGACTCGACGGTGAGCAGCACCTGGTAGACGTACAGTTGCCCGCGCTTGTAGATGTCGATGAGCCGGCGCTCGAGGACGGCGTTCCGCTCGGCGAGGTTGTCGGTGGCGAGGATCAGTTCGGCGGTGTTGCGGTCCAGCTGCGACGAGAGGCCGCCGATCTGCCGGTCGATCTCGTTGACGATGCGATGGGTGCTCTCGCGCTGGCGCTCGAGGTTGCTCAGTTCGTCCTGCACGTCATGCACCTGCCCCTGCAGTCGCTGCTGCTGCAGCTTGAGCCGGTCCCGCTCGGCGCGGATTTCCTCAAGGCGCCGGCGGGAGGCCTGGATGGAGTCGCTTTGGGCGTGAAGACGTGAAGACGTGAAGACGTGAAGTGAACACACCCCGCACATCATGATTACGGTGCTCATGGTGCGGCGCCAACCACTGCGGAGTCGTGCACGAAGGACCCTCACGTCCTCACGTCCTCACGTCTTCACGTCTTAGACTTCCTTCAGGTGCCGGCCGACACTCAACAAGCTCCCCAACAACCCCAGCAGCACCCCGAACACCACCAGCAGCACCATGTCGAGCGGGCGGAAGAACACCAGCGTGGAGAGTGGGCCGGCACCGCGGAACAGGGTGTAGGCGGCGAAGGCGAGCACGAGGGCCAGCAGTCCGCCCAGGACGCCCTTGAGGGCGCCCTCGAGCAGGAAGGGCCCGCGGACGAACCAGTTGGTGGCGCCCACCACGCGCATGATCGCGATCTCGCGCGCGCGCTGCATGATCGTGAGGCGGATGGTGACACCGATGATCACCACGGCGATGAGCCCGAAGGCCGCCCCGATGATGAGCCCCACCACGCCCGCCATGTTGCGCAGCTGGTCCAGCCGCGCGATCCAGTCGCGCCCGTAGCGCACGTCCTCCACGAAGGGGAAGCCGCGCACCCGGTCGGCTACGCCTGCCACGTGGGCCGCGTCGCGGAAGCCTTCCTTGAGGCGGATTTCCAGTGACGCCGGCAGCGGGTTCACCTGCAGGTCACGATAGGCATCCTTGAACTCGACCAGTTCCCGCCGGGCCTGCACCAGGGCCTGGTCCTCGGAGACGAACTTCACGTCCGCCACCTCGGGGAAGCTCGCGATGTCCTGCGACGCCAGCGTGATCGTCTCGGGGGCGGTGCCACGGAGCAGGAACGCCACCACCTCCACGCGCTCCTCCACCCCGCGCAGCGCCTGGCGGAGGTTGAGCGCCACCAGGCCGAAGAGCCCGACGGTGAAGAGCGAGAACGCGATGGCGGTGATCGACAGCAGCGAGAGCAGCGGCGCGCGCCGGAAGGAGAGCAGCGCCTCGCGGAGGAGCAGGTTCATGAGAGTTCGTCCACCTTCTCGTCCGCGGCGCTGTCGTACACCACGGCGCCCTCGCGCATCTCGATGGTGCGGTAGGTGGTCTGGCGCACCAGGTCGAGGTCGTGCGTCGCCATGACGACAATCGTGCCCGAGGTGTTGATCTCGCGGAGCAGCTGGAACACGCCGCGGGTGGCGCGCTCGTCGAGGTTGCCGGTGGGTTCGTCCGCCACGAGGATGGAGGGATCGTTCACCAGCGCGCGCGCGATCGCGACCCGCTGCTGCTCGCCACCCGAGAGTTCGCGCGGATAGGCCCGCGCCTTGGCGGCGAGGCCCACCTGCGTCAGCACCCGCATCACGCGCGCCGGGATCGTGTCGCGCCGGGCACCCGTCACCTCCAGCGCAAACGCGACGTTCTCCGACGCGGTGCGGTCTTCCAGCAGGCGGAAGTCCTGGAACACGATGCCGAGCTTGCGGCGCAGCTTGGGCACGTCGTCGCCCCGCATCGTCTGCACGGCGTAGTTGGCCACGCGCACGTCGCCGCTCGAGGGGCGTTGCTCCGCGAACAGCATCTTGAGGATGGTCGACTTGCCCGCACCCGAGTGACCGGTGAGGAAGATGAACTCACCCTTGTTGATGGCGAAGGAGACGTCCTTGAGGGCCAGCGCGCCATTCGGGTAGGACTTGAAGACGTGGGCGAAGCGGATCACTCAGCCATCCAGCGCCTGCTCCAGGTCGGCGATGAGGTCGTCGGCATCCTCGATCCCGCAGCTGACGCGGAGGAATCCGTCGGGGATGCCCATCGCCGCGCGGCCCTCGGGGCCGAGCGCCCGGTGCGACGTGAGTCGGGGTTCGGAAACAAGGCTCTCGACGCCGGCGAGGCTTGGCGCGTGGGTGATCAGCTGCAACCGTCCCAGCATGCGCTCCGTGGCGGCGGCCCCGCCCGCCAGCTCGAGGCCGAGCATGCCGCCAAAGCCATCGAGCAGGCGCGCGGCGATCGCGTGGTCGGGATGCGAGGCCAGGCCGGGATAGTGCACCCGGGCGACTGCCGGGTGCTTGCTGGCCCAGGTGGCCACCGCCAGGCCGTTGCTGTTGTGCCGCTCCATCCGCACCGCCAGCGTGCGCATGCCGCGATCGATGAGCCACGCCGAGTGCGGGTCCAGCGAGGAGCCCCAGAGCTTCATGAGGCGCGTCACTTCCTCGATGACCGAGTGGCTGCCGGCCACCGCGCCGGCGATCACGTCGCTGTGGCCGTTGAGGTACTTGGTGGCGCTCGAGATGACCACGTCCGCGCCATGCTCGAGGGCCCGGTAGTTGATCGGGCTCGCGAAGGTGGCGTCCACCAGCAGGCCGATGCCGTCGTGCCGGGCAATCTTGGCGATCGGCTCCAGGTCGAGGACCCGCATCAGCGGGTTGGTGGGCGTCTCGACGAAGATGGCGCGTGTATTGGGGCGCAGCGCCTGGCGCCAGGCGCGCGGCTCGTCGGGCGCCACGTAGCTCACCGTGATGCCGAAGCGGCCGAACTCCTCATCGAACAGCTTCTTGGTGCCGCCGTAGATCCATGAACTGGAGACGAGGTGGTCTCCCGGTCGCAGCATCGCCAGGTGCGCCAGCGCCGTCGCCGCCATGCCGCTCGACAGGAAGAGCGCGGTCTCCGCGCCCTCGAGCATGGCGTACTTCTTCGCGATGTCCACCTGGTTCGGGTTGTTGCCGTACCGGGTGTACAGCACCTCGTCGGACGACCCGATCGGGTTGGTGAAGGTGCTCGTCTGCAGCAGGGGAGGCACCACCGGGCTCCAGTCGGGCCGGCGATGGGGAAGGCCATGGATCGCGGTGGTGGAAAAGCCCTGGCGCCGGGTCATGCGAGCGGAAGCCTCACGAAACCGCCCGTGGCGGAACGGCAGACCCCGAGCGCCAGCGCGGCATCGAGTGCCTCGGCGGTGCGCGTGTCGGCCCAGCCAAGGCGCTGTGACAGCGCAACTGCCGGGAGCGGTATGGCCGATTCAAGGGTGTCGAAGAGGTGGCGCACGTCGGTCGGGACGCAACCGAGCAGCGTAATGGTCCCATCCGCAAGCACCGCCACGGCGAGCTGCTGGTGCTCGAGCACGGCGTGGATTGATTCCCAGAGGTGTTCGTCGAGCCCGCGCAGGGCCACGATGCGCCCCAGCCGCTCCTTGGCCAGCCGCACCAGCTTGGCCACCACCTCGTCGGCGCAACTGAGGTCGAGCAGCACCACGTCGGAGAAGTCGAGCATCGCCGTTTCCCACTCCGACGTGGCGAGCACCGACTCGATCCGGCCACGCACCGCCACCCCGGTGGGGCGGGTGACGAGGTTGAGGTACGGCGTGGTGACCGCCTCGCGCAGCATGCGCGCCACCGCGATCGTCTCGATCACGTGGTGCCGGCGTCCTGGGAGGGGATGGTCACCTGCAGCTGGGCTCCGGGGAAAAAGGACAGGTCCTCCACCAGCGGGACGTCGTCGTCCCATGCGGGACGATCGCAATACGCGCCGTGCCACTGCGCACGCTGATCTTGCCTTGCCACCGCTGCAGGTAGCGCTTGATGCCCGCCAGGCCCTGGCCCCGGCCCGGGTCGCGGAACCGGCTGACGCCCTGGATGAGGGCGGCCTCGAGTGCCGTGCCGTCGCGCCAGCGATCACCGTAGCGCTTGGCTTGCGTGGGCTCGAGCGAACGACGGAAGCCAATGCCGGAATCGCTCACGGCAATGACGGCGACGCGCTTCCCAAGCCGCCTTCGGTAGTTGTACGCCTGCACCGCGACCCAGCCACCGGTGCCCGCATGCTCCACAATATTCTGGCATGCCTCCGAAAGCGCCATGGCAAAGCCCATCGTCGCCTTCGCCTCGAGCCCCAGCTCGCCGGCCAGGATGCGCGACGCGCCCTCCTGGATGCGGCCCACCACCTCGTGGACGTCCTCGGTGGCGCGCACCGGCGTGATCTCCAGCAGCGTGTCGGCCGGCTGCGCGCCCCGCGCCTTCGGCAGCTTGCCATGGAACTCGAACAGCTCGCCCGCATGCTGGAAGAACGCAATGCGCCCCCAGTAGCTGCGCACGTCGTCGGCCGTGGGAATGGCCAGCAACGGCTTCTCGCCACCCGCCTCGATGATCGCCTGTGCCGCGGTGAGCAGGCCGATCAGGGCGTAGGGCGCCGCCCACTGCACGCCGCGGGCATCGAAGAAGAGCCGGTCGGATGGCGGCCACACGCCGATTGATTGCGCGAGCTGGTCGAGGCCCTGCTCATCGAACTGCGCCGGCACATCGACAATCCGGCTCACGGCGTCACCAGCTCGCCGCGCAGGTGCTGGGCGAGGCCTCGTGCGCCACGAAACGACGCGTTGCGCGAGGCCGCGTCGACGGCGCGCCGGAGTGCCGCCTCGGTGTCGTCGCCGGCCAGCAGCCTGGCGCAGAGCGCGGCGCCGAACACGTCACCGCAGCCGGTCGGGTCGGGATCGGCAACGTACGGAGCAGGAATCAGCGCGGTCCGGATCGCCGCCGATTCGCCCGCCCCCGGCGCGGCGACGTAGACCACGCCCCGTGGTCCCAGCGTCACCGCCATCAGCGTGACCCCCTGCGCCATCGCCTGTGCGGCAACCACGAGCGGGTCGCGAGAGATCTGCTGCATCTCTTCCTCGTTCATCTGCACCACGTCGAAGCAGCCGAACCAGCGCTCCGGGTCGGCCAGTGGCTGGAGTGTCCGGATGCCGTCGCCCTGCATGCCGAGGAAAAGGCTGTGCAGGTCGGCGTAGGTCGGCTTCTTGAATCCCTGGCGCAGTGCCTGCGCCGTGCCCAGGCACATCTCGAACCCCGAAATGAAGTTGACGTAGACCGCATCGAGGTCGGTTACCATCGGGCCGAGTTCGCCCCAGTTCCACGACGGCACACCGCCACTCATCCGCTCGCAACGGCGCTCGGCGGACTGGTAGCGAAGCACTACCCGGTTGTTCGGCACCGGTACCTCGATGCAGCGCCCGCCGGGCACGAGCCGCGTCAGCGTGCCCATGAATCGCGCCGCCTCGGCGCTCAGGTCGCGACCGACCTTGATGAGCGGCACAATCTCCCAGTCCTCGGGCAGGTGCGCATCGAGGCTCGACAGCGCGTAGGCGATGCCGCCCCACTCCTCGACCGGCGCCGACGCGGGATCCCGCCCATGAATCACGTCCCATACGAGGGACCCGACGACCCCAAGCTTTTTCGTCACGTCCCCGCCCTCCCCGCCCTCCCCGCCTTCCCCGCCTTCACGCCTTCCTCTTCAACCAGAAACGCCCGCGCCGCGCCATACACCCCCGCGGTGCCGGTGAGCACGCCCGGTACGATGCGGCATGCCTCCACGGCAGGGCGAAATGCGCGGCGCGCTACCTCACGGCGCAGCGGCACGAAAAGGCCGTCTCCCGCGAGCGTCACGCCGCCGCACACCACCACGACCTCCGGGTTGAGCACGTTGACGAGGTTCGCGATACCGGTACCGAGGAACTTCGCCGTCTCGCTGACGACCTGCAGTGCCACCACGTCGCCATGACTGGCCGCTTCGTAGACCGTCTGCGCCGTGACGTTGAGCAGGCTGCCGCCGGCAAACTCCGCCAGCCGGCTCACGCCACCCGACTCGACTTCTTCCACGGCGCGACGCGCAATGGCGGGACCCGAGGCGTAGGCCTCGAGGCAGCCATAGTTGCCGCACTTGCAGCGCCGGCCCTCGGTCTCGATCGTGACATGCCCGATCTCGCCGGCGCAGTCCGACGCGCCATGCACCATCTCACCATTCACGATGAGGCCACCGCCGATACCCGTGCCGATGGTGATGCCCACGGCGTGGCGCGCACCCTTGGCCGCGCCAATCCACCACTCGCCGAGCACGGCGCAATTGGCATCGTTGTCGAGCGCGGCGTGCAGGTCGAGGCCCGCCGACACCCGCTCCCGGAGCGGCATGTTGGTCCAGCCAAGGTTGGGCGTCAGCAGCACGACGCCGCGGCTCCGGTCGAGCGGGCCGGGAGCACCGACGCCCACGCCCGCGATCTCCACCTTCGGTATCGTCGCGCGGGTCTCGGAAATGGAGCGACGCGCCAGCCTGAGCAGGCGCTCCATGACGTCGTCGGCGCCGGACTCGGGCTGGGTCGGCTCGCTCATCAGCCCGTGCAGCGCCGAGCCATCCTCGGCTACACAGCCGACGACGAGGTTGGTGCCGCCGATGTCGATGCCCACGACGTATCGCATGTGCCCGTCTCAGTGAAGCAGGGAGTGATACAAGGCCAGCAGCGGGGCCGCCAGCACCGTCGCGTCGAAGCGCTCGGCCCACGGCCGCCCGGCATCGCGCATGCGAGCGGCAAGGTCGGGATCGTCGAGGATATCCCGCATTGCCGCCGCCAGTCCCACCGCATCCGTCGCCGTCACGTATCGCGTGGACGGTCCACCGGCATCCGGGAAGCAGCCACCCGCGCTGCTGATGACCGGAAGCCCGGCGCTCATCGCCTCCACGATCGGCATACCAAAACCCTCGAACAGGCTGGGGTACAGGAACAGCGATGCGCCTTGATACACCACGGGCAGGTCGCTGCTGCTGACGCTGCAGAGGATGTGCACGCGCGCCCCGACGCCGCGCGCGTCCGCGAGTGAGCGCAGCGACCGCGCCTCGCCACCATCTCGGCCCACCAGCACGAGCGGAGGCGTGGCGCCGGGGTCGAGCAGTGCCAGGGCCTCGACCAGCACCTGGTGATTCTTCCGCCGCTCGAGCGTGCCGACGCTCAGCAGGTATGTCGCCGGCAGCCCGAGTCGCGATCGAACCGCCCGGGCGTCGGCTTCCGGTACCGCGCGCGCGAACGCCGGGTCCCGGGCCGGGGGAATGATCGTCACATCCGCGGGGTCCACGCCATACCACTTGACGAGGTCGTCTCGCGTCTGTCCGCTCACCGCCACAATGGCCGACGCATGCTCGGCGCTCCACCGGTATCGCCAGGCATAGCTCAGCCGGTCGGCGACGGGGAAGAGCTCGGGATGACGCACGAAGAGCAGGTCGTGAAAGGTCACGACGCCCGGAATACCGGTGCGCGGCAGGTCCCGCGGAATTTCATGCGACAGGCCGTGATAGAGGTCGACACCGTCGCGCCGCGCCGCCCGGCCAGTGCGGAACGTGCGCCAGTATTGCCGCGCTGGCGATGGTCGCATCGCCGCCGGCGGCAGGCACATTGTCGTGTGGGGCGGAAGGGTTGCGAGCCACGGCGTGTATTCGCTGCGCGGCTCCCTCGGGGCGTAGAGCGTGACGCGCGCGTCGGGTACCACCGCGGTGATTCCGGACAGGAGCCGGCGGCTGTAGTTGCCGAGCCCGGTCTGGTTGCGGAAGGCCCGGGCAGCGTCGAAGCCGAGGGAAATGCCGCGCGGCGTCAGCGCCGCGCTCCCGCCCGCTGGCGCACCGTGGCCAGGGCGCTCAGCACGCGGTCCACGCTCAGTTGGCGCAGGCAGCGATGGTGATCCAGTGGACAGGCGGCCGGCCCGAAGGTGGCGCAGGGACGACACAGGAGCTCGTCTTCGCCCAGGCAGATCGCGTCGGGATCGAGAGGTCCGTAGCCGAAGGACGGAACGGTTGGGCCGAACAGAGCCACCATCGGCGTGCGCGTGGCGAGTGCCAGGTGCAGCGGCGAGGAATCGTTGGTGACGATGGCGGCGGCGCGGGCAATGATCGCGGTGGATGTGCGTGGCCCGACCTGTCCGCAGGCGCTGTGCGCCCGGCCGGGAGCCGCCGCCTCGATGGCATTGCCGATGACCGCGTCGGTGGGACCGCCAATCGCGACCACCGGCCCCTCGAGGCGCGCCGCGAGCTCGGGAAAGTACGGCCAGCGCTTGGCGCCCCAGGGACTGCCGGCGCCGAGTGCCACGAAGTCACCATCGATGCCGCGGCTCGCGAGCCAGCGCTCCGCTTCCGCTTCATCCTCGTCGGTGAGGCCCAGCGTCACCGGTGGTACCGGCGCGCCGAGTGGGAGCCCGGCCAGCGACCAGAGGCGCGCCGTTTCATGCGCCTGTACCGGGCGTGGAAGGCGCTTGGTATACAACGGCGCCGCGGGGCTGTCCTCGAAGCCGATGCGCTCCGGGATCCGCGCGAGCAGCACCATCGTGGCCGAGCGCCAGGAGCGATGCGGAAGGTAGGCGGCGGAGTAGGCCTGGCTGCCGCAGGAGGCCGGCCACGCGTCGCAGCCCGGGCCAGCCGCGATCGGCGCCCCGCTTGTCGTAGCGGATCACGGCGCCGACGGCGGGATGGGTATCGAGGAGGGTGGCCGACTGCGGCGTCGCCACGACGTCCACCGGCCCGTGCAACTCGGCCAGGGTCGTGAGGAGCGGCGTCGTGAGGATCACGTCGCCCATGTACGCCGTCTGGATGACGACCGCGCCCGAGCGCTTGCGCCAGAAAGGACTCACCGGCCGCCTTGCCGCCCTGACTTCTTGCCGCCTGCCGCCGGACGGCTAGTCATCTACCTGGAGGACAGCGAGGAACGCCTCCTGCGGGATCTCCACCGCACCAATCTGCTTCATGCGCTTCTTCCCCTCCTTCTGCTTCTCGAGGAGCTTGCGCTTGCGCGTGATGTCGCCGCCGTAGCACTTGGCGAGCACGTCCTTCCGGAACGCCGCCACGGTGCTCCGCGCGATGATCTTGTTGCCGATCGCGGCCTGGATCGCCACCGCGAAGAGCTGGCGCGGAATGAGCTCCTTGAGCTTCTCCGCCACCTTGCGGCCCCATTCGTACGACTTGTCCTTGTGGATGATCACGCTGAAGGCGTCGATCTGGTCACCATTGATGAGCATGTCGAGCTTCACCAGGTCGGAAGCGCGATAGCCGGACATTTCGTAGTCGAGCGACGCATAGCCCCGGCTGATGCTCTTGAGCCGGTCGTAGAAATCGAGCACGATCTCGCCGAGCGGGAACTCGAAATCGAACTCCACCCGCGTGGTATCGATGAAGTGCATGCCGTTGTAGACGCCGCGCCGCTCCTGGCCCAGCTTCATGATCCCGCCGATGTACTCCGACGGCGCCATGATGCGCGTCTTGACGTACGGCTCCTCGATCCGGTTGATGGTCGTCGTATCCGGGAGGAGCGTCGGGTTCTCGATGAGCATCTCGGTGCCGTCGGTGAGGTACACATGGTACTCCACCGTGGGCACCGTGGTGAGCAGGTCGAGGTTGAACTCGCGCTCGAGCCGCTCGCCCACGATCTCCATGTGCAGCAGGCCCAGGAAGCCGCAGCGGAACCCGAAGCCGAGCGCGGTGGACGTCTCCGGCTCGTAGTTGAGGCTCGCGTCGTTGAGGCGGAGCTTCTCCAGGGCGTCGCGCAGCCCCTCGTACTGGTCGGAGTCGGTAGGATAGAGACCGGCGAACACCATCGACTTGACGTCGCGATAGCCGGGCAGCAGTTCCTTCGCCGGGTTGGCCGCATCCAGCACCGTGTCGCCTACGCGGCAATCGCGCACGCCGCGCAGGTTGGCGTGGAAGTAGCCCACCTCGCCGGCCTCGAGCACTTCGCCCTTCCGCTGGCCGAGCTGGAGGTACCCTACCTCGTCGACGGTGAAGACATCCTCGGCGTGCGACCCGAAGGCCACCTGCATCCCGGCGCGAAGCGCGCCGTCTACCACCCGGATGCTCGGAATGGCGCCGCGGTAGCGATCGTAGTAGTTGTCGAACACCAGCGCCCGCAGTGGCGCATTCGCGTTGCCGCGCGGCGGGGGCACGCGGGCCACGATCGCCTCCAGCAGCTCCGGCACGCCGGTACCTTCCTTGGCTGATACCGCGAGGATTTCCTCCCGGCTGGCCCCGATCAGCGCCATGATCTCCTCGGCGCGCTTCTCGGGCTCGGCGCCCGGCAGGTCGATCTTGTTGAGCACTGGAATGATCTCGAGCCCGGCATCCATGGCCAGGAAGAGGTTGCTCAGGGTCTGCGCCTGGATGCCCTGCGACGCGTCCACCACGAGGATGGCGCCCTCGCAGGCATTGAGCGATCGCGAGACCTCATAGGTAAAGTCGACATGCCCGGGCGTGTCGATGAGGTTCAGCTCGTAATCCACGCCGTCGTTGGCGTGATAGGTCATGCGGACCGCGTTGAGCTTGATGGTGATGCCGCGCTCACGCTCGAGGTCCATGGTGTCCAGCAGCTGCTCCCGCATGAGCCGCTTCGCCACCGTGGCCGTCTGCTCGATCAGGCGATCGGCGAGCGTGGACTTGCCATGGTCGATGTGGGCGACGATGCAGAAGTTCCGGATGGTAGATTGGGACATGATGGAGGAGAATATAGCCATGAAGGCCATTCGTATCCGCGCGACGGGAGGCCCCGAGGCGCTCGAGTTCGAGGAACTGCCGCTGCCGGCGCCCGGCCCGGGGCAGGTGCTGATCCGGGTCGAGGCCTGTGGCGTCAATTTCATCGAGGTCTACCAGCGCACCGGGTTCTATCCGGTGACCTTCCCGGCGACGCCGGGGACCGAGGCCGCGGGTCTCGTGGTGGTCCCCGGCGAGGGCGTCGTGGGCTTCCGGCCGGGCGACAAGGTGGCGTCCACGAGCGTTATCGGCGCGTACGCCGAGTACGCCCTGGTGGCCGCCGACCGGCTGGTGCGTGTTCCCCAGGGCATCACCACGCATCAGGCGGCGGCGGTGCTGCTGCAGGGCATGACGGCGCACTACCTGACCCACGACACCTTCCCCCTGGCGCCCGGCGACACCTGCCTGGTGCATGCGGCGGCCGGTGGCACCGGCCTGCTGCTGGTGCAGCTGGCCAGGCAGCGCGGGGCACGCGTGATCGGCACCACATCCAGCGAGGAGAAGGCCGCCCTCGCCCGCCAGGCCGGCGCTGATGAGGTGATCCTCTACACCAGGGAGGACTTCGTTGAGCGGACGAGGGCCCTCACGGGTGGCGTCGGTGTCCAGGTGGTCTACGACTCGGTGGGTCGCACCACCTTCCTGCCCGGTCTCGACTGCCTGAGGACGCGCGGCATGATGGTGCTGTTCGGCCAGTCGAGCGGTGGCGTGGACCCGGTGGAGGTGTCCCTGCTCCAGCGGAAGGGCTCCCTCTTCCTGACACGCCCCACGCTCAATCACTACATCGTGACGGCGGACGAACTGCAGGCCCGCGCCACAGCGGTGTTCGCGGCGGTGGCCGATGGTACGCTGACCGTCCGAATCGGCGCCGAGTTTCCTCTGGCAGCAGCGGCCGATGCGCATCGCGAACTCGAGGGCCGGCGCACGACAGGAAAGGTGCTGCTTCTTCCGTAGATGCCGCTGACCACACCTGCCTACGGCCTCCTCCTCGTCATTCTCATCTGGGGAGGCAACTTCACCGCCACCAAGCTGGCGTTCGCCGACATTTCGCCCCTCGCCTTCACGGCGGTGCGATTCGCCTTCGGTTCGGTGCTCATGTGGCTCGTCCTGGCGCGCAAGGAAGGCTGGCGGCTGCCGCCCCGCGCCACGTGGGTGCCGCTCATCCTGCTCGGCGTGGTCGGCAATACCATCTACCAGCTGTGCTTCATGACCGGGCTGTATCGCACGACCGCGACGAACAGTTCGCTCATTCTCGCCAGCATGCCGACCGTGGTGACGGTGGCGGCAGGGATGCTGGGGTTCGAGCAGATCACGGCGCGGCAGAAATGGGCGCTCGCCATCGCCACACTGGGCGTGCTCCTTGTGGTCGCGTCGCGGGGCATCACCCTCGACGGCGACCTGGCGGGCGACCTGCTCATGCTTGCGGCGGTGCTCTGCTGGGCGACGTACACGCTCGGTCTCCGCAGCCTCAGCGGTCGCGTGAGTACCCTGGCGCTGACCACCTGGACCCTCATCACTGGTACCCCCGGCCTCATCCTCGCGGGCGTGCCGGCGGTGCGGGCAATGAACTGGGGTGCCGTCTCGCCGACCGGATGGTTCGGGCTTGCCTACGCCACGCTGCTCTCGCTCGTGGTGGCGTACCTGCTCTGGAATCGTGGCGTGCGCCAGATCGGCCCCAGTCGCGCCGCCATCTTCACGACCCTCACGCCGCTCGTTGCCACCCTCACGGCAATCGCGGTCCTGGGAGAGCGGCCCGGTTTGCTCCACCTCGCCGGTGGAGCGATGATCATCGCGGGCGTGCTGGTGTCACGGAAGCCGACGCTCCCCACCTCGACACCCTGACGGAAGGCAACGGCGCATGCGCATCGTGAACGAGCCGGGCGGTGACACGTGGATCTGCCTGCAGGTGCCCGAGCGGCCCGACACGGCGGCCGGAACGGTGCTTGTCGAGTGCAACTCGGGGGCGGAGCGGGTGGAACTGGTGCTGCAGCCGGACTGGGAGGACATCGACGAGGAGGCAATGATCGCGGCCATTCACGATGGCGTTGCGCGGAACAAGGGCCGGGACTGACCTTGGGCGAGTGCGCGACCCGCTCAACTCGGGGCCAGTTCCTCCAGCCGGGCCATTGCCCGCCGCAGGTGCGGAATGACGATGCTCCCTCCCACCACCAGGCCCACTGAGAAAATTTCCAGGAATTCTTCCCGCGTGGTGCCTTCCTCATGGCAGCGGACCACATGGTACGTGATGCAATCGTCACAGCGCAGCACCAGGCTCGACACGAGGCCCAGCATCTCCTTGGTCTTGGTGCCCAGCGCCCCCGGCTCGTAGCAGCGGTGATCGAGGGCGAAGAAACGATTGATAGTGAGGTTGCCCGCATTGAGGATGATGTCGTTCATCCGCCCGCGGAATGCATTGAAGTCGACGAGGGAATCGGTCACTGCTTGCGTCGCTTGAGTTCCGGTTCGCCAGTGCTCTGGGGGGGCTTCGGCCGGTCAGCCGCCGGCGGCGCGGGCCGGCTCGGCGGCGCTGGAGCAGGTTGCGGTGCCGCCTTGCCCCCGTTGGACGGTTGCGGCTTGGGCTGCTCCTTCGGCTTCTCCGCCTGCGCGTGAAGCACCGGGCTCCCGGGAACAGCGGGAGCCGCGGCGAGAAGAGCGATGCTGATGACTGCCGTTGTGACCAGGGACTTCATGAAACCTCCACCCTCATCCGGGAGTACGGTCGAAGCAGCAAATGTGCCACCCCGCGGCCCGCATGCAAGGTCTTTGCTGACAATCACCACCTGTTTCGAGATGGCCAGCACTGTCCCCTGGGAGTGTCCCGCCTTCCGGTCACCGCTGTGCGTTGACGGCCGATGGGGTGTACCCGTACGTTGCGCCCCGCATGTCGCGTCCTGAAGCACCTGCTGCCCGAGCCCGGCTCGATCTCCTCGATCCGGTGGACGTCGCACGCCTTGGAGGGCTCGAACTGGTAAGTGAGGGGATCGTGGAGGGGTTCCTCAGCGGACTCCACCGGTCGCCGCGCCGCGGGTTTTCAGTGGAGTTCGCCGAGCACCGCATGTACCAGCCGGGCGATGAGTTGCGGTACGTCGACTGGAAGATGCTGGGCCGGAGTGACCGCCTCTATGTGAAGCAGTACGAGGAGGAAACCAACCTCCGCGCCATGATCGTCTGTGATGCCAGCCGGTCGATGGCCTGGTCGGGCGCGCCCGATACCGTGCTGCCGAAGCTGGCCTACGCACAGCGTCTCATTGCGTCACTTTCCCTCATCCTCCTGCGCCAGCGTGACGCCACGGGCCTGATCGTGTTCGACGATGAGGTGCGCCACGTCACGCCCCCCCGCGCGCGCGCCGCCCACTGGCGCCAGCTGCTCGCCACCCTCGCCGCCACGAAGGCCGGCCAGGGAACCGCCGCGGCACCGGCACTCAAGCGGGTGGTGGATACCCTGCGCCGCCGGGGACTCGTGGTGTTCGTGTCCGACTTGCTGCTCGACCGCGACCTGGCGCTCACCGCGCTGCGCTTCCTGCGGCATCGCGGGCATCAGGTGGTGGTGCTGCACCTCATGGACCCCGCCGAAGTGACGCTGTCGGGCCCCGCCGAGGCGCGCTTCGAGGATCCGGAGACCGGAACCTCCGTCGTGCTCCGCCCCCGTGACTGGGCCGAGGCGTACGATCGCACCGTCCGGGGGGCGGTGTCGGACTGGAATGCGGCCTGCCGGCGCAGCGGCATCAGCTATCATCGCATCGTGACCGATACCCCGTTCGGTCATGCCCTGCGGGTCATATTGGCCAACTCGTCAGCATGACCTTTCTCCATCCCTGGTTGCTCGCCGGCCTTCTTGCCGCCGGCGTGCCGCTGCTGCTGCACCTGGTGCAGCGGCGTGAGCCGCCCACCGTCGTCTTTCCCGCGGTGCGCTACCTGCTCGATGCCACGCGGGAGCACCAGCGCCGCCTCCGGATCCGTCACTGGCTGCTGCTCCTGCTGCGCACCCTGCTCGTGGTGGCGCTCGTCCTTGCGGCGGCAGGACCGAGCGTGCGTCGCACCGGGGTCACCGGGCACGCACCGAGCGCCCTGGTGCTGGTGCTCGACAACAGCCTGAGCAGTGCGGCGGTGGTGGGAGGAACGCCTCGCCTGGCACAGCTTGTCCGTGCGGCCGACGGTGTCCTCGCGCGCGCCACGCCCGGGGATGCGGTCTGGCTGCTTCTCGCGGACGGTGCCGCGCGGCGCGGAGATCCCGCGACATTGCGGTCGGCGCTGCATGACTTGCAACCGTCCACCACGCGACTCGATCTCGGTCACGCCGTGCAGGCGGCTGATGAGGTGCTCGCCGGCGAGTCGCTCCCGGGAGAGATCGTCATCGTCACCGACCTGCAGGCCACGGCGCTGGGCGCTGCGGCGCCCCGTGTGCCGGTGACCGTGTCACGGCCTGAGGGAGCGATACCGCCGAACATCGGCGTGGCGGAAGTTGTCGCTGGTGCGCAGCCGTGGTCGACCGATGGTGGCCAGGTCCAGGTGCAGGTTGTGGGCGACTCCGGTGCGCAGGCGCCGCTCTCGCTCACGGCTGGTGATCGCCCTGCTCGGCAGGCCCTGGCGACCGTCGGGGGCAGGACGCAGGTCGCGGTCCCTGGCGCGCCGGCCGGATGGTATGCACTCCGCGCGACGATCCAGGCCGACGAGCTTCGCCTCGATGACCAGCGCGTCCTGGGCTTGCGCATGGCGCCGCTCGCGCGCGCATCGTGTGCGCCGGCGGGGCGCTTTGCCGAGGCCGCCTGTGACGTGCTTCGCTCCAATGGCCGGCTCCTGCCGGGCGATGACATCGTGCTGGGCGGCTTTGGGGCCTCGGCATCGATCGTCGTACCGCCCGCTGATCCGGCGTCGCTCGGTGCAGTCAACCGTGAACTCGAGCGGCGCGGCGTCGCGTGGCATTTCGGTGATGCCGCCGCCGCGAGCGCCACCGACAGCAGCAGCATCCTCCCTCCCGCCCGCCTGTTCCGGCGGCTCCGCCTCCTGCCATCGGGGAGCGGGCGCACGGGCGTGCTGATGACAGCGGGTGGCGAGCCCTGGCTGGTGCGAAGCGGCTCGGTGCTTCTCATTGGGAGCCGTCTGGACACGGCCTGGACGGCACTGCCGTTTCAGGCGGAGTTCGTCCCCTTCATCGACGTGCTCCTCAACCGGCTCGCCAGGGGTGAGGTCGCCTCACTGGAGGTGGCCGCGGGAGCTGCTGGAACCGTACCGGATCTTGTTTCGGCGGCGGTGAAAGGGTCGCAACAATGGCCGCTTGAAGGAGGAGGGCGTTTTGCGCCTCCCGATACCGGTCTTTACTTCCTCCTGCGGGGCACCGACACGGTCGGCGCACTCGCGTCCAATCCCGATCCGCGTGAGTCCATGCTCCAGCAGGCAAGTGATGCGCAGGTCCGCGCGCTCTGGCGTGGCGCCAGCGTCGTTCCCCTCGACCAGGTAGCGTCGGCCGCCTTCTCCGCGGGCGCGCGGGGCGACCTGCGCGGCCCTCTGCTGTGGCTGGCACTGGTGCTCGCGCTCGCCGAAGTGGGACTCGCCAGCGTGTGGGGCAGGAGGCGGGCATGAGCATTCCCCTGCTGCTCGACGCCTTCGAGCGGACGCCCGCGGCGCGGGACCTGATGACGCGCCTGCCCGGTCGGGGTGCCGTGCTCGATATCGGCGGCCTGCCGGGGTCGAGTGGCGCCGTGCTCGCCGCTGCGATGGTGCGCTCGTCACCCCAGCGCGTCATGGCGGTCGTGGCGCCGACGCCCGCCGATGCGGAGCGATGGCTGACCGACCTGCAGTTCCTCTCCGACGAGCCGGTCGCGCTCTATCCGCAGCGCGAGGCACTGGGCGAGGACGAGCCGCACTACGAGATCGCGGGCGAGCGGGTCGAGACGATCGAGGCGCTCCTCGGCGGCCGGCTGCGCATCCTCATCACGACGGCACGCGCCATCGCCGAGCGCACGCTCGTGCCAGCGTCGCTCGAGAAGCGCCGCATCCGGATCGCCAAGGGCACCCGCATCCGGCCCCAGGTGCTGGTGCAGGATCTCGAGGCGATGGGTTTCACGCGCGTCACCACCGTCACCGAAGTGGCGGAGTTCTCGTCGCGCGGCGGCATCGTGGATGTCTACGGCTTCGGCATGGCCTCGGCGACACGACTCGAGTGGTGGGACGACGAGGTCTCGTCGCTGCGCGCGTTCGACCTCACCACGCAGCGGTCCGGCGCGGAACTGGATGAGGTGACGGTGCTGCCGATCAAGGCAGTGGAGGTCGGAGAGTCGGGGAGGGCGGGGAAGGCGGGTACTGCGGGCGACGTGCGCCGGACGCTGCTCGACCTGCTGCCCTCGGACGCGCTCCTGTTGCTGGACACGCCGGGGCCCATCGACGACGAGATCGACCGCGCCTGGCGCGAGGCGGAGCATCACCTCGAGATCGCGCGCCGGCTGGGCGAGGACGTCCCGGAGCGCGAGGAGATCCTGGAGGCACCTGCGGCAGTGCGCGACGCGCATGCATGCGCTGCCACGCCTGCGCCTCGTGGCCGAGGGCGCGCAGCTGCAGTTCGGTTTCCTGCCGCCGGAGAAGATCGACCGCCAGGTGAATCGCCTGCGCGACCTGCTCCATCGCCCGCCTGATACCATCATCCTCTGCGACAACGAGGGCCAGATCGAGCGGCTCGACGAGTTGCTCGAGGAGCGCGGAAACCTCCCGGCGCATGCGACGCTCGTGGTGGGCGCGCTCGACGGCGGCTTCCTGATGCCGGGCCTGCGGGTCCTCACCGACCACGAGATCTTCCGCCGCGCGCGCCGGCTGCGCCGCGCGCGGCGCTACCGCCAGGCGGCGCCCTCGGCGGCGACGGGCGCGCTGGTGAAGGGCGACTACGTGGTCCACCTCGACCACGGCATCGGCATCTATCGCGGTATCGAGACGATCACGGTGGGGTCGTCGACGATGGAAGTGGCGGTGGTGGAGTACGAGGGCGGCGACCGCCTCAACGTGCCGCTCTACCGGCTCGACCAGCTGGAGCGCTATCGCTCCGCCGAGGATGACGGCGACCGGCCGCCGCCGCGGATCCACGCCCTCGGTGGATCGCACTGGAAGAAGGTGCGGGAGAAGGCGCAGCTGGGCATCCGGCAGATGGCGGGTGAACTGCTCGATCTCTACGCGCGACGGAAGCTCGCCACCGGCTACGCCTTCCCGCCCGACACCCGCTGGCAGCGCGAGCTCGAGTCGAGCTTTCTCTACGAGGACACGCCCGACCAGCGGAAGGCGACCGAGGACATCAAGCGCGACCTCGAGCAGGCCCGGCCCATGGATCGCCTGCTGGTGGGCGACGTGGGCTACGGCAAGACCGAGATCGCGGTGCGCGCGGCGTTCAAGGCGGTGCAGGGCGGCAAGCAGGTGGCCGTGCTGGTGCCGACCACGATCCTCGCGGAGCAGCACGGGCGCACCTTCACCGAGCGCCTGGCCGACTATCCGGTGAAGATCGAGGTGCTCTCGCGCTTCCGGACGGCGAAGGAGCAGAAGGCGGCGCTGGCGCGGCTGACGCTGGGCGAGATCGACATCATCATCGGCACGCACCGGCTGCTCTCGTCGGACGTGACCTTCAAGGACCTCGGCCTGCTCGTCGTCGACGAGGAGCACCGCTTCGGCGTGAAGCACAAGGAGCGGCTCAAGGCACTGCGCCTCGCCGTGGACGTGCTGACGCTCACCGCCACGCCGATTCCGCGCACGCTGCACCTCTCGCTGGCCGGCCTGCGCGACCTGACGCTCATCGAGACGCCGCCGCGCGACCGTTCGCCGATCCTCACCTTCGTGGAGCCGTGGGACGACGGCCTGCTGGAGGAGGCGATGGCCCGCGAGCTCGATCGCGGCGGCCAGGTCTTCTTCGTCCACAACCGGGTGGAGACGATCGAGACCATCGCGGCCCGCGTGCGGCACCTGGCGCCGCGCGCCCGTGTCGGGGTGGCCCACGGCCAGATGGCCTCGACGCCGCTCGAGGACGTCATGCAGCGCTTCGTGTCGGGCGAGATCGACATCCTGGTGAGCACGATGATCGTCGAGTCGGGCCTGGACGTTCCCAACGCCAACACGATGATCGTGCACGATGCGCATCGCTTCGGCCTCGCCCAGCTCTACCAGTTGCGGGGCCGGGTCGGGCGCAGCCATCGCCGGGCGTACTGCTACCTCATCGTCCCCGACTCGATCGATGCCGACGCCGAAGAGCGGCTCAAGGTGCTGGAGCATCACACCGATCTCGGCGCAGGCTACCGGGTGGCCCTCAAGGACCTGGAGCTCCGCGGGGCGGGCAACATGCTGGGCGCGGAACAGTCCGGCCAGGCCCACGCCGTCGGGTTCGACCTGTACCTGCGATGGCTGGAGGAAACGGTGCAGGCGCTCCGGGGTCAGGGGGGCCGCGAAACCCAGCCACCACCCGAGGTGGTGCTCGATCGGCCGGCCCACCTGCCGGACTCGTTCGTGGGCGACGACGACACCAAGCTGGACCTCTACCGTAGACTGGCGCGAGCGGAGACGCCTGACGAGATTGATGGGCTTCGCTCGGAACTTCGGGAACGCTTCGGTCCGCTTCCCGTGGAGTCCGAAACGCTGCTGGACATGGCACGGCTCAGGGTGCTCGGGGCCACGCTTGGAATCCAGCACATTCTCATCCGCGGCGACGAAGCCCGGGTGACATTCCGCGCCGGTGTGGCGCCGCGAATGGCGAAGCTGAGTACCGCGCTCGACGATGTGCAGCTGGTGGCCGAGGTGCGACGCACCGTGCCGCTGGCCCTGCGCCTCGAGCGCCTCGGGGGGGAAGCATTGATGCCCGCGCTGGTGCGGGCGCTGCGGGCCGTGGTCTGACACGGCGCGCCTTGACTCGAACACGAATCGGAGATGGCATGCGGCGACTGTTGCTGGTGGTGTCGATGGTGGTACTCGCGGGCTGTAATCGCGACATGTTCAAGCCCTCGAGCACGGTGGCCGTGGCCGGCTCGGCCAAGCTGTCGCCGGAACGGCTCGCCGACTTCGTCCTCGAGGCGAAGGGTGCGCAGCTGAACAACGAGACCGCCGACTTCATCACGAATGTGTGGGTGGACTATTCGCTGTTTGCCCAGGCCGTGGCCAAGGGAGTGAACCTCTCGGACTCCGCCACCATCGCGGGTGCCATGTGGCCGCAGATCACCGAGCTCAAGGCCACCCTGTGGCACGACTCGCTGATGGCTCAGCGCATCAAGATCACGCCCGAATCCGTGACGCAGGCCTACAATGCGGGCGATGTCCGGATCTTCCAGCACATCCTGGTGCGGTCGTCGGCGACGGCCACGCCCGAGGAGAAGGCGGCCGCGCGCAGGACGGCCCAGAAGGCCATCGCAACGGTGAAGGCCGGGACACCATTCGCCCAAGTGGCGTCGCAGGTGTCGCAGGACCCGGGCAGCGCCCGCGACGGCGGGTTCCTGCCGGCGGGTCCCAAGGGACGGTTTGTGCCGCAGTTCGACAGTGTGGCGTGGAACCTCGCGCCCGGCGAGATGACCGGGATCGTGGAGACGCCGTTCGGGATTCACGTCATTCGTCGCCCCCCGC
The DNA here is from genome assembly GCA_963739455.1 of uncultured Gemmatimonadales bacterium. Lineage (GTDB taxonomy): Bacteria > Gemmatimonadota > Gemmatimonadetes > Gemmatimonadales > GWC2-71-9 > JAGGAG01. The sequence goes on from CAVUAK010000003.1 coordinate 174,542, forward strand.
TTTCCGAGGTGCAGGATCGCCTTGACGCATACCTGCGCCAGAGCGAAATGGGCGCGCTCGACTCGCTCTACATGGACAGCCTCGCGATCCACCGGAACCTGAAGATCGAGGCCGGGGCGCCCGCGCTCATGAAGGAAGCGATTGCGGACCCCGACAAGCAGAGCAAGTCCACCAAGTCGCTCGCCGTGTACGATGGCGGGAAGCTCACGGTGCAGGACTTCCTGCGCTGGGCGCGCGTGCTCCCGCCGCAGGTCACCGGGCAGCTGAAGACGGCACCAGACAGCATGCTGACGCGCTTTGCGCGGATCCTGTCCACCAACATCCTCTTGATCAACCAGGCCGATTCGGCCGGCATCAAGCCGTCGGCGGCGCAGTGGGCCGACATGGTGACGCAGTACAACCAGCAGCTTGACACCGTGAAGGCGCACATGGACCTGGCGCCTGCCGCCGATTCATCCGCCTCGCAGGCGGAGCGGCTCAAGGTGGCGGACGCGAAGGTCGATGCCTACATGGACCAGATCCTCGTCGGCACCAAGCGGTTCATCCCGCTGCCCTCGTCGCTGGCCATGGTGCTGCGCGAGCACAACAAGGTCGACCTCTCCGATGCCGGCGTGGCGAAGGCACTCGAGATCGGTCGCGCGCGGCGCGCGGCGAAGGATTCCACCGCGGGCAAGGACTCGACGGCGCAAGCGCCAACCGGCATGCAGCCGGCGCCCGGTCCCGCGCCCGTCCCGGCAGCCCCCGCGCCGGGGAACTGACGCGGCAAGGGAGGCGTGACGATGTACCGGAAGGTTGGGGCTGGACTTGCAGTGGCGGCGTGGCTCGCGGGTGCGAGCCACGCCGTGGCACAAGTAGACAGCACAAGCGACAGCACGAAAGTCACGGCGGAGGTGCAGTCCGACCTCGATGCGCAGGCCAGCGCCGACCTCTTTCGGCGCCCGGCCATGTCGGTCGACCGCATCGTAGCCATCGTCGGCAAGCAGGCCATCATGCAGTCGCAGCTCGACGAGCAGTTCTTCCAGCTCGCTCGGCGGCATGCCGCCGGCTGCGGCGCCCAAGACGGCGGCTGACACCGCCAGGATCCGCAAGCAGGTGCTGTCCGACCTGGTCGATGACGAGCTGCTGGTGCAGGAGGCGGTGCGCGACACGTCGATCAAGGTCACCGACAAGGAAGTGTTCGATGCCGTGGCTGCGGCGGTCAAGAACATCCGCGACCGCTATACCACGGAAATCGAGTTCACGACCCAGTTGCATGCCGCAGGGTTTTCCAGCCTGGACGAGTATCGCCGGTTCCTCGCCGAGCAGTCACGACGCGACATGCAGAAGGAACGGCTGAAGCAGCAGCTCAAGGACAAGGGCAAGCTCAAGCCGATCGCCCCCAGCGAGCAGGAAATGAAGGCGTTCTTCTCGGAGCAGCAGGGACAGTTCGGGAGCCGTCCGGCAACGGTCACGTTCCAGCAGGTCGTGGTGGCACCGCGGCCATCCGATGCCGCCAAGGCCCGGGCACTCGCGCTGGCCGACTCGATCCTGGCCGAGCTCCGCAAGGGGGCCGACTTCGCCGTGGCGGCGAAGCGGTTTTCCGCCGACCCCGGCTCACGTGAGCGCGGGGGCGAGCTCGGCTGGGCCCGGCGCGGCGTCTTCGTGCCCGAGTTCGATCGCGTCGCGTTCTCGCTCAAGATCGGGGTCATTTCGGAGCCGGTGGAGACGCCGTTCGGGTACCACCTCATCCAGGTGATGCGCACCCAGCCCGGCGAGATCCAGGTGCGGCACATCCTCATTGCGGCCGAGGTGACCGCGGCCGATGTCGACAGTGCGGCGGCGCATGCCCAGCAGGTGTACAGCGCGGCGCTGGCCGGGGCATCGTTCGACTCGTTGCAGCGCGCGTGGCACGACGGCACCGAGGAGCGCGAGGCGTCTGCCGTGCCGCTCGACAAGCTCCCCGAGGTGTACAAGCGCGGCATCCTCAAGACCGACAGCACGACGATCGTCCCGCCCTTTGCGCTCGAGTCCCCCGGTGGCGGGAAGAAGTACGCGGTCGTGCTGGTCACCGAGCGGCGCGCGGAGGGCGAGGTGACGTACCAGGACGTGCGCGATCGCGTGCGACAGATTCTCTCCGAGGATCTCGCGGTCCAGAAGTACGTCGCCCAGCTTCGTCGCGCCACATACGTCGAGGTGCGGGCGTCCTGATGCGCCGCCTCGCGGTGACCCTCGGCGATCCGCGCGGCATCGGTCCCGAGATCACCCGGGCGGCGCTGCAGCTGCCGCTGGACGCCACGGTAACCGTCGTCGGGCCCGACGACCTCATCGAAGACATTCCCGCAACACATCGAATCGGCGTCGGCACCTGGGCCCAGGGCACCGGTGACCGGCCCGACCACGCGCGAACGCTGCGTGCTGGCCGCCTGGCGGGCCATGCGGTCGAGGCCGCCGTGCGCCTGGCGCAAGCCGGCGAAGTGGACGCCATCGTCACGGCGCCGGCCAACAAGCACGCGCTCCACCTGGCCGGATTTCCGTACCCTGGCCACACCGAATGGCTGGCGCACCTCTGTGGCGACGTACCGGTGGCGATGATGCTCGCCTCCGACCGCCTTCGGGTGGTGCTGGTCACGACGCATGTGGCCCTCCGCGACGTGCCGGCGCTGCTTACCAGCGAGCGCATCGTGCGGGTGGCACGCACCACCGATCTTGCGCTTCGCGACTGGTGGGGCATCGCGGCGCCCCGGCTGGCGCTCTGCGCGCTCAACCCGCACGCCGGCGAGTCGGGGCTGTTCGGGGACGAGGAAATCCGTGTGCTGCGCCCGGCCGCCGAGACGGCGCACCTGGCGGGCCCGTTCCCGGCCGACACGGTCTTCGTGCGCGCAATGCGGGGTGAGTTCGACGCCGTGCTCGCACCCTACCACGATGTCGGCATGACGGCGATCAAGGTCGCGAGCTTCGGCGAGGCCGTGAACGTGACCCTGGGGTTGCCGTTTCCCCGGACCAGCCCTGATCACGGCACGGCGTTCGACATCGCGGGGAGAGGGACCGCCGATTCGACTTCCATGCGAAGGGCGGTTGAGCTGGCGGGCGTGTTGTCAAACAGCGTGAGGGGTGAGGGGTGAGGGGGCGATCCGTGCGCTAGAATGGCACTACGCCGAGCCATATGATGCGGTAGGGAGTGCGCGTATCCCTGAAGCTGTGGCATGCGCGATCATCGATCTTTGGAAGCGTGGCAGGAGGCCCGCTCAACCGTTCTGGAGGTTGTGGCACTGTCGCAGGGCAGTTGGAAGCCGTGGGCAGCCGCGTTGTTCTCCCAGTTGCAGCGCTCGTCCCTATCTGTTCAGCTGAATCTTGCCGAAGGCTACGCATACGGCAGGACGCGCACTGCCTTGCGACACTGGCGCATCGCGTATGGATCCGCCATCGAGACGGGAGATCTGGTGCGACTCCTGGGGGACGCCTCGGTGATCGGTCAAGTTGAGTCGCGCGCAATGGCGCTGCGCAATGATCGCGTGCAGCGGCTTATCTGGGGACTCATTCGGTCGTTGCAGGAATAGGCCACATTCGCCTCACCCCTCACCCCTCACCCCTCACCCCTCACCCCTCACCCCTCACCCCTCACCCCTCACCCCTCACCCCTCACCCCTCACCCCTCACCCCTCACCCCTCACCCCTCACCCCTCACCCCTTACGCTGTTTCCTCCAGCCTCCGCATCACTTCAAGATGTCTCTCGAGCTTCAGCTTCTGGCTGGCGCGATTCGCGATCAGGGTCGCGGTGACCGCCAGGATCGTTTCGTGCTCGACCAGTCCGTTGGCGCGAAGCGTACTCCCCGTATCCACCAGGTCCACGATCCAGTGTGACAGCCCCAGCAGTGGCGCCACCTCGACCGATCCGCCCACCTCGATGATCTCCACCGCCCGGCCGAGTGCGGCGAAGTAGGCGCGCGCGAGGCGAGGATACTTGGTGGCGACGCGCGGCGTGATACCCCCCGGCAACGACGGATAGGGCACTGCGGCGGGCGCGGCGACCACCAGGCGGCACTGTCCGAAGTCGAGCTCCAGGGGCTCGAGCACGTCGGGGTTCGCCTCGCGCAGCACATCGGTGCCGGTGATTCCCAGGTCCGCAGCGCCCGACTCGACGTAGATGGGCACGTCACCCGGTTTCACCTCGAGGAACTCGATGCCCGGTTCCACCGACGGGACCAGCAGGCGACGACCCTTGTCGCTGGCCGGAGCCATGCCGGCCCGGGTGAAGCGCGCGATCGCTGCGTCCCAGAGGCGGCCCTTGGCGAGGGCAATGCGCAGCGGCGCACTCACAGCACAAGCTCCGCGATGGCGTCGAGGTCGAGCGACAGGCCGACGGCGGGCATCGGGTGCCCGAAGCGTCCCATGAGGCCGTCGTACCGGCCGCCCGCCCCCGCGGCCCGCCCCGCCCCCGCCACGAACAGCTCGAACTGCAGGCCGGTGTAGTAGTCGAGGCCCCGCACCTCGCCCAGGTCGTAGACGACATGCGCCCGCTCCGCGGCGGTGAGGGCCGCATCCAGCGCCAGGAGGTGATCGAGTGCCGGCTGCGCGGCGGCGCTCGCACTCCCGCGCGCCGTTTCCAGGGCCGCGCGACGGCCCATGACGAACGGCAGCGTGAGGAGGGAGCGCGCATCGCCGTCGAGCGGCGTGAGGGCGCGGACCAGGCTGCCGCGGTCCTTGCGGTCGATCCAGCGCCGGGCATCAGTCCGGAGCGCCTCGGGGAGCGACGCGAGGGCGGGCGCCAGCGCACCAATGTGACCCACGTTCAGCTGGAAGTCGCGCAGCCCCACCGCAGCGGCGAGGCGCAGCACCAGGCGGATGAGCTCGAGGTCGGCGGCAAGCCCTGCAGCGCCGAGCAGTTCCGCGCCCACCTGGAGGATCTCGCGCGGGCGCGCCCCGCGGTCGGGCTCCTGGCGGTACACCTTCCCGGAGTAGCAGAGGCGGAGCGGCAGCGGCCGGTCGGCAAAGGCGGTGGCCGCCACGCGTGCCACGCTGGCGGTGAAATCGTATCGGAGTGCGAGGGCCCGGCCGTCGAGGTCGAGGAAGCGGATGAGGCGCTCGATCACTGTGGGTCCGCCGGCGCGCACGAAGATCTCCTCGTACTCGAAAGTGGGCGGGCTCACCTCCTCGAACCCCGCCTCCTCGAGCACCGTGAGCGTCGCCCGCTGGAGCGCGCGCCGACGCCGCACGGCTTCACCGGTGAGGTCGAGCGCGCCAGGGGGCACGAGGGCAATCGCCGAGCGTGGCAGCGGGCCGCTCATCGTTCGGCACTTCCCTCGTCGGCCGGCTTCGATCGCCCGACGACGCGCACCCGTTCGACCCGGCGCCCCGCCATCGAACGGATCTCGAAGTCGAAGCCGCCCACCTGCACCAGGTCGCCGGGCTTGGGCAGGCGGCCGAGCTGGCCGAACAGCAGGCCACCCACCGTCGTGTAGCTGGTGTCGTCGAGCGTCGCGTCGTACTCGGTGTTGAACTGGCTGATCGTCGTCGAACCGTCGATCACCGTGCCACCCTCGTCAGTCGGCAGGTGATCGGGCCGGTCGTACTCATCGAAGATCGGTCCCACGATCTCCTCGAGCAGGTCTTCCATGGTGACGAGACCTGCCGTGCCGCCATACTCGTCGAGCACCACCGCGAGGTGGACCTTGAGCTTCTTCATGTCGGCCAGCACATCCTCGACTTCGCGGGTGCCGGGCACGAACAGGGGCGGGCGCATGATGGTGCGCACGACGGCACCGGGCGCCTGCCGGAGCGCGGACAGGATGTCCTTGGCGTGAACCACGCCGACGATGTCATCCAGGCTCTCAGTGAACACGGGATACCGCGAGCGGCGCGCTTCCGCCACCCGGTCGGCCGCTTCTCCCACCGGCAGGTCGGCATCGAGCGCCACCATTTCCGTCCGCGGCGTCATCACCTCTTCAGCGGTCTTCTCGGTGAACTCGAACACGCCCTCGAGCAGCCGGGCATCCTGCTTCTGCAGGGAACCGAACTCCTGGCTCTGTTCCACCAGCAGCCGGATCTCCTCGGGCGAGTGCAGGCGGTCATGCTCGCCGGTGCGCTCGATCTTGAAGAGGCGCAGGATCGCGTTCGCGGTGCTGTTGAGGATCCAGATGGGCAATGCCATGACCCACGCGAAGGCCATCAGCGGTGCCGCCACCCACCCGCTTACTTCTTCGGGGTACAGGAGCGCGAAGGTCTTGGGCACGAGCTCGCCCAGGATGATGTGGAGTACGGTGATGATGGTGAACGCAATCGCGACCGCGAGCGTGTGGGTCGCGATCGTGGCCATGGTGGCAGGAAGCCAGCGGAACCCCGCCTCGATCAGGTGGGCCAGCGCCGGTTCACCCACCCAGCCCAGGCCCAGGGATGCGAGTGTAATCCCCAGCTGGGTGGCCGAGATGTACCGGTCGAGCGATTGAACCGCGCGCCGGGCAAGCCTAGCTTTGCCGTCGCCAGCCCGGCCCATCTCCTCGAGCCGCGTGCGGCGAGCGCCCACAAGGGCGAACTCCGCCGCGACGAAGAACGCGTTGGCGAGGACAAGCAGCAGGACAGCGAACAGTCCGGCCGCGAACGGCTGGTCGGGTTGCATCCCGGCAACTGTAACCACTTCCCGGAAGGCCCGCGAGTCGATGATCCGCCGTCTCGTCGTTCCGCCGCTGGAGGGGCTTCGGCCCTTCCTGCCGCAACAGGGTCCTGCGGACACGGCGACGCGGCAGACGGTTGCGCGCATCCTTCAGCGAGTCGCCACCGAGGGCGACCGCGCGGTGCAGGCGCTCACCCGGGAACTCGATGGCCTCGACCTGTCCCCCACGGCTTGGGAAGTGCCGCGGGCAGAATGGGTTGCGGCACTGGGCCGACTGCCCGCACCGCTCCGGGCGGCGCTCGAGCTGGCGGTGCGTCGCGTGCGCAGCTATCACGAGCGGCAGCGCGATCCGGGGTTCGCCGTCACCGAGCCCGACGGGACGATCCTCGGCATGAAGGTGACGCCGCTCGATCGCGTGGGACTCTACGTGCCAGGTGGAAAGGCATCGTATCCGTCCTCCGTCATCATGAACGCCGTGCCCGCCGTCGTCGCCGGCGTCCGCGACATTGTCGCGGTTACGCCTCCCGGCGGCTTCCTCACCGACGCTGTCCTTGCCGCCTGTCACCTTGCCGGGGTCACGCAGCTATTCCGCATTGGCGGTGCACAGGCCGTGGCGGCGCTGGCATACGGTACGGAGACCATACCGCGCGTGGACAAGATCGTGGGCCCTGGAAGCCGCTGGGTGGCCGAGGCGAAGCGGCAGGTCATCGGGATGGTGGGCATCGACTCGATCGCCGGACCCACAGAACTGCTGGTGATCGCCGATGACTCGACTGATGCACTGCGGGTGGCCACCGACCTCATCGCACAGGCCGAGCACGACGAGGATGCCTCGGCCTGGTGCGTCACGACATCGGCCGCACTGGCCGATGCGCTCCCGGCTGCCCTCGAGGCAGTGCTGTCCCTTGCCCCGCGCGAGGCTATCGCGCGCGCCTCGCTCGAGCGCAATGGCATGGTGATCCTGGTGCCTGCCATCGACGATGCCATCCGCGTGGCCAACCTGCGCGCACCGGAGCACCTGGAAATCCTCGCTCGCGACGCCGGCACGGTGGCCGCAGGTATCCGCCACGCCGGCGCCATCTTCATCGGGCGCTTCACTCCCGAGCCGGTGGGAGACTACATCGCCGGCCCGAGTCACGTCCTGCCCACCAGCGGCACGGCGCGCTATGCCTCCCCGCTCGGCGTGTACGACTTCATCAAGCGCACGAGCGTCATCCAGTACAGCGCAGCCCGGCTCGCGGAAGACGCGCCGCACATCATCGCGCTCGCGGAGGCGGAGCAGCTGGCGGGGCACGCGGAAGCGGTGCGGCTGGCGGCGGGAAGTCAGGCGGCGGGAAGTCAGGCGGCAGGAAGTCAGGGGGACGGGTTCACAGAATGACAGCCAACGACTCGGATCAGCCTGCCGCCTCACCTCCTGCCGCCAATCGCCTCAAGCAGGTGCTCCTGCTCACGGCTGGTTTCATGGTCGTCGAGGCCATCGGTGGCTGGGTCAGCGGCTCCCTCGCGCTCGTGGCCGATGCCGGGCACATGCTCACCGACGTGGGCGCACTGGCACTGGCGCTCGTATCGGCCCGGATGGCGCAGCGCCCCGCCGATCATCGGCGCACGTACGGCTACCTTCGCCTCGAGATCCTTGCCGCGCTGGTGAATGGTGTCGTCCTCGCTGCGCTCTCGGCCTGGATCATCTTCGAGGCAATACGCCGGTTCCGGTCGCCCCACGCCATCGAGGGCCTGCTCTTCGCGGGCGTGGCGCTTGCGGGTCTCGTGGTAAACCTGGTGGCGTTGCGCCTGCTCAAGCACGACTCCCACGGGAGCCTCAATACCCGGGCCGCCTACCTGCACGTCATGGGCGACCTGCTCGGCTCGGTCGGTGCGCTGCTGGCGGCGCTGATCGTCATCCTCACCGGCTGGACCCTCGCAGACCCGATCGTGTCGGTGCTGATCTCGCTGCTCATCATCGCCGGCAGCTGGCGGTTGCTGCGGGAAAGCGTGGAGATCCTGCTCGAGGCGGCCCCGTCACATATCCCGTTGCAGGAGGTGGAGCGGCGGATGCGCGGCGTGGAAGGCGTCATTGCCGTGCACGACCTGCATGTGTGGACGCTGACGAGCGGGGTGGTGGCCATGAGCGGGCACGTCGTCGTCCCCGATCTCGCCTCGCATCCCCGCGTGCTCGCGGCGGTGCAGCGGGAGGTCCGGGACATCGGGATCGGGCACGTCACCATCCAGGTGGAGTGCCTCGACCAGTGCATGCCGGACGCGGAGGGACCCCTCGCCCGGGGAAAGGGCGGCGCGGGCGGGGCCCATGCCCACGGACACCCCCATTCGCACTAGTCTGGAAGTCGGTGCGGGAGCGGCACTTCCGGAGGGGTCGGGCGGTCTCTTGCGGTGCCGACCGTCGCAGTCTATATATGCGCCGCTCAGGCCCCGTCCGGGGTCACAACGTTGGTGAATTCGCAGGGGAAGCGGCACACAGTGATTCGTAACATTGCAATCATCGCGCACGTCGACCACGGCAAGACCACCATGGTCGACCAGATGCTCCGGCAGGCCGGGGCGTTTCGCGCGAACCAGCACGTCGAAGAGCGCGTCATGGACTCGAATCCGCTCGAAAAGGAGCGGGGCATCACCATCCTGGCGAAGAACACGTCGGTCAACTGGCATGGCACGAAGATCAACATCGTGGACACGCCGGGACACGCCGACTTCGGTGGTGAGGTCGAGCGCATCCTGCGCATGGTCGACGGCTTCGTGCTGCTGGTGGACGCCGCCGAAGGCCCGATGCCGCAGACGCGGTTCGTCACCCGGAAGGCGCTGGCACTGGGGCTCAAGCCGATCGTGGCGATCAACAAGATCGACCGCTCCGATGCCGAGCCGCTGCGGGTGCACGACGAGGTGCTGGGCCTGTTCATCGACCTCGAGGCGACGCACGAGCAGCTCGACGCGCCGTTCCTCTACACCTCGAGCCGCGCCGGCACCGCCACGCCCGAGCTCGATCATCCCGGCACGGACCTGTCGCCGCTGTTCCAGGCGGTCATCGACAACATCGCGGCGCCCACCGGCGACCCCGAGGGCCCGTTCCAGATGCTCGTGTCCACGCTCGACTTCTCGACGTTCCTCGGTCGCATCGCGATCGGTCGCATCGAGCGCGGCCGGGTGCGTGTCGGCGACCAGGTGTCCCTGCTGCCCATGGGCGAGCCGGGAATGGTGGTGGATGAGCCGATGGAGAACGGCCGAGTCACCAAGCTGTACACCTTCGACGGTCTCGCCCGCGTCGACGTGCAGGAAGCGAGCGCCGGCGATATCGTCTGCCTGGCCGGCTTCGAGACCATCGAAATCGGCAAGACGTTCACCTCCATCGAGCATGCCCGAGCGGCTGCTCGGCATCGCGGTGGAAGAGCCGACGATCTCGGTCGACTTCATCGTGAACAACGGGCCGTTCGCCGGGCGCGACGGCAAGTACGTCACCAGCCGCCAGCTGCGCGACCGGCTCTACAAGGAGCTCGAGCGCAACGTGGCGCTGCGGGTCGAGCCGACGGACACGCCCGACACGCACTCCGTCTCGGGACGCGGCGAGCTGCACCTCGGCATCCTCATGGAGACGATGCGGCGCGAGGGCTACGAGTTCCAGGTGTCGCGTCCGCGGGTCATCACCCGCACCGGCGAGAACGGCGAGCGCCAGGAGCCGTATGAGGAGCTGATGATCGACGTCCCCGAGGAGTACATGGGCGTCGTGATGGAGCGGCTCGGGCCACGCCGTGCCGAGATGAAGGAAATGAAGAACAACGGCACCGGCCTGGTGCGGCTCACGTTCAAGATCCCGGCGCGCGGCCTGTTCGGCTACCGCTCCGAGTTCCTGACCGACACCCGCGGCAACGGGATCATCCACCACCGGTTCCTCGAGTACGGACCGTGGGCTGGCCCGCTGGCCGGCCGGAAGCGCGGGGTGCTGGTGGCCGACCGCGAGGGCGCCGTGGTGGCGTTCGCGCTGGGCAACCTGCAGGAGCGGGCCCAGATGTTCGTGGCGCCCACCGACCTGGTGTACGAGGGCATGATCGCGGGCGAGAACTCCCGCCCGGGCGACCTCGACGTTAATGTGACGAAGGAAAAGAAGCTCACGAACATGCGCGCGTCCGGATCCGACGATAACATCCTGCTGGAACCGCCGCGCCAGATCACCCTCGAGTACGCGATGGAATACATCGAGGAGGACGAGCTGATCGAAGTAACCCCGAAGACGATCCGCCTGCGCAAGCGCGTCCTGCAGGTGAATGATCGGAAGAAGGCTGCCAGGGCCGCCGCCCGGGTAGCGGACGCGTCGTGACCCAGCGACTTTCACCCTCTCTACGGATGGCGGAGGCGATCATGCCGGCCAGCGAGACGTCGTACGGAGCCCTGCAGATGCGGCGGAAGTTCGACGACGATGAGTTCGAGGAAGATACGTTCACCTTCGACGACGATGACGACGACGAGAAGGAGGACGATGAGGACGAGGACGAGGACGATGATCTCGAGAGCCTCGACGACGAGGAAGTCGAGGAGTTCGATGACTTCGACGAGGACGATGATCGCTGACGCCTGAGGCGTCAGTCGTCGAATCGCTCCCGATCGTCCTTGTCCACCGGCCCGTCTTCGGCCGGCTCCGCGCGGCCGCCCTCCGACTCGAGGGCGGCCCGCGCTGCTTTCAGGGCCTCGCGCTTCGCATCGTCCAGCTCGGGATAGTGCAGCTTCAGGCCCTGCAGCGTGTCCACCGCCGCCGCCGCCACGATGAGGCGCGTCACCCACTTGTGGTCGGCCGGCACCACGTACCAGGGCGCGTGCGGCGTCGCCGTGTGGCGGATCATGTCCTCGTACGCCGTCCATGTACTCGTCCCAGTGGTCCCGCTCCTGCACATCGGCCGCGGAGAACTTCCAGTTCTTCTCCGGCTGGTCCAGCCGCTCCAGGAAGCGCTTCTTCTGCTCCTTCCGTGACACGTGCAGGAAGAACTTCCGCACGATGACGCCGTTGCGCGTGAGGTAGCGCTCGTAGCGCGTTGATGTCCTCGAAGCGCTCCTGCCAGATGTGCTTCGTGACGAGGCTGGGCGGGAGGTGCTGCCGGTCGAGCAGCTCGCGGTGCACCCGCACCACCAGCGTCTCCTCGTAGTAGGACCGGTTGAAGATGCCGATGCGGCCCCGCTCCGGCAGGCACCGGTTGGTGCGCCAGAGAAAGTCGTGGTCCAGTTCCTCGGCGGACGGCGCCTTGAAGGAGAAGACCTGGCACCCCTGCGGGTTGATCGCCCGACATCACGTGCTTGATCGCGCTGTCCTTGCCCGCCGCATCCATCGCCTGGAAGATGAGCAGCACGCCGTAGCGGTCCTGCGCGTACAGCATGTCCTGCAGCTCGGCGAGCCGCTCGACGCCGCGCCGGAGGGTGTCCTGCGCGCGCTCCTTGTCCTTCACGCCGGCCCGGTCGCCGGTGTCGAAGTCCTTGAGGCGGAACTTGCTGCCGTCGATGACCCGGTAGGGCCGGGAGAGATCCGCGGCGATGTCTGCCATGGCGATGTCGTTGATGAGGGGAGGAAAGCTCAGGGCACCGACGGCAGTGTCTTGACCAGCTGGCGGATGGCCTTCTGGATCCGGTCCGGCGTCGGGGCCTTGCCCGTCATGTTGTCCTGGTACACGCCGTGCCACGCGACGTCGCCGGTCTTCCGGTCCGTCAGCTCCAGGACCACGCCCGCCTCTCGCTGGGTCAGCCCGGCGAACGCGGGGGCACCGCCGGTGGCGCTGTTGTTGTATCCGTAGTCCCAGCCATTCCAGCACCCGCCGGAATTGCAGCTGGTCAGGGGCACCGGCACGTCGGGGCCCTGACTGACGACCGGCGACTCCGATTGCGTGGTCCTCACCCCGACGGCATAGCGCGCGAGGAACTGGGCCGTGGTCGAGTCGACCTTGCGGTACCCCTTGGCCGTCGAGTGCCGAATCGATGGCGACCTGGATGCGCATCTTGAGGCGCTGGTTCACGACGGTGTACCCCTGGGCGCCTGCTTCCGGCATGGCGAGTGCGCCGCCGCCCCAGGCGTAGGTGCCGGTGCCGGGCACCAGGGTGGGCGCCTTGGTGCTCGAAACCGAGGGACCGCACGCCTCGACTGAGGGCGAGCATCGCGGCGACCATCGCCTGCGCAGGCATGTCACGAATCATCGTCGCTCCGGGTGCTGGCGTTCGGCTGCGCGCTGGTAATCTGCAGGGACACGAGCCGGCCGATGAGGACGGCAGGATACAGCTGCCCGATCAGTCCTTCCATGGTGGCCAGCGATCGCCCGGCGGCATTCACGGGCACGATGTCCCCGTAGCCAATGGTGGTGAGCGTGGTCAGGCTGAAATACATCAACCCTGACCGGACCGCGCCGGCATTGGCCGGCTCGTGCGGTGAAGCGGAACGCATCCGGGATCGACCTGCAGCAGGAGCCAGTACGCTTCACCGAAGATGATGCGCGAGCAGCAGGTAGACGGCGACCGCGCCCTGGAGTCGTGCCGTCGTTATCGGCGCCGCGACGGAAGACGTGCTGCAGCGTCAGCGCGGCCAGCCAGCCCAGCGCGATCGTCGACGAGCGCGGCCCGCAGCACGCCGGTGTGCGCGCCCGGCACCAGTGCGGTGTACCAGCCCAGCCCGATCGGGGCCGTCATGGCCAGCAGGCCCGCGATCCGGGCGCGCGCGGTGTCTGCGTCACGGTGAACACGCCGCTGATGCCAAGCACGCGAGAACCCGCCCGCGATCAACAGGCTCTCGCGTCCGCCGATGATCCCCACGCCCGAAAGCGGGATGGCCACGAAGAGCATCACGATCAGGAATACCAGCATGATCGTCAGGCTCAGGTCGGCTTCCCAGATGCCGCCCACCTTCTGTCGGACCTGCTCCGGCATCGAATGCATCAGTGGCTCCGGGACCGTGTCAGGGGAATGTACTGCGGGCGAACGCGCCATGGTGATCGGGGACAGGGCGCGGGTATTATCCCACCCGCTGGTTGATGGCCCGACGTCCCGTTTCCTTGCCCGGCAGGTTCATGCGTTCCATCGAGCACCCATGCCGACTGCTCGTCACTGCTTCGTGTTCCTGTGTGCCGCCGGCTCCCGGCGTCGCGCTGGCGCAGGGTACCCTGGACCCGGAGCCGCCGCAGCTATTCCACACGATGGGACAGCCGCCGCGATGGAAGCCATATCTCGGCGCGTTCGCCGGCATCAACAACATCACGACCACCGACACGACCACCAGCGTCGGTGGACTCGGCCTCATCGGCCTGTACCGCGACCTCATCAATCCGCTGGTGGGTGTGGGTGTCGCCGCTGAAGCGTACGCAGGATCAATTGGGCAGCAGCTGGACGGTGGCGCGCGCCTCAACGTGGCACTTCCCGGTGGTCTTCCTGCAGGGCGGGGTGGACTACTCGATCAGCGACCATTCGTTTGCGTTCATCCTGAGCTTTGCCCTGCCGATCCGCCGGGGCGGCATCCTCGGGCTCGGCAGCCTCGCCCGCGTGGACTGGCTGCCGGCCAGGGGACAGACGGTCAACGTCGGCCTGCAGATACCGGTGCTGCAGCCGTGGGTGGGGAAGACCCGGCCCAAGGCGCAGGACATCACCATTCCCCGGGCACCGCACGCGCAGTTCGAGCGCTCGGACAGCATCGCGCAGGCGGACACCACCGAGCCGGCCGCCGCGGCCCTCGCGCAGATGCGGCGCGAGGCGGTCTGGTACATCAACCTCATCAACGTCTTCTATACCGGGCTGGGCAAGTCCTACGACGACGCCATCCAGACGCAGCGCGACACGATCGCGAGCTTCATCAAGGCGGCAGAGTCGCCCGACGCGCTGCACCCGCAAGGGCTGGAGTCCGTCGAACGAGATGGACGTCTGGCATGCGCAGATGAAGGTCGCCTTTGCGGTGGCGGCCGGTACGCTCGGCCCTGCCTCGACCGCCCGCGGCGGGCGGGAATCCAGTTCCGGCAGCGGCACCGAAATCGCTCGCGCCGCCCGACGCGCCCTGCTCGACTCCGTACTCATTCCCTATGACGCGCGATTCGGGCAGTACAAGGACCCCAACCAGATCACCGGCTACGGGTCACGGGGGCGGCTGGCGTTCGAGGCGTGGGTGTCGCGTCAGCGAGATCGCGCCCGATCGCGCAAGCCGCGGTGCTGGCGGTGTTCGACGGGATCATCGGGATCCTCGAGCAGTGCCGGCGGGAGCTGTACCGCGTCAACGGCACCGACTCGCGCCTCAACTGGATGCCGATGCAGTTCGCGCTCGAGGCCGATGAGCACGATGACCAGGAGGAGATCGACCGGCTCATCGAGCGGGTGGTGGACCGGCCGTTCACGCCGGCCAATGCGGCGGTGTTCATGGCTGGGCAGCAGTTCCAGGTCGAGCTCGCAAACCAGATCGCGTCGGCGCGTTCCTACCAGGTGCTCTGGATTCACGAGTATCGCGGCATCACCGAGGACGCTGCCCGACCGCGTCGGCGCGTTCCAGACGCTCAACTACCTGCGGGCGCTGCTGCGCGGGGTCGAGCGCTTCGACTCGCTCGGCCACATGCCGTCCTTCTTCATTTTCTACGACCAGAATTACTACGAGGCCGGCAAGTCGAAGATCTGGATGGACGTGCTGGAGAATCCGCTGCGGCACAACCTCAAGGTCCCGAAGGCGGACTCGTTGCATGGCGCGCCGGTTCGGCGCGCTGCAGGACAGCCTGCGGGAAGCCGTCGCCTCCTCGACGCGCCTGCAGGAACTGGCGCGGGTGCAGGGGAAGGCCTTCGTGGAGAAGCTCGTCCGGGTCAACGTGAGCATCACGCAGCCGTCCGACCTCAGCTTCCGGTCGACCCGCATCATCGGCGTACTGCCGATCGCGGCCGACAACCTCGTGCGCGACCACCGCAAGGTCACCTTCTTCGACCTCAGCGAGGACGACCCGGCGGTCGGGCGAGCCGCGTTCACCGGCGTCGGGTGTGGCCCAGGGCTACGCGGATCCCACGTGGGACGACCGGGTCCTCGTCGTGGCGGGCCCGGCCACACTGACCCTCAAGGAGGACGCGCGCCGGCTGCTGCTGCGCAACGGCTTCACGCCCGACGAGATTCCGGAACCGCTGCGCGCGCGGGCGCTCGGCCCCGACTACGGCGCGAAGGTCGCCGCCCTTGAGGCGCAGGGTTTCTCGGCCCACGGCGTCCAGGTGCAGAACGACGTCGGCTTTGGCTGGAAGCGGGCGAGCGTCGTCGAAATGATGCTCATCACCCTGATGCCGCCGGGCAGCCTTATCTTCATTCCAGATTCGCTGTGGACCAGCCTGACCTACGCGTCGCACCTGGTGGCGGCCGCGCTCCGCGGCTGCCAGGTGTACCTGATTGCGCCGTCCTTCGCGAATTCGCCCGAGCGCCTCCTGGCTCACCGTGACGCGCAGCATGGACCTCCTCGGCCGGCTGCTCGAGGTGCAGAATCACCTGGCGGCTGAAATGGCGAAGGATGGCGGCGGACTGCGGGTGGGGATCTACACCAGGACATCGCCGGTCAACAACGCCGAGCTGCGATATGCGCGAGGTGGCGAGGACCTTCGACGCCAATCCGTGGCTCCAGCAGCTCTTCCTGATGACCGACACGCTGATGGCCGACCTCAATACGGCGCCGGCGCGGCTGCAGGCCTCGGGGTATGTGCCGCAGCGGATGGTCGAGGACAGCCTCGCCCGCCGGCCAAAGCTGCACGCCAAGACGCAGCTCTTCGCGACCGCCGCCACGCTGCAGGCCATCTCCCGCCTGCCGGACTATCAGCAGTACATGCGGGAGCAGTTCCAGTCCACGCTCGAGGTGCTCCACTCGCCGGAGAACATGGGCATGCCCGGACAGGCACGGGCCGGGAACTCGATGGCGCTGGAGCGGGCTTTCGGCAGGCTCACGCCTGCCCAGCGGGACAGCGCGATATTGTTCCTCACCGTCGGGTCGCAGAACAAGGATACGCGCGGCCTGTTGCTCGACGGCGAGACCAACTTCATTGTGTCGGGTGCCTGGGCACTGCAGGCCTACACCGAGATGTTCTACTTCGTCGGAGTGACCACGTGGATCGAGACCCAGGAACAGTTCAAGTCCCTGTTCCCGACGTACCCCGAGCGAGTTCGGCGGCTCGGGTTACCGGCTCCGGAAGGCCAGTTGATGCCCCAGCGGCGGAGTCCCGGCGCATGCTGATGTTCGGCCTGTTGCTGGCGTTGCAGGGGACCCCCGTCGATACCACGTGCACCACGGCCGCGCTGTGCGAGCTGGTGGCGCGCGCGGCCGAGGTGAACCGGGTGCCCGGGCGTCTCGCTACGTATACGGCACGTGTCGAGCTCGAGGCGGCGATCATCAGCGTCAAGGAGACGTTCGTCGACGGGCCCACCGCGGTCCAGCAGGTGGCGACGGATGTCCGCTGGGAGCGGAACGGGCCCTTCACCGCAGCACGGCATCGGCGCACGCAGCCGGTACAGCCTCGTGCCGCTGTCGCGCATCCGGTACCTGCTGCTCGGCTGGATCGCGCCGCTGACGTACGGCGACCGCTTCCCCATCTTCGGCCGGCAGGGCGCCAGCGACGTCTCGGACCCGGTTCCGAACGACGTCGATCCCGGCGCTGATCTACGCCGTTCACCCGCTCGCCAGCGACCGCGCCGATTACTACCGGTACCTGAGCGCGGACACGATGACGGTGATGTTCCCCGACAGCGTGAGCCGCTCCGTCATCCGCATCAGGGTGACGCTCGCAAGCGTCCCCACCGAGCGTCACCTGCTCGTGGATGGCTTCATCGACCTCGACGCGGCAACGCTGCAGACCGCTGCCATCAGGTCGAAGCTGGTCTCCACCGGCCAACCGTACCGGGCGCAGCGAATACTCGGCACGGTCACGATTCCGTCACCCTACTTTCTCGAGCTCGTCAACACCCCCGATTCGACCGGGACATGGCTGCCGGCGACACAGCGCTACGAGTGGCAGGGACTGCCCGAGGGAATTGAGGGTGCGCGGCCCGCGCTGCGCATCACCGGGCGATTCCTGCACCGGGCCACCACCACCCTCGAGCCCGGCGCTTCCGCCTCCTTCAACGACAAGCCGCGCTTCGAGCTGTCGGGAGTCTCGCGGGACTCGCTCTCCAAGTTCAACGACTACGACGAGCCGCTCGGCTACGAGACGGTTCATTTTCATGCCTCGGATTTCGCAGACCTCGGTTCCCGGCAGCCGATCCTGTCGGGAAAGGGCCGGTTCATCTTCTTCAAGGCGATCAAGGACGAGGACATCGTTCGGTTCAACCGCGTCGAGGGGATCTACACCGGCATTCCAGTGACGTATATCCCGGGCGACAAGCTCCCCACGGCGTTCCTGCACGCCAACGCCGGCGTGGCGTGGTGGACCGGCAACGTCATGTATGACGGTGCCGCGGGCCGGGACAACGGCAAGACGCTCCTCGAGGTGAAGGGGGGCCGGTTCCTGACGGTCACCAACAAGTTCCGCACCCAGTTCGACAACTTCATGCTGGGCGCGCTCTTCGCGCGGGACAACTGGGACTATGTCGACCGGTACAGCCTCATGCTCCGGGCAATGCAACGCCTGAGCAGCACTCGCGGGTCGCGCCTCCAGGTCGAGGCAGGCTGGACCGAGGATCGGTACCTCGAGCGCGTGATGCTCACGACCCCCTGGGTCGGATACCTCCGGCCGAACCGCGGCATCTACAGCGGGAGCTACTTCCGGACGGTCGCGACGCTCGACATCAACCCCGACATCAGTCCGCAGTTCGTGCGCCAGGGGTGGGGCTTCCAGGTCATGTATGACGGCGGATTTGGCGACCTCAACTACTCGCGCATCCAGGCGCGCGCCGTGGCACGGAAGGACTTCTCCCGGGCATTCATCGGGGCCGTGGTGGAGGCAGGCACCACGCTGGGCGACAGCATCCCGCCCCAGCAGCTCTTCGAGGTCGGCGGTGCGGTCGGGCTGCCGGGCTACGAGTACAAGCAGTTCGCCGGCAACAAGGGCATCCTGGCGCGTGTGCGGCTCACGCTGCCCATTCCGCTCTTCACCCTGAGTGGGGGCGCCATCAACCGGGCGCTCTCGGTGCCGCGCTCACTGCCGTCCATCTCCTTCGGCTACCAGGGTGCGTGGACCAGTATCTCGAATACCGGCACGCAGGCCGCGGTGACGGCGCTGGGCTATGCCTTCAACACCGGCACCGGCCAGACTGCGGTCGACTCGCTCACCGGCGTTCCGCTCCCCGCATCCACAGCAAGCAATGGATGGAAGAGTTCGGTCGACGTGCGGGTGGGCTTCTTCGGCGGGGCGCTCGCGGTCGGTGTCGCCAAGCCATTCTTCCAGGGACAGGGGCTCAGCTGGTTCCTGGCGATCGGCGGGCAGTTCTAGCCTGGTGGATGAAAAGAAAAGGGGCCCGCATCGTCGATGCGGGCCCCTTCTGCGTTCTGGTGCTTACTTGGGCACCCGCGGCAGCGTGTTGAAGATCCTCGCCATCGTGGTGTTGATCTCCTGCTCGGTCGGCGCCCTCGAACCGGGCGAACCCTGCCACACACCGCGCCATGCGGTGTTGCCCGACTTCTCCTCCTGAAGGTCCACCACGAACGAGGCGTCGGTGTTGGTGACCGGCGTGGTGTTGGAGACGGCCATGCCGCCCATCATCCCCATGCCGCCCATGCCGCCCATGCCCCAGCCCATGCCCCAACCCGGACCCCACATGCCTGGGCCCATCATTCCCATTCCGCCCATGCCGGTCGTGGTGGTGACGAGTGAGGTGCTGCTGGTGACGCCAACGAAGTAACGCACCCGGAACGTCGCGTCCTGGGTGCTGTCAACCATGGTGTAGCCCCTCTGCGTCAGCTGCGCGATGATCGCAAGCTGGATCCGGCGGTGCACGATGTTGTTCTGCACGGCGGGATCCAGTTGGTTCGTCCCCTCGAGGACACCGCCCTCGAACTCCACCGTGGCACCGGCTGGAATGGGGATGGAGCTGTCACGGTCGGACGTGATCTTGGGACCGCATGCAGCGACCAGTACGACGGCAGCCGTGGCAAGCATTTGGGCGCGCAACAGGAGCGGAGCAGGTGACATGCGAACGACCTCAGTTGGCTTGAAGAATGGCCGCCGGTCATGCCGACGGAAGCGGCTGCAATATACTAGCGTGGGGACGATGGAGGCGAAAAAAGGACCACATCGAGTGATGTGGCCCCTTTCGCTGGCGTGACCGGATGGTGACTCAGGGCACCTTTGGCGCGGACGAGAAGATCTTCGCCATCGTCATGTTGATCTGCTCCTGGCTCGGTGCCTCGCGCCCCGGCTCCCCCTGCCAGACACCGCGCCACGCGGTATTGCCTGACTTCTGGTCGACGAGGTCCACGACGAATGACACGTCGGTTGTGGTCACCGCCTGCGTCGAGGTGACCGCGCCGCCGTACCCGTAACCGTAGCCATAGCCGCCCCAGCCGTACCCGTACCCGTAGCCCCACGGGGTGTAGTAGGGTGCCGCCATTCCGGTCGTGGTCGTGACGTAGTCGGTGTCCTTCTTGATGCCCACGAAATAGCGCGTCCGGAAGGTGGCCGGCGCGCCGCTGTCCACCACCTTGTAGCCCTTCGCCTGCAGCTGCTGGACGATGGCCAGCTGGATGCGGCGGTGCACAATATCGTTCCGGACGCCGGGATCGCCCTGGACCGGCGGTCCCTCGACGGATCCGCCCTCGAACGTCACGGTGGCGCCGGCCGGAATCGGGATCGTGCTGTCGCGGTCGGATGAAATGGCGGGCCCCCCGCAGCCGACGGCGACGAGGATTCCGGTTGCCGTGGCGATCAGGCGCAGGGGCAGTGGACGAATGACGAGAGACATGCGAACGACCTCAGTTGGCTTTGGATGGCCCGCCTGAGCAAGCCCCCGGCGGCGGCGATCAATATACCGCCCGGCGCGCCGGTTGTCCCGGGGAGGGTAGCTTGTAACCCCGACACGAGTGGATTATCCTGTCCGGTTCTGCAGGGGCCTGTAGCTCAGGTGGTTAGAGCGCACGCCTGATAAGCGTGAGGTCGGTAGTTCAACTCTACCCAGGCCCACTGACCCAACTGATGACCCGCCCGGGCGCCAACGCTCAGGCGGGTCGTCGTGTCATGGGGCCCTCCGGCGTGCAGTTGCCGCCGCCCAGCCCGGGGCGCACACTCTACGTCGGGAGGTGCGACGAATGCCCGATATGTCATGGACCTGCCCGTCCTGCGACCGAGCGGTGGACACCCCGTACTGCCCCGGCTGCGGGGAGCGACCGCTGCGCGATCGCGAACTCACGCTGCGCGGCTTCGTGGACCAGCTGGTCCAGGCATTCACCAGCATCGATGGCCGCCTGATCCGGAGCTTTCGCTACCTGGTGACGCGCCCCGGCTTCCTGACCGTCGCGTTCCTGCAGGGACGGCGGAAGCCGTACCTGAGTCCGATCCAGCTGTTCCTCCTCGCCAACGTGCTTTTCTTCGCGGCTGAGTCCATGACGGGCGGGCAGATCTTCACCACGCCGCTTGAGTTCCACCTCACCAACCAGCCGTGGAGTCCCTTGGCGCAACGGATGGTGCCGGCGTGGCTGGAAGCCAGCAACCGGACACTCGAGGCTTATGCACCGGTGTTCAATCGCGCGATGGCGCTGCACGCGCGGTCACTCATCATCCTCATGGCACTGGCCTTCGCCCCCGTACCGGCACTGGTGTTTCGCGCCGCCAGGCGCCCGACGGTGACGCACGGCGTATTTGCCCTGCACACCTACGCCTACCTGCTGCTGCTGTTCGTCATCGCCACAGCCATTCCCGCCGTCGACCACTTGTTCGGCGGGGCGGGCTTTGCGTCCGTGCCCCTGGATCACGCCATTTCCATGG
Organism: uncultured Gemmatimonadales bacterium; assembly: GCA_963739455.1. Classification (GTDB taxonomy): domain Bacteria; phylum Gemmatimonadota; class Gemmatimonadetes; order Gemmatimonadales; family GWC2-71-9; genus JAGGAG01. Next base: position 196,006 of record CAVUAK010000003.1, read on the forward strand.
CCCTGTTGCTGGCGTGCGGGGCCTATCTGTTCGTTTCAACCGGAGTCGTCTATGGCGCGAGCGGAGTGAGTCGTGTGCTCAAGACGCTCGTCCTCACCACCTCAGTGGGGGCTATAGTGCTGGCGTACCGCTTCGCGCTGCTCATCGTGACACTGTACACCACCTGAAAGGACACAATGCGCCTGATTGACATGGGGACGCTGCCGGTGACGCTGATGGTGTCCCTCTGCGTGGCGGTGGTGCTGCTCATCATTCGCGTCACGATCATGCAGCGGGTGCAGAACATCCGGCAGCGCGAGAACCGGCAGGATACCGAGCGGCTCAAGTCACTCGCCGGCGCCTATCGGGCGCTGGCGGGATCATTTACCCCGGCGGGCCCCGGGGACCGGCGCCAACTGGAAGAGGCGCTCTCCGACATCATCCTCTTCGGGGACCGTCCGCTGGTAGAGCTGGCCGCGAAGGCCGCGCACGACCTCGTTCGCACCGGCAGCGCGAACATGGAAGCACTGGTCGAGGAACTGCGAGTCGACCTTCGCGCTCAGCTGGGGCTCGAGAAGTACCCGGCGGGACTTACGATCCCCGTTGCCGGACCCGGTCGTTCGACACGAGGCGACGGCGAACGCGCTGGCCGTGGTGAGGGCGGTGGGGGTGGGGGTGGGGGTGGCGGAGGTGGTGGGGGAGCTGGCGGCGCCGGGCTCGGTGGCGCTGCTATTGGGGGGCTCGGCGGCCACGCCCTCTCCGAAGCAGAGAACTCGGAGGGGCGCGGCGAACCTTAGCCTACCACACCTTCACGCGATCCTTCGGCGCCAGATAGAGCGCCTGACCCGGCTGCACGTCGAATGCCGGGTACCATGCATCGATATTCCGCACGGTAAACGCGCGATACTCGTCGGGCGCGTGACCATCCGCCAGGATGCCGCGCCGCAGGATCGGCTCCCGCTCCTTTTCCCGCCAGCTCTGCCCGTACGCAATGAAGAACTGCTGGTCACCGGTAAAGCCCTGGACCTCGGGCGCAGGCTTGCCCTTGAGCGACACATGGTACGCATCGAGTGCCGTCGCAAGCCCTGCCACGTCCGCGATGTTCTCGTTCAGCGTCTGCGCCCCGTTGACCGCCAGGTCGGGGAATGGCTTGTACGCATCGTACTGCGCGATGAGCTGCTTCGACGATGCCTCGAAGTGTTTCAGGTCATCGGGAGTCCACCAGTTCCGGAGCTTGCCGTCGGAGTCGAACTGCGCACCCTGGCTGTCAAAGCTGTGGCTGATCTCATGACCGATGGTCGCACCGATGGCGCCGTAGTCCATTGACTCGGGCCGCTTGGAGTCGAACCAGGGCGACTGGAGGATGGCCGCGGGAAAGTTCATGGCGTTGAGCGCCGGCAGGTTCACCGCATTCACCGTCTGCGGCGTCATGACCCACTGCCCGCGGTCCACTGGCTGGCTCAGCATCGCCAGGTTGCGCTGGTACTCGTACGCATCGGAGCGCTCGGCGTTGCCATACAGGTCGTCGGCAACAACCTTGAGTCCCGTGTACTCCGGCCACTTGTCCGGGTAGCCCACGCCCACCTTCAGTACCGCCAGCTTCGCCTTGGCCTCCTTCTTGGTGGCGGGGTCCATCCACGCCAGGCTGTCGATGCGAACGCCGAAGGCAACAATGAGGTTCTGCACCAGCTGCTCCACCCGCGCCTTGTCGGCCGCGGGGAAGTACTGCTCGGCGTACAGCTTGCCCACCGCATAGCCCAGCGCGTTGTTGGTGACGTTGACCCCGCGCTTCCATCGATCCCGCTGCTTCTGCACCCCGCTGAGCGACGTACCGAAGAACGCGAAGTTCTCCAGGCTGAACGCCCGCGGCAGGACACCGCCGTGCGACTGGATGGCGTGAAAGGTGAGGTAGTCCTTCCAGGTATCGATCGGCTGGCTCGCCACCAGCGCTGAAATGCCGGTAAAGGCACTCGGCTGCCATACGATGAACTCCGCAGGCTTGCTCAGCTGTGCGGCCGCGAAGTACGTCTCCCAGTCGAGGCCCGGGGCCTTCGAGGAGAAGTCCTTCCGCGACCAGTGATTGTTGCCGCGGGCTACGTCGCCCGATTGCTCCCTGCTCCAGTGGGCCTCGGCGATCCTCGTTTCCAGCTGCATGATGGACGCAGCCTTCGCATCAGCATCGGCGATGTTCGCCAGCTTCAGCATCGCGGCGATATGTGCCTGGTACTTGACGCGAACCTCTGCCATCGCCGCCGAGCTGTCGACGTAGTAGCTGCGATCCGGCATGCCGAGACCGCCCTGGAGCAGGAACGGGGCGTACTTCTTCGGGTCGTTGAGGTCGGATGCGACCCAGAGGCCAAAAATGTTCTCGGTGTAGAAATTGGTGGAGTTGAGGGCATCGACATCGGCCTGCAACGTCGATCCCAGCACCCGGGACAAATCCTTTCGCGTCTTGATAGCAGCAATCGCCGTGAAGGCCGGTTGCAGCGGCTTGGTGCCGGCGGCCTCGATGGCGGTCGTGTCCATGAAGCTGGCGTAGTAGTCGCCGATCATGCGTTGGGTTGATCCTATCGGCGCATTCGCCTTCGCCGCCGACTGGATCAGTTCCACCACCCTCTTGTCGGTCAGGTCTGCGAGCTGCGAGCCCGCCCCGATGGCACCCTTGTCCGCCGGGATCGGCGTGTCCCTGTACCAGGTGCCGTTGGTGAAGAGAAAGAAATTGTCGCCCGGCTTGACCGAGCGGTCCATGCCGGCCAGGTCGAGTCCGTCGTGCGTGGCAGATGGGACGGCGCCCATCAGGAGCACTGCGGCGACGGCTGCGATGACAATTGGGCGCTTGTTGCGGATCATGAATGTTTCAGCTTTCAGTCGGGTTACGGGGTGAGCCCGAAATTGAAGTAGAATCTTGCGGCCCCCGCGCCGCCAGCAACCGATACGGTGGCCCGCGTGCGTTCGTTCAGGAAGGCGAACCAGATGCCTCCGCCGTATGACGGATGCCAGGTTCGGGAGGATTCACCCTCGATGAACACGCGGCCGACATCGACCAGGCCCAGCACTCCCAGGTCACTCGCCAGCGCCCGGGACACCCGGGCCAGCTGGAGCCTCAGTTCAGCGCCTCCGTACAGTGATGCGTCGCCGGCAAACCTGTTGTACCGCAGGCTCCGGACGGTGACCGCCCCACCAATGAAGGCGGCATCCATGAAGGGGTAGTCGCCCCAGACCTTCATGCCGCCAACCCTGAATCCAAGCGTCGGCTTCACCCCTCGCGGGTACAGGTTCCACGACCAGTTCACCACTGCATGCAGCTCGGCGTAAGTGCTCGGTACGCTCCAGACGGGCGCGTAGATGGAACCCCCGATGCTTGCATCGACGCCGGTGCTCGTTGGAGACGCCGCCCTGTTCGCGCTCCACGCTACCACCGCGCTGGCGCCAAGCTGGCCGAAGTCGCCGGTTCCAAGCACCGTCTGTGTGCCGATGTAGCGATCCTGATCGTCCGACGTCACCGAGTAGACGCCCTTTGCACTCAATGAGAGTGTGCTGCGCCGGGTCAGCTGGAAGGTGATCCCCGGTTCGAGGGTGAACTGATTCTGGCGCACACGGTAAAACTCGTTCGGCTCGGGATCGGTCGTGTTATTCCCGAAGCCGTAGAAGTTGAGCGTCGCAATACCCGACGCACGCGCGAGGATGGTGAAGTGCGTGTTCGAGTTGGCGAGCCTGATGTCGCCCAGGATGTCGCCATTCAGGGTCTGCGCGCCGGTGGCATAGCCCACCCGGACGCGCCAGTTGCTGGAGTAGGCAACCTTCCTGAATCCATAGCGAAAGTAGGAAGCACTCACCCCGAAGAGGACGCCGATATCGGGGCCACCGGCTATCAAGGGGGTGTAGTCGCTGCGGGCTCCCCAATCGCGCGCCGAGCTGTCGCGCGGACTGCTGGTCGGGGGCCACCGCTTGCTGTCGAGCGCGTGCCCGATCGCCGTTGTGCCGTCGTCATCATAGAAATGGACCTTCCGGTTTTTCTCCGGATCCAGCAACTGGTCATTGCCATCACCACCAATGGCGCGCACCGTGACCGGAAATGTTCCCGCGCCGATGAATACCACGCGATCATCGCCGCCCAGCAGGTAAAGCCGGACGTCGCTGGTCTCCCTGCTCCAGAAAGTGCGGTCGATGTAGGCGCTCCCGCCTGACGCAGTCGCCGATTCACTGAAGAACTGCACGCGCACATGCTCGTCGTCGACGCGTGTCACCGCGGTACTGTCGTTCACGCCGGTGGCGTAAAGATCGACCTGTCCAGCGAGCAGCCGGTAGTATTTGTCAGCTTGCTTCGGCAGCCGGTCACGACGGCTGATGAGTGCCGCGCGAAGCCACGCTCCATTGAGTGCCCGATACTCGGCGGGCATGCGGGCCACGGCCGAGTCGATCACGCGGTCAGTCAGGAGCGATGCCAGCTCAGCGGCCATGGAATCCCAGGCCGGTCGGCCGAGTGGCGCCAGGAAACGCCGGTCGAGATTGCGCCCGTTCCACGTCGACGCCACCACCGGTCCGTACCGGGGGCCGAACGTGAGCAATTGCGGAAACGTGTTCCGGGCAATCTGCGGGATCATCCCTCCGAACTGTACGAATGCCAGTTCGCGATGCTGGGAGACCGGCATCCAGAGCACCCCGTCCCCGTCCGGCTTCCCGGCCCAGCGCCACTGGTCCTGCTCCAGGTCCCAGTTGCCCAGATAGACGTCGAGCAGCCGGGCGCGGAGGAAATAGTCCGGGTCGACATGATTTCCCGGTCTTGTATTGATCTGGAGGAGCATTTCATCGGTAGTCACCAGTTCCGGGGCACCAGTGCTACCGGGAGGCGCGTCGCTGCCGTCGGTCGGTAGCTGCTCCAGGAAGCCAGGCACGCCGCCGAAATCGCGCTGAAATTGCCCCAGTCGCGGAGTCTCGGGGAGATACACAAGGGTCAGGCTGCGGTGGAACACCCCAGCCGCCGCCGCGATGGGGTCCGCAACTGCGGGGGACGCCGGGTGAGAAGCACTGACCTGATCCTGCAATATCCTGGCAGCGAGGGTGCCGCGCAGGTCAGGCGGCAAGAGCCTGATGACGTCCCTGTTGACGGTGCGGAACTCATATTCCCGTCCGTCGGCACCAGCGAAGCGAAGCGACCGGGGCTGTATGTCTCCCGTACTGTCATGCTCGACCGGATGCAGGCCTCCGGCAAAAGTGTCAAGGTCGAGAACCTCGATCCGCATGGGAGTGGTCCAGAGATCCCGGTAGTTGCTCCCCAGCAGCCAGCGATGCAGCCAGCCGGCACCGTAGCGAGGGCCGGCAACCACCGTCGCGCTGTCTGAGACAAGAGGGGCCGGGCTTTGCGCGTACACGGGCTGCGGCGCCAGACCTTGGGTCAAGACGGCCATCAGCACGCTCAATAATGCAAAGCACCCCGGCGCCGGAGTGGCGACGGGGTGCTGCTGTTTCGACGTGGGGCTTCCAGGGATTAGAACCGCCGGAACCCACCCTGACCGGGGTTGTAAACCCGATTGATCGCGATGGCGCCGCCATGGTGCGGGGCGCAGTTGTCATCGGGCATGCGGACCATGACACCGCTGCCGCCATGTGCGATGGTCTGGATCCTCGGGGGGTCGCCGCTGCCCATGGCTACAGCCGGGATGCTCGCGACCGTCTGCCCGGGGGCGAGCGCGTGCCCACCCCCTGCATGTGATTCCGCGGGTGGCGCGGCCGGCGCGTCGGGAACGACTTCCGGTGCCGGCGCCGGAGCCAGGTCCGTCGCCACCGCAGTTTCTTCGGTGGCGTTCGGACGCGGTACCGCTGTCTTCACCTCGGTGACCAGGTGAACCTTGCCGCGACCCTTGCTCGCGGGCTTGGTCATCGACTTGCGCTCCACCGCCGAAAGAACCAGTGGCTCCGCCGCCGGCTGCGACGCGCCCAGATTCAGGTCGCGACCCGCACCGGCGCCTGCCGAGTTGACCGCTTCACGGTCGTTGCTGCATGAAACGAGAAGCAGTGCTGCAATTGCGGCGGGAAATAGCTTGCGCATGGACCGACCCTCCCAACGAATCATTCGTACTAAGTGCATTAGCAAGAATGGGGACGTCTCGAGTCCCGCGCAAGCACACAGCCGCGCTACACCAGTCGCAAGTCAGCCTCACGCACCCGATCCGCCGCAACGTCCAAGTGGCCACACCAGTCGTCGATCGCCCGCAGCAACTCGTTCGCGACCAGGGTGAACTCCGTAGCCTTCTGGTGAAAGGTTGTGAGCCAGGCCAGGCGCTCGCACCGGGCCTCCACCACGTCGCCAGCGGCACGCAGCGCGGACCAGGCCTCGGGTTCGAGCAGCGCGGCGAGCCCGCCGGCCGCCTCGCGTTCAGCCCGGAACCGCGGCAGGAACCGTTCCCTCAGGTACGTCACCGCACGCGCGCGATCCCACACTGTCGCCGACTCGGCGCAGGCGGGCCTGAAGGCGTGTCGGGTCTCGGCGAGCCACAGGGCATGGATGGCCGGCATGGTGGTCATATAGCCGGCCCTCCACTCCCGATGTCACGCTGCCGCACGACGTGCCAGTTCGGACAGAACCCACAGATGCCCGTCGCTACAAAGACGAGCCCGAGCAGGGTGAGATAGCGCCACGGTACCGGCAGTGCCCCATAAAAACCGAGCAGCCCCACGCCGACGACCGTCCTGAAGATTCGTTCCAACCACCTCATGTCCGGCGTCATATCTTGCCTCCACAGCCAATGCCCAGGACATGTTAGCACGGAGGGTATGAAGCACCGGTGGGGCCATCGTGAAGGACTATTGGGTGGATCGCTCGCGACCGCGAGGGTCGTTGGTCTGGTGATCGCGCGCAGCTAGCGCGTCAACCGACAATGTCGACGTCGCCGGGGGCGACGACGACGTCCCCGTGGCCCTCCACCTCCACCGTGATGCGGTCGATCAGCGGATCGCTGCTGTGCCGCTGAATACGGCTGACCTCCACGATCGTGCCGGTCTTCCCGCTGACGCGGGGGACCCCCGTCTTCACGATCTTGACCGTGGTTCCCGGAATACAACGATCGATGTGCGCCATGGGCCCCTCGGATAGGAGGATCTGGGCGAAAACTCGTCTTGCGTACCTGTCAATTATATGATACATCTTTAGTGTCAAGTCAACCTGACACTAGGGGTAACGTGACGGCCTTTCCTCCCATCTCCAGCGATTCCCTGATTTCCCCGGCACCGGTCATCCGCCCAAGGCGGCGCCGGAGGTCGGAGGCCATTCGCGGCCTGGTCCGCGAGCACCGGCTGCACCAATCGCAGCTGATTGCCCCGCTGTTCGTTTGTCACGGGCGCAACGTGCGGCGTGAGGTAGCCTCGATGCCGGGTGTCTTCCAGCTGTCGCTCGACGCGCTCGAGGCGGCGGCGGACGGGCTGGTCGAGGCGGGAATTCAATCGGTCATCCTGTTCGGGCTGCCCGAGTTCAAGGACGACGTCGGGTCGGAAAACTTTGATCCAGAAGGGATCATCCCCCAGGCGCTGATGCGACTGAGACGCCGTCATCCCTCGCTCTGCCTCATCACCGACCTCTGTTGCTGCGAATACACCGACCACGGACACTGCGGCATCCTCCGGGGCGAGGAGGTCGACAACGACGCGACGCTCGAGATCCTGGGCCGCGCCGCTGTCGCGCACGCCGAGGCCGGTGCCGACATCGTGGCGCCGAGCGGCATGATGGATGGGATGGTGCGCGCCATTCGCGCCGCGCTCGACGGAGCGGGACAGGCGGAGTGTGGCATCCTCAGCTATGCGGTGAAGTACGCCAGCGGCTTCTATGGACCATTCCGCGATGCCGCCGGCAGCACGCCCTCCTTCGGTGATCGCAAGCAGTACCAGATGGACCCTGCCAATGTGCGCGAGGCGATCCAGGAGGCACGGCTCGACGAAGCCGAGGGTGCCGACATGCTCATGGTGAAGCCGGCGCTTGCCTATCTCGACGTGCTCGCCACGGTGCGGCGCGAGACCACCCTTCCACTGGTGGCATACAGCGTGAGCGGCGAGTACGCGATGATCCGTGCGGCCGGCATCAACGGCTGGATCGACGAGCGACGGGTGGTGCTCGAGACGCTGCTCAGCATGCACCGCGCCGGCGCGGACGCCATCATCACCTATCACGCTGAAGCGGCGGCGAAGTGGATCGCCGCGGACGCGCGCGCATGACCGCTGCGCTGCAGGACAGCCTCACCGCCGTATCAGAGGCGCTCTTCGAGCGGGCGCAGGGCCTGCTGCCCGGTGGCGTCAGCAGCCCGGTGCGCGCGTTTCGCGGCGTGGGCGGTACGCCCCGCTTCATCGCGCGAGGCGAGGGGCCATACCTCTTCGATGTGGACGGCACCCGATACCTCGACCTGGTGCTCTCGTGGGGCCCGCTCATCCTGGGACATGCCGCGCCGCCGGTAGTGGCTGCGATCGCAAACGCGGCGCAGCGGGGCACCAGCTATGGCGCACCTTGCGAGGCAGAACTGGAACTCGCCGAGCGCATCATCGGCACCTTCCCGGCGCTCGAGATGCTCCGCTTCGTCAATTCCGGGACGGAGGCCACGATGAGCGCGCTCCGCCTGGCGCGCGCGGTGACTGGGCGCTCGATCATCGTGAAGTTCGACGGCTGCTATCACGGACATGCCGACGCCCTGCTGGTGGCCGCCGGGTCGGGCGTCGCGACCCTCGGGCTCCCGGATTCGCCCGGCGTCACCGGAGCCGCCGCGGCGGACACCGTCGTCCTGCGCTACAACGATCTCGAGGCCGCCGAGCAACTCTTCCGCGCGCGCGGTGATGCCATCGCCGCGGTGATCGTGGAGCCGGTGGCCGGCAACATGGGAGTGGTGCTTCCACGACCCGGCTACCTGCAGGGGCTCCGCGCTCTCACGGCGAAGCACGGCGCACTGCTCGTGTTCGACGAGGTGATGACCGGGTGGCGTGTGCACCGGCAGGGAGCCCAGGTGCTCCACGGCATCGAGCCCGACCTGACATGCCTCGGCAAGGTGCTCGGCGGCGGGTTGCCTGCGGCCGCGTACGGCGGACGCTCGGCCTACATGCGCCAGGTTGCTCCCGTCGGGCCGGTTTACCAGGCTGGCACACTTTCGGGTAATCCGCTGGCCATGGCGGCAGGGATCGCGACGCTGGATGCACTCGCGCAGCCGGGCACGTGGGAGCGTGCCGAATCGCTGGGCGGCGTCCGCGTCCAGGCTGCTCGAGTCCGAGTGCGCCCGCGCCGGCATTCCGGTCGTGGTCAATCGGGTGGGCACGATGTTCACGCCGTTCTTCACCGCGGAGCCGGTGACCGACTACGACAGCGCGCGGCGCGCCGATCGCGCGACCTACGCGCGCTTCTTCCACGCGATGCTGGCCGAACGGGGTGTACCTCGCGCCCTCCGCCTTCGAGGCGGCGTTCACCTCGGTGGTGCACGGCGAGGACGAACTGGACCAGTGGAAGGCCGCGGTGGAAGCGGCCGTGGCACACCTTCAGGATTGCAGGACATAGCGTGGCGAACGTGGCCGTGGTCGGTGGCGGACTCGCCGGGCTCACGGCGGCTCACGCGGTGCGCGCGGAACGGCACGATGTGCAGGTGTTCGAGGTGGGAGGCGACGCCGGCGGGGTGATTCGCTCGGTTCGCGAGGGCGGGTTCCTTGCCGACCTGGGTCCCAACTCGATGATGGTGCCGCCGCCGCTGGTGATGAGCCTCTTCGGCGACCTCAACCTGATGAGCGGAGCGGGTCGATGCGAACCCGCAGGCGCGCCGGCGCTATGTGGTGCGCGGTGGTCGTCCCTGTGCCGTGCCCAGTTCCCCGATGTCATTGTTCACGACGCCGCTGCTCTCGATGGGCGCGAAGCTCCGGCTGGTGACCGAGCCGTTTCGTCGCGCGCCTGCACCGTCTTTCGAGGAGAGCCTGGGTGAGCTGGTGCGCCGCCGGCTCGGGCAGGAGATCGTGGACTACCTGCTCAATCCCGTGACGGCGGGCGTGTACGCCGGCGATCCCGATCGCCTGTCGGCTGCGCACGCCATGCCGTCGATCGGGGCGCTCGAGGCGCGCTATGGCTCGCTGGTTGGGGGTGGCCTGCAGATGATGAAGGGCCGCAACCACTCGTCGGGCGAGCCGGAGGGGAGGCTCTTCAGCTTTCGCGAGGGAATGGCCGCCATTCCAAGGGCGCTGGCTCGGCGCCTGGGCTCGTCGCTGCAGCTGCGTACTCGCGTCACGCGCATTGCCCGCGCAGGGTCGAGCTGGAGTGTCTCCAGCCGTGGTCCGTCGGGCATGGTGACCCAGCGATTCGACGCCGTGATCTGCGCCGCGCCGGCACACGCCTTTCCACTCATCGAGTTCGTGGGCGAAGCCGACGAGCAGTGGGAGACGCTGGCGGACGTGCACTATGCGCCGGTGGCGGTCGTCGTCACCGGCCTGGCGCGGTCCGACGTGGCGCATCCGCTCGATGGGTTCGGGGTGCTGGTTCCTGCGGTCGAGCACGGCCGGACACTGGGAACGCTCTTCTCATCCACGCTGTTTCCCGGCAGGGCGCCTGAAGGCTTCGTGACGCTCACGACCTTCCTCGGCGGGGAGCGCCAGCCGGAGATCGCCCTGGGTGACGAAGCGTCGCTGGCTGCCGCCGCCGATGCCGACCTGCTCGACCTGCTGGGTGCGCGGGGCACGCCGGCGTTCCGGCGCGTCCAGAAATATTCGCGCGCGATCCCGCAGTATCAGGTGGGCTACGGCCGGCTCAAGGCGGCGGGGGATGCGCTCGAGCGGGCCAACCCGGGGTTCGTGCTCGCGGGGAGCCATCGCAACGGCGTGGCGCTGAGCGACGTCATGATGTCCGGGCTGCTCGCGGCACAGGAGACCTGCGCCAACTTCGTTCCAGGACGCCAGCCGGCGGCGGTGGCGGGATGATCGCCGCACCGGGACGAATCGATACCATCGACAGCGCCACATGGGCGGCGGTCGTGCGGTCGGGGCACGCCTTGCTTGCCCAGAAGGCCCGCACCTTCCGTCTCGCCACGGCGATGCTGCCGGCGGGGCTGCACGATGACATCGCGGTGCTCTACGCGTTCTGTCGCACTGCCGACGACCTTGTTGACGAAACCGGAGACGAGGTGGCGCTGTTGCGGCTCGAGCGCGAACTCGGGAATACCGAGCCGGCATGCCCACTGGTGCAGGCGCTGCAGGATCTCTCGCGCCGACGCGGGATCTCGCTGGCCCACGCGCAGTCGCTGCTGGCCGGCGTGCGACAGGACCTCGGATGCGTCCGCATGGAGAGTGATGGCCAGCTGCTCGGCTACTCGTGGCAGGTGGCGTCCACCGTAGGGCTGATGGTGAGCCGCCTGCTCGGCGTGGAGGACCCCGCCGCCATGGGCCATGCGGCGGACCTGGGCCTTGCGATGCAACTCACCAACATCGTCCGGGACGTGCGCGAGGATGCGACGCGAGGCAGGGTGTACCTGCCGCGGACCCGCCTCGAGGCGCACGGACTTTCCGCCGATGATGTGTTGCGGGGTCGCCAGCGCGAGGGCATTCGCGCCGTGTGTCTCGAGTTGCTGGACCTGGCCGACCGCTACTATGCCAGCGGAGAAGCGGGCTTCCGCTACATCCCGCTGCGGGCGCGTGTCGGCGTCGCGGTGGCGCAGCGGGTCTACGCTTCCATCGGCTGGCGGATCCGGGCCACCGGGCATCATCCGCTGGATGGCCGCCTGGTCGTCCCCCGTTCCGAGAAACTCGGCCGTGTGGGCGAAGCGGTGGCCGTCTCCGTGCGCACCTCGTTCAGCCGGCTCCCCACGGCGCAGCATACCTCTCCCGCATGACGCCAGCCGTCCTGGTGGATCAGTCGCGTTCGGCGCTGCCATCCACCGCCGGGGGGTTCCTCGAACACGCCGCGTGCGTCAGTTGTGGCGCCGATGAGCCGCGACCGCTGCTCGAGACGCCGGTCCAGATGACCGACGAACGCAATGAGTCGTTTGCCTGGGTGACGTGCGGCCAATGCGAGCAGGTGTACCTCAGTCCGCGAGTGCCACCCGCGCGGATCGGTGAGTACTACGAGAACTACCTTCCGCACCGCGGGTCGGCCGCGTGGGGGCGCTGGGCCTTCCTCGTCGATTACGACCAGTGGCGGCTCGACCGGGCCCGCCTTCGCACGGTCCGTCGCACTGGTGCACTTACCCGCGAGACATCGCTGCTGGATGTCGGCTGTGGCTGCCCGACGTTCCTCGCCCGCGTATACCGGGACAGTGGCGCCCGGTCCGTCGGGATGGATTTTGATGCGAATGGCTGGACGGTACCGAGCCCGAGGTGGAGGGGATTGTCGCTGCACGAAGGTGACCTTGATGTGGTGGCGCCTCTCGCGCCCTTCGATGTCATCACCATGTGGCACGCACTCGAGCACCTCTATGATCCCGTGGCCTCACTTTGCCAGCTCCGGTCCATGGCGGCACCGGGCGCGCGCCTGATCATCGAGGTCCCGGACTACGACAGCATCACGCGGCGCCGGCACGGCGTGCGCTGGGCGGGATTCCATACGCCGCGCCACACGGCCGCCTATACGCCAGCGACATTGCGACGCCTGGTCGAGCGGAGCGGCTGGCGCGTGCGGACCCAGTACCAGCGGGGCACGCTCCATCCCTACATCGTCCACTGGCTGGGCCGCCAGGAAATCGAGGGCCGCACGTGGCGTGGCTCGCTCCAGGGACGCATGATTCCCTTCATCATCGGGCGGGCCCTCACGTTCCCCATCACCATGCTGCAGCGGTGGTTGCCGCTCGGAGTGCAGACGCTCGTCGCCACCGCCTGACTCCCCCAGAAAGGCCCTTCGTGCCACCGAGTTTTCCCTTCTCCGCCATCGTAGGCCAGCACGAAATGAAGTTGGCACTGCTCGTGGCCGCCGTGGATCCGGGGATCCGCGGGGTCATGGTGTTTGGCGACCGCGGCACCGGCAAGTCCACGGCGGTGCGCGCGATGCCAGGGGTGCTGCCGCAGATGATGGCGGTATCCGGGTGCCGCTACGGCTGCGACCCGGACGATCCCTGCGAGGAATGCACGGAGCGTCGCACGCGCGGCGAGCGGCTGCGCGCGGTGAAGGTGCCGGTGCCGGTGGTGGACCTGCCGCTCGGTGCCACGGAGGACCGGGTGGTGGGCTCGCTCGACCTCGAGCGCGCGCTGACGTCGGGGGAGAAGCGCTTCGAGCCGGGCCTGCTCGCTCGCGCCAATCGCGGTTTCCTGTATGTGGACGAAGTGAACCTGCTCGAGGATCACCTCGTGGACCTGCTGCTGGACGTGGCGGCGAGCGGCGTGAACGTGGTGGAGCGCGAGGGCCTGAGCCTGCGACACCCGGCACGGTTTGTCATGGTGGGGAGCGGCAACCCGGAGGAAGGTGACCTGCGCCCGCAGCTGCTCGACCGGTTCGGCCTGTCGGTGGACGTGCGAACTCCAACCGCTGTGGCGGAACGGATCGACGTGATTCGCCGGCGTGATGCGTTCGATCGCGATCCCGATGCGTTCATGGAGGAATGGAAGGCGGAGGACGCCAAGGTGCTCCGACGCATCCAGCAGGCCCGGAAGCGCATCGACGGCGTGATCATCGATGACGAAATGCTGGGCCGGGCCACTGCACTCTGCGTGGCGCTCGGCACCGACGGCCTGCGGGGCGAACTGACGTTGATGCGCGCATCGCGCGCCACGGCGGCCCTCGATGGTGCGAAGCAGGTTGCGCTCCAGCACCTGCGCCAGGTGGCACCCCTCGCCCTGCGTCACCGGCTGCGCCGCAATCCACTCGACGACACTTCGTCCACCACCCGAGTGGAACGCGCGGTGGCGGAGCTGCTGGTCGCGTGATGCGACGCGCGCTGGCGCTGCTGGCGGTTGACCCGGTCGGCCTGCGCGGGGCGGTCCTGCATGGGCACGCCGATGACCGGCGCGACGAGGTGCTGGCCCTGTTCGATGGATTGCTCGATGTGGACAGGGTGCGCCGCCGTCTTCCTCCCGGCATGGCGGCGGAGCGACTGCACGGCGGCCTCGACCTGGCCGCGACGCTCGCGACCGGTCGCCCGGTGCAGGAGCGTGGGTTGCTGGCGGTGGCAGAGGGTGGCGTGCTGACCTTGCCAATGGCGGAGCGCGCCGCAGGACCGGTCGTGGCCGCACTGCTCGGAATGCTCGACCACACCGGCGGAACGACCCTCCTTGCCCTCGACGAAAGCATGCCCGACGAGCCACCGGTCGCGACGGCGCTGCGCGAGCGCCTCCCGTTCCTCCTGAAAATGGATGGAGGCGAGGATGAGGCGTGCGCATGGCCGACGCCCACCGAACTTGCGGCGGCGCGTGCGCGCCTGCCCGGGGTCACAGTGGGCGACGAGGCAATGCGCGTCATCTGCCATACCGCGGTGGCGCTGGGCGTCGGGTCGAGCAGGGCCGACGTCCTTGCGGTGCGCGCCGCGCGGGCGCATGCGGCGCTCGAGGGTCGCGCGGAGGTAGCGGAGGCCGATGTCGCCGTCGCATGCGCGCTCGTGCTGGCGCCGCGCGCCACCCGACTTCCCGAGACGCCACCTGAACCGCCTGCGCCCGCGCCTGAGGAGCAAGCGGCGTCGCCTGAGCAGGGCCAGGAGGATCAGGCCGTGGGTGAAATGGCCGATCGCGTGCTCGAGGCGACCCGCGCGGCACTGTCCCCTGAGATGCTGGAGGGACTGCGGCAGCAGGGTGGTGGCAAGGCGAGGGGCAAGAGTGCCGCAGGCACGATGACGCCGCGGCATGGCCGGCGCATCGGTTCGCGCGCCGGGGACCCGCGCACCGGCGCCCGGCTCGATCTCGTCGATACCCTGCGCGCGGCGGCCCCATGGCAGCGCCTGCGCGGTGCCACGCCTGGCAAGGTCGCTGTTCGCCGCCAGGATTTTCGGGTGCAGCGATGCAAGGCGAAGAACGGCACCACCATCATCTTCTGCGTCGATGCCTCGGGATCGTCGGCATTGCACCGCATGGCCGAGGCTAAGGGAGCGGTCGAGCTGCTCCTTGCGGAGAGTTACGTGCGCCGGGATCGCGCGGCGCTCATCAGTTTCCGCGGTACTCGCGCCGAGATCCTGCTGCCGCCCACGCGATCGCTCGCGCGGGCGAAGCGCGCGCTTGCCGCGCTGCCGGGTGGTGGGGGGACCCCACTCGCCGCCGCCCTTGTTGCCGCCGGGCAGCTCGCGTCACAAGTGTCGGCGGAACGCGATGGCGGCTCGGTGCTGCTGGTGCTGCTCACCGATGCTCGCGCGAACGTGGCGCTCGACGGAACGGGCGGTCGCCCGCGCGCCGAGGCCGACGCCGAGACGGCGGCCCGCGCCCTGCGAGCGATGGCCGTTCCGGTCCTCCTCATCGACACCGCGCCGCGACCGGGCGCATTCGCGGCATCGCTTGCAGCGGCGATGGGTGGTCGGTACATCGCGCTGCCCACGGCTGATGCCGCGGGCGTGAAGGGGGCGGTGCAGGCGGCGCGCGAGGGACTCAAGGCCTCATGAATACCGACGAATCGCGACGTGACCGATGGATCAGTGCCCTTCAGGCACTGGGCCTGGTCGTGCTCTTCTGGTGGCTCGTCACCGGCCTCCTGTTTGGACTTCCGGCCACCGTCGAGGGGCGCCGGGCCGCCGCGATTGTGGCGTCTCTGCTCGGGGGATCGGCGCTCGCGCTTGCCATTCTCATTCGACAGGACCGTTCTCCGCGCGCCGCCTGGCTCGGCTTCCTTGCCGGCGGAACACTCTGGGCATGGGCGCAGGCGGCACTCTATGGTGGGTGGCTGGTGGGGCCGGGAGCGAGCGGCGCGCCGATTCCCGACAGCCGCTGGGCGGTGGCGATGGAGGCACTTCGTGAGACGTCCTGGAGCGAAGCGGCGGCGCTGGGCGTTCTGGCCCTCTCGGCTCTCCTGGCGGTTGGTGCCCGGAACAAGGTGGCGTTCGGGACAGTTGCCCTGCTCTGGGCCGCCCACCAGGTGGCGCGGATCAACGTGTTCCTGGGAGTGGCGAATGCGAGCCCTGGCCTGCTGCCAGATCACCTGCAGTTCATGACCCGCTTTTTTGGACCGCCCGAAAACACCCCATTCCTGGCCGTAAGCGTCGTTTTCTGGGTGGTTGCTACCCTGTTCCTGCTCCGAACCGGGTGGCGGGCACAGGATGCCTTCACCCGCCGGTCGGCCATGGTGTTTGGGGTGCTCGCCGGACTCGCCGCCCTCGAGCACCTCTTTCTGGGGCTCTCGGCACGGCTGGCCCTGTGGGACTTTTTCCTCCGCTCGCGGTCCGGCTAGCCCCCTTTTCCAGCAGCCAGTAAAAGAGGAGAGCCCCCGGCGCGCGGAACTTTACGGACC
Source organism: uncultured Gemmatimonadales bacterium (assembly GCA_963739455.1). Lineage (GTDB taxonomy): Bacteria > Gemmatimonadota > Gemmatimonadetes > Gemmatimonadales > GWC2-71-9 > JAGGAG01. Next base: position 212,336 of record CAVUAK010000003.1, read on the forward strand.
TAGGTGTACCAGATGCTTGACAACATTGGATGTAAGCCGCACTTTACAATCGTCTCGCCCCATTGAAGGTTCCCCCGGGTGCCGAGGAGTGAATTGCACACAACGGCGGTTGTCATCGAAGAGCCCAGGCGTCTGGCCCTTCGCCGAGTCTCGCTAGTCGAGCCGGCGGACGCCGATGTCGTTGTCGCTGTCGAGTGGAGCGGCATCAGCACCGGCACCGAGCGGCTCCTCTATTCAGGGGCAATGCCTCCGTTTCCGGGGTTGGGCTATCCGCTCGTCCCTGGCTATGAAGCGGTGGGCCGGGTGATCGCGGCGGGCTCGACCTCGGGACGGTCGGTTGGCCAGCGCGTCTTCATTGCCGGTGCCCGTTGTTTCGATGGGGTGAAGAGCCTGTTCGGCAGCAACGCGGCCCGGCTCATCGTGCCCGGCGCCAAGGCGTTCCCACTGGTCGACGAGGTCGCGATGGACGGGGCGCTGCTGGCGCTCGCTGCCACGGCGCGGCATGCCGGCTGGCAGCCCGGAGCCACGCCGCCCGACCTCATCGTCGGGCACGGGGCATTGGGACGCTTGCTCGCGCGCCTCGCGGTTGCGCTCGCCCCCGGCGGGAAGCCACCAACGGTGTGGGAGGTCAATCCGGCGCGGCGTACGGCGGCGGTGGGTTATGACGTGATCCACCCCGACAGTGATGACCGACGCGACTACAGGTCGATCTACGATGTCAGCGGAAATGCCGGACTGCTGAACACGTTCATCGATCGCCTGGCTCCTGGTGGTGAAGTGGTTCTCGCCGGTTTCTACGACACCCTGACCTTCAACTTCGTCCCTGCCTTCCTGCGCGAGGCGCGCCTGCGCGTCGCCGCGGAATGGCGCGCGGACGACCTGCAGGCCGTGGTCGACATGACCAACGCCGGTACGCTGCGGCTCGACGGCATCATCACTCACCGTTCCGACGCGGCAGATGCCTGTCAGGCATACCCGGTGGCGTTCAGTGATCCCGAATGCGTGAAGATGGTTCTCGACTGGAGGGATGCAGCGTGATTGCACCGGCAGGCACGACATCGGGACCGATCCAGCTCATGCACAGCGCGCTGCGCGATGAGGCGGCTGCTGAGCCGGACGCCCCCACCCCCGCGGCGGTCACGAGCGGCACGCAGATCATCGCCATCTATGGCAAGGGCGGCATCGGCAAGAGCTTCGCGCTGGCCAACCTCTCGTACATGATGGCGCAACTGGGCAAGAAGGTGCTCCTCATCGGGTGTGACCCGAAGAGCGACACCACCAGCCTGCTGTTCGGAGGCAAGGCGTGCCCCACGATCATCGAGGTGTCATCGAAGAAGAAGCTGGCCGGGGAGCAGGTAAAGATCGGCGACGTCTGCTTCAAGCGTGACGGCGTCTTCGCGATGGAACTGGGTGGCCCTGAAGTCGGCCGCGGCTGCGGCGGCCGCGGCATCATCCACGGCTTCGAGACCCTGGAGAAGCTCGGCTTCCACGAGTGGGGCTTCGACTTCGTGCTGCTCGACTTCCTGGGCGACGTGGTGTGCGGCGGCTTCGGCCTCCCGATCGCGCGCGACATGTGCCAGAAGGTGATCGTGGTGGGTTCCAACGACCTCCAGTCGCTCTACGTCGCGAACAATGTCTGCTCTGCGGTGGAGTACTTCCGCCGGCTCGGTGGCAACGTTGGCGTGGCCGGAATGGTGGTGAACAAGGACGACGGCACTGGTGAAGCAGCGGCCTTCGCGGAGCGCGCCGGCATCCCGATCCTCGCGGCCATTCCGGCACACGAGGACATCCGCCGCAAGAGCGCCAACTACGAGATCGTCGGCCGTCCCGGTGGCGACTGGGCGCCCCTGTTCGAGTCGCTGGCCACCAATGTCGCCGAGTCACTTCCGGTGCGCCCGAAGCCCTTGACGCAGGACCAGCTGCTCGGGCTCTTCAGCAGCGACACCGTGGGACGGAACGTGGTGCTCCAGCCCGCGACCCTCGAGGACATGTGCGGTCGTTCGGAAATCGTGAAGCCGTCGCTGGAGGTGGTGTACGATGCCGTCTAGTCGTGAGTCGTCAGTCGTGAGTCGTGAGAGTGGGTCGCTGCCGATTCTGGAAGCACCCGCTGCCGACTCACGACTCACGACTCACGACTCCCCAGGCTGCCATGGTGGCGCGGATACCATGCACGCCGCCGCGCGAGCCGCCGGCAAGAGCGACGTGCTCGACCAGTACGCCGCCGACTATCCCAAGGGACCGCACGACCAGCCGCAGTCGATGTGCCCGGCCTTCGGTTCGCTGCGCGTCGGGCTGCGCATGCGCCGCACCGCGACGATCCTCTCCGGCTCCGCGTGCTGCGTGTACGGGCTCACCTTCACGAGCCACTTCTACGGTGCGCGCCGCACGGTGGGGTACGTGCCGTTCAACTCCGAGACGCTCGTCACCGGCAAGCTGTTCGAGGACATCCGCGACGCGGTGTACGCCACCGCCGACCCGGCCCTCTACGACGCCATCGTGATCACCAATCTCTGCGTGCCCACGGCGTCCGGCGTGCCGCTCAAGCTGCTGCCGAAGGAGATCAACGGCGTCCGCATCATCGGCATCGACGTGCCTGGCTTCGGCGTGCCGACGCACGCCGAGGCGAAGGACGTGCTCGCCGGCGCGATGCTGCGCTATGCGCGCCAGGAAGCGGAGCAGGGGCCGGTGCAGCTGCCGCGGGGTGGCCGGCACGATCGCCCGACGGTGACGCTGGTGGGCGAGATGTTCCCGGCGGATCCGGTTGGCGTCGGGATGATGCTCGAGCCGCTTGGCCTGGCGGCGGGGCCGTCGGTGCCGACGCGCGAGTGGCGTGACCTCTACGCGGCGCTCGACTGCGCTGTGGTGGCGGCCGTGCACCCGTTCTATACCGCGTCATTCCGCGAGTTCACCCTGGCCGGGCGGCCAATCGTCGGGTCGGGCCCCGTGGGTGTCGAGGGCACTGATGCGTGGCTGCAGGCCATCGGCGACGCCGCAGGGGTGGGCCAGCGCGCCATCGACCTGGCCAAGGGCAAGGTGCTCGACGCCATTCGCGACAAGCTGCGGCAGCATCCCATCCAGGGGCGCATCACGATGTCGGGCTACGAGGGCTCCGAACTGCTGGTGGCGCGCCTCCTCGTCGAGAGCGGCGCCGACCTGCGCTACGTCGGCACCGCGTGCCCGCGCACGGAGTGGAGCATCGGCGATCGCGACTGGCTCGAGGCGCATGGGGTACGGGTGCAGTATCGCGCGTCGCTGGAGCAGGATCTTGCCGCGATGCGCGAGTTCGACCCGCAGCTCGTCATCGGCACCACGCCCGTGGTCCAGGCGGCGAAGGAACTCGCGAAGCCGGCGCTCTACTTCACCAACCTCATCTCCGCCCGTCCGCTCTTCGGGCCGATGGGCGCCGGTTCGCTCGCCACGGTGATCAACGCCGCGATGGGCAACACCGCGCGCTTCGGCCAGATGCGCGACTTCTTCACCGGTGTCGGCGCTGGGGCCAGCGCCGGCGTGTGGGAAGAACTGCCGAAGGACATTCCGGAGTTCCGCGAGCACTATCGCCGCCACCTGGCCAAGGTGGCCCGGCAGCGCAAGGCGGAGGAGATGGTCTGATGCTCGTTCTCGACCATGATCGCGCCGGCGGCTACTGGGGGGCGGTATACGTCTTCACCGCGGTGAAGGGGCTGCAGGTAGTCATCGATGGCCCGGTAGGGTGCGAGAACCTGCCCGTCACGTCGGTGCTGCACTACACCGACGCGCTGCCGCCGCACGAGCTGCCGATCGTGGTCACTGGGCTTGCCGAGGAAGAGCTGGGGCAGAAGGGCACCGAGGGCAGCATGAAGCGGGCGCACAAGACGCTCGATCCCGAGTTGCCGTCGGTGGTGGTAACGGGCAGCATCGCCGAGATGATCGGCGGGGGCGTGACGCCGGAGGGCACGAACATCCAGCGCTTCCTGCCGCGCACGATCGATGAAGACCAGTGGCAGACGGCAAACCGCGCAATGTCGTGGCTCTGGGCGGAATACGGCCTGAAGCGCGGCGTGCGTCCCGACCCGAAGCCGCGCGAGCCGGGTGCGAAGCCGCGGGTCAACATCATCGGCCCGTGCTACGGCACATTCAACATGCCGTCCGACCTGGCGGAGATCCGCCGGCTGGTGGAGGGCATTGGTGCCGAGATCAACATGGTCTTCCCGCTCGGGTCGCACCTCGCCAACGTGCCGCGCCTGGTCGATGCCGACGTCAACGTCGTGATGTATCGCGAGTTCGGCCGGCAGCTCTGCGAGGCGCTGGAGAAGCCGTACCTGCAGGCGCCCATCGGGCTCCACTCGACCACGACGTTCCTGCGGACCCTCGGCGAGCTGCTGGGCCTCGATGCGGAACCGTTCATCGAGCGGGAGAAGCACACCACCATCAAGCCGATCTGGGACCTGTGGCGCAGCGTCACCCAGGACTTCTTCGCAACGGCGAGCTTCGGCATCGTCGCGAGCGAGACCTACGTCCGCGGCATCCGGCACTTCCTCGAGGACGAAATGGGGCTGCCGTGCACGCTGGCGGTGCCGCGCATTCCCGGGGCCAAGACTGACAACGCCGCGGTTCGGCAGTCGCTGAAGGAGCGGACACCGCTGGTGCTCTTCGGGAGCTACAACGAGCGGATGTACCTCGCCGAGCTGGGCGGGCGCGGATCGTACATCCCGGCGTCGTTCCCCGGGGCCATCATCCGCCGGCACACTGGCACGCCGTTCATGGGCTACGCCGGCGCCACCTACCTGGTGCAGGAAGTCTGCAACGCGCTCTTCGACGCGCTGTTCAACATCCTCCCCCTGGCCACCGACATGGATCGCGTCGAACCGACGCCCGCGCGCCTCACCGCATCGCTGCCGTGGGATGTGCCGGCGCAGGAGCGGCTCGAGTCGCTGGTGGAGGCGGAGCCGATGCTGGTGCGCATCTCGGCGGCGAAGCGGCTGCGCGAACGGGCCGAGCGGGTGGCGCGGGGCCGCGGCGACGTGGAAGTGACCCTGGAGCACCTCGACGGCGACGGGTTGGCCGACCCGCGCCTCGCGCATCGCTAGGGGGAGAGGCGCCCGGCGGATTCGGTGAGGAGCCGTGCGATGGCGGCGGGTTGTTCCTCATGCAGGAGGTGGCCGCCGGGCAGGGTGTCGAGGGTGCAACCGGGTGTGCGTCGCGCAAGTGATCGAAGGTCGTCGAGCGCAATCCAGGGATCGCGGGTCCCGGCGACGAGGTGGAGCGGCACGATGAGTCGCGGCATGTCGGCCACGAGTCCGGTGAGTGACCAGTTGGCCATCATGCCGAGGACATTGCGGACCCGCTCGTCGGAGCCAAGCATCTGCTCGTAGAGGTGCCGGTTGCCGGGTGTCACCGAGGACTGGGTCGCGCGAAGCAGTGACGCGATGACGCCCTCGCGACGGGCCAGGGCCGCGGCGGGAGCCGCGACGAAGCGGGCAGTGACGAGGCGGTGCATGAACGGCGCGATGAGCTCGCGATAGAGCGCCGGCGGCGGGACCAGCGCGGGGTTGAGCCCCACGAGCCGCGATCCGGCAGGGTCACCGTCGAGCGCCATGCGAATGATGATCGCGGCGCCGGCGGAGTGACCCGCCGAGAGCACCGGGGTGAGGCCAAGGGCAGTGAGCAGCGCGCCGCATGCGCGCGCCATGCCGGGCAGGGTCAGGGTAGCGCGGTCGGGTGCCGAGGTGAATCCGTGGCCCGGCAGGTCGGGAGCCACCACCGTGAAGTGCCGCGCGAGCAGGGGGAAGAGGTCGCCCCAGGAGAAGCTCGCCGCACCGGTGCCATGCAGGAGCAGGATTGCGGGACCGGTGCCCGCCACCTGCACATGCCACCGCAGCCCGGCGGCATCGACGAAGCGGCTCGACGAGGAATTGGGCCAGTGCGGGGCGAGCGATTCCCAGCCTGGTGGAGTGGTTGAAGGGCTGTTCATGGGTTTACGCGGTCGTATGCCCGAGTGCGGGTGACCGCCCCAGCCGCGTGGGACGACGCGGCATGTATTACAACTCCCGGAGGAGTGTATGGCAGACAACGGCTTGAGCGACGAAGAAGCACGGGGTTTTCACCGGTATTTCGTGTTGGGATTTGTCTCGTTCACTGGCGTAGCCATCGTCGCGCATTTCCTGGCGTGGCAGTGGCGTCCGTGGCTCTGATCACAACCCTTTTCCCAGAGGTTGACTGATGTACAAGATCTGGCGCGGATCCGATCCAGTGACAGTACTGGCGGGATTGTTCTTCTCACTTGGCGTACTCTCGATCGTGCTGCACCTGTTCGCGTTCAGCGCGGTGGGCTACCCGAAGAGTGCCAAGATGAAGTACAACCCGCCGGCGGCGACCCAGTAAGGCGCCCTGACGCAGGTGCGTAAGCCAGGGTGCCGGCTATCACAGGTGCCCAGCTTGCGACCCTGCGCCGCTCTCTCCTCACCAAGGACCAGCGTATGTATCGCATCTGGCTTGCGTTCGACCCACGACGGGTGATGGTCGCACTGACGGTGTTCCTCACAGTGCTGGCCGTCACGATCCACTTCATCCTGCTGAGTTCCAGCCGGTATGCATGGATCGAGAATGGTACGCTATCGGCAGAGAAGGCGCCGGTAGGGTCCGGGCACGCCGCCGCAGTGGCCGAGATGGCCCCGCTGCCGGCCAACCGGTAGTCGCACGAATCGAGGTCAGGCGGCAGCGGTCCGGACCCGTTGGTCCGGCCGCAGCCCCGACTTCACCCTGATGTCCTGAACGGTCCGACACGCGCGCCTGCCTGACGCCGCGCCTGGAGACATGAATCAAATGGCGATGCTCACGTTCGAACGAAAGTATCGAGTCCGTGGCGGGACCCTGATTGGCGGCGATCTGTTCGACTTCTGGATCGGGCCATTCTACGTCGGGTTCTTTGGTGTCACGGCCATCTTCTTCGCCGTCACCGGCACGCTCCTGCTGGTATGGGGCGCCGCAATGGGACCCACCTGGAACCTGTGGCGCATCAGCATCGCGCCGCCCGACCTGAGTTACGGCCTGGGCATGGCACCGCTGGCGAAGGGCGGGCTCTGGCAACTGGTCACCGTCTGCGCCATCGGCGCCTTCTCATCCTGGGCACTCAGGCAGGCGGAGATCGCCCGCAAGCTCGGCATGGGCCTGCACATTTCGTGGGCCTTCAGCGCCGCGATCCTGGCGTACGTGACGCTGGTGTTCATCCGGCCGGTGCTGCTGGGCGCGTGGGGACATGGCTTCCCGTACGGCATCTTCAGTCACCTCGACTGGGTGTCGAACACGGGATACCAGTACCTGCACTTCCACTACAACCCCGCACACATGATCGCGGTGACGTTCTTCTTCACCAACTGCCTGGCGCTGGCCATGCATGGCTCCCTGATCCTCTCGGTGACGAACCCGAAGAAGGGTGAGCCGGTCAAGACGAGCGAGCACGAGAACGTGTTCTTCCGCGATTTCCTCGGCTATTCCATCGGGGCAATCGGCATCCACCGGCTCGGCACCTTCCTCGCCATGAGCGCCGCCATCTGGAGCGCGATCTGCATCGTGATCTCCGGGCCGCTGTGGACGAAGGGATGGCCGGAGTGGTGGAGCTGGTGGCTCAACCTGCCCATCTGGAAGTGAGGCGCCCCGGCCATGCTTGAATACCAGAACATCTTCACGCGGGTCCAGGTGCGCACCGCGCCCGACCCGGGGCTGCCGATCGACCTCTCGACCGGTGCCCGCTATGGCAAGGGGACGTTCAACTACTGGATCGGCAAGATCGGCGATGCGCAGATCGGGCCCATCTATCTCGGATGGAGCGGGATCGCCTCGATCATCTTCGGCTTCTTCGCCATCGAGATCATCGGGCTCAACTTCCTGGCGCAGGTGCACTGGAGCCCGATCCAGTTCATCCGGCAGCTGCCGTGGCTGGCGCTCGAGCCGCCGCCGCCACAGTTCGGCACGCACCTCTTCCCGCCGCTGCAGCAGGGCGGGTGGTACCTGCTCGCCGGCGGGTTCCTCTCGGCCGCAATCCTGCTCTGGTGGGTGCGCACCTACCTGCGCGCGCGGGCCCTCGGACTGGGGACGCACCTCGCGTGGGCCTTTGCGTCGGCGATCTTCCTCTACTCCACCTTCTTCTTCCAGCCGCTGCTCGTCGGCAGCTGGAGCGAGATGGTGCCGTTCGGGATCTTCGCCCACCTCGACTGGACCGCGGCATTCTCGATCCGGTACGGGAACCTCTACTACAACCCGTTCCACGCGCTCTCGATCGCGTTCCTCTACGGCTCGGCGGTGCTCTTCGCCATGCACGGGGCCACGATCCTCGCGGTGAGCCGGGTGGGTGGCGAGCGGGAGATCGAGCAGATCACCGATCGCGGCACCGCGGCCGAGCGCGCGGCGCTCTTCTGGCGCTGGACGATGGGCTGGAACGCCACGATGGAGTCGATTCATCGCTGGGCCTGGTGGTTCGCCGTGCTGACGACCTTCACCGGCGGGCTCGGTATCCTGCTCACCGGCACCGTGGTGGACAACTGGTATCTCTGGGGCCAGAAGCACGGCCTGGTGGCCGACTACCCGGCACAGAATCCGGCCGCCGCCGCTGACATGGAGAAGCTGCGCGGGCAGTACGCGGGTGTGCAGCCGTCAGGCTTCCCGGGCGTCGGCATCGACGACACGATCCCGGTCGTCATCGTGGCGGAGCAGATCTACGAAAGCGTGACGAAGACGGGACGCGTGGTGACCCAGGCGATCCTCTTCGACGTGGCACAGGCCACTATCGTCGCCGATTCGAAGGCGCAGCTCGACGAGATCGGCAAGGTGCTCTCCGAGCATCCCGAGCTGACGTTCGTCATCGAGGGCCACACCGACAACACCGGCGATCCAGCCGGTAACCAGTCGCTCTCGGAGCAGCGTGCCAGTGCGGTGCGCGACTACCTGATCACGAACTACCAGGTCCTGCCCGGCAGGCTGTCGACGGCGGGATACGGGGCGTCGCGACCGGTCGCGTCGAATGATTCGCCGGGTGGGCGCGCACACAACAGGCGCGTCGAGCTCGTCACCGGGAGCCAGCCATGACACCCATCGTTCCAGGCGCCGCGCGGCTGCTGGTGGCCGGCGCCTGCGTCCTCGTGGTTACCGGCTGCCAGCCGGGCAAGAAGGAATCGGTGCAGCGCGGCTATCGTGGCACCGCCATGGAGGAGATCTACGACAAGTCGGACCTCGCGAAGAAGGTGGCGGAGGTGGCGGCACGCATTCCCGAGCCGATTGCCCCGGCGGGTCCACCGACGGCCGGCCCGTCACCATGGAAGAACGTGCAGGTGCTTACCGACGTAAGTCCGGGCGAGCTTACCCGCACCATGCTGGCCATGAGCACCTGGGTGGCCGGCACGGGCAACTGTGGCTACTGCCACAACCTTGCCGACATGTCCGCGGATACACTCGCCGGCGGGAAGCCGATCTACACCAAGCTGACCGCGCGCCGGATGCTGCGCATGGTGCGGGACATCAACGGCAACTACGAGGCGCACGTCAAGAACACCGGCGTCACCTGCTATACCTGCCACCTCGGGCAGCCGGTACCGAAGACCACGTGGGTGTACAACGGCAACCCGAACCAGGTGGAGCGGTACTTCCTCGACCGGTCGGCGGTGCGGGTACAGACGCACCAGGTTGCGGCCAGCAATGACAACCGGTCGTCGGTGAAGCAGACCGAGTTCACGTACGCCGTGATGATGAAGATCTCGACCGGGCTCGGGGTGTCGTGCAGCGAGTGCCACAACAGCCGCGCGTTCAACTCCTGGGAACAGGCGCCGCCGCAGCGGGTCCAGGCACTGCACGGGGCCGAGATGGTGCGGCACATCAACTACCAGTACCTCTTGCCGCTCAACGCCGTGCTGCCGGCGAGTCGACTCGGTCCAATGGGCGACTCACCGAAGGCCCTGTGCACCACCTGTCACAACGGGGCCTACAAGCCGCTCTACGGCTACGCCATGGCAAAGGACTACCCGGCGCTGTGGGGCCGGAAGGACTGGAACGGCCAGCCGTTCCCGGCGATTCCAGCGGCGGAGCCGGTGGCTGCCCCGGCGCCCGCGCCGACCGGTGGTATCGGCACGTCGCCAACCAGTCCGAGTGCTGGCGCGACGGCCGCCGCCCCGGCCGCAACACCAGCCAGGTCGCCGTCGGGCAATGGCGGAACGGGCGCCATGGGAGGACAGGGACCAACTGGAACGCCATCCCCCGAGGCGGCACCGCGCACGCCGAGAACCGGTGCGATGGGGGGTCGCGGTCCGAGCGGCAAGGCGAAGCCGGTCGTTCCGCCGCCGGCGCACTAGCATCGGCAGGTCGCTGCACCACGCGAAAGGGCCCCGCGATCACGATCGCGGGGCCCTTTTGCTGTGCGGTGCTGGTCGCGCTACTGGAAGAGCTGGGAGAAGGACTGGACCTGCGTGGGCCCGAACGAACTCACCGCGATGTGCATGCCGGTGCTGGGATCGTCCAGAGTCATCCGGCCGTCCTGCCACTTCGTGATGCGGAACGGCGTCGCCGGGTCGGTCTGGGCGACATCGCGCTTCTGCTTGATGCCGCGCAGCATGCCGAAGATGAACCCGTTCTTGTCGGAGCTGAGCCGCGCGATCTCCCGTGCCTGGCCCACGTCGAACACCGAAAGCGTCCCGTCGCCCTGCATGTCGAACCGGACCTCGCGCTGCAGTGCCACTGCCGTCACCGGTTCCTGCGAGGCCGTGTGGCCACTGACGCGCGCCTGGATGGCCACGCCGAACACCAGCACAACCAGGAGCGACGCCCCGATGAGCGGGCCGCGCGGGACGTGAATGGTGGAGTCGGCAGGGGTGCCTGGTTCCGGTTCGACGAAGATCTCAGCCATGGGCGCCAACGATCGGTCGGAGGTGGGTGGTGGGCTTGGGCGCCTCCGCGCTCGGGTTATCGAGCTCCAGCACGGAGGCCTGCACCCCATCGCCCGCCGCGACCTGCATGTGCTCCGCCACGAGCGCCATCTCCACCAGGCCGCGCAGCATCGGTTCGGGATACCGAAGGCGCCAGGGTCGCACGTGGGGCCAGAGATGGAAGAAGCCGATGCGGTCGGGCCGCGTCAGGCGGAGTGAGATCTGCCCGGTGCCGTCGCTGAACTGCCGGCACTCGGCGGCCTCGATGAGGCGGAACGGAATGTTGATGGTCGTCGGCAGCACGAGCCCCGCCTTGAGCACCACGCGCCGGTCGGTGATGGCGTAGACGGTGCTCTTCGCGGTGAAGTGAGCGTACGCCAGGATGCCGATCACCACGAAGGCGGCCAGGGCAAACTGGATGCCCGCCGCGGTCAGGATCTGCGAGGTGGTTGCACCCTCACGAAGCGCCCCGGCCAGGCCCAGCAGGATCAGCAGCGCGAAGTAGCCGGCGACGAGACGCACATGGAACGCATGGCGCGCCAGCGGCCGGCTTGCCGGGGCACCGCTCCAGAGGAGCCGCTCCCCGGCCGGCAGCGGCTGCGAGACGCCGCGGATCCATGTGCGGTCGTCGATGGTCATATGATCGGCTGCGACCGGGCCGCCGTTGCGTACAGGTGGCCCCCGGCGTAATACGCCGAGATCCGGTCCTCCTCGCGCAGCGTGATCTGCGCGGCGTCCTTGATGCCGGGCACCTCGGCGAACTGGGCCGCGGTGATCGACTTCACCAGCACATGATCGGTCTTCGTCAGGCCGAAGTTTGGCCACTGCACGAAGGGCACGGGCAGCAGCACCGTCCGGCCGCCGTTGATGAGCTGCACCTCGTAGTAGCGCACCTGGGGTTCGGAGCGATCGATCCAGACCTCGACGATCCGGCCGGCGATCACGCCATCGCATGCCTTCACCGCGAGGCCGCGCGGATCGGGATCGCCCTCGGCGATGAAGAACCCCGGCGCAGCGCGCAGCGGGACGATCTTCACCAGGCCGTGGGCGGTGAGGTCGGGCACCTCGGCGCGATCGGCATATGACGCAGGGCCAACGGCGTCCACCAGCGGGTTGCCGGTCGGGATGTGGGGCGAGCCGACGTTGCGGTCAGCTCGCACGAGCTTGGGCGCGGTCATGAATGCGACTCCTGGCCAGTGTGATGCGCGGTATTGAACACCTTCGTCTCGGGAACCGCCGGGAAGCCCTGCACCGGTCCGCGCTCCGACTCGAGCGGGTAGCCCTCACGCTTGTCTTCCCGGCGCAGGTAGTAGATCAGCCCGAAGAAGAAGAGCCAGAAGGCGTACAGGACGATTTGCGCACCGTCGAGATGTCGCATGAGTCAGGTTCCTCCGTGCAGGTTACGCCGGGATGTCGGCGAGGCCGAAGCCTTCACCGCCCGGCCGGGGCGTCACGCGGGCAGGCGCCACGAGGGGTCCGAGGGCAACGAGCGTGGCGAAGAGCGCCGCGATCTCGAGGTGGTACACGACACTGTAGGGCACCGATGGCAGGTTGAAGCCGGCACCGAGCGCATCCTTCGCCACGAGATGCGCCACGCCATCTTTGATGACGCCGCTTACCGCGAGCGCCAGGCCTTCGGCTGTCGCGAAGACGGCACCCCAGGCGCCAAGGGCCATCCCGTGTTCCTGCCGATCCTTGAGCGCCATGATGGCCGAGAGGGTGCCGACACCGAAGAGTCCCTCGCCCATGCCGATCAGGAAGGTGCCGCCCCGGAAGAGCTGGGCCGACTCGAGCGGTGCGGCGAAGATGACGCAGGCAAAGGCCACGACACCGAGCAGTGCGCCATATGCGGCAAGGCGCACGGCGTCGCGGCCCGCCTCGAGTGCCTTCGCCGCCAGCCAGAAGGCGAGGATGGCACCCATCGCCATGATGCCGGTGAGCGAGGTGGTCTGCCCCACCGTCTGGTGCAGGATCTCGCCGCCGTACGGCTCGAGCAGCACGTCCTGCAGGTTGAAGGCGAAGAATCCAAGCCCTACCGCGGTGAGCAGCCGCACGGCGCGGCCGCCGCCGGTAAAGGTGCGCCAGGCGTCGCGGAAAAGCGGCCGACGCTCGTGCTTCTCGTACGGGGTGACACCGCGCTGCCGCGCCTCCTGCTTCCAGAGGCAGAGGGTGTTGAGCGCCATCGTCACCACCGCGGCACCCTGGATGACCTGGATCAGGCGGATGGGCGAGAAGTGCTCGAGCAGCCGGCCCAGCACAAATGCGCTCACCACCGTGCCAACGAGCAGCGTGAGGTACATCATGGCCACCACGCGTGGCCGGGCATGCTCCGGTGCGATGTCACTCGCCAGTGCCAGGCCGGCGGTCTGGGTGGTGTGTGCGCCGGCCCCGACAAGGAAAAAGGCGAGCGCCGTCCCGACATAGCCGCTCCATCGCATGGTCGTCGCGGCATCAGGTGCCAGCACGAGCAGGGCAAACGGCATGATGGCGAGCCCGCCAAACTGCATCAGGGACCCGAACCAGATGAACGGCACCCTGCGCCAGCCGAGCACGCAGCGGTAGGTGTCGGAGCGGAAGCCGATCAGGGCCCGGAACGGCGCGATGAGCAACGGAATGGCGAGGCCGATGGCCACGACCGTCGCCGGCACGCGCAGCTCGAGGATCATCACCCGGTTGAGGGTGCCGACGAACAGCGTCTGTACCATGCCCACCGTCACCTGGAACAGGCTCAGCCGCCAGAGGCGCGAGAGCGGCACCTCGGGTGTGGCCACGTCGGCGAAGGGCATGAACCGCGTGCCGAGCCGGGTCCAGGCCTTCGTGGCGAAGTTGTTCAGGGACGAGGCCATCGTCAGTTCACCAGACCGGGTCGAGGCGGACGTTGGCCGGCAACTCGTGGCGTCGCACCGGCAGCAGGAAGAGTCGCACGAACGTCCAGGCGTTGGCCGCCTGGAGACCCAGCGCCCGCAACTTCGAGCCGCCGTCGCGGCGGTTCTCCTCCAGGGCCACGGTGTGCTGGTACATCTGCTCCAGCAGCGTCCAGAACCGGGGGTTGTCGGTGTCGATGGTATGCGGGAACACCTGCTCGCAGATCGTGTTCGTCAGCTTGATGACGCGCTGGTCGAAGTCGTTGACGTCGAAGCCGAGCTCCCTGAAGAACCCGGTGCGCAGGTGGTCACGCACGTACATGGTGGCGAACACCGCCAGCATGAAGAAGCGGATCCACAGCCGGTTGATCCCGGTGAGGAACTGCGGGTTCGAGCGCATCAGCACGGCGAACGCCTCCCCGTGGCGGAACTCGTCGTGGCACCAGTTCTCGAACCACTTGAAGATCGGGTGAAACCGATGCTCGGGGTGCTGCTGCAGCTGGCGGTAGATCGTGATGTACCGGGCGTAGCCGATCTTCTCGGACAGGTAGGTGGCGTAGTAGATGAACTTGGGCTTGAAGAAGGTGTACTTCTTGGCCCGCGTCAGGAACGACAAGTCCACCTTCACGTCGAAGTCGGCCAGGGTGTGGTTGATGAATCCCGCGTGGCGCCCCTCGTCGCGGCTCATGTAGCCGAACAATTCGCGCACGTCGGGGTTCTGGACCCGCCGCTTGATCTCGGCGTACAGGATGCACCCGGAAAATTCCGCCGTCACCGAGCTCACCAGGAAGTCGATGAACGACGCCCGGAGCGAGGGCGACATCGACGAGAAGTCCGCCTCGAACTCCTCGTTCCGCTTGAAGTGGTTCGAGTTCGGGTCGCGGCGGAACTCCTCGATCAGTGTGTCCCACTCCTTGCGAAGCGCGCTGATGTCGAGCCGGTCCATCTCCGCGAAGTCGGTGGTGTAGAAGCGCGGACTCAGCGTCGCCTCCTGCTGGGCGGCGCGGGTCACCTCGTTCACCGGGGCGCTGGTCTGGGTCGGGTACATGGTCAGCCCTCGAAGCCGACGTCGTAGAGTTCGGTGATGCCCGTGGTGCCGAGCACCCGCACGAGCAGGCGGCGTGGCAGGCTCACCTGGATCACCGTGGCTTCCGTCCGCACCAGGCGGCGCTCGCCGATGTCGATATGGTCGGGGGCGTCGTGCACCAGCACTTCGTCGCCCTCGTTCACCTGCACGCCCTCGAGCCGCGCGTGGGCGTGGAAGTGCTCCTGTGTCGCCTCCAGATCCAGCTCGCACGGCACCCGGGTGGTGCGCCGCCAGGCGAACCACACCGCGAGGACCACCGACGCAGCAGCGAAGATCATTGCGGCTAGCACATCATGCTCCTTTAGCGTGTCAGTTCCATCGCCTGCGATGTGTAGAAGCCGCTGTGGATCCGCTCGCTCCGCCCCGCGTGCCAGTGCTGCAGTGCGCGATGCTGCTCCATGGCCCGTCGCAGCCCCGGCTCCGCCACCGGGACAATGCGGGGAGCCCGGTTGCCGCGCGGCAGCAGCGTGCCAACCGCGTGCATGGTCGCCAGCAGGGGCGTGCGCGGTGCGAAGGTGAACAGCAGCGACTCGCCTGCGCGGCGCGACAGCCGGTCGAGCGTGTCGACCAGGTCGCTGGCATCGTAGTGAATGAGCGAATCCATCGCCACCACATGGTCGAAGGCGCCGAGCGACTCGCTCAACATGTCGCCCGACTCGAAGGTGACCAGTCGCCGCAGTTCGACGGGCAGCCGTTCCGCCGCCACCCGCACCAGGTTGGGCGACAGGTCCACTCCCACTACATGCGCCCCGCGCCGCGCCAGGTCAACCGCGAGCGCGCCGGTGCCACAGCCCGCGTCGAGCACCCGCCGTCCGGTCAGGTCGGCCGGGAGCCATCCGGCGAGGGTGGCCCGCATCCGGTCGCGTCCCTCGCGCACCGTGGAGCGGATCCTGCCGACCGGCGCCTCGGAGGTGAGCCGCGCCCATGTCTCGGCCGCCGTGCGGTCGAAGTACTCCTCGATCCACTCACGGCGTGCCAGGTAGGAACTGGTGCGCGGTGCCGCCATCAGTCGAAGCCGAGCAGGTCGAAGATTTCCCGGTCCTTGAGCGATGCCGGGGCACTCGGCGGGGTGCCGTCGAGCATGCGCTGCGCCAGCTTCAGGTACTCCTGCTGGATCGCCTCGAGCTCGGGACCACCTTCCATCTCGAACAGCGTGCACTTCTTGAGGCGGCTGCGGCGCACCACGTCGAGGTCGGGAAAGTGGGCCAGGATGTCGAGCCCGACCTTGTCCGTATAGCGCTTGATCTGGTCGACGGCGGCACTGCGGTTGGCCACGACGCCGCCGAGCCGCACGCCGTAATTCTTCGCCTTCGCCCCGATGGCGTGGACGATCCGGTTCATGGCGAAGATCGAGTCGAAGTCGTTGGCGGCGACGATGATGCCGCGGTCGGCGTGCTGCAGCGGGGCCGCAAAGCCGCCGCATACCACGTCGCCCAGCACATCGAAGATCACCACGTCACTGTCCTCGAGGAGGTGGTGCTCCTTGAGCAACTTCACTGTCTGGCCCACGACGTACCCGCCGCATCCGGTGCCCGCCGGCGGCCCGCCGGCCTCGACGCACATGACGCCCTTATACCCTTCGAAGCAGAAGTCATTCGCCTGCAGTTCTTCCGAATGGAAGTCGACGCCCTCGAGGATGTCGATGACCGTCGGCACCATGCGCCGTGTCAGCGTGAAGGTCGAGTCGTGCTTCGGGTCGCAACCGATCTGGATCACCCGCTTGCCGAGGTGGGCGAACGCGGCGGAAAGGTTGGAGGAGGTGGTCGACTTCCCGATGCCTCCCTTGCCGTACACCGCGAGCACCAGCGCATTGCCGATCTTCTGCGAGTCGTCGAGGTGAACCTGCAGGCTGCCCTCACCGTCGCCGGGCAGTGAGCCCACGACGGGCAGGGAGGTCTTGCGCGGGGAGATTGCGGTCATCCGTTGGACTCCGTGACGATCCCTTCCAGGCGATCCTCGAGGTCGGCACTCGCGCGCGTGAGCGCATCGAGCGTCGCGTCGTCAGGTTGCCAGTAGCCCCGGTCGTGTGCTTCCAGGAGCCGCTGGGCCATCCCTGCCGCCGCGGTGGGATTCAGCGCGCTGAGTCGTTCGCGCATGGCGGGGTCGAGCACGAAGGTCTGGGTGACCTCGGTGTAGACCCACTGGGGCACGGCGCTGCCGGTCGCGGACCACCCGAAGGTGGTGCTGACGTGGCCTGCGACGTTCCGGACACCTTCATAGCCGTACTTGAGCTGTGCTTCGTACCACTTGGGGTTGAGCAGCCGCGTGCGCGTTTCCAGCGCCACCTGCTCCTCCAGCGTGCGGATCCGGCCCTGCTGGCCGGTGTGGTCTCCTATATAGGTGGCGGGCGCGGCACCCCGGGCGCGCGTGATCGCGCGGTTGAGGCCGCCCAGCGACTCGACATACTGGTCGATGTCCGTGGTGCCCAGTTCCACCGATTCCAGGTTCTGGAAGGTGACGGTCGCCGAGGCGAGCGCACGCTGCATCAGCGCTGCCTGCTCCACCGGCCGCCCCTTCACGCCGTAGGCAAAGCCCTTCCGCCGCACGAACTGCTCGGCCAGGTCGTCCTCCGTCTCCCAACGCCCGCTGTCGATCAGCAGGTTCACGTTCGAGCCATAGGCGCCATCAGCGTTGCTGAACACCCGCAGCGCCGCCGTCTCGAGGTCACAGCCGAAGGCGGTTGCGTGCTCCAGGCTATGCGCGCGGATGAAATTCCGGCTGGCGGGCTCATCGGCCCGGGCCGCAAGCAACGCCGCCTCGGCCAGCAGGGACACCTGCAGCGGCAGGAGATCACGGAAGATCCCGGACAGCGTGAGGACCACGTCGATGCGCGGATGGTCGAGCTCCTCGAGCGGCACCAGCGCTGCGCCACAGAGCCGGCCCACGCCGTCGAAGCGGGGCACCGCGCCCATGAGCGCCATCGCCGTGGCGAGCGGCACCCCTTCCGACTTCATGTTGTCGGTGCCCCAGAGCACCATCGCGATGGTCTCCGGCTCGCCGTGGCCATCTGCGGCGTGCCGGGCCAGCAGCTGGGCGGCACGCACCCGGCCTTCCACCAGCGCAAAGCTGCTAGGCACCTTGTAGGGATCGAAGCCATACAGGTTGCGGCCGGTCGGCAGCACGGCCGGGGTGCGCATGAGGTCGCCGCCCGGCGCCGGGGGCACATAGCGGGCGTCGAGTGCCCGCAGCAATCCCGGCAGCTCATGGTCTTCCGCAAGCAGCTGTGCGGCACGCGCGATGTCGTCCGGCGATGCACCGGCGTCGCGCATGGCATCCAGCGTGACGCGGCGGTCGTCCTCCGTCATCGCCTCGCCCACCACATGCAGGCCGACGGGAATCAGTGCCGTCTCCAGTTCCATGAGTCGCGTGTGTACCGCGTGTACGCGATCGTCGAAGTCGGCTTCCACCCATGCGGGCGCATCGGAACCGAGGTCGAGTGCCGCCGCATCCCGCTGGATCATCAGCGCCAGTGCCTGCCGCTCGCCGACCGCGCTGGGCCCCGTGCTGCGGAAGCGATCCAGCGTCCCCTTGAGGTCGGCCAGCGACCGGTACAGCCCCGCGTTGGCCACCGCGGGCGTGAGGTACGAGACGAGCGTCGCACCGCCGCGCCGCTTGGCGAGCGTGCCTTCAGACGAGTTGTTGGAGGCGTACAGGTAGACGTTGGGCAGGTCGCCGATACAGCGCTCCGGCCAGCAGCGCCCCGACAGGCCCGCCTGCTTCCCCGGCATGAACTCGAGCGCGCCGTGCGTGCCGAAGTGAAGCACGGCGTCGGCGGCGTAATCCTCGCGCAGCCAGCGATAGAAGGCGGAGAAAGCGTGCGTCGGGGCGAAGCCACCCTCGAAGAGGAGCCGCATTGGGTCGCCCTCCCAGCCGAAGGCGGGCTGTACCCCGACGAACACGTTGCCGAAGCGCGCACCCAGCACGAAGAGCGAACTGCCATCGGAGAGCTGCCGGCCAGGCGCCGGTCCCCAGGTGCGCTCGATATCGGCGAGATACGGCTCGCGGCGCACATGATCATCGGCAGTGATGCGCGTGTGGACGTTTGCCGGCGCGCCGAACTCCGCGGCGTTCCCCTCGGTGATCATCCGGCGCAGGTCGTCGGCCCCATCGGGCAGCTGCACCGAGTAACCATGCTCCTTGAGTGCCGCGAGCGTGCGCTGCAGGGAGGGGAAGACGGCGAGGTAGGCGGCGCTGCCGGTATTTCCCGCATTGGGCGGGAAGTTGAAGAGCACGATGGCGAGCTTGCGCTCGCTCCGTTCCTTCCGGCGCAGTGACACGAGTCGCGACACGCGCCGGGCCAGCATCGTCACACGATCGTCCACCGGGTGCGATGCGCTTACCCCGCCCGCCGGCACCTGGCGCTTCCCGCCGAACACCAGTGAGCCGGTGGCGCCGTCGAGCTCCGGCAGGGCCACCTGCAGCGTCGCCTGCAGCGGGTTGAGGCCGCGCGCATCGGCGTCCCACTCCTCGATGGTCTGGAACTCGAGTGTCTGCAGCGACAGATAGGGCACGTCGAGCGCCTCGAGGAGCGCCTGCGCCGCATCGCGGTCATTGTACGCGGGGCCGCCCACGAGGGAGAATCCCGTCAAGGAGACCAGCGCGTCGATGCGGCCAATGCCAGTCGCATCCCGCATGAAGCGGTCGATGGCAGGGCGCGCATCGAGTGCCGAGGCGAAGGCAGCGATGACCGACAGGCCCTGGGCCTCGAAGGCCCGGATTACCGCGTCATAGTGCGCAGTGTTGCCGGCGAGGAGATATGAGCGGCCGACCAGCACACCGACGGTGCCAGCCTTGCCCCGGTTCGGCAGCACGTCAAGCGACTCGGCCATGCCGCGATTCGGCAGGTCCGGGTGATACACGCCAACTTCGGGATACACCTCGGGCTCGGTCACCACGAGCCGCTCGCGAGCCCTTGCCCCCAGGCCGGTCGCGTACCGGCTCACGTGCAGCCGCACGAGGTTGGCAATGTTGGTGTCGGTGCCGGCGAGCCAGTATTGCAGGGAAAGGAAGTAGGCGCGGAGGTCCTGCGCCCCGCCGGGAATGAACTTGAGCAGCTTCGGCATCATGCGCAGCAGGTGCATCTGCCGCTCGCCGTTCGAGCGGCCGTGCTTCCCGCCCCCGCGCAGCTTCTTGAGGATGGCCATCGGGGACCAGGGGCTGCGATCGGCATCGTCCGCCATCGAGAAGCGCCCCAGCCGGGTCAGCTTGACCAGGTCCGAGGTGCAGAGCGCGCAGAGGATGGCGCTGTAGCGCGCCTGGTGTTCGCGCAGCACCGGCAGGATCTCCGCCGCCATCTCTTCCACGAAAATCTGCGTCACGGCGACGATGTCGGCCGCGCGCAGGTCGGCCCGGCACCGCTCGGCTGCCGCGGGATCGCTGGCCCAGTCGGCGGCGATGTGCAGGCGCAGGTCGAGGCCCGGCAGGTCGTGCGCGAGGGCGCTGCTGGCGCGCGCAAAGGCGTCGGCCAGGTGCGCATCGAGCGTCACCAGCACCATCCGGACCGTCACGGGCGCCCTAGCGGGCATAGTGCGCCTTTGCATCGTAGAGCGTCGCAAGCGAGATCTCAGCCAGTGAGTTCTCGATGGCATAGTTCTCGGTGTTCCGCTTCGCCTTTCCGCGCACGAAGAAGGGGATCTTCTTGAGTTCCTTCTCGGCTTCGAGCGACCAGGCAGGAGGAGTCGGCAGTCGGCTGTCGGCAGTCCGCAGTGAGTCGTCAGTCGACACATCCGGAGCAGCTGCCGACTCACTGACGACTGCCGACTCACTGCCGACTGCCGACTGACGACTGTCTGCTGCCAGGTGACTCGGTGCGGCTCCATCGTGGAATTCAAAATCATCCCGGAACATGTGCAGCAGGTGCTCTTCCAGCCCCATCATCAGCGGATGGACCCACGAGTCGAAGAGGACGTTGGCGCCCTCGAGGCCCATCTGGGGCGAGTAGCGCGCCGGGAAGTCCTGCACGTGCACCGGGGCAGAAATGACGGCGCTCGGTACACTCAGCTTCTTGGCGACGTGTCGCTCCATCTGGGTGCCAAGCACGAGCTCCGGTGCCGCTTCGGCGATGGCCTTCTCGACCAGCAGGTAATCGTCGGTGATCAGCGCGGTGAGTCCCAGCTTCTCGGCCGCGGCCCGCACATCACGCGCGCGCTCACGGGTGTAGGTACCGAGCCCCACCACCGTGAAGCCGAGCTCCTCGGTGGCAATGCGCGCCGCGGCCAGGGCGTGCGTGGCGTCGCCGAAGATGAAGACTCTCTTCCCGGTGAGATACGTCGAGTCGACGGAGCGTGAGTACCACGACGCGCGGGCGTCGATGTCTCGCGACGCCCCGTCCGCATCGAGACCGGCGAGCTCGGCCACCTGGCGCACAAAGTCGCGGGTGGCACCGAGGCCAATGGGCACGACGGTGGTGTATGGCTGGCCGAAGCGCCGCTTGAGCCAGTCGGCGGTGGTCTGCGCGATCTCGGGATAGAGCACGACGTTGAAATCGGCATCTCCAAGGCGCGACAGGTCTGCCGCTGAGGCACCGAGTGGTGCCACGACCGCGACCTCGACGCCAAGCTTCTCCAGCAATCCCCGGATCTCGGTCACGTCATCGCGATGCCGGAAGCCGAGTGCGGTGGGGCCGAGAATGTTGCAGCGGGGCCGACGTGGCTCGGCCGGCTTGGCCGCGGCGTCGCGTACCAGCGCGCGAACGAGGTGATACAGCGTCTCGCTGGCTCCCCAGTTTTCGCGCTTCTGGTAGGCTGGCAACTCGAGCGGTATCACGGGAATGGTGAGGCCGAGCGACTTGGCCAGTCCACCTGGGTCATCCTGGATCAGTTCAGCGGTGCACGAAGCTCCAACCAGCAGCGCCGCAGGCTCGAAGCGGGCCACCGCATCGTGTACGGCGGCCTTGAACAGGCCGGCGGTGTCCCCGCCAAGGTCGCGTGCCTGGAACGTCGTGTACGTCACGGGCGGCCGGCGATCCATCCGCTCGATCATGGTGAACAGCAGGTCGGCGTAGGTGTCGCCCTGCGGCGCGTGCAGCACGTAGTGCACGTCGCGGAGTGCCGTGGCGATGCGCATCGCGCCGACGTGCGGCGGGCCTTCATAGGTCCAGAAGGAGAGCTGCATCGCTATACCATGAGCTTCGACCGGCGTACGAAGGGCCGGGTGAAGAGTTCGGCGAGGTCGCCAGCCTGCTCGTAGCCGTGAATGGGAGAGAAGACCAGCTCGATCGACCACTTGGTGGCGATGCCCATCGCCTCGAGCGGATTGGCGAGGCCCAGTCCGCAGACCACCAGGTCAGGACGCGCCGCGTGGCAGCGATCGAGCTGCTTGTCCACGTCCTGGCCCTCGCTCAGCTGCGTGCCCGGCGGGAGCGCCTTCAATTCCTCCTGCAGCAACTGCCGATGGAGGTAGGGTGTCCCGACCTCGACAAGCTCCATGCCGAGTTCGGTGGCAAGGAACCGCGCCAGAGGAATCTCGAGTTGGGAATCAGGGAAGAACATCACGCGCTTGCCGGCGAGGAGCGCACGCGGCCGCTCCAGCGCGGTGCGGGCGCGGCGCCATGAGGAGATGCAGGCGCGACGCATGTGCTCCGACTTGATGCCGAGGCTGTCGGTGGCGGCGGTGAGCCAGGCGGTGGTGCCGATGGCGCCAAAGGGAAAGAGTGCCGGGACAATCGTGGCCCCCCGGTCCGTGAGCCGCTTGGCTGTGTCGGCGAGGAAGGGCTGCGCGAGGAGGACTCGCGTGCCTGGTCCCACCGACGGGAGCGAGGACACGTTGCGGGGCGGGAAGAACCGGTGCGACTCGACACCCGCAGCAGTGAGCAGCCGGCTCAACTGGTCCTCTACGATGTCGGGCAGCGTGCCGACGATGAGGAGCTCCTCGTCCGCGTGCTCGCCGGAGGCGGGCATCTCGGGCACCAGCGACGCGAGGCAGGCATCCTCGCCCTGCGTGAACGTCGTCTCGATGCCGCTGCCGGAGAAATTCAGCACCCGGACGCCGGGGGAGAAGGTCTTTGACAGGCGCTGTGCGGCCCGTGCCAGGTCGAGCTTGATGACCTCGGAGGGACAGGAACCCACCAGGAAGAGCGTGCGGATGTCGGGGCGCCGCTCGAGCAGCGTCCGGACCACGCGATCAAGCTCCTCGTTGGCATCCGCGAGGCCGGCCAGGTCCTTTTCCTCGATGATGGCGGTGGCGAAGCGCGGCTCGGCGAAGATCATGACGCCCGCGGCCGACTGGATCAGGTGAGCGCAGGTGCGGGAACCCACCACCAGGAAGAAGGCGTCGGGCATCTTCCGGTGCAGCCAGACGATCCCGGTAAGGCCGCAGAACACCTCACGCTGGCCGCGCTCCCGGAGGACGGGCAGCTCGCCCTGGACGGCGGCTGGCGGTGCCGAGCAGGGAGAAGGAATGACAGCCGTCATGCGGGCACCGTCGTCGGCCGTTCGAGGCGGGCGCGCCGGAGCTTGTGGATGAACTGGCCCGCATTGATCGCATAGCTCGCGTAGGCCGCCAGGGCCAGCAGCATGAGGGCGTTGGGCGTCCAGGTGCCCGCGGCGAGTGCCGCGAGATACGCAGTGTGGAGCGCCAGCACGAGCATGCTGAAGACGTCTTCCCAGAAGAACGACGGGGCAAAGAGGTAGCGACCGAAGACCGCCTTCTCCCAGATGGAGCCGGTGATCATGATGGCGTAGAGCGTAAGCGTCTTGATGACCACGGAGATGGCGGCCGCGCGGTACCCCTCGCCGGTGCGCAGGTAGTTCAGCACCAGGCCCAGGCTCACCAGGAACACGAGAAACTGGACGGGCGCGAGGATGCCCTGGACCAGGGTCCAGGGCGTATGGTCCCGGCGCCAGCGCTCCTGAGGCGTGTATATAGGACGTGCGCCCCCCAGGCTGGAGGTCGGGGAAACCGGGATCTGGTAGACGGGCTCGGCCAGTCCGGACATGGAGAGAATCCAGGAAAAAGGCACGTGCGCGGGGAACGGTCCCAACCTACGGCGCGGATGCGGAGGCGTCAAGCACTCTTGACGTAAATAGTTTCTGACACCAAGTTGACGGTGTCGGATGTGGCTGCCGCTTGACAGGCGCCCGTTTGACGTCCATTTCAGACGCTGCTCACGAAGGAGTTCGCCCCACACCGGTGTTTCAGGAGGGCGTCCCGTGCCGGATCTCTTTTTCGGCGACAATTCCTCAATGACGGCCATGGTGGCGGCCAGCATTTCCCGCACAGCCAGGTCGCTGGCCAGGCGGGCGCCCCCACCGCCGGCTGAACCGGCCCTACCGGTGGATGTCTCGGAGGTGATCCCCGAGGATGTCCGGCGGTGGGCGTCGATGGCGGATCAGGAGGCGGAACAGTGTGTGTGGCGGTTGCTGCAGCGGGGAATGACCGCGGAGGAGGTTTGCCTCGACGTGCTGACCACGGCGGCGCGACGGCTTGGGACGCTCTGGGTCGAGGACCGCTGCACCTTCGTCGATGTCACGCTAGCCGTTACCCGCTTCCAGAACATCACTCACCGCCTCGGGCCGCACTTCAACAGTGTTGCCGAGCCGGGCTGCCGGGGCAGGGCACTGGTGGGCTCGGTTCCCGGTGAGCAGCACACCTTCGGTCTCAGCATGGTGGCGGAGTTCCTGAAGCGGGACGGATGGGATGTTGTGCTGGCCGATGCGTCGCGCGACACGGCGGCCTTTGTGGCGCCACTCGCGGACAGCTGGTTTGACGTCGTGGCGATCTCGGCGGCCAACGACCGCGCCGAGAAGGGGCTGACGCGACTGCTGTCGAGCATCCGGCGCCGTGGACGGAACCACCAGGTGCGCGCCATCATCGGCGGAAGACTGGTCCAGGATCGGGATGGGCTGGTGGGGAGGGTGGGGGCCGATGGCTGGGCGGAAGACGCGAAGGCGGCGGTTGAACTGGCCCGTTCGCTAGGGCAGGCAACGCCACGCACGCGGGGCCGGCGGGAGAAGGTGCAGGTAGACCGCACTTCTTGACGGCATGTAAACATACTAATATGAGTCGGTTAGCTAAGCCGTTCGGCGTTCGAGTTGACACCGTGAACGAGGTACCCAATCAGGCAATGACGTCGATCCTGACCGCAGCTTCGGATATCGCCCTTGTGCTTGATCGTGCCGGAGTCATCCGGGACATCACGCTGGGGCAGTCCGATCAGCCACTTGTTGAGTCGAAGGCGTGGCTAGGTCACGGCTGGATCGACACCGTTACCATCGAGTCCCGCGCGAAGATCACCGACATGCTGGCCGAGGCAGCGTCGCAGGGTGTTTCGCGACGTCGCCAGGTCAATCACGTGTCGGCAAGCGGTGCCGACATTCCGATCGTCTACACCGCCGTGCGCATGGACGAGGCGCCCGGCAAGGTGGTGGCGATCGGCCGCGACCTGCGGGCCGTCTCCGCCCTGCAGCAGAGCCTGGTGGAGGCGCAGCAGTCGCTCGAGCGCGACTACTGGCGGATGCGCCACATCGAGACGCGCTATCGCCTGCTGTTCCAGGTGTCGACCGAAGCGGTGCTCATGATCGACGCCGGTACCCAGAAGGTGATCGAGGCGAATCCTGCGGCGGCACAGCTGTTCGACCAGCCCGTCAAGCGCCTCGTCGGGCGGACCTTTCCCTTCGATATCGAGACGGCCAACGAGCCGGCAGTCGCCGAGCAGCTCGCGACAGTGCGTTCGCATGGGCGGGCTGATGATCTTGTCGTGCGGCTGCCCAACTC
Organism: uncultured Gemmatimonadales bacterium; assembly: GCA_963739455.1. Classification (GTDB taxonomy): domain Bacteria; phylum Gemmatimonadota; class Gemmatimonadetes; order Gemmatimonadales; family GWC2-71-9; genus JAGGAG01. Next base: position 237,886 of record CAVUAK010000003.1, read on the forward strand.
CGGCCGCAGCGTCACGTTGTCGCTGGCGCTCGTTCGGCAGGACACCTCTACGCTCTTCCTGGTGCGGTTGCTGCCGGTGGTCGATCAGTCGGGCCCGGATGCGGGTCCTGCCTCGGCCGGTGCCGCCTTCAAGCTGCTCGAGTCACTGCCCGATGGGTTCGTCATCAGCGACGCGGACGGCCGCGTGCTGATGGCCAACCGCGCGTTCCTCGACATGGTCGAACTGCCCACGCTGGAGCAGGCGCGTGGCCGCCTGCTGGGTCAGTGGGTGGGGCGCCCCGGGGCGGACGTCGGTCGGCTGCTCGCGACACTGCGTGAGCACGGTGTGGTGCGCCTGTTCGGCACCGCCCTCCGCGGCGATCTGGGCTCCTCCAGTGAGGTCGAGATCTCGAGCGTCGCCCTGCTGGAAGCCGCCGACATGCAGGTGGGTTTCCTCATTCGCGATGTTGGCCGCCGGCTCCTGCCGAGCCCCCGCGGCGCGCGCGACCTGAGCCAGGCGGTGGAGCAACTGACTTCGCTCGTGGGTCGCGTATCGCTCAAGAACCTGGTGCGCGACACGACGGACCTGGTGGAGCGGCACTTTATCGAGGCGGCGCTCGAGACCACCGATGACAACCGGACGTCGGCCGCCGAGGTGCTCGGTGTCAGCCGGCAGAGCCTGTACATGAAGCTGAAGCGATACGGCCTGGGCGCCGATGCTGCGGATGCATCGAACCAGGACGGCACGAACAACAAGGGCCGGAAGAGCACGCCGAAGAACTGAGCCCGCGGCCACTCGGTCGCGGGCTATTGCTTATCCCATAGTGTAAAGCCTTCATGACAGTAGCTGACGTACTAACCGTCACACAGTCAGGGCAAAGCGTCAGGACTCCCGCGCCGCGTACGGTGCTGGAGCTCTTCAAGCCGGTCACCTGGTTCCCGCCGATGTGGGCATTTGCCTGCGGCGTGGTCTCGTCAGGCGTGCCGCTGGCCTCGCACTGGGGCCTCTTGGCGCTTGGGGTCGTGCTCACGGGGCCACTCGTCTGCGGCACCAGCCAGGCGGTGAACGACTGGTTCGACCGGCACGTGGATGCGATCAATGAGCCGGGCCGTCCGATTCCGTCGGGGCGGATGCCGGGCACATGGGGGCTGACACTCGCGCTCGCGGGCACGCTCATCTCGATGATTGTCGGCCTCCAGCTTGGCCGCGCCGCCGCTGGTGCCACCGCACTGGGGCTTCTCCTGGCGTGGATCTACAGTGCGCCGCCGCTTCGGCTCAAGAACAACGGCTGGTGGGGCAATGCCGCGGTCGGTTTCAGCTACGAGGGCCTCGCGTGGGTGACCGGTGCCGCGCTGATGCTGAACGGCGCCGTGCCGCGTCCCGCGATCCTTGCCGCAGCGGTGCTCTATAGCATCGGCGCGCACGGCATCATGACACTGAACGACTTCAAGTCGATCGAGGGCGACCTCCGCATGGGCATCGGCTCGTTGCCGGCGCGCCTCGGCCCCGATCGTGCCGCGAAGGTTGCCTGCCTGGTGATGCTGGTGCCGCAGGTCGTCGTCATTGCGATGCTTGCGCTGACCGCGCACCCCGTTGCCGCGTTCCTCGTGACGGCGGTCGCCGTGGCCCAGGTGCCGCTGATGCGCCGGCTCCTGCAACGGCCCCGCGAGCTGGCGCCGTGGTACAACCAGACCGGTATCTCCCTCTACGTGTCGGGCATGATGGTCACGGCCGTGGCGCTGGGTTCGGTCTCGTGAACCAGCTCTCATGGACCGGGGTGGCGCGACTTGGCCTGGTGCAGGCCTCGATCGGTGCCGTCGTCGTGCTCATGACATCAACGCTCAACCGGATCATGGTGGTCGAGCTCGGGCTCGCAGCCGCGATTCCCGGTGCCCTCGTGGCACTGCACTTCGCGGTGCAGATGTTCTTCCGGCCACGCCTCGGTTTCTGGTCGGATGCTGGTGGCCGGCGGACGCCGGTGATCCGGATGGGCATGGCGCTGCTCGGCTTCGGTGGGGCGGATGCGGTGGCGGCAATCGCGCTCGTGCCGACCCACCGCGCGCTGGGCCTCGCGGCGGCAGCACTGGCCTTCGTCGTCATCGGCCTGGGCGTGAGTGCCGCGGGGACGCCGTTGCTGGCCATGCTCGCCGACCGGGTCAGCGGCGAGCGGCGCGGGCGGGCGGCGGCGATCGTGTGGCTGATGATGATCGCCGGGTTCGTGGTCACGACGCTCGTGGTTGGCCGGCTCATCGATCCGTTCTCGTTCTCCCGCCTCATGCTGGTGGCCATCGGCGTATCGGTGATGGCGTTCGTGGTGGCCTGGGTGGCGCTCGCGGGCCTCGAGGGCGCCGGACGGGCACCGATGGTGATGCCGTCGTCCGATTCATCGTCCTTCCGGTTCGCCCTCTCGACGGCATGGCGCGATCCAGCCACGCGCCGCTTCGCGATCTTCGTGTTCGTGGCGATGCTGGCGTACAGTGCGCAGGACCTGGTGCTGGAGCCGTTCGCTGGCAGCGTGTTCCAGCTGACGCCCGGGGAATCGACCAGGATCACGAGCGTCCACCAGGGCGGGATGCTCGTCGGCATGGTCCTCACCGCGGTGCTCTCGGCACGCTGGGGCAGCCTGCCGCGCTGGGCCGCGTTCGGCTGCGCTGCGTCGGCGCTGGCATTCGTGGCGCTCGCCATCTCTCCGCTGGTTGGCACCGTCGGGGCGCTCCGCGGGAGTGTCCTGGCACTGGGCCTCGCAAACGGGACGTTCGCCATTGGCGCCATCGGCAGCATGATGGTGCGCGCGCGCGGCGGCCAGGCGGGGCTCCGGATGGGCGTCTTCGGTGCGGCGCAGGCCATCGCGTACGCGATCGGGTCGTTCATCGGCGCGGCAGGCAGCGACATCGGCCGCGCGGTCTCCGGGTCCGATGCGCGGGGCTATATGTCGGTGTTCGCGGCGGAAGGGGTGCTGTTCCTCGTGGCTGCGGTGCTGGCGTGGGATTCCTCGAGTCGCAAGCGCGAGTCGCTGGTCGACTCACGGAACGGTGGTGATGCCCTCATGGCGTCGCTCGCATGACGGCACTCTTTCCAGTGCGCGGCCTCCCCACGCTCGATGCGGCGCCGCTGCCGCTTCCGCGTCATCGCGATCTCTGCACCGACTGCGGCATCTCGCGCACGAGCGCGCCGGAGCGCTGTGGCCGTGCCTGCCAGTTCATCAACCCGCGCTACGCTGAGCTGGAACTGCAGGCCCATGGTCGCGCGCGCGATGCCGCGCGGGGCGATGAGGCGCTCTTCGGCACCTATCTCGAGATGCGCCGTGCGCGCCTGGCACGACGGTCGGCGGGCGCGCAGTGGAGCGGGATCACCACCCGCATCGGCGAGCAGTTGCTTGCGACCGGGGCGGTGCAGGCGGTGCTCGCGACGGCCGCCGACGCCTCCGATCGCTGGAAGCCACGCCCGGTGCTGGTGCGCGACGCCGCCGGGATGGCGGAGTGCCGTGGCATGAAGATGGGATTCTCGCCGGTGCTGGCACTGCTCGACGAGGTGGCGCGGCTGGGCCTCACGCGCATCGCGGTGATCGGTATCCCGTGCCAGGTGCATGCGTTGCGCGCGCTCGAGAAGGAACTCGGGCTCGAGAAGCTGTACATCATCGGGACGCCATGCAGCGACAACACCACCACGGAGAATTTCCACTCGTTCCTGCGCCGGCTCACCCCGGAGCCGGAGCGTGTGACGTACTGCGAGTTCCAGCCCGACTACAACGTGGAGCTGCGGTTTGACGACGGTCGTGTCAGCCGGATCCCGTTCATCAAGCTGCCGATCGCCGACCTGCCGGCGGATTTCTTCCCGCTCACCTGTCGCGCCTGCTTTGACTACACCAACGCGCTGGCGGACGTGACGGTGGGCTACATGGCGGGGGCGGGCGACCAGTGGCTGATCGTGCGGAACGCGCGCGGCCGCGAGCTCGTGGCGCTGCTGGAGGACGAGCTGGTGACCTCAGACCTCGGGTCAGGCGGCCATCGCCGCGCCGCCGTGCGTGGATTCCTCGGCAACCTGCAGCGCGGCGCCAACGGACTGCCGCTGCGCCGCGCCCCCCGGTGGGCCCGACCGCTGATCGCCTGGGCGATGCCGACCTTCGGCCCGCGCGGGCTGGAGTTCGCGCGGAGCCGCGTGGAGATGAAGCAACTGGAGGGGATTGTTGCGTTGCGGAAGCACCGGCCGCGGCGGCTGTTGCGGATGGTGCCTGACTTCGCGTGGGCCACCGCGGTGCGATACGGACTGGCTGGGGGGAACGCATGACAGAGCCGCAGGTTGACGTCCTGGTGGTCGGAGGTGGCCCTGCCGGGTCGACGGCGGCATGGGACCTGGCCCGCAAGGGACACTCCGTGCTCCTGCTCGACCGCGACGGGCGGGTGAAGCCGTGCGGCGGGGCGGTGCCACCGCAGTTGATGACCGAGTTCGACGTGCCGTCGTCGCTCCTGGTGAACCGGGTGGACTGTGCGCGCATGGTGTCGCCGGTGGGGCGAGCGGTGGATATCCCGATCGAGAACGGCTACGTCGGCATGGTCGATCGCGAAGTGTTCGACGAGTGGCTGCGGCAGCGGGCGGTGGCGGTGGGTGCCGAGCGGCGCACCGGCATCTTCACCGGGCTCACGACCAACGCCGATGGTTCCGCCACGGTGACGTATCGCGATGGTAATTCGCGCTCTGATCGTACCGTGGAGGTGCGCGCCCGCATGGTGGTGGGCGCCGACGGGGCACTGTCGGCGGTGGCCCGCACCGCGATTCCCTGTTCCAGGGATGCGCGGTTCGTGTTCGCGTACCACGAGATCGTGGAGTCACCCGCCTCCTGGAACACCGAGGAGGCAAGCCGCTGCGACGTGTACTACGACGGTGGCCTCTCGCCCGACTTCTACTCCTGGGTGTTTCCGCACGGCGCCACGACGAGCATCGGCACCGGCAGCATGATCAAGGGATTCGACATGCGCGGCGCAGTATCGCGCCTGCGCGAGCGCACCGGCCTGACGAGCGTCAGCACCATGCGCCGGGAGGGTGCTCCCATTCCGCTGGTGCCGCTCAAGCGGTGGGACAACGGGCGCAACGTGGTGCTTGCCGGCGACGCATCCGGCGTGGTGGCGCCGGCCTCGGGAGAGGGGATCTACTACGCCATGGCGGGTGGCCGTGCCGCCGCCGATGCCATCGACGCCGCGCTCGAGCAGCGGGATGCGCGCCAGCTGGCCAATGCCCGGCGCGCCTTCATGCGGCAGCATGGGCAGGTGTTCCGGGTACTCAGCATCATGCAACGCTACTGGTACAGCACGGACGGACGCCGGGAACGGTTCGTGGCCATCTGCCGCGACCGCGACGTGCAGCGCCTCACCTTCGAGGGTTACATGCACAAGCGCCTCGTGCGCGCGGAGCCACTGGTTCACCTCCGCATCTTCTTCAAGAATATCGGGCACCTGAGCGGCCTGGTGCCGGTCTGATGGGCGCCGCCACGCTACCGTCCCGGGCGATGGTGCAGGACGCCTCGCTCAAGGCGTTCGCCGCCGCGCACCTTCCGGCCGTCGAGCAGGGTCTCGCCGATGCCTGCGCCGGGCTTGCCGGGGCCTCGCCGCGCATGCAGCACGCGGTGCTCGATGCCGTCGATCCCAACGGCGGTGAGGCGCATCGCTGGCGCCCTCTGCTGGTGCTCGCGGCGGCCGATGCCTGTGGGACGGCGCCGCATCACGCACTCCACGCCGCGGTGGCGATCGAGCTGACCCACACGGCGTCGCTCGTGCTCGACGACCTCCCCTGCATGGATGACGCGCCGCTCCGCCGCGGTCGCCCGGCCACACACTGCCAGGTGGGCACGGCGCCCGCCATCCTCATCGCCGTGGGCCTGCTGGGTCGCGCGGTGGAGCTGCTGGGTCGCTCCCCCGGCAACGTGGCGCAGCTCTCGACCGAGTGGGGCGCGGCCGTGGGACTGCCGGGCATGGCCGGCGGCCAGGCCATGGACCTGCGCGACCGGGCCGGCGAGGCGCTGAGCGGCGATGCGCGGCGACTCTATCGCCGGAAGACAACGGCACTGGCGGCGTTCGCCGCACGCGCCGGCGGGCTCGTGGCCGGCGCACCGACCAGCCTGCTGGATGCCCTGGGTCGCTTCGGCCATCACCTCGGCTGGGCCTATCAGCTTCGCGATGACGTCGCCGATATCGAGGAGGATGGTCGCCTCGTCGCGGTGGAACAGACGGCGGCACGACGCGCGCGCCTCGTGGTGCGTGCGGAGCGCGCGCTCCGTACCGGTGGATGGAGCCGGCCGGCCAGCGCCGAGGCGCTCGCGGCCGCGGCATGGCGCATTGCCGGCGTGACAGCGGTAGGGCAGCGTGCGCAGTGATGCACGCGGACGCCTGGTGGTTCCCGGTGCTCCTGGCACTGGGGTGGGGCCTCGTGCTGGGTGCGGTGGGCGGTTGGCTGACCACGCTGGACGCGTGGTACCGTCAGCTGACGCTTCCCCGCGTGGAAGCCACCCGACTGGGCGTTCGGTCCGGTGTGGACGACGATCTTCCTCTGCGCCGGCACCGCATTCGTGCTGGCGTGGAAGGGCGCCGGCCAGTCGGGCATGTCGCGCAGTGCGCTCATGATCGTCTTCGTCGCGAACGGCGTGTGCAACATGCTCTGGAGCTGGCTCTTCTTCCGGCGGCACCGGCCGGATCATGCGTACGTGGAGTCGTACCTCCTCTGGATCTCCATCCTGGCCATGCTCATCGTCGCCGGGTCGATGTCGCCGTGGGGTTACCTGCTGATCGCGCCGTATCTCGTCTGGGTCACCATCGCCACGGCGCTGACGCGCGCCGTCGTGCGACTGAATGGTCCCTTTACCGGGTGACTGCGTGCTGATCTCCGTCGCACTCGACTTCCGGCAGGCCCCGATCACGGTTCGGGAGCGCTACTTCCTCTCCGACGCGAGGGTGGCGGCGCTCTATGATGCGCCGCCGTCACCACTGGTGCGGGAGCTGGCGCTGCTGTCCACGTGCAACCGGCTCGAGCTGTACGCCTGGTCGGAGGCCCAGTCGCCGGGCGCGCTGGAACAGGCGTGGTGCGAGCTGGTGGATCGCTGGGCGGGTCAGGACGGGGATGAGCGCGACGGCCTCGCGGCGCTGGTGGTGCGCCGGCACGGCGACGAGGTCGCATCGCACCTGCTGCGTGTGGCATCGGGCCTCGAGTCACAGGTACTGGGCGACTCGCAGATCCTCGGGCAGGTGCGGCAGGCATACCGGGACGCGTCCCGCGCGGGCATGGTGGGCACGGCGTTGCATCGGCTCTTCGGTGCGGCCCTGCACGCGGCGAAGCGGGTGAAGCACGAAACGGGTTTGGTGGGAGGGCGCCACTCGGTGGGTGCTGAGGCGGCGTCGCTCGCCGCGCGGCGGCATGGGCCGCTCGCCAAGCGCCGCTGCATCGTGGTCGGTTGCGGCAAGACCGGTGAGCGGGCGGCGCGCCAGCTGGTCAAGTTCGGCGTCGCCGATCTCGTGCTCATCAACCGCAGCCTGCCGCGTGCGGAAGTGCTCGCGCGCGACCTGTGGGGCAGGGCCGCAACGTTCGACCGGCTGCATCGTGAACTGGCCCGGGCGGACATCGCCATCATCGCCACGAGCGCGGAGCAGCCTCCGGTGCGGGCCGCGTCCCTCCGCTTCTGCCGGGATGATGCTGGCACGACGGGGCATCCACTCATGCTGATCGACCTCTCCCTGCCACGGAACGTGGAGCCCGAGGTCGGGGGGCTGCCGGGAATTACCTTGCTCGACCTCGACGCACTGCACCTGCCGATGGCGCAGGCGGAGGCGCTGCGGCAGGCGGCGGTACCGCTCGCCGAGGCGATCGTGCAGGAGGAGCTCGCGACGTACAGTGCATGGGTCCGGGCCGAGGTGGCGCGCGAGGCGCTGCGTCCCCTGCACCAGGCACTGACGGCGGTGTGCCGCCGTGAGCTGGGCTATGTAGGGGCGAAGAGCGGGGCAGACCTCGACCGGGCGGCGGAACGGATCGTGGCGAAGCTGATGGCCCGACCGATGACGGTGCTGCGGGGTGCCACCGAGCGGGGCGAGTCGCTGGAGGCCGCGGCCCTCACGTTGCGTCACCTCTTCGGGGCGCACGGCCTGGCGATTCCCGCCGAAGCGGAATGAGCGTGCTGCGCATTGGCACGCGAGCGAGCGCCCTGGCGCTCTGGCAGACCAACCGGGTGTGCGAAGCCCTTGCACGCCGGGGCCGTGCCACGGAGATCATCGAGATCAGCACCACCGGCGATATCCACGCCGAGGCGTCCATCGGGCAGCTGGCCGATCCCGCGCTGTTCACCCGCCAGCTCGATGAGGCCATGCTGGCCTCGCGCATCGACCTCGCAGTGCATTCCCTCAAGGACCTGCCGACGCAACTGCCAGAGGGCATCCTGGTCGCCGCGGTGAGCGCGCGCGAGGACGCGCGCGATGCCCTGGTGACCCGCGGTGGGAAGTTCGCCGACATCCCGGCGGGCGGAACGATCGCCACCAGCAGCCTGCGGCGGCGCGCGCAACTGCTCCGGGCCCGGCCCGACCTGGTGATTACCGAGATTCGCGGCAACGTGGGCACCCGGCTGTCCAAGCTCGAACAGAATGCAGGTTGGAGCGCGACGGTGCTGGCAGCGGCGGGATTGATACGGCTGGGCATGGAGGAGCGCATCTCGGAGCGGCTCTCGTTCGAGCTCATGCTCCCGGCGCCGGGACAGGCGGCGATGGCAGTAACGGCACGCTTCGATGACATCAGCTCCATCGACGCGGTCCGCCGCGCGGTGCACGACGAGCGGAGTGCGCTCTGTGTGCAGGTCGAGCGGGCGATGCTGCATGACCTCGAGGGAGGCTGCGAGGTGCCCGTGGCGGCGCTGGCGGTCTTCGAGGATGCCAAGGGATGGTCGATGCGCTGCCGGGCGCGAGTGGCATCCCTCGATGGGCGGCAGGTGGCGGAAGCGGACGTGATCCGCTCCGTGCGCGGCAGCGATGATGCCGACACCTTCGGTCGCGAACTCGCGGCGGAGCTCCGCGACAAGGGTGCGGGACGCATCCTCGACGAGCTCGGGCTGGCGGCCGGCCGGGGGCGACCGTGAGCAGCCGCACGCGCGTGATCTTCACCGGTGCCGCGGGAGCGCTGGCAGGACTCGGCGCCGCAGTGGAAGCGGACGGTGCACAGTTCACTGCGTGGCCGCTGATCTCGTTCACCGGGGCCATCGACCCGACGCTGCTCGAGGAAGCGCTTGGTCGGCTCGACCAATACGCGGCGGTGTGCATCACGTCGCCCCGTGCCGCCGGGGCGGTGGCGCGCGTAGTGGCTCAGCATGACCTCGAACTGACTTTGGCACCGGTGGTGTGGACCAGCCCTGCATGCGAAGCAGTGCTGCGGCCGCTGTTTCCCCGGATCGAGGTGCTGCCGCGCGACCGGAGCACCGACGGTCTTGGCGCCGCGCTCGCCGAGACGATGCTGCGGCACGGGGTGCAGTCACCGGTGCTGTTTCCCTGCGGTGACCTGCATCGCGATGAGCTGGTGACTCGGCTCCGCGATGCCGGTCGCGTCGTGGACGTCGTGGAGGCGTATCGTACCGTCGTGGCCGAGCCGAGCCGCGCGCAGGCGGTGATGGCCGCTGCCGACGTCGTGGTGGTAACGAGCCCCAGCGTGGCGCGACTGATCGCGTCGCTCGAGCACTGCGAGCGACCCGCCCTCGTGGTGATCGGGCCCACCACGGCCGATGAGGCGACCCGCCACGGCTGGCCGCCGGACGCCGTGGCGGCATCACCCGCGGTCCCGGCCGTTGCGGCGGCCATTCACTCCTTGCTGCCGAGTTATTCATGATCGCGGTCGAGAAGAACGAACTGCTGCTGCGCGCATGCGCCGGCGAGCCAGTGGAGCGACCCCCGGTGTGGATGATGCGCCAGGCGGGACGATATCTCCCGGAGTACCGCGCTGTGCGGGCGCGCAGCGATTTTCTCACCATGGTGCGGACGCCGGAGCTGGCAGTGGAGGTGACGCTCCAGCCGGTCGACCTCGTGGGCGTCGACGCAGCGATCATCTTCAGCGACATCCTGGTCATCCCGGAAGCGATGGGCATGCCGCTCACGGTCGATGAGGGCGTGGGCCCGCGCTTCGGCAGCACCATCCGCTCGGCCGCCGAGCTGGCGCAGCTGCGCGACCCGATGGCCGACGGCGCGCTCGCGTACGTCACCGACGCCATCCGGCTGGCCCGTCGCGAGCTGGACGGCCGGGTTCCCCTGATCGGGTTTGCCGGCGCGCCGTGGACGCTGGCCTCATACATGATCGAGGGCCAGGGCACCAAGAGCTTCAGCGTGGCGAAGCGAGTGCTGGTGCAGGCACCGGCGCTGGCGCACCAGTTGCTCGGCCGTCTTGCCGAAGCGGTGGGCCGGTTCCTCTGTGCCCAGGTCGAGGCCGGCGCCCAGGTGGTGCAGCTCTTCGATTCGTGGGCTGGCGCACTGGGTCCCGACGACTATCGCACCTTCGCGCTGCCGTACCTGGCGAAGGCGGTGGCAATTGCACGGACCGCGGGCGCGCCGGTGATCGTGTTCTCCCCCGGCGCGGGCTGGGCGCTATCCGAAATCCTGGAAGCCACCCAGGCCGACGTCGTCGGGGTGGATTGGCATGTGGCACCCGCGACCGCGCGCCGGCAGCTTGGGCCGCAGCAGGCGCTCCAGGGCAACTTCGACCCATGCTGGCTCTATGGTACGCCGGCGGAGATCCGCCAGCGCGCGCATGCGATGCTCGATGCCTTCGGGACGGGGCCGCTCATCGCCAACCTCGGCCACGGCATCCTTCCCGATACGCCAGTGGCCAATGCTCGGGCGTTCATCGATGCGGTGAAGGAATGGCGCAGCCGATGAACGAGGTGCTGGCCGAGACCACGATGCGGCAACAGGCCACGGCCTGGGCGGCATCGGTGCACGATGCTGCCACGGCGTTCTTTGCCAGCGCCGACGAGGGCGGGATGTTCGTCGAGGAGGTGTGGGAGCGTCCTGGCGGCGGTGGCGGCGTGTCCCGGCGCCTCGACGAGGGGAGCACCTTCGAGCGGGCAGGGGTCAACCGATCGGCGGTCGAGGGAGCGCTCGACCGGGAGCTCGCCGTGCGACTGGCGCTGCCACCTGAGGCCGCCGAGGGCTGCCGGTTCTTCGGAACTGGCGTGAGCCTGGTGGTGCATCCCCGGAGTCCGCGTATCCCCACGGTGCACCTCAATGTCCGCTATTTCGAGCTCACCAACCCCGCTGGCGACGTAATCGATGCCTGGTTCGGGGGCGGGACCGACCTGACGCCGACGTACCCGACGCCAGACGACGCCCGGCACTTTCATCGGGTGCTGGCGGAGACGTGTGCCCGCCACGATGCGGGGTATTACCCCAGGTTCAAGGGGTGGTGCGACCGGTATTTCCGGAACACCCATCGGGACAACGAGGCGCGTGGTGTGGGGGGAATCTTCTTTGACCACCTGCGAGTGGCCGAACACGGATTTGAGCCGCTGATGGCGTTCGCGGGTGCGGTGGGTCGGGTGCTGCCCGAGGCCTATGGTCCGATCGTGGACCGCTGGCGCGGAGCCCCCTACGGCGAGTCCGAGCGCCGGCTCCAGCTGTTCCGGCGCGGTCGCTATGTTGAATTCAACCTTTTGCACGACCGGGGCACTACTTTCGGTCTCCAGAGTGGAGCCCGGACTGAGAGCGTCCTCATGAGCCTCCCCCCACTGGCACGGTGGGACACCGATGCCGCGATGGAGTCCGATGCCCTGGCCCAGGCGCTCCGCGCCATGCTCGTCCCTCAAGATTGGCTTGCCCCGACCTGAATCTGCGTCATGTGTCTTGACATGACGGTGTCAACGCGGCATTACATACGAGCCTATGTCCGGTAACCATCCAAGCCCTGCCTTTGGCACGGCTGACCTTACCAACTGCGATCGGGAACTCATTCAGCTCCCCGGCTCCGTTCAGCCGCACGGGGTCCTGCTGATCCTGCATCCTGAGCACCTGCGCGTCCTGCAGGCCTCCTCGAATGCCGAGGCGATCCTGGGTTCGTGGGGGGCATCGCCGCTGGGCAAGACCATCGATTCCCTGGACCCTGAGCTCGGTCTGCTGATCCGCCGCCTTCGGCACAGCGACGAGCTGGCGGGGATCGTGCCTGCCGTGGCCCGTGCCGAGGATGAGAATGGGGTCCGGACGCTGGAGGCGATGATCCACCGGCTTCCCCGCGAGGGCATCGCCGTTGAGCTCGAGCCGGTGGCGCCCGACCCGGCAGGACGCTCGGCCGCTGAGGTGGCGCGGCAGGTATCCCAGATGCTCACCGATGGGATCGCTGCCATCAGCGTGGCGCCATCCCATGCGGCCCTGTATGGCGAGGTTGTGCGCGTCATGCGCGCCCTCTGCGGGTACGATCGCGTGATGGTGTACAAGTTTGATCCTGAGGGACACGGCGAAATCGTCGGCGAGGCGCGCCTCAACGACCTCGAGCCCTTCCTCGGCCTGCACTATCCCTCGAGCGACATTCCGCATCAGGCACGCGAGCTCTACCTGCGCAACCGGGTCCGCGTGCTGGTCGATGTCTCGTACCAGCCGGCGCAGCTCTTCCCGCGGCTCTCACCGATCACCGGAGCGGAAGTGGACATGTCGATGTCCTCGCTCCGCAGCATGTCGCCGCTGCACTTGCAATACCTCTCGAACATGGGTGTTCGCGCCACGCTGGTGACCTCGCTCGCCATCGGCGACCGGCTCTGGGGCCTGATTGCCTGTCACCACTATGCGCCCCGCTGGCTGCCGTACGAGGTGCGCGCCGCCGCCGGTATCCTGTCCGAGATGGTGGCAGCGCGTCTTGCGGCTCTCGACAGCGTCGCGGCGACCGAGACGGAACACATCGTCCGCACCCTGGAGGACCAGGTGGTGGACTCGCTGGCTACCACCGGCGACTGGCGCAATGCGCTGTTCGCCACGCCGCACCTGCTCCTGCAGACCGTGCGCGCGACCGGTGCTGCGCTGGTGCACGACGGGGCCCTCATCACCACCGGCGAAGTGCCGTCGTCGGACGACATCCGGGCCGTGGTGCGCTGGCTGGAGGAGCAGCATCCCGGCGAGCCGGTGGTGCGAAGTGACGCGATGAGTCGCTCGGAGCCAACCCTCCGGCACATCGCAGGAGCGGCTGCCGGCGTGATGGCCATCGCGCTGTCGGCCAGGTCGCGAGACTACCTGCTCTGGTTCCGTCCGGAACAGCACCAGACGATCCGGTGGGCCGGTGACCCGCGCAAGCCGGTCGACCCCAATGACCCGAAGCAGCTGTCGCCGCGACGCTCCTTCGCGGTGTGGACCGAGGTGACGCGCGGCTCCTGCCGGCCGTGGACCGAGTCCGAAGAGGGCACGGCGCGCGCGATCCGCTCGTCGCTGGTGGACATGGTGCAGCAGGTGCAGGCGGTGCGGGTGCTGATCGCGCAGGAGCAGTTCTCGCGCATGATGCAGGTGGTGCAGCTCGCGTCCGAACCCACGCTCATCATGAGCCGCGCGGGCCAGGTCGTGCTGGTGAACGACGCCTTCCGGGCACTGCTGGGGCCGATGCCCACCGACCTGACGTCGGCCGAGGACCTGTCGCGGCTGCTGGGAGATGACGGCGCGGTGAACGCCATGCTCACGGCGGTGCGGGCGGAGCAGCGTCCGTGGGCCGGGGAGCTGCTCCTCACGACGCCGGACGGTGAGCGGGTGCCGCTCGCGGTGCGGGCTGATCCGGTGCCGGGCGATGACGGGATGGAACTGGGCTGCATCATCTTCGCGTCCGACGAGCGTCCGCGCCGGAAGGCGGAGGCGGCGCAGCAGCGCGTGCAGGACAGCCTGCTCGAGGCGCATCGTCGCTCGACCCGCTCCACACCCGTCGACGCGGACACGGCGCGCGGTTTCGGCGCGATGATGGATGCGATCCTGAGCACGGCGCGCCGTTCGTTCACGGACATCAGCGGCGAACCAGGAACGCACCCGCTGCCCTCGGCGCTGGCGAGCGTCGAGGACATGACGCGCCGCGCCGCCGCGATGGCGCTGCACCTCGAGGGGTATACGGCGGCGCGCCGCAAGCGGCAGTCCGTGGTCGTGAAGGATCCCGCTGGCGGGTCAGGGCAGCGCGGCTGACGCCAGCGTAACCGACCCGACGCGTTAGGAAGGGCGTGGTGCAACGTATCCGGACGGGGTCCCTCGGGACCCCGTCCTTGCTATATTGCGGGCTCTTGCGGCGCCCCCGTGGTGCTGCCCGGTGACTATTCCATTGTGAGGCTACTGTATGCGATTGACTCGAAGGGGAGCCACTGTGGGCGCGGCGCTCTTTGCGCTGACAGCGATGGTGACGCTCGCCGCCTGCAGCGATGACAACAACGGGCCGACGCGCGTCTATCTGACGGGCGACTACACGGTGACTGGCCTGTGGCAGGGTGCTCCGGGCGACACGCCGAATCCGCAGCCCGTGGGTCCGGGCGCGACCGCGGTCCTCACCACCACGAACTACAACATCAACATCCCGGCCATCGAGACCGTAACTACCGGCACCTACGCGGCCTTCAGTGACGGCACCTTTACGCAGGATGGCACCGTCACCATCGCTGGCGGCGCACCGCAGGACATCCAGTGCACCGGGACGTTCACCGATGTTTCAAATGTCGTGACGGTCAACACCATCTGTCTCGGCCAGCGCACCGTGACGGTGCTCCAGCGGGACTGACGATTGCGCAGTGGGTGCGAGATGAACACGCCGCACTTCGTGGGTAACGGGCGAGGGACTTCCCTCGCCCGTGTCGCTCTGGCGCTGGGTGTCCTGCTCCTGGCTGCCTCGGGCGCCAGCGCGCAGACCGCCTCAATCAACGGCGTCGTCCGCGATGCGGAGACCGGCGTCGCCGTCGAGGGAGCGTCGGTGCAGGTCCGCGGTACGCTCCTCAGTACCGTCACCAATGGAGAGGGACAGTTTTCGCTCTCCGGTGTCCCGGTCACACCACACACCGTTCGAGTCATCGCCATCGGCTATGCGGCCGACAGCATTCCCGGGTTGACGCTCACCGCAGGCGAGAACCGGACGCTCGCGATCTCGATGCATCGCACGCCGCTCGACCTGCAGGAGATCGTCGTCACGGCGAGCCGCCTCTCGGAGCGCCGCGCCGAGACGCCGGCGAGCGTGTCGGTGCTGCCCTTCAGCGAGATCCTCAGCCGCAATGTCACCTTCCTCAACCGGGCTCTCGAGTTCGTGCCAGGGGTGACGTTCAACGGTCCCGACCAGATGGACATCCGCGGTTCCACCGGCTTTGCGCGCGGTGTCGGGAGTCGGGTCCTCATGCTGGTGGATGGGCACCCGGCACTCACCGCCGATGGCGGCGAGATCAATTTCCGGGCGTTGCCCGTCATCGACCTCGCACGGACCGAAGTGGTGAAGGGGGCCTACTCGGCGCTGTACGGCAGCAATGCACTGGGTGGCGTGGTCAACCTGATCACCACGCCGGTGAACAGCCAGCCCACCACTTCGGCCAGGGCCAATTTCGCTGCCTATGACGTGCCGTCGGGATATCGCTGGAACGATGGACTGCTGAACTCGCAGGGGCTGGAACTGCAGCATGGACGACAGCTCGGTCCGGTGGGCGCCCGCGCGTACGTCGGGTACCAGGGCACCGACGGATACACCCAGAACGGCCAGAACCACATCTGGATGACGCGCCTCAAGTTCCAGTCGAAGCCGACGGCCGCGCACCAGTGGGATGCCTTCGCCCTCTACACCAACGAGAAGTCGCAGGAATTCCTCACTTGGCGCGCCGACAGCCTGCCATACGAGGTGTCCCCCCAGTTCCTGGGAGACTACGCCCGCGACCAGGTGTTCCTCTCGGGGGCGACGGTAGCGGCGGTGGCCACGGCGAGGACGCTGCTGAAGTTCAGCCCGTTCCTCACCTGGAACTCGTCGCAGAACCACTTTACCGAGAACCAGGATCACCACGCCGCGATCAAGCCGGGGATGGTGGTGGCGCTCACGCAGGCCCTCAGCCCGAAGAACAGCCTCACACTGGGTGCCGACGGGGCCTTTACGTCCGTCAGCTCGAACTTCATCGGGTCGCCGCACATCGTGGACGCGGCGATGTTCGTCCAGGACGAGATGCGGTTCAGCGGCAACCTGCGGGGTGAGGCGGGCATGCGTGCCGACTATCACAACGCCAACACCGCGCTCTCGGAGTTCGTGGTGAGCCCCAAGATCGGCGCCTCACTCCGGCTGTCGCACGCCGTCACCCTCCGCAGTTCGATCGGGGCAGGGTACCGGGCGCCCAGTGCCATCGAGCAGTTCGTGAACACCTTCCAGTTCGGCTTCCAGGTACTCCCGAACCCGACGCTGCAGGGTGAGCGTTCCTGGTCGGCGGAGGTGGGAACGAACGCGGTGCTGTGGAACAAGGTGCAGGTCGACGCCGCGGTGTTCGGGAGCCGGTACTACAACCTGATCGGCCCCTCTGCCATTCCCGGCCAGATCCCGCTCGTGTTCCAGTTCCAGAACATCTCCAATGCGCGAGTGCTCGGCATCGACGTTGGCGCCAATGCCACGATCAATCCGCGCTGGCTCAACGTCGCGGCGACGTTCCTGTACCTGAACAGCGAGGACCTGGATACCGGTCGGCCGCTGCCATATCGGTCGAAATTCAACGTGACGGGCACCGTGACGACGCTGCAGGGTCGTGCCGGCGTCGACGTTCACTACCGGACAGTGGCGGAAGAGGTACTCGCGTTCCCGCTCGACCCACGGCAGAACATCCTCGTGTTCGATGTGCGGCTTGAGCAGAGGCTGGTGGGGGTGTTGTGGCAGTTGAAGGTGTCGAACTTGTTCAATACCTTCTACACCGATGTGCTGGAACGAAATCCGAGCGCGCCGAGGATGGTCGGGTTGACGGCAGTCTACGGTCTTTGAAGGGTCTTCTTCCCGCTTCCCGCCGTTTATAGAATCCGCAGGCCGAACGCGCTCGTAACAAGTCCCACACACAAGTCCGCAGTGCGGTTCATCGAGTCGAGTACCGGGTTGATCTCCACGATATCCATCGATACCAGCTTGCCCGCATCGGCTACCATCTCCATGGCGAGGTGTGCCTCCCGATAGGTGGCACCGCCACGGACCGGCGTGCCGACGCCGGGGGCCTGAGCCGGGTCGACCCAGTCGGCATCGCAGGACAGGTGGAATCCCGCCGTTCCGTTCGAGGCGATGTCGATGGCCTCGCGCATCACGTCCTTGAGTCCGCGCTCGTCGACATCGCGCATGGTGAAGACCTTGACCCCGAACTGACGGATATTCGCCCGCTCGGCGGGGTCGAGGTCGCGCACGCCGACGAGCACGGTGTGCTTCGCCAGGATGGCCGGGGCGGGATGGGCCAGGTTCACCATGGCGGGGTCACCGTGCCCCACGAGGTGGGCGACAGGCATGCCGTGGACGTTGCCGGTCTCGGATGACGTGGGGGTATTGAGGTCGCCGTGGGCGTCGAGCCAGATGAGCCCGATGCGCTCCTTCCGCTCGGCGAACGCCGTGGCGACGCCAGCCACGGAACCGGCGCCCAGCGAGTGATCACCGCCGAGCACAAGGGGTGCGAACCCGTCGCGAACCGCCGCCGCGGTGCGCTCGCTCAGGACCCGGCACACTTCGGTGATGGCGGGGAGCAGGTCGAGGGCGGTGTTGATGTTGGGCAGCGCCTCGCGCTCCGGTACGCGGATGTTCCCGGTGTCCTCCACCTCGTGTCCCAGGGCCTCGAGCCGCGCCTCGAGCTGGGCGATGCGCAGGGCCGACGGCCCCATGTCGACGCCGCGGCGGCTGGCACCGAGGTCGAGCGGGACACCAATGATGCGAATGCGACCCATGCATGGCTCCGGGTTGGCGGGCACGTCGATTCGGGGAGGATAATAGCGTATTCTTCCCGGCGGATGACCCTCGACGACCTGCTCGGATCCATCGGTCCCCTCTGGCCCACACTGCTCGCCGCGCTCGGCATCCTTGTCGCGCTGGGCACGTCGGCGCACATCGTCCTCTTCAAGAGCGACGTGCGCGCGGCGATCGGCTGGGCGGGACTGGTGTGGCTGGCCCCATTTGTCGGCGCGATCCTGTACTGGCTGCTCGGCATCAACCGGATTCGGCGGCGTGCGGGGCGCATGCGCCGCGGCAATGCGCTGGCCCAGGACTTCACCCAGGAGATCGCACTCAAGCAGGAAGAGGCGACCTTCCTTCCCGCGACGATGCCGACCCGGTTCGGGGCGCTCGCCACGGCGGTGGGCACCACGTCGGGCCAGTCGCTGATGCCCGGCAACACCGTCGAGCCACTCATCGATGGTGACCAGGCGTATCCCGCCATGCTGGCTGCGATCGATGCCGCCACGACGACCATCGGCATGACGAGCTACATCTTCGACCACGACCGTGCCGGCCTGCAGTTCGCCGACGCCCTGGCGCGCGCGGCGGCACGCGGTGTCGAGGTGCGGGTGCTGATCGACGGGGTGGGGGCGCGCTACAGCAAGCCGCCCATCACGGGCGTCCTGACCGCGCGCGGCGTCCGGAATGCGCGCTTCCTGCCGCACATCTTTCCCCTCGCCAATCCGTACTTCAACCTGCGCAGCCACCGGAAGATCATGGTGGTCGATGGCCGCATCGGGTTCGTCGGCGGGATGAACGTGCGCGAGGGGTGCGTGCTGGCGGTGCCGTCGAAGGAACCGACACAGGACATTCATGCGCGGATCACCGGGCCCGGTGGTGCGCCAGTTCGTGGAGACCTTCGCCTTCGACTGGCACTTCACCACGAAGGAAGTGCTGGAGGGTCCGGCCTGGTACCCGCCGCTCGAGGCGACGGGGCATGTGGTGGCCCGGGGCATTCCCGACGGGCCAGACGAGGACTTCGAGACGCTGCACGACACGATCCTGAGTGCGCTGTCCATTGCGCACCACACGGTGCAGATCGTCACGCCGTACTTCCTGCCGGATGAACCGCTGATCGACGCGCTCCGGGTCGCCGCGATGCGCGGGGTGCGGGTGGACCTCGTGCTGCCGGAGAAGAACAACCTGACCATCGTGACCTGGGCCGCCATCGCGCAGCTGTGGCATGTGCTGCGGTGGGGCGTGCGGGTCTACTTCTCGAAGCCCCCGTTCGACCACTCCAAGATCATGGTGGTCGACGGGACGTGGTCGATGATCGGCTCGGCCAACTGGGACCCGCGGAGCCTGCGACTCAACTTCGAGTACAATGTGGAGTGCTACGACGCGGCGCTGGCGCAGGAGCTGAGTGCGGTGGTGCAGCGCAAGATCGCGACGGGGAAGCCGTACACGCCGGCGGACTGGCAGCGGCAGAGACTCTTCCAGAAGCTGCGGGGCGGCGTGGTGAGGCTGGGGCAGCCGTATCTGTGACATGAAGACGTGAAGACGTGAGGTAACCAATTGCCTGGGAGTGAGGAAACATGACTGACGAGACGACACCACCGCCGGAATGGCGTGCGCGGATCGAGAAGATCTTCCAGGACCTGCAGCCCGAGATCGATGAGCTGAAGGTGAAGCTGCACCTGGCCAAGGCCGACGCGAAGGACGAGTGGGCGAAGTGGGAAGAGAAGCTCGCCGACTACAAGGTGAAGGCGGATCGCACGGGCGGCGAGGCCGGGGACATCCTGGAGGAGAAGGCGAAGGTGATCGCGGCGGAACTGCGGGACGGGATCGAGAAGCTCCGGAAGCTGGTCTAGGGCTTCTTCTCCCGTCCCCGCTGCCGCACCGCCTCGCGGAGCAGGAACTCGATCTGCCCGTTCAGGCTCCGCAGTTCGTCGTCGGCCAGGCGCTGGACCGCGTCCAGGAGGTCGCGGTCCACGCGCAGCAGGAAGGGTTTACGCTCCGCCACGACTAGGCGTACAGCGTGCCGGTGTTGAGCACCGGCTGGGCGGAGCGCTCGCCGCAGAGCACGACCAGCAGGTTGCTGACCATCGCGGCCTTCCGTTCCTCATCCAGCTGCACGACGCCCTTCTGCGACAGCAGTTCCAGCGCGTTCTCCACCATGCCGACCGCACCCTCGACGATCTTGTAGCGCGCGGCCACAATGGCGCTCGCCTGCTGGCGCTGGAGCATCGCCGAGGCGATCTCCGGTGCGTAGGCCAGGTGACTGATGCGTGACTCGGTGACCTCGACGCCCGCCTTGGCCAGGCGCTCGTGCAGCGCCTCGAGCAGGCCCTTCGATACCTCGGACGTGTGCGTGCTGAGCGCCACGGCGCTCAGCCTCGTGCGCATCGTAGGGATAGCTCGAGGCCAGGGCACGCAGCGCCGACTCACTCTGCATCCGGACGTATTCCTCGTAGTTGTCCACCTCGAACATCGCCTCGGCGGTCTCGACCACCTTCCACACCACGATCGCGGCGATCTCGATCGGGTTGGAATGCGCGTCGTTCACCTTGAGCTTGGCGGTCTCGAAGTTCCGGACTCGCAGCGAGATGTGGCGTCTTCACCGCGAAGGGGTTGGCGAACCAGAAGCCGGCCTCCTTCACGGTGCCGATGTACTTACCGAAGAGAGTCAGCACCCGGGCGTCGTTCGGGTTGACCACGAACAGGCCCGGCAGGCAGACGAAGGCCAGCGCCAGGAGCACGATCCAGGCTATTGCCCGCCGCGGAGCGCGCGTCCTGCACCGCTCCCAGCAGCCTCAAGCCGGCGAGGGCGGCCACGCACCAGAATGACCAGGAGGGCGACGAAGCCATTGGCGGCGCGGAGGGGGCGTTCACGGACCATCGTAGACTCCAGCTAGGGTGATACCTATATGATATCACTCTGCTAGCTTAAGTCAAGGAGGGCTCAGGAGCGGAGAAAAAGCGAAGAGCGGAGAAACAGAGCGGCAGCCCCGCCGCTGGTTCCTCCGCTCCTGTTTCCATCCGCTTCTGGTTCCGCTTCTGGTTGTTCCGCGGTTGCCTACTGGTTCCGCTCGTACGCCAGGTTGCGGGGCGAGTAGCGCCACTCGAAGGTCCGCTGTGCCGCCGTGCCTGTGTTGCGGTCGCGACGTACGTTCTTGAGCGTCGCAGTGATCTTGACGCTCGCGAGGTCGCCGTAGTCGTTGGTCAGGTCGCCGTCGGTCGGGTCCGCCATCTTGGCGGAGTCACCGTCGGAAAAGAACAGCCAGACATCCCACGCCATGACGCTGTCGGCGAGGGCCTCGGCGATCGGCGCACCACCTGCGGTCAGGCCGGTGCTGCGCATGATCTGCTTCTGTGCGTTCCGGTAGTACATCACCGGGGTGATCTTCTGGAACGAGGTCTCGGCCGGCCGCAGCTGGAGGTTCAGCGCACTGGCGGGATCGCGCGCCCAGTCGGCCGGGTGCAGGAACAGCGTATCGCCCGCGGAGAAGGTGATCTGGTAGCGACCGCCGCCCATGTTCCGCTTGGCCGTGACGTTGAGCAACCGGCGCTCGCTGTCCACGTTCATCTGGATCATGTTGCCGACGCCGAACTGCAGCGTATCTGTCGGCATCGCCGCAGCCACCTGGACGTCAACGCAATAGGTGCCGCAGCTCCCGAGGCCGGGCGTGGCCGGCGTGGCGGTGCCCGTGGGCATGCTGTACACCGGCGCCAGGCCCAGCCCGGCCGGGAACGGTGGCGACTGCAGCGAATCGTAGGGGACGCTGATGATCACGAGCGTATCGCCCTTGGCCAGCAGGGTGCCGAATCGCGGCTGGCTGTGGATCGCCACGCCCGCCTGCGCCACGTCGCGCTCGAGCGACGCACCGAGGAACCGACCGGTGCGAAAGACATCCTCGCGCAGGTTGGTGCCCTCGACACCGCGGAAGGTCGTGATGGTGAACGACATTGCCGCGCCCATGACGATCACGCCCACCACCATCGCGATCATGATCTCGATCAGGGTCATGCCCCGACGACCAAGCGTGGAGAGTGTCATGATCAGGTCACCGCGCCGGTGTACACGTAGGTGATGAGCTCGACCGGGGAAGTCCCGTCGGGATACGCGACACGCACCGTCACGCTCACCAGGTTCGCCCGCACGTCAGTGACGAGGACGGTGCGGCGGTACTTCCCGCCATTGACGACCGTGCCCGTTTCATTCACGTCCGTGCCGCTCGCCTCGGCGAAATCGGCCATGTCCTGCGGCCGCTGGCCGCGGAGGAACTCCATCCGCTGCCGCGCGATGTCGAGCGCGACGGTCCGCAGCCCCGCGCGCGTGTTTGCCTGCATGGCACCGGTCAAGGTCTTCGACAGTGCCAGGACGCCGACCGCCATGATCACGACTGCGATCATTACCGAGATCAGCGTGAAGCCGCGCTTGTTCATTGCCATGTGCCCCCCCTGTAGATCCACACCCGCACCGAACCGGCGCCGGTGACCGTGACGGCGGCAACCACCGACGGATCGTCGCGGTGCCTGAGGTAGATGATGCCCTGCGTGCCAAAGGGCAGCGTCATGCCGTTGCCCTTGAAGTTGAGGCGGCTGCCGGTGAACGAGGTCGGGTCGCCAGCCGGCCAGCCGGCCAGGGCGGTGGCCGACCCACGTCCGAGCAGCACCTGCGGGTCCAGCGTACGCTGGCCGAAGCCGCGCATCGAATCCGCCTCGGCGGTGAGCTCACTGATTACGCGCGTCGCCCTCGACGTCGCGATAGCCGATCCACGCCGACGTGCCGACGAGCTTGAGCCGCGTCGCGCGCTTGCTGACCAGGGCGCGCGAACGCACCAGGTCGATGTCACGTGCCAGCTGCCTCGCCGACTCCTGCACCATCCGTCGCGGAGATGCCCGGAGGCGTGGAACCACCATTGCCGCCATGATGCCGATCATCACGATGACGATGAGCAACTCCATCATCGTCATGCCGCGCCGGTTTACCCGGCCCCACAGCGCGGCGATCACTCGTACACCGGGCGATACGCCGTCTGCACCACGCTGCCGACCACCGGGGTGCCCGGGGGAAGGTTGGCGGGGTCCTGGAACCGGGTGTCGAAGGCCCAGTTTCGGGTGGGCGCCGCGTAGTACGCGCCGGACCAGCCGCAGAAGTTTGTTGCCTTCTGGGCGTACGCGATCGACACCAGCGAGCCGCGGTAGAACGCGGTGACGCCGCCCCAGTCCTCGAGGAACCGGGGGAAGTTCTCGAGCCCGCCGCCGTAGAAGTAGGCCTGCGAGCCGGTGCCGGTGAAGTTGCAGCCGGCCGGCACCGCTCCAGGAGCGACCCAGTCGAATGGCGTCGCGCCGTGGCCCGCCAGGATTGCGGCGTAGATCGTGGTGTTCGCCGTTGCCGCTGACGCCGCGTACGTCCAGCGCGTCACGCCGCCGGTCACCGTACCGGCGCCGGCCGGGCGGTTGAGCCGCGTGGCATCATCCCAGCCTGGCGAGAGCCAGGTGAAGGCATCTCCGATGAGCGCGGAGGGCTGCCAGTTGGCGGTCGAGTTGTAGTTGCCCTTCACGTAGAGCGGCAGGTTGCTGGCCAGCGTGAAGGGACGCCCCAGGACGCTGGCGTTCTTGATGCGGATCATGGGAAACGCCCGGAACTGGCAGGCGGTCGGGCAGCGCGTCCCGTTCGGGTAGGTCTCCAGCGTCGTTGGAACGTTGCTCACGGTGATGTACATGATGGACGACTGGTTCGACGTGGCAAGCGCCATCCACGCGAACAGCTGCGCATAGTCGATCTCGATCTGGTCGACGAACGTCTGCTCCCGGCTCTCCCACCACTTGTTGCTGTCCGCGGTGAAGATCAGCTGGCACTGTGCTGCGGTCGGCACCGTGCGCCCGCCCGTGCGGATATACGTGATCGGATAGGCGCCCGTGCACAGGTTGGTGGTGTTGGTGATCGCCCGGTAGTCGATGTTGACGTACAAGTCGGCCTTCCACGCGAACTTGGCGTCACGCTCGTCGGGCGTGTCCGCCCCGTCGCGGTCGGCGATCAGTTCTTCGGGCGGCACCGCTTCCGGCAAGGGCAGCCGAAGCGAGTCCACGTTATACGCCCCGGTCTTGAGCCGTCCGCTGAAGCGGGTCTCGCTCCAGTTCTTGAAGGCCGACGAGGAGGGCAGGCCGTCGGAGTCGTTGTTGACCTGGCGGGCCGTGCCGCCGGCATCGTCGATGAACACCTGGTCGGTGCTCGCTGGATTCGCTCCATCCTTGCGGCGGAAACGGAACTTGTTCGGCGTCGTGACGATGTTGTGCAGGTAGAGCCCACCACCCGATCGGGCGTACAGGTTGCCGTTGGTGTGCACCCAGCCCTGCATGTCGAGCCGCGCGCCGTTCGTGATCTCGAGGTCCTTCTCGTAGAACACGCCGAACTGGAAGATCGGGATCGCCGCCGCCTTCACCGTCACGACGGCGCGGCTCGCGTTGCCCATGCTGTCGGAAGCGCGGGTGGTGATGTCGTAGTTGCGTACCAGCGCGTACAGCCCGGAATACGAACCGCCGTTCACCGTCTCCTGCGTGGCCCCGCCGTTGGGAAGCACTGTCATGGTCGGGATGGAGAATCCCGGCACTGTCGGCCGCACCAGCGAGTCGAGCTCGGCCTGCGAGATGAACCCGTCGGCCACCTTGCCCGAGAGCTGCTGCATGATGTCGTCGGACGCGGCCTCGGCCGCGTACGCCGTGCGAGTATTTCGATAGTCGTAGTTGGCCGTTCGGGTCGTCGTGGTCACGCCGCTGACGGCGAACACACAGAGGACCGCGAGCAGCAGCAGGACGAACAGCGTCGCTTCGAGCGCGAAGCCCTGCCGATTGAAAAGCATCTTGGGTCGAGACATCCGTTCCTCCTCGGGATAGCACGCCGAGCGCGTGCCTTCAGGCTCCTTACTGGCAAGAGGGGCGCCAGCCATGTTGGGTGTGGGTTTGGCTATGAATGACAACGACTTAGCTATTTCAGCTCACGTCCGAAAGTGGCAAATCGTGCAACATTGCGCGTGCAGTGTATGCAATCTGTTGCGTCAGGCGGTTATCCGACGCCTGGTTTCCCTGTCCAGCTTGCCTCGCAACTTCCACCACATCATTGCGATAGGCATACCACGCGCCATAGCTCTTCTTAGCAGGTGGAGCCCGTCAGTTTTCGTGACGACGTACGCTAGTGGCGTGTCTGACACGACTTGGGCCATGAGTGCCTGATTTCGGTGCCTTGCTGGCCTGTCGATTGCCTTTTCGGCCCCCCTCAGACCGCGCCAGTGGCGCTGAACCGGGGAGGTCGGATGCGTTGGTCTACCAGTGGTTTTGCCCTGTTCGCCGCGCTGGCGATTCCGGCATCGATGACGGCGCAGGCAGCCGCAAAGGCGCCGGCCGAGGCGCCGCCGATCACCGCGAAGGCGCCCAAGCTCTTTGCCGGGGTCGGCATCGGGCAGGGTTCGTTCCGGTTCTCCTGCCCGGCGATCTGCACCGGCGATCGCTACTGGGGATGGAGTGGCAACGCCCGGGTGGGTGTCTCCTTTGGCAAGCTGTGGTTGATGGGACTCGAGGGAACGGGCTGGACCGATTCGCGGGATCCGGAGAACCAGCAGCCGATCAAGCAGACAATGTGGCTGGTGGGTCCGGTTGCCTACTTCTATCCCACGCCGAAGCAGCGGTTGTACCTCAAGCTCAGCCTCGGTGTGATGCACTACCAGCAGCACAATCCCGATGACGCCGACAACGAGAACGACCAGTTCTCATCTACCACGTTCGGCGCCTCAGCCGGCGTGGGCTATGACTTCAAGGTTTCCCGGCACGTGTTCATCTCGCCGTTCTTCGCCTTCGTCGGCTCCGCCGGCGGCGACGTGACCCAGGGCAACGGCAACACCGTCACCACCGATCCCAATTTCAGCCTGCTTCAGTTCGGGGTGAGCCTGCTGTACCGGTAGTCAAGCGTTCTGCCAGCACCTGCCGTTCCTGCAATGCAGCGTGCTGCATGGAGTTGCCCCGGCGCGATGTGACCTGCGTCGCACAGGGCGTCCGCGGGGTTGGCAGGGCGGCACTTAGGGCAGGTGCAAGAGGTGTGATTCCGCGCGTGCCTTCGCGGCCCCGGTCTCGCACCTCGACTCCAATCGAACTTTCCTGACATCACGGTTTTTCTGCAGGAGTAGACCGATGCGCATGCACCTTTCTGCGCTCACGGCGGCGCGTTCCATTGCGGTAGCCTGGGCCACCAGCTCGACAATCGTGCTCGCTGCCTGCGGCAGCGGCGAAACCAGCGGCATCGACCCCGCGAACGCACCGCGCAGCATTGCGATGAATGCGTGGACCCCGGGACCGAATGACACCTGCACGAAGGAGATTCACGACCAGTACTCGGTCGTGGGTCCCGACGGGAAGCTGTATCCCACCTGGCACCCGGCGGTGGACCCGGCGACCGGCTGTTCCTTCGGTCACGACCACGGCCGGGATCCCCGTGGATCGGACCTGTACGACGAGAGCGGGCCGATTCCGTTCGGGTACGCCAACGAGCAGCTGGCCGCCTTCGACCCCGCCAACCCGCGCAACGAGGATCATGTCGGGCACAAGGTCGAATGGGCAAACGACATCGTGATGAGTGCCGGTGGCGGGCAGTTCCAGATCACCTGTGATGTGCTCACCAAGCTGCACCAGGGCACGCACTCGAAGGATGCGTTCACCAACAACCTGCATGAGCTGGTGTACCACCTGAGCTGCGGTGATGGCACCAAGTTCCATGTGGTGCTGATGACGGCCATCGGCAAGCCGGGTGAGTTCCGTCGCTCCTGCGACCATGGCACGGCGATCCAGGCGGGAACGGCCACGCCGGCCAACTCGCCCGAGGGCGGTGGCTTCCGCGCCATTCCGGACCGCTTCTGTGTCGAGCAGCAGGTGCTCGTTCCCAACGGCCAGAACTCGAACTTCGGCGCGCTGAACGAGACCTGGGAAACGTCCAACAGCATCCGTCGCGCGGATGGCCATACGCTGGCGTTCTTCAACCCGTACTACCAGGTGCGCCAGGCGAGCCGCTACTACAATCCGGCGATCGCGCCCACGGTTGGGCGGCAGATCGACATCTGCTACGAGACGGAGGCGAACGGCGATCGCGCATCAGGCGACTACTGCCAGGCCTCCACGCAGAATGGCCAGACCACGGGCGTGACATGGGATGACCCGCGCTCCACGTTCGACGGCGCCAAGCGCATTGTCGACGTCAATAACAACCGGATCGACAACGCCGACGGCCCGGAGGTCTGGTACACCGACCCGTTCGGGCGAAACGGCCGGCCGGAGCCGTTCACCGGCTCAGTGAAGCAGTGGGTCGCGAAGGCGACGAACGAGGTGGGCGTCGACGTGAACGGCCCGGTCATCGGCAACGGCAGCTATTACGGCGGCAGCGGGGTCCACGCCCCGAACTGACCACGAAGTGGGTCATCCCGAGCGCAGCGAGGGATCCAGGCGCAGGCGGGCGGAGGGGGGCGGACAGCCTCCCTCCGCCCGTCTGCGTCTCTGGAACTGGTCTTGCTCCGGGGTATCTTCCAAGCTCCATGAGCATCTCGCCCGCGTCCCCGGACGGACAGGTCCTTTCCCGCGAACTGTCCGAATTCCTCCTGGATTTCCTGGGGGCGCAGCAGCGGTTTGCCATGTACCCCATCGGGCACCCCCTGCTGGATCCCGCTGTCGACTCCCTGATCCGCCGGCTGAACACCCTGTTCCTGGAGCGAGCGAGCATTTCGCTCGCCGTCACCCCAATGCAGCTGGTGGTCGCCGGCGTACCGACTGATCCCGAGCACACGGTGCTCCGCGAACTCGCCGGCAAGCTGCACCGGCGCAATGTCGGCGGGATCAAGATCTTCCGCGGGGTGGGCCGCACCGAGCTTGCGAGCTTCCTGGGAGTCATCGGTACCGACGCGAACGATGCGCAGCAGCTCGTCACGCATGACGAGCCATCGGCGCAGTGGCCACATATCCGGCTCTTCGGGCTGGCGTACGACAAGCTGGCGCTGCTGGATGAGGAGGACGAGGAGACCGCACTCTTCGATCCCCTCGGTGGAAGCTGGGCCGGCCGCCTGTGGCTGGGACTGGCGCGCGCCTCCATGGGCGAACACCTGTCCGACGAGGTCGCCGCCAAGGTCGATCCCGAGCAGATCGCCAAGGCGATCAACGAGCACCAGCGCGAGGCACAGCGTGACGAGCGGGTCATCACCGCGCTCACCGACCTCGCCGAGGCGTGCCAGGGGCGCGGCCGCGCCGAGACGGTGGCGCTGCAGCGCCAGCTGTCGCGGCTCATCGGCTCACTGACCCCGGAGACGCTCGAGCGCCTGATGCACATGGGCGGCGACCACGATCGCCGCCGGAAGTGGCTGTTCCAGGCCTCGAAGATCATGACCGCAGACGTGATCGTGTCGCTGGTCGAGGCGGCGGCCCATGCGCAGCAGCGCAGCGTCTCGCCCGCGATGCTCCAGCTCCTCAGCAAGCTCTCGAATCACGTGGACCAGGGACCGCCGAAAACGCGACTGCGCGCGGAGCAGGCGCTGCGGAAGCGCATCCGCGCGATGATCAGCCGGTGGAGCCTCTCCGACCTTCCGTACGGCTCGCCGGGCTACGACAAGATGCTGGAGTCGCTGCCAGGTGGAGCCGCGGACTTCGAACCGGTGCTGGTGTACGGCCCGGAACCGCAGCGCGTCATCATGACCTGCCTCGAACTCGGCGTCGTGCAGGCCGGCACCAGGCGCGCGGTCGACCGCATGGTCGAGAACCGGGAGACGGGACTATTGCTGGACATGCTCGAGCGGGTGCCCGCCGACCGGCCCGCCGTCTCCGAGTTGCGCAGCTGGGTGTTGAGCAAGAGCACCGTGAGCCGGGTGCTCGCCATCGAGCCGGTCGACACCGACACCCTGGCGCGACTGGTGAAGGGAGTCGGCATCGAATCGCTCGGCACGCTGCTCGACGCGCTTTCAACCGCGAAGGAGCGGAAGGTGCGCGCGCGCCTGATCGACATCGTCACGCACCTCGGTCCTTCGATCGGGCCGGAGGTGGTGGCGCGCATTTCGGGCGCGCCCTGGTTCGTGCAGCGGAACCTGCTCCGGCTCCTTGGCATGCTGCCCGAGCTGCCGGATGGCTTCAACCTCGCGTCCCACGTGAAGCACAACGATCCGCGGGTGCGGCACGAGGCACTGCGAATCATGCTGCGCGACCGGGTGCGCCGGCCGGAAGCACTCAAGCGCGCGCTGGAAGCGCCGGATCCACCGACGGTGCGACTGGGAATCATGGCGGCCGCCGAGGGATGCCCATCCAACATTGCGCCGATGCTGCTGCAGCGGATCCACTCGGGCGGCCTCGACCCGCAGTTGAGGGCCGTTGCCATTCGTGCGGTCTCCTCGGTCGACAACCCCAACGTGATCGCCTGCCTGCTCGGGCTCACGCAGGTGAAGGGCACGCTCGGCTTGGGCCGGAAGCTGGCGCCCAAGAGCCCCGAGCTCCTCTCGGCACTGCAGGGGCTGGCGGCCCACTGGCCGTACCAGGTCGAGGCGGCCAAGGTCCTCGACCTCGCGCAGAAGAGCAGGGATCACGGAAATCCGGAAGGCGGGGACGCCGCCATCGCGCCGGGCCGATCCGGACGCTCCGCCGCCGCCCACGGCACCGCGGGTCATCATATGAGCGACGCATGAGCACCACGACCACCACTCCCGCGCAGTTTCTGCAGTCGCTGGCGCAGGCACTCTCGACGATGACGCTCTACACGTCGCGCCATCCGGCGTGCGTCTCGGTCGCCGACGCCTCGTTTGCGCGACTCAAGGAACTGGTGAAGGCCGGTGAGTTCAGCGCTTCTCGTTCCTGGGCGAGGCGGTGGTGGCCAACGACAAGGCCCTCCACGAGCTGCACAGCTGGCCCTGGTCGGCGCGCTTCGTCGACATCGGCGTGCAGCGCCTCGAGTTCGACGGGATGGTGACGCGCGGCGCGTTCGGCGAGTTCCTCGACGACCTCGTGAATCGGTTGCTGTCGGGCCGGCCAGGGAACGCCGAGGTACCAAGTGAACGGCGCGGCATCCGGTGGGGCCTGCTGGGCGTCGAGGTGCCAGGGCGACGACCTGGAAGAGGATGCCGAGCGGGAGCGGATTGGCCGCGAGTTCGTGGCATACCGGCTCAACGAGGAGTCGGACATCGTCCGGCAGATCTACCAGCGAGCCGGCGCGCAGGGGGGCGTGGCGCTGGACGAGGTGGAGACCGTGGTGGCATCGCTGTCGGTGGCGATGCACGCCGAGGGACAGCTGCTGCTGCCGATGCTGGAGTTTCCCGGCCAGGATGCGGCGAATGCGCTGCACGCGATCAACGTGTCGCTGCTGGCGATGACGCTGGGCGAGTCGCTCGGCATGGCGTCGCACGACGTGCACGCGGTGGGGAGCGCGGCGCTGCTGCATGATGTGGGCATCTCGGGCCTGCCGCAGGAACTGCTGGGGAAGCCGGCGCTGTCTCCCGAGGAGCGGCTCGTCATCGAGGCGCACCCGGAGATCGGCGCGCGGATGCTCTTCGCGCGAAGCGCGGTGTTCGACCTGGCGGCGATCGTGTGCTATGAGCATCACATGCGGCCGGACGGGACAGGATTTCCGCGGACACGTTTTCCGCGGGAGATGCACTACTGCAGCAAGATCGTCGCGGTATGTGACGTGTACGACGCGCTGCGCACGCCGCGGGCATACCGTCCCGGCGTGGACGCCGCAGCGCGCGCTCGAGTTCGTCGAGGAGGGAACCGGCACGATGTTCGATGCCGGCATTGCGCGCGCCTTTGCGGCGATGATGCGGCGGCTGGAGGGACAGTTGCTGCTGCCCGCGGTATCGAGTATCGCGGGGTAGGGGCCCTTACCTCACGCGGCGCGCCAGCGCGTCGAGCGAATCGGCGGGCAGCGCCCCCTGGAGCGATAGCCTCACCCCATCCGCCTCCCATATCCGCCGCTGGACTGCTGCAGGAGCCGCGGCTGGAGCCGCTGCTCTTCCCGCCGCGAATCCCTGTGCCTGTGCCTGTGCCACCTTCTCCTTCTCCGGAAGACCCTGCTCCGCGACCGCCTGTTTCGTGGTGACTTCGTCCCTGGCCAGCTTGTGACCAGTTTCGAGGCTACGCCGCGCTGCACCAGGATCACTGGCACGCCTCCGACGAGGTAAGTCTGCCGCACCTCAGTCAGGGTGTCCGTCCCTGTCCGGACGACTTCCACCGATTGTGGCGTGAGGCTGTCAATGAAGAGCAGGCGCCCCCCGACACGGGCCTCGGCTTCTGCGAGCGTCAGTGCCTGGCTCGCTGTGGCCTTCGCCGCGACCGCGTCAGTGGAGCGAAGCGCCGCATTGGCGATGTCATGCTCAGGAACCGCGGCAGCCTCGTCCTTCCTCGCTTCCGGTTTGGCTACCACGCCACTCGCCTCGGCGCTCGGGTTACCAGGCAGCTTGAAATCCTCGCCGGCCTCCTGCCCCGCTGGGCGGGGCGGCGCCATGTCAGCGGGTGCGGCTGCGGGGGCGGGCGTCGTGACGTCAACTTCCACACGTTCCTGCGCCGGGAATGGCAGGGCGATGCCCGACACGGTGTCCGCCACTTCCCGGTGCTGGGATGCATTCGGCGAGCGAAACAGCACCCACGAGGTACCGGCGACGAGCAGGGCACTCGCCGCGAGCCCCAGCAGGCGCAGGTCCCGGCGCGGGGCGCGCGCGGACCGCACTTGACGCACGGGGAGTGGTGGATCGAGGTCGAGGCGGGACACGATGGTGTCAGCCTCCGCCTGGATGCCCTTCAATTCTGCGAGCGCGGTGGTGCAGGGGGCACACCCGGCGATGTGCGCGCGAACGACCGCCTCATCAGCGGGAGCGAGCTCGCCGTCGAGCAGTTCCTGCAGCACGCCATCGTCAGGATGCGACATGACGCTTCTCCTCCTCGCGGTAGGCGTCCACCAGCTTCCGGCGGGCGCGGACCAGCGTTGTTCCAATGGCACCGCGCGCCATCCCCAGCGTCGCGGCGATCTCGTCGTAGTTGAACCCCTCGGCCTTGAGCAGCAGCGCTTCGCGGTCGCGATCACTCAGCTCAGCGAGGGCGCGCTGCACGCGGCTGCGATCCTCCTCGCGGATGTACTCCTCGTCGGGGGCAGGCGTGCCGCTCGGTGATTCGCCGCGAATGAGCTCGAGATGGCGTCCCCTGCGCACCGATCGGCGTCCTTCCTCCCGCACCAGGTTCAGGGCCACGGCGAAGAGCCAGGGGCGGGGATTGTAGGGTGGCGCTTCCACGGCCCGGGCAAAGGTCTCCTGGGCCAGGTCTTCGGCACGATCACGGTCCCCCGTCCGCCGATACAGCATGCGGACGAGTGGCTCATAGTACTGCTCGAAGAGGGCGCCGACGTCGGTCATGAAAACAGGGGATGCCTCCGTGCCGGAAACGTACACAGGTCCCCCTCGAGTCCTCACGCCCCCACGCCCTCACGCCTATATTTCCGGGAGCCCGAAGAGGAGCCAATCCATGACCACAGTATCCCCCGCGCCGTCGCCCGTGACGGACACCTTCCCGATCAACGGCACCGACTACATCGAGTTCTGGTGGGGAACGCCAAGCAGGCGGCCCACTACTATCTGCTCGGCGTTCGGCTTCCGCTCGTGGCGTACCGCGGGCCCGAGACCGGCGTGCGCGACCGCGCCAGCTACCTGGTCCAGCAGGACAAGATCCGCTTCGTCTTCACCACCGCCATGAGTCCCGACGGCCCGATCGCCGAGCATGTGCACCGGCACGGCGACGGCGTGCGCGACCTGGCGCTCTGGGTGGACGATGCGCGCGAGGCATTTGCGCGGGCGGTGGAGCGTGGGGCCAGGGCGGAGCAGGAGCCGACGGTGCTCAAGGACGAGCATGGCGAGGTCGTCATCGCGGCCATTCGCACCTACGGCGACACGATTCACTCGCTCGTGGAGCGGCGGAACTACAAGGGCCTGTTCATGCCGGGCTTCCAGCCGGCGCGAGTCGCTGTTCGCGCCGGAGCCGGTCGGGCCTCAAGTACGTCGACCACTGCGTGGGCAATGTCGAGCTGGGCAAGATGAACGTCTGGGTGCAAGTTCTACGAGGACGTGATGGGCTTCAAGAACCTCATCACGTTCGACGACAAGGACATCTCGACCGAGTACTCCTCGCTCATGTCGAAGGTGATGGCGAACGGCAACGAGCGGATCAAGTTCCCGATCAACGAGCCCGCCGAGGGCAAGAAGAAGTCGCAGATCGACGAGTACCTCGACTTCTATCGGCGGCCCGGGCGTGCAGCACATCGCCATCGCCACCGACGACATCGTCGCGCACCGTGACGGCGCTGCGGAACCGCGGCGTCGAGTTCCTCCGCGTGCCGACGACGCTACTACGACACGCTGCTCGAGCGCGTCGGCAAGATCGACGAGGACGTGGCCCCGCTCGCGGAGCTCGGCATCCTGGTCGATCGCGACGACGAGGGCTACCTGCTGCAGATCTTCACCAAGCCGGTGGAGGATCGCCCGACGCTGTTCTACGAGATCATCCAGCGGAAGGGCGCCAAGAGCTTCGGCAAGGGCAACTTCAAGGCGCTGTTCGAGGCCATCGAGCGGGAGCAGGCGGCGCGAGGGAAACCTCGTAAATGCCATTCTACCACGCAGACTCGGGCTCGGTGCCGCGCAAGCGTCACACGGTGTTCCGCGAAGCCCGATGGCGGGCTGTACGCCGAGGAACTGATGGGGCACGAGGGATTCGTGGGCACCTCGTCGCTGCTGTACCACATCCATCCGCCGACCACGGTGAAGTCCGCGCGGCGGGTGCGGGAGGTGAAGTGGGAAGCGGATGACGACACCTCGCTGCGTCACCGCCACTTCCTCACGTCACGGCGTGAAGAAGCACGGCAGCCCGACGCTCGACCGCATTCCGCTGCTGTTCAACAGCGACATCGGGATGCTGTACGTGGAGCCGGACGAGAACGACGTGCACTTCTACCGGAATTCGCAGGCGGATGAGTGCGTGTACGTGGTGGAGGGGAAGGGCGTGCTCGAGACGGTGTTCGGCGACCTGCCATTCCGGCAGGGCGACTACGTCGTGATCCACCGCGAACATCACGCATCGCTGGCGCTTCGACCTGTCGCACGACGGCCGAAGCTGCTGGTGTTCGAGAGCCGCGGGCACGTGCGCTTCCCCAGCGCGGTACAAGAACGATTTCGGGCAGCTGCTCGAGGGCGCGCCGTTCTCGGAGCGCGACATCCGCCGGCCGACCGAGCTCAAGCCGCACGACGAGATGGGTGACTTCCCGATCCTGGTGAAGCAGTACGACGCGATCAACGAGCTGGTGCTCGATCACCATCCGCTCGACGTGGTCGGCTGGGACGGGTACTTCTACCCGTGGATCTTCAACATCAACGACTTCGAGCCGATCGTCGGGCGCATTCACCAGCCGCCGCCGGTGCACCAGACCTTCCAGGGCGACGGCTTCGTGATCTGCTAGCTTCTGCCCGCGGCCGTACGACTTCGATCCCGAACGCGGTGCCGGCGCCGTACAACCACAGCAACGTCGACTCGGACGAAGTGCTCTTCTATGCGTCGAGCGAGTTCATGAGCCGCAAGGGCATCGAGTACGGTTCGATCACGCATCATCCCGATGGGCTGCCGCACGGGCCGCACCCGGGCCGCGACCGAGGCGAGCATCGGGGCCAAGTACACCAACGAGCTGGCGGTGATGATGGACAGCTTCAAGCCGCTCAAGGTGGCGAAGGCGGCCATGGCGATCGAGGATCCGAAGTACCACAAGAGCTGGCTGGATCACCAGCACGCGGAGTTCAACCCGCCCACGAGCTGAGGGCCAGACGTGGCACGACCCCTCGGGCCGACGTACATGAACCGGTACCGGCAGGGGCCGGGTTGCGGAACGGTGGATACGTGGACGGGGGTCGCCGGGGTAGGACCATGCAGCGGGCGTGCCGTGACAGCGGGCGCCCGTATCGCTTTTCCGGCGCTGGATTCAGGGGTGGCTGGGGAACGCGTGAGGAGGAACTGCGACAGCGTGAGGAGCAACCGCAACTGCGTCGGGCGGGGCGGAGGAACCAGGCGCGGAAGCACCAACGGCGGAGAGGTACATGGATCAACCGGTGATTCGAACGTACCTGGAGATGAAGGCCAGGCCGGAGGCGGGTCCCGCCGCGGCGCCGGATGGGGTGCACGTGGAGCGACTGGCGTCGTGCCCGCCCGAGCTCTACCGACAGCTCTACGCTGAGGTGGGCCGGCAATGGAGCTGGTTCGAGCGGCTGTGGTGGACTGATGACGAGCTTGCGGCGCACCTCGCGCGGCCGGAGGTGTCTGATCCGGGTGCTGCACCTGAACGGCAATCCGTCCGGCTACTACGAACTCGTCAGGCACGCCAACGGGTCAGTGGAGATCGGGTATTTCGGGCTGATGTCACACGCGATCGGGGCAGGGCTTGGGCGCTGGCTGCTGGGAGAGGCGGTGGGTGAAGCGTGGAGCATGGGAGCATCCCGCGTCTGGCTGCACACCTGCACCCTGGACCATCCCCGGGCCCTGCCGAACTACCTGAAGGCAGGATTCACGATCACCGGTACGGAGCAGGTGGGAGCGCCCACGGCGCCAGGGAGCTAGCCGAGGACATCGGAGTGCGCGGAACGGCTGCCCCGGGACAAATTCCGGGGCCTTTTTTATGCACAATGCACACAAAATATGTGCACATAATGCGCACTTATGATGAGTATCACCTAATAGATATTACCTATCATGTAACGAATGTGCGCATTTTGTGCACATATTGCACATAATTTGTTGACTACCAAGCAAGGAGTGACTAACGTGGTTGAGTGGCCGGTGGCTCCCTCTGTGAATCGCACAGCCGGGTGACCGTCGGTGCAGGCGCAGGCAAGGAGGCTCTCTCATGTGGTCGGTCGGCGGGATGGTTCGCGGCGTTGGCCTTGGTGGTCTGTGGCTCGGTGTGGCGGGGTGGTGTCAGCCCGGCAGCAGCCCAGGTCCTGAACAACGTGGTGCGGCCGGCCTCCAATGCGAATGCGAGCGTATTCACGCCACCGGCCGGCTTGGCTTCGGGATATATCGATCGCGATCCAGAGCGACTGGAACCGTCCGGACGTGATGCAGATCTGCGCTGTCGACGGCGGTGAATCGGTGACCGGCCGACTCACCTGGACCGGTGCAGCGTACGTCGGCGTGCTCCGGCGCGAATCGAAGTACACGCGAGTGTGGTGTCCATGGCACCGGGCAGTGCGTGGTCTCGGTGGCGGGATCAGGCGACGTGCAGGTCTCCGGCGAGGTGAAGGACGATGAAGGCGCCCCGGCCCTTTACTTGCGATGGTCACCGGCGCGGGACACGGAGGTCGAGGTGGAGGGAAGCTGCCCCGCGTCATACCGGAAGGCACTGGCCCGGATGTACAGCACCGCTACCCACGCAGTGCTGATGCCGCTGCCCAAGGCGGGCGAAGGAGAGGTCGCGCTGGCGCTCGATGATCAACCGTGGAAGGTGCGGGTCTCGCCGTAGAGGCGGGTGGCTGGGGTGAACTGCTGACTGCGTGAGGGGTGAGGAGTGAAGGGTGAGGGGGTCGTGGCCGCGACCCTCCCCCTCACCCCTTACCCCTCACTCGTTAGTTGGGCGCGAGCTTCGCTGTAAAGTGTCGCAGGAAAGGCGCCTGTTCCGTGATGCGATAGCCGCCCACCTTCGCGCGGTTCTGCCAGATCTCCAGGATCGCTTCGACGACGTAGTCGATGTGGCTCTGGGTGTAGACGCGGCGCGGCACGGCGAGGCGCACCAGCTCCATGGGCGCCGCATGCTCCTGGCCGGTCTCCGGATCGCGACGGCCGAACATCAGGGTGCCGATCTCGACCGCGCGGATGCCCGCCTCGCGATACAACTCCACCACCAGGGCCTGTCCCGGGAGGTCGAGCGGCTTCAGGTGCGGCAGGAAGGCCGCGGCGTCGATGTAGATGGCGTGCCCGCCGGGCGGCTGCACGATCGGCACGCCGGCGTCGGAGATGTGCTCGCCGAGGTAGCGTGGTGGAGGTGATGCGGTACAGCAGGTAGTCCGGGTCGAGCGCCTCATATAGGCCGGTCGCGATGGCATCGAGGTCGCGGCCTGCCAGGCCGCCGTAGGTCGGGAAACCCTCGGTGAGGATGAGCAGGTTCTGCTGGTCCATCGCGAGGCGGGCATCGTTGGTGGCGAGGAAGCCGCCGATGTTGGCCATGCCGTCCTTCTTCGCCGACATGGTGCACCCGTCGGCCAGTGAGAACAGTTCCCGCGCAATGTCGATGGGGCGCGCGGTGCGACTGCCCCTCCTCGCGCAACTTGATGAACCAGGCATTCTCGGCGAAGCGGCAGGCATCGATGTAGAGCGGGATGCCGTGCTTCCGGCAGACCGCCGACACCGCGCGCACGTTGGCCAGCGATACCGGCTGCCCGCCGCCGGAGTTGTTGGTGATGGTGAGCATGCAGACCGGGATCTTCTCGCGCCCCACCTCGGCGATGAGCCGCTCCAGCGCGGCGACGTCCATGTTGCCCTTGAAGGGATGCCGCGTCTGCGGCTGGCGCCCCTCGGGGATGACCAGGTCCACCGCCTTGGCGCCGGTGAACTCGACGTTGGCGCGGGTGGTGTCGAAGTGGGTGTTGTTGGGCACCACGTCGCCAGGCTTGCAGAGGGTGGCGAAGAGGATCTTCTCGGCGGCGCGGCCCTGGTGCGTCGGGAGCACCTGGCTGAAGCCGAAGATGTCCTGCACGGCGGCGAGGAAGCGGAACCAGGAGCGGCTGCCGGCGTAGGCCTCGTCGCCACGCATGATCGACGCCCACTG
Source organism: uncultured Gemmatimonadales bacterium (assembly GCA_963739455.1). GTDB lineage: Bacteria > Gemmatimonadota > Gemmatimonadetes > Gemmatimonadales > GWC2-71-9 > JAGGAG01. The sequence continues at coordinate 275,574 of CAVUAK010000003.1, forward strand.
CTCGGCGCTCATCGCCGCGGTGCCGCTGTCGGTGAGGAGGTCGATGAGCACGTCTTCCGCCTTGAGCAGGAAGACGTTGTAGGCCGCCTCGCGCAACCGCTCCTCGCGCTCGGCGGGGGTCGTGAGATGGATCGGCTCGACGGACTTGATCTTGAACGGCTCGATGATGGTCTTCATGGGCGGGAAGATACTGCCTGAGACCTGAACGTCGAGATCTGCGTCACCCGGCAAGGCGTCGCGGCGTCGCCCGTCGCCTAATAGCTTGCGGGCATGTCATCTACCGAAACCCTGCCGGGCATGGTGCCGTTCCTGCCCCTCATCTACGTCGCCTGGGCCGACGGCGAGCTCACCGCCGACGAGTTGGGCGCCTTCCGGGCCGCCATCCACCGGCAGCCCGGCATCGATGCACTATCCCTTGCTGCGCTCGACCGGTGGCTCGACCCCGAATTGCCCCTGACAGCGACGGAGCTCGAGGACCTGCTGGACCGGATCCACCAGCACCGTGACAGCTACTTGCGCGCCGACAGCGGTACCGGGGTCCGCGAAGTGGCGGGTGCGCTCGGCATGCCGTACGAGGAGGTAGTGCGGGAACTCCTGGGCGCGGTCGCGCCGGAGGCGCCATCGGCCGCCGCCTTGCGACTCGATACGGCGGCGATGCAGCAATTCCTCGATGGCAGCGAGCGCGAGGCAAGGCAGAAGATGCGGGCCTTGCTCTCAAGGCCGGCGTTCGCGTATCGCCAGGGCATGTCCACCGAGGCATATCGCCAGCAGGTGTTCGACTGGCTGCAGGTGATCGCGCGCGCGGGCTTCGGGGCGCGTGGGCTTCCGGTGGCACTGGGCGGCGGCGGCGACCTTGCGGGATTTCTCGCGGCGTTCGAGACAATCGGCACGCATGACCAGAGCTTGACGGTCAAGTTCGGCGTGCAGTTCGGGCTGTTCGCCGGGAGCATCTACATGCTCGGCACCGAGCGGCATCACCGCTGGCTGCGTGACGCGGCGAGCGGCTCGCTGCCGGGCTGCTTCGCCATGAGCGAGCTGGCGCACGGGTCGAACGTGCGCGACCTGCGGACAACGGCGCGCTTCGATCCCGCGACCGACGAATTCGTCGTGCACACGCCGGACGAGGCGGCGCGGAAGGAATGGATCGGAAATGCGGCAGTTCACGGCCAGATGGCGACGGTCTTCGCCCAGCTTTACACCGGCGACACCTGTCACGGGGTGCATGCGCTGCTGGTGCCGCTGAGAGACGCCGAAGGCACGGCGTTTCGGGGCGTACGCCTCGCGGATGGCGGCGAGAAGATGGGACTCAACGGTGTGGACAATGGGAGCATCTGGTTCGACCAGGTCCGGGTGCCGCGGACCAACCTGCTCAATCGCCATGGCGATGTCGCGGCCGACGGTACCTACAGCAGCCCGATCGCGAGTCCGGATGCGCGGTTCTTCACCATGCTCGGCACGCTGGTGAGCGGACGGATCACGGTCGCGCGCTTCGCACTGAGTGCAGCGAAGAGCGGGCAGGCGATCGCGGTGCGGTACGCAGGACGCCGGCGCCAGTTTGGTCCCGCGGGTGGGGCGGAGCGCTTGCTGCTCGACTATCAGTCGCACCAGCGCCGCCTCATGCCGGCGCTGGCCACGACGTATGCGTGTGACTTCGCGCTCAAGGCGCTGACAAGGCGCTATCTCGCATTCGACGCCGAGGCGCAGCGCGAGGTGGAAGTGCAGGCGGCGGGGCTCAAGGCATACGTGACATGGCACGTGACGTCGGCGCTTCAGGCTGCGCGGGAGTGCTGCGGTGGGCAGGGATTCCTGGCGGTGAACCGGATCGGCACGCTCAAGAGTGATTCCGATGTCTACACGACCTTCGAGGGCGACAACACGGTCCTGATGCAGCTGGTGGCCAAGGGCCTGCTGACAGATTACCGGCAGCAGTTCGGCAGCATGCGCCTGGGGGGTGTCATTCGCTTCCTGGCGGCACGCGCACAGCGCCGGCTGGTCGCATCGAATCCCATGGCGGCGCGAAACACCGACGAGGGGCACCTGCGTGACCCGGAGGCGCAGGCGTTCCTGCTGCGCTACCGCGAGGAGCGACTGCTCGGCTCGGTGGCGAGCCGGCTCAAGCAGCTGCTCGACGATGGCACGGACCCATTCGATGCCTTCACGCAGTGCCAGGATCACCTGCTGCAGGTGGCGCATGCATATGTGGAGCGACTGGTCGCGACAGAATTCCGTGCCGCGATCGCGACGGCGCCGGCCTCGGTGCGTTCGGTGCTGAAGGACCTTGCCGACCTGCATGTGCTGAGTGGCCTCGAGCGCGATGCGGCGTGGTTCCTGGCGGCCGGCGTGATGGAAGGCAACAAGGCGAAGGCGATCCGGAACCTGACGCTCACGCTGTCGGCGTCCCTCGCGCCGGTGGCTGAGGGACTGGTGGATGCGTTCGGGATCCCGGATTCGGTACTGGGGGCGCCGATCGCCGTCTAGCGCGATCGCCTTGCGCGATCGCGGATGCGGTCATTACTTGGCTGCATGCGCAGGATCCTCGCTGGACCCGCAGTCATGCTATTCCTCGCGGCGTGCGCGAAGCCGGAAGCACCGCCTCCCACCGAGCCCGACCTCGCATCGGCGGCGGTCTTCGTCGATTCCTTCATCGCATCACTGGCTCATCCGGACGCGCCAAGCCTCATGCGGCTGGACACCGCCGATTTCGTGTGGGCCCGGAGCGGCGCGCTGCTCAGCGCCGATTCGCTGGGTGCGCTGCTGGCTGCGCAGCGGACCGCGAAGAAGGAAATCGTGCTGGGCACGAGTGATGTGCAGCTGACGCCGCTGGGCCCGCGGGCAGCCGTGTGGTCGGGCATCGTGTCGGGCGTGGTACAGGATTCCCTGGGGAAGCAGCAGCAGGTACGGGGCGCGCTGACGCTGGTGCTGCGCCAGGACGGCACCAACTGGGTCATAGCCGCAGGGCATGAATCGGTGCGGCCGTTCGATGATGCGCACGAAGCGGCCGCCGCGGGGTCGCACTGACTGTGCGCGCGGCGTGGTGCAGTGCCATCGCGATGACGGCCGCGTCGGCGCTCGCCGCGCAGGCGATCGCAACGCCGCCGCGTCCCCCGCGCCCGGCGCCACGTCCCCCATGTTGCTCCACGTACTACGTCGACGGGCTCGTCACCTCGGGCTACACCACTGGCGTGGTGCAGGTGAGCGGCGCGCTCGCGCCGACCGCTCCGCCGGAACCCAGGGCGGAGTCACCGGGCGCACTGCCAGGCGGTGGGATGGCATGGGTCGCCGGCTACTGGGTGTGGAATGGTTCGGCGTTCGTGTGGGATGCCGGTCGCTGGATGCCAATTCCCGTCGGCTCCACGAGCTGGGTACCGGGTCGATGGGAGAGCCGCACTGACGGCTTCGCGTGGGTGGCGGGCCGATGGACGTAGGACAACCAATCATGGAGGTCTGAGATGCCGACAGCTTCAGTAGCCCGGGCGCTCGCTGGGAACTGGTCCTCGCTCGCGTTGCGCGGGGTGTGCGCGCTGCTGTTCGGCATCGCGTCGTTCATGTGGCCGGGGCTGACCGTTGCGACGCTGGTGCTGATCTGGGGAGCGTATGCCCTGATCGACGGCGTCCTCGCGCTGCTGTCGGGCTTCCGCTCGAAGATCTGGTCGCTGGCATTCATCGGGGTCGTTGGCATCCTCGCCGGCGTGGGCACGTTCCTCTATCCCCAGATCACCGCACTGGTGCTGCTGTACTTCATCGCGTTCTGGGCCATCGTGACGGGCATGACCGCCGTCTACCTGGCGATTCGCCTGCGCAAGGAACTCACGGGTGAGTGGGTGCTGGCGCTGGCGGGGCTGCTCTCGGCGGCGTTTGGTGTCATGCTCATCACCCGGCCCGGTCAGGGCGCCCTGACGGTCGTGTTCCTGATCGCGTGCTACGCCGTGACGTATGGCGTGCTGTTGATCTGGCTGGCCTTCAAGCTGCGCGCCCTTCCGAACAAGCTCGCGACTGCGTAATGCTGCTGGAGCACGTCAGTATCGCATCGCGGGTGCTCGCGGGGCTGGAGCACCACGGCTACCCGCTGCTGGCGGGCAGCCTGCTGATCAACAACATCGGCGTTCCGGTGCCGGCGGAGTCGGTGCTGCTCACCGCGGCGGGGCTGGCGAAGGAAGGGCACTTCCGGTTGCCGCTGGTGTACCTCACCGGGGTGCTGGCGGCGGTGGGTGGGGACAACGCGGGGTTCATGCTTGGACGGCAGCTCGGCCGCGAGGTGCTGTCGCACCGATTCAGCCTGCTGCTCACGCCCAAGCGGATTGCCTGGCTCGACCGATTGCTCGATCGCTGGGGCGCCGGTGCCATCTTCATCGTCCGGTTCGTTCCCGGCGTCTCGACGGTCTCGGCGGTGCTGGCGGGGTCCTCCAACCTGCCCTGGCGCGACTACCTGCTGGGCAACGTCACCGGTGGGCTGGCGTGGGTCGCCTGGATCTGTACCCTGGGCTACTACGGCAGCGAGTGGGGTGAGCGGCTGAAGCCGATCTGGTCGGGCGTGCATCGCGCCACGTGGATGCGCGCTGGTCGCGGCAATCGTCATCGCGATCGCCGGCAAGATGTACATGCGCCGCCGGTCGGCGGCGTCCAGCCAGGAGTGAGCGCCGGGCGACTATCTTCTCGGCCTCGATGACTTCACAGAACCAGGCGCGCCTCCAGCTGGTGTTCGCCGCACTGCTCTTCTCCACGGGCGGTGCGGCGATCAAGGCGTCCACGCTCTCGGGCTGGCAGGTCGCCAGCTTCCGCTCGGGTGTGGCCGCGTTGACGCTGCTGCTGCTCGTCCCGGCGACGCGGCGCGGCTGGGGATGGAAACCGGCGCTGGTGGGCACCACCTATGCGGCGACACTGATCCTTTTCGTCATCGCGAACAAGCTCACCACGTCGGCGAACGCCATCTTCCTGCAGGCCACGTCGCCGCTGTACCTGCTGCTGCTTGGTCCGCTGTTCCTGAAGGAGCCGGTGCGCCGTCGCGACCTGCTGGTGGTGGCGGCAGTGCTGGCGGGGCTGGTGCTCTTCTTCGTCGGGAATGAGGCTCCGGTCGTGACGGCGCCCAACCCGGCGAAGGGAAATATCCTGGCGCTGATGAGCGGGGTCTCGTTCGCGGTGACGATCGCCGGGCTCCGGTGGCTGTCGCGCGAGTCGGCGGACGCGGGGCTGGCGACGGTGGCGCTCGGGAACCTGATCGCGTTCGTGTGGGGGCTGCCGTTCGCGCTGCCGGTGGTGTCGGCGACGGGGCTCGACTGGGTGGTGATCCTGTACCTCGGGGCGATCCAGATCGGGCTGGCATACGCGTGCCTGACACGCGGGCTGCGCAGCGTGCCGGCGCTGCAGGCGTCGCTGCTGCTCATGGTGGAACCGGTGCTGAACCCGGTGTGGGCATGGCTGGTGCACGGCGAGCGGCCGAGTCACTGGGCGCTGCTGGGAGGCGCACTGATCATCGGGGCGACAGCGACACAGGCGGTGGTGCAGGCGAGGGAGGAACCGGCGTGAGCTTCATCCCGACGTTGATCGAGACGATCCGCATCAGGAATGGCGTGGCACCGCTCTGGTATCTGCACCTGCGCCGATTGAGCGAGAGCTGTCGCACGCTGGGAGTGCCGTTTCCGCTGAAGATGGACGTGCCGTCGGGCGGGCCTGACCGGGTCGTGAAGCTCGAGGTGGGTCCCCAGGGGATGACGGTGACGGAACGGCCGCTGGAGTTGTCGGCCAGTGTCCGGCTGGCCACGGTGCCGCACGGTGCACCCGCCGTATCCGCACAAGACGACGGCGCGGGAGGCGTTCCTCAAGGCCCGGCAGCGAGGCGGCCGATGCGGGGGCGGATGATGCGCTGCTGCTGACGGCGAGCGGGATGGTGGCCGAGTGCGGGATCTGGAGCCTGTTCTGGTGGGAGGGCGAGCCGGGTGGCAGGTCCCCCGCTGGGACTGGGGGTGCTGCGGGGCATCGCCAGGATGCGGATCGAGGAACTCAAGGGTAAGGTTGTGGAGCAAACGCTGTCCCGGGCGCAGCTTGAGGGCCGGGCGCTGTTCGTGGCAAATGCGGTTCGGGGGGTGGTCCCGGTGGTGGACCTGGATGGCTCAAAGGTGCCGGAGTCGCGGTATCTCAAGGACTTGGCTGCGCGCGTTCTGGCCTTGACCAAGCCAAAGCTGCGCTTACTTTTGGCTGCTCGACAGGGGACCGGCAGCCCCCTGCATGGTGGCTGTAGCTCAATTGGTTAGAGCGCCGCACTGTGGCTGCGGAGGTTGCGGGTTCAATTCCCGTCAGTCACCCTCTGAGTAGGGCTCGGCGCGATGAGCGCCGCCGGAATTCAGAGGTCCGTAGCTCAATTGGTAGAGCACCGGTCTCCAAAACCGGGGGTTGCAGGTTCGATTCCTGCCGGGCCTGTGGTGGATGAGTCGGCAGTGGGCAGCAAGCAGTCGTCAGTGAGTTAGTAGCTGCTCAGTACGGACGACTGATGACTCACGACTGACGACTCAGTTTTGCTGGCGCTATCGTCTAGAGGCCTAGGACACAGCCCTCTCAAGGCTGGTACACGGGTTCGAATCCCGTTAGCGCTACTGCTGGAAAAATTGTTGGCGCGGGAAATCTGGGCCCCATCGTCTATCGGTTAGGACGCGACCCTTTCAAGGTTGAAAGACGGGTTCGATTCCCGTTGGGGCTATGGGAGTTCGCGCGGCGCTAGCTCAATTGGCAGAGCAAGTGACTCTTAATCACTAGGTTGTAGGTTCGATTCCTACGCGCCGCATACATGAGTACTGAAGATTCAGGCTCCCTGACGGGGGCCTTTTTCTTTGGGGACGTCGAAGCGAAGTTCAACTTCATGACGTGATCGACGCTATAGCGACGACGAGGTGGCGGCCATCTTCCAGAAGGCCGCCGAGAATCCGGCGACGCAGCCATCGGGAGTTTCGCGAAGCGAGGGACTTACGCTCGCGGATCTCCAGGAGATTGGGCGCGAGGTCGGCATTCCCGCCGAGGCCGTGGTGCTCGCCGCGCGATCCCTCGATGTCGAGACGAATACACCGCCAGCGACGATGCTCGGGCTGCCGATGTCGGTCGAGCGTACCGTGGAGTTGAATCGGTGGCTGAGTGACGCGGAGTGGGAACGCCTGGTGGTGCAGCTGCGCGAAGTGTTCCGGGCCAAGGGCAGGATGAGCGCGTCGGGAACGTTTCGCCAATGGACGAACGGAAACCTGCAGGCACTGCTCGAGCCGACGGCGACGGGTCATCGGCTTCGCCTGCGCACGCTCAAGGGCTCGGCACGCGGCAGCATCGGCCTCGGTCTTCTCCTCATTGGTTCTTCTGTGGTGGTGGCGATCGCCGGCGCCGTGGCGGGACATCTCGGAAGCTCGATGCCGGGCGTCGCGCTTCTCTCGCTCATGGGCGTAGGCGCCGCGGCCTATGGTGCGCTGCCTCTCCCTCGCTGGGCGCGGTTGCGCGGCCAGCAGATGGATGCCATCGCCGCCGGTCTCCTCGCCCTGCCTACAGGTCCCCGGCCACCACCAGTCCCTGCCCCTCCCGAGCGACTGAGCCCAGCGCGCGCTGCGTCAGGCTGGAAGCAAGCGGAATCCTTCGCGCCGAGCGGCATCGGCGAGACGCGAATCAATGGTGACGAATTCGAGAGTGGCGGGACGATGCCCACTGGCCACGAGTGCGGCAGCGAGCTGGTGCGCGTCGGCGGAGCGCAGCGCGTGGACGCGCAGGAGCCGCTCGGCCTGGTCGCGCACCTGCGGACTGGGCGCGATCTCGACCCATTGATCGGCGAGAACGTCGAGCCGAGCGCGCGCCTGAGCCATGCTGGGCCCGGTGATGCGGCGCTCGCGTTCGAGCCGGGCAAGGGCCGCGGCGCATTCGAGGCGGCTGCCCCACCAGGCGGCGACGGAGTGATCGGCCCGCAGGAGCGCCCCCAGCGCGCGCGTCTCCGGCTCCGGCACGATGAGCGGGATGAGTGCAGAGGAGTCCCAGAACTTCATCGGCCGCCCTCCCGTTCCTCGAGGAGGTAGTCCACGGCGCTCGGCCCGGCCACGACGGAGGGCATCGGGAAGCTCGAGGACGGAGGCGTCTGCAGGCTTCCGGGGCAGGGAAACCAGGCCATCATCGACCAAGGCGAGGAGCCGGGCGTCCGACTGGTCGATTTCGCCTACCGGCTCAAGCCGGGCAACTGGGCGCCCTCGATCGGTAATAACAATGGTCTCACCCTGCTGAACCTCGCGGATAAGGGCAGATAAACTATTCTTGGCTATGGAGATAGGTTCGTAGCGCATAAATAGCTATAATAGGCTAGAGAAAATGACTTATAAGGCTAGAGTTAAGAGCTAGAAAATATAGGCTAATATAGCTTGTTTGCAATTCTGGTGCGATAGCCGACCTGCACAGCGCCCACCCTTGTCGGCGGGGCCGGACGGCGCAGTATTGAGTCGGTCAACGGGGCTGTCTTCCCACCTTTCCTTCCTCTTCACCTCCCGGGCGCATGGAAGACTTCGAGAAGCTGGGTGCGTTCTACCTGGGCCGAGTCCAGGACCTTGCCGCGGGCAAGCGTACGGACGAGCTGGTCCTGTATGACTCCAAGGACCTGACCACGCATGCGGTGATCATCGGCATGACGGGGAGCGGCAAGACCGGGCTCGGCATCGGCCTCATCGAAGAGGCGGCTATCGACCGGATCCCGGTGATCGCGATCGATCCCAAGGGCGATCTCGGCAACCTGCTGCTCACCTTTCCCGAGCTGCGGCCCGCCGACTTCGAGCCGTGGGTCAGCATGCAGGAGGCCGAGGCGAAGGGGCTCACGCGAGAGAAGTTCGCGGAGGAGCAGGCATCGACGTGGGAGAAGGGGCTGGCGGACTGGGGCGAAGTCGGCCGACCGGATCAAGCGGCTCAGCGACGCAGCCGACTTCGCCATCTACACGCCGGGCAGCACCGCCGGAACGCCAATCTCGGTGCTGCGCGGATTCACTGCGCCGCCGGAGGCGATCCGCAACGACGCCGATCTCTTCCGCGAGCGGCTGCAGACCACGGCGAGCAGCGTGCTGGCGCTGCTCGGCATCGATGCCGACCCGATCACGAGTCGCGAACACATCCTGGTGTCGAACATCCTCCAGCGCGCATGGACCGCCGGGAAGGACCTCGACCTGCCGGGACTGATCGGGCAGATCCAGAACCCGCCGTTCGAGAAGATCGGCGTGATGGAGGTGGACCAGGTCTTTCCCGCCAAGGATCGCACGGCGCTGGCGATGCAGGTCAACAACCTGCTCGCTGCGCCGGGCTTCGAGGCGTGGATGTCCGGGGTCCCGCTCGACGCCGCAGCACTGCTCTACACGCCGTCGGGGAAGCCGCGAGTGTCGGTGCTGTCGATCGCGCACCTGGGCGATGCGGAGCGGATGTTCTTCGTCTCCATGCTGCTCAACGAGTTGATCGGCTGGATGCGGCAGCAGCCGGGCACCGGATCGCTCCGCGCAATCCTCTACATGGACGAGATCTTCGGGTATCTCCCGCCCGTCGCCAGCCCGCCCACGAAGGCGCTGTTCCTGACGCTGCTCAAGCAGGCGCGCGCCTATGGCCTCGGGGTCGTGCTCGCCACCCAGAACCCGGTGGACCTCGACTACAAGGCGCTGTCGAACGCCGGCACCTGGTGTATCGGGCGGTTGCAGACGGAGCGGGACAAGGCGCGCGTCATGGAGGGGCTCGAGGGTGCATCGGCGGGAGGGAACTTCGATCGCGGCGCGATGGAGCAGCTCATCGCCGGGCTGGGCAAGCGGGTGTTCCTCCTGCACAGCGTGCACGAGTCAAAGCCGACGATCTTCCAGACTCGCTGGACGATGTCATACCTTGCCGGCCCGCTGACGCGGGACCAGATCAAGAAGCTGACGCCGGCCGCCGAGGTGACAGGAGGCGCGGTGCCCGCGACGGCGGGGAAGTCACGCGCGGCACCTCCGGTAACCGATGGCGGTGCATCGGGCCCGCCCTCGGTGCCGGCGGGCATTCCGCAGTTTCACCTTCCCGCGGAGGGTGATGCGGCCTACAAGCCGAGACTGTTGGGTGTCGCGGATGTCACCATTGCGAGTGCCAAGTACGGGATCAACCGCACGGATCGCGTGTTGCACACCGTCGGGTTCGGTGATGGTCCGGTGCCGGTGGACTGGAGCACAGCCGATGTGCTTGAGGCGGACCTGGCATCGATCGGGAAGGGTGCGCCGGAGCAGGGGAGCTTTGCGCCGGTGCCCTCTGCCGCGCTCAAGGAGAAGAGCTACGCGGCATGGACCAAGTCGTACACGCAGTGGCTCAAGGCGAACGAAGTGATCACGCTCTATCGGAGCGCGGCGTTGAAGATGACGTCAGAAGCGGGAGAGTCGGAGAAGGATTTCCGCATCCGTCTCCAGAACAACTCGCGGGAGCAGCGTGATGCCAAGGTCGAGGCGATCCGGCAGAAGTTTGCGGCAAAGCGGGCATCGCTGACGGACAGGCTGCAGCGCGCAGAGCAGCGAGTCCAGAAGGAGCAGTCGGAGCGGGGCGCCCAGATGGTAGGCACGATCGCGTCCATCGGCACGGCGGCTCTCGGGGCGTTCTTCGGGAAGAAGACGTTCAGTGCGGCGTCCGCGTCGCGCATGGGCACGGCGGTGCGCGGGGTGGGACGGATGCAGAAGGAATCAGGCGACGTGGCGCGGGCGAACGAGAGCGTCGAGACGGTGCGGCAGGCTCTTGCGGACCTGGATCAGGAAATCCAGGGCCAGGCCGGGGCGTTGCAGGGTGGCTTCGACGCGCAGGCGGAGGCGCTGGAAACGATCACCATCAAGCCGAAGGCGTCGGACGTGCAGGTGCACGAGGTGGGGCTGGTGTGGATGGCATGACCAGCGTCTGCGTCGGGAAGGCGAAGCTGCTCCCGTTGCGCTCGACGATGTCCAGTACCTGCAGCAGGAATTCCTGGTTGAGGTCACGGAACTCCATCGTGTCCTTGGCCAGGAACCACGCGATCATGCGGATGTTGAGCGCGTAGGCGCCGAGATTGTCGAGCCGCACGATGATCGTGTCCTGCCACACCTTCGGGTTCCCCTTCAGCGCTGCCTCGATCTCCTCGATGATCTGCCGCATCTGTGTCGCGGTGGTCCCGTAGACCAGCCCGATGACGGTGTTGAGGCGGAAGCGATCGCGCGCCGAGAACGACTCCAGCCGCATGTCAGCCAGGCGACCATTCGGGTAGCTGATGATGGTGCGGTCGAAGGTGCGGATCCGGGTGGACCGGATGCCGACCTGCTCCACGGTGCCCTCCACATCCTCCACCTTGATCCAGTCTCCCACCTCGAACGGCTTGTCGGCAACGATCGCGATGGAGCCGATGACGTTTTCCAGCGTCTTCTGTGCGCCGAGCGCGATCGCGATACCGCCAATGCCAAGGCCGGCGAGCAGCGTCCCGACCGGGATGTTGAACTGGGACAGCACCGCCGCGAACCCGAGAAAGCCGACAAGCACCTTGGCGAGACGGCCACCCAGCGGCGCGAGCGACAGCACGTCGGCGCGCTGCGTGGCCCACGCGGAGGCGATGACGCGGGCCTCGATGACGCCGAGTGCGCGGATGAGGGCCCAGAAGAGCGAGGCGGTGACGGTTGCCTTGACCAGGCTGCCGATGAAGCTCTCGACGACCGCGTTGAGCTCGAGCCACGAGGTGATGGGCGTGACAAAGAGCGCAACGCAGAACAGCAGCAGCGGCGCGCGGAGCTGGGGGAGGAGGTCATCGTCCCAGGTGCCCGGTGTACGGCGAACAATCGCCTGCAGCGCCAGTGTCAGGATGCGCTGGACGGCAGTGCCCGCGAGGACGATGAGGGGAACCATGACGAGCAGTGCCAGCCACTGGTACCACTGCACCCGCAGGGGCCCGGTGCGCCGCAGCGGCTCGGGGAAGAGCTCGCGGATCCAGTTGTCCCCGAGGTCGGAATACCAGGTGTCGACCTGGCGCACGACGGACGGCGCGAATGCCCACCACGAGTTACCGTCACGCGTGACCTTGGTGAGGCGCACCGGTTCGTAGATGCCATTGGGACGAGGCACCACACCGACCTGGTCGAGCGCGCCCCTGAGACCGTCGGTGGTATCGCCCTCGGCGAGGGGGGAGAGCTGATCGAGGTCGATCCAGAGGTAGCGATCGAGCACCACCTTGAGGTGCTCGGCGAGCTCAGCGCCGCGCGCCGAGTCGGTCGGGCCGATGCTGAGGTAGTGCGCCGCGTCGTTCCACCGCCCGTCCCGAGCCAGCTGGAAAAACTTCTCCATCGACTGTCGAGGCGAACCGTTTTCCACCGCGGCAGGCGCAACTGTGCGCAGGGCGGAATCGGCATGCGGCACCGATTCGTGCTGGGTGCCGGTGCCGCCGAGGATCTTCGGCAGGCGGATCTGTGCCGCCGCAGGGGCGGCGAGCAGGGAGAGCAGGAGAACCTGTTGGAGCGCCGCGCGGGCCGGGGGGAGTGTCACGCTGGGAAGATCGCCTCCCCGGCTTGCACCCCACCAGTGGGGGGCGGGCAGGGCGGGCAGGCGGCCGCCAGCCCGCCGCCTCAAGTGTATGTGTTACAGTTACTTGGATCAGGGCACCGAGAGCGGTATCTGCGGCATCGTGGTTGCACGTCTACACGGCCCTGAAGCGGGCCGTCGGCATCTTTAGCGGGCAGATCCCCATGACACGTTCCATCCGTCGCACGACGCGACTCCTGATACTCGCGGTTCCCCTCGTGCTGGCAGCCTGTGGCGGCGGAGGCGATCCGCTGGCTCCCCCGACCATGGGCGGGGTGGCCGTCACGGTCAGCGGATTGCCAGCGGGCACGGCTGCCAACATCACGCTGACGGGTCCGGGCGGCTTCAGCCAGGTCATGACCGCCTCGGGTACGGTGGATGGGCTTACACCCGGCACCTATACCGTCTCGGCGAGCGCTGTCTCCACATCAGGGGGTGGGTATGCGCCGACCGCGCCGTCCCAGTCGGTGAGTGTGCCCGCTTCCACCTCGCGGGTGCCCGTGGCGGTCACCTATGCGCAACAGAACAGCCAGCTCGTGCTGACGGTGTCGGGCTTGCCTGGCGGCACTTTCGCCAGCGTGCTGGTGACGAATTCGTTCGGGTACTCCCAGGTGGTCCCGGCGACGACGACGCTCGGTGCGCTCGCGCCGGGGCTGTACACGATCGCGGCATCGAGTGTGACATCGGGTACCGACACCTACGCGCCCAATCCGGCGAGCCAGCAGGTCCAGGTGACGACGGGCCATTCCACCAGCGTCACGGTGACCTACGCGATCTCGGTGCCTGGAACGGTGAACCTCACCATCGATGCGCTGACCATCACGCAGTCAGTGCAGTCCTATGACGACACCGTGCCGCTGGTGGCGAACCGCGATGCCTATCTCCGGGTCTTCGTGCGCGCCGACCAGGCGAACACAGCGACGCCGGCGGTGCGCGTGCAGCTCTATCAGGGTGCCAATCCGACACCGGTGATGACCTACACGCTGTCGGCGCCGACGGCGAGTGTCACGATGAGCCGCCGACCAGGGCACGCTCAGCAGCTCGTGGAACCAGTTGATCCCGGCGAGCCTGATGACCACCGGTCTTCGCATCCAGGCGGATGTAGATCCGGGCAACGGGGTGCCCGAGAGCAACGAGGCGGACAATACGTATCCGGCGTCGGGCCTCCAGAAGCTGCTGGATGTGCGTGCGGTAGCGCCGCTCAACATTCACCTCGTACCGGTCACGGTGCAGGGGGCTGACGGGCAATGTCACGACGGCAAACTTGGACCAGTTCATGGTGACCCTCAAGAAGGTGATGCCGCTCGGGGTGGTAAGCCCTACCGTGCGCGTCACGCCGTACACCTCCCTTGCGCCCGTACTGCAGAACGACAATGCAAACGGCGCCTGGGGTGCGGTACTGAACGAGATCTTTGCGCTGCAGAGCGGACGAAGGCACGGGGAAGTACTTCTACGGCGTGGTGGCGACCACGTACAGCAGCGGCATCGCCGGCATTGGCTACGTGGGCAACAAGGGGGCGGTCGGCTGGGACAAGTCGCCGAGCGGCGATGGGGTGCTGGCGCACGAGGTGGGGCACAACTTCAGCCTCAATCACGCGCCGGGTACCTGTGGCGCCGGCAGTCCCGACCCGGATTTCCCGTTCCCCGACGGACGGATCGGGAACTGGGGACTCGACGTGGCCGCGCTGGCGCTCAAGGCGCCGACCACGCTCGACCTGATGGGCTACTGCAGCGGGCCGAAGTGGATCAGCGCTTACAACTACCAGAAGGCGTTCAACTTCCGGCAGGACAACACCGGCACGGTCGTGGCCGGGGCAGAGTCGGGGTTGCTGGTGTGGGGCCGGATCGTGAACGGCACCGTGCACCTGGAGCCGGCGTTCGAGGTCTCGTCTCCGGTCAGCGTACCTGCGCGGCGCGGGCCGTACGTGCTGGAGGGTCTCGACAACAGCGGCATCCATTCTCTTCAGCTACCCGTTCGAGGGCGAGCTGGTGGCAGACCTGGACGGAGACGAGCGCCAGTTTGCGTACGTGATTCCGCTGGGGGTGTCCGCAGGCGACCGGCTGGCGCGCCTCCGTGTGCGTGGCAGCAATGGCACCACGGAGCTGGCCAGTGCGGCGGCGATGCGGGCGGGTCGTGGGGGACGGGTGGCGATGGTACAGCAGCAGGTGGCCGCCGATGGTGAGGCGAGCGTGGTGGGGTCCGGGTCGGTGCGACTCAAGTGGAACGCGTCGGCCTATCCGATGGCGCTGGTCCGTGACGCGGCAAGCGGGGAGATCCTCTCCTTCGCGCGCAGCGGCGACGCGACGATCGGCGTGGCGGGTCGGGAGCTCGACGTTACGTTCTCAGACGGCGTACGGAGCCGCCACCAGCGGATGACGGTGCCGTAAACCCTCTCGCTTTGAGCTGGAACCCACCGGGGACCGCTGCCACGAGCAGCGGTCCCCGGTTAGGCTTCCGCCCCATGTTTCGTCGTCACTCCACGCGCGGCTTGCCCGCACTCCTGCTGGCTCTGCTCGCGGCACCCGCCCTTGCCCAGGCGCCTCCCCGACCCAGGCTCGAGGTGCTGATCGTCATCGACCAGATGATGCCGGACTACTTCGACCGCTATGGCGCCGAGTTCACCGGCGGGCTGGCCCGGTTTCTCCACACGGGCGTCTACTTCACCAATGCGTTCCAGGATCATGCGCTCACCGAGACGGCGCCGGGACACTCCACGATGCTGTCGGGGCGGAGTCCGTCGAGCACCGGCATTTTCGCCAACGACATCGCCGAGATTGATTCGGCCACGGTACTCCTGAAGAGTCCCGCCCTCCTCGGCGGCCTGTGGCCTGGGTCGTCTCCGCGGCGCTTCAAGGGGACGACGCTCTACGACTGGCTCCTCACGCGCGACTCGGCGACACGCGTGCTCGCCGTGGCGCGCAAGGGCCGGGCACCGATAATGTCGGTGGGTCAGGCACGGGGGAATGTGTTCTGGTATGTCGCGGGTGGCTTCACCTCGAGCTCATGGTACTTCGACACCCTGCCGGCCTGGCTTACTGCGTGGAATCGGCGGGGCGGGCCGGCGGCGCTGACCGGCAAGGAGTGGGGTCTGTTTCGCGATCGGGCCACGTACTCGGAAGCCGACTCGATGCCGTACGAGAATTCGGAGTCTGGGGAAGTCGACTTCACCTTCCCGCACCGGATCTCGTCCGACACCGGTCGCGCGCTGCGGACGCTGCGGAACTACCCCTGGATGGATTCCCTCACGCTGGACGTGGCGCTGGATGGAGTGCGGGGCACTGGCGTCGGGCAACGGAGTGGCACCGACCTGCTGGTCGTGTCACTGTCGACGACCGATGCGATCGGCCATGCGTACGGTCCCAACTCAATGGAGCAGCATGACCAGCTGTTGCGGCTCGATCACTGGCTCGGCTGGTTCCTTGATTCCCTTGCGGTGCTCGTTCCCAGGGAGCAGACGGTGTTCGCCCTCACGTCAGACCACGGCGTCCAGCCCTTCCCGGAGATGACCGGGAAGGGGGGACGCGATGTCGCTCAAGCCACTCGCCGACCGGTTTGCGCGGGAATATCAGGAGCGATATCACATCCCGCTCAACACCACGTGGGACCTGGGCCTGATCACCACGGACGTCGGGGCGCTGAGACTTCGCGGGGTGAACGTGGACAGCCTCGCCGAGGCGATGGCGACGGAGGTGAGGGCGATGCCGGGGGTGGCGCGGGTGTTCACTCCGCGATCACTTGGTCGTGCGGTGGCCGCTGATGAGCAGGCGCGCCTCTGGCGCCGGGCGATCCCGCCGTCGCAAGGATGGCTGGTGGCCGCGACGAGCCGGCCGGGCTGGATCTGGACCGATACGCCGGGCTGGACCAATCATGGTTCGACGCAACGACTCGACATGCACATCCCGATGATCTTCATGGGTCCGGGGATCACGGCGCGACGAGTATCCCGGAAGGTTACGAGCGAGGACATCGGCCCGACGTTCGCTGCGCTGGCGGGGGTGCGCCCCACCGAGAGCGTCACGGGCCGGGTGCTCACCGAAGTGGCCCCGCGCCGATGAGTGACTTCCCGTCGCTGCCCTGTTTTCCGTGTCCGCACGACTCGGCGTGCTGCTCCTACGGCGCGACGGTGAGTGAGCAGGAGGTGGCAGCGATCGTCGCGGCGCACGGGGAAGGAAAGGTGTACCGTACGCGCTGGGGTGAATGGCGCACGCGAGTGAAGAAGGGCCGCTGCGTGTTCATGCTGAACGGGGGATGCAGCATCCACGCGCAGTCGTATTATCCGGTGGTGTGCCGGGGGTTTCCGTGGACGGACGCGGAGACGGGCGGCCCGTATGAGTTCGACCAGACGATCTGCCCGGAGTTCCTGGCCAGGCCGGAGCTGGTGCAGCTGACAAGAGCGGAACTCAAAAAGCGTGAGCGGTAAGCGGTGAGCGGGTCGGTCAGTCAATATCCTCGGAGATTTCAATGAACTCAGGTTACAGGTTCTTGTGCGGAAGCCGTGGATGGCATTTCCCGCTCACCGCTCACCGCCTGCCGCTTACGCTGCTATTACTCCTCGTCCCCAACATTGCCATGGCCCAGACACCCGACAAGAACCTCGAGCACGCCAGGCAGGTCATCAAGGCGGCGCCCATCATCGACGGCCACAACGACCTGGCATGGGAGATTCGCACGAACAAGGCGGCGCCGTTCGACGTTGACGCGTACGACCTGCGGCAGACCACCCCGGGCCACACCGACTTCCAGCGGCTCGCTGCTGGCGGCGTCGGTGCGCAGTTCTGGTCCATCTACGTGCCGGGCGAGGTCAAGGACAGCGGTTACGCGAAGATCCAGCTGGAGGAGTTCGACATCGCCCGGCGGTTCATTGCCAGGTACCCGGACAAGTTTGTCCTGGCGCTCACCGCCGCGGACATCGAGGCTGCGAACAAGGCGGGGAAGATCGCGAGCCTCCTCGGCATGGAGGGTGGGCACGCCATCGAGAACTCGCTGGGTGCGCTGCGCATGTACTACGACCTGGGTGCCCGCTACATGACGCTGACCCACAACGTCACGCTGGACTGGGCGGACGCCGCGCTGGACAAGCCGACGCACAGTGGGCTCACGGCGTTTGGCCGCGCGGTCGTGGGTGAGATGAACCGCATGGGCATGATGGTGGACCTGTCGCATGTGTCACCCGGCGTCATGAGCGATGCCCTCGACGTCACCCAGTCGCCGGTCATCTTCTCGCATTCGTCCTCGCGCGCACTGGTGGACTTCCCGCGCAACGTGCCGGACTCGATCCTGGCGCGGGTGCCGAAGAACGGCGGGGTCGTGATGGTGACCTTCGTCCCGTCCTTCGTGTCGAACGAGGTGATGGCGTGGGAGGCGAAGAAGAACGCCTGGAAGCCGACAGGCGTGGCGGAGACCGATACGGCTGCCGTGCAGCAGCAGCGCGACGCGTGGCTCAAGGCCAATCCGGCCCCGAAGGCGACGCTGAGCCAGGTGGCCGATCACATCGACCATGTGAAGCAGATCGCGGGGGCCGATCATGTCGGTCTCGGCAGTGACTTCGACGGCATTGACACGACGCCCACCGGCCTCGAGGACGTCTCCACCTTCCCGGCCTTGTTTGCGGAGTTGATCCGGCGCGGCTGGAGCGACGAGGACCTCAAGAAGCTGGCGCGCTACAACATCCTGCGGGTGCTCAAGGCGAACGAGGAGGTGGCGGCGCGGCTGCAGAAGACGTCGCGGCCGTCGGTTCAGACCATTCAGCAGCTTGACGGCGCGTCGTCACCAGCAAAGCCGTGACCACGGCGATCGTGGCGAACCCGAACCACTGCAGCATGTAGCTCTTGTGCGGGCCGTCGTCGAGTGGCGGCGGCTCGAGCCGGCGGGGCCATGCCGGCTGGTCCGCGCCCGGCGCCGCAAAGAGGACCACGCCGAGCACCGGGTAAGGCAGCAGCTGCCGAAGCGCCCCGAGCTCGAGTTCCTTCCAGGTCATGCGCCCGTCGTGCCGCAGCGGCTGCGCGCGGCTGCTCCCGTCCGGGATGGTCCGGGCGATGCCGCTCACCGACTGCTCTCCTGATTCTCCCAGCGAATCCAGCTGCGGCACCGAGATCCCGTCAGGTGACGGGACGAAGCCCCGCACCACGAGAATGGCGGAATCCCCGCGCGCGCCGCGCAGCGGCGTCACCACGACGACACCGGGCGAGCCGCTCAGGACCTGGCCACGCAGCAGCATGTCGTGCGACTGGTCGAAGATGCCATGTGCCGTCACGCGCCGGTCAGCGAGGGCAGCGTCGGGCCCGCGTGCGAGCTCGACCGGCGGCATCTGTCGCGCGTGGGTGGCTGCGGTATTGGCGGCCCGTCGCGCCAGCAGGCGCGAGCGCTGCCAGATGCCGAGCCGAACGCAGACGGCGGCAACCATGAACATCAAGACGACAAAGAAGATGCGCGCGCGAGGTGACATGGCTGTCTGGTCGAGGGGACATTCCGGGGTTGCACGCGACGGATGCCCGGGGGAGTGACAAAGATACCGGGGGCGCGAATGCGGTCCGACCCTTGCCTTGGCAGGGCGTGATCACCGTCTCCACCGGACCCCGTTCGTGAGGCATCGCCATGTTCCGCCGACTCGCCGTAGCCGCGCTCGCGATGGCATTCGTATCCCCGCTTGCTGCGCAGGTGCGAAGGGGCATCGCCGAGGTACAACCGTCGCCGCGCGGTGGCGCCTGGGGTAGCATCGGGTTCGGCGCGGGCATGGAGCAGGTGGACCTGGGCGGCGACCGGCTGGGCTTCAGCGATCCGCTCTGGCGGCCGACCTTCAACGCCCGGCTGGGGGGCACGGTGAAGCAGGTGCTGCGGCTGGGCGGCGAGGTGTTCGTGTGGACCAACTGGTCCGGGGGCATCACGGAGACGCTGACCAGCGTCATGCCCATCATCCAGCTCTATCCATCCCGGTCGGTGGGTATCAATGTGCGCGGGGGGGCTGGCTTCGCGTGGAGCGGCGTCAGCAACTTCGGCGCATTCGTGGGCGACAACGGATTCGGCACCATGGTGGGCATCGGGTGGGAGTTCCCCGTGAACCGCACGCTCTTCATCACGCCAGGGGTCGACTGGTACCAGCAGTGGTACGGCGGGGGGCTCCAGCCGAGCTATACCGAGCGGATCATCAACATCAGCCTGAGCATCGGATTGCAAGGCGGCTGAACGACTTGCGTGAGGGTTGACCGCCCCGTGAGGGGTCGGTATGTTCGACCCTCGCCGCCCTGGTGGTGAAACTGGTAGACACGCTATCTTGAGGGGGTAGTGCCGTAAGGCATCGCGGTTCGAGTCCGCGCCAGGGCATCCCTCAGCACAAATGCAGGCGC
Organism: uncultured Gemmatimonadales bacterium; assembly: GCA_963739455.1. Classification (GTDB taxonomy): domain Bacteria; phylum Gemmatimonadota; class Gemmatimonadetes; order Gemmatimonadales; family GWC2-71-9; genus JAGGAG01. Next base: position 295,440 of record CAVUAK010000003.1, read on the forward strand.
CACTGTAGCTCAGGGGTAGAGCTCTCGATTCGTAATCGAGCGGTCGTCAGTTCAAATCTGACCAGTGGCTCTCAAGCTCGCAGCGGTGGCAGGGAACAGCCGCAGGAACACGCGCCGGGTGATGGCTCCATGCCATCACCCGGTTTTGCGTTCATCAACTCGCCCGTTTCGCCTTCTCGTAGAGCCGGTCGAACTTCGTGCGCGCCGACTGGATCTCCGTGCGATGGTCCTCGGCCCAGTCGGCGAGGGCTGCGACCGGCACCAGCAGCGTCTCGCCGAGGCGAGTGAGCTCGTATTCGACCTTGGGCGGAATGGTGGGATATATCGTGCGAGTGACGAGCCCGTCGCGCTCCAGGCTTCGAAGCGTGAGCGTCAGCATCCGCTGCGAGATGCCCTCGATGGATCGCCGCAGTTCGCTGAAGCGCTGGGGACCATCCTTGAGCAGGACGACCACCAGGACACTCCACTTGTCTCCCACCCGGCTCAGCACTTCGCGCACGGCGGGGCAGGCGTTGGCCACCTTGGGGTGACTGGGTGACATGGATGTGCCTTCTTCCGGAAACTCAGTGTGGTCACCAATATATATCGAGTTCCTGAAAGTAACCAGCAACTGATTGGTAACCGGCACTGACGGAGTCCATGACATGGCGACAGAACACTTGACCTTCGACCTGGTGCACTCGAGCATCGGGTTCTGGGTGCGGCACTTGATGGTGTCGAAGGTCCACGGGCGGTTCTCACAGTGGGCGGGGACGCTGGAGTTCGACGAGCAACATCCGGGTGGGTCGCGCGTGGCGGTGAGTATCGACGCGTCGAGTATCGACACCCGGGAGGCCCAGCGGGACGCGCACCTGAGTTCGGCCGATTTCCTTGACGCCGAGCACTTTCCGCACATCACGTTTACCAGCACGAGCGTCGCGCGGAAGTCGGGTGCGGATTTCCGCATTACTGGCGACCTGACCATCCGCGGTGTCACGCGTCCCGTGCAGCTCGATGCGGAGTACTCGGGGCGGGTGAAGGATCCGTGGGGCGGCGAGCGGCTTGGATTTTCGGCGCGCACCACAATTCACCGAAGTGAATTCGGCCTGACCTGGAACCAGCTGCTCGAGGCCGGCGGCGTGGCGGTGGCCGACAAGATCGAGATCAGTATCGAGATCGAGGCGGTGAAGAGTGCCGCGCAGGCCGCGGCCGCCTAGATTCTCCGGCATGGACCAATCCCCTGACAGCGCCGCCTGCGAGTACAATCCGCAGGCGGCGCTATCGCCTGACGAGCGGCGACGCTTCCAGGATCCGGAGAAGATCCGCCGCATCTTCACGGACGTGAAGACCATTGCGGTAGTGGGGTTGTCACGCGACCCGGCGAAGCCGAGTCACTATGTGCCGGCCCACATGCAGCGGGCGGGCTACCGGATCATCCCGGTGACGCCGCACGCCGGCACGGTGTTGGGTGAGCGGACCTGGCCCGACCTCTCCGGCGTGCCGGTGCCAGTGGACCTGGTGCTGGTGTTCCGTCCCGGGCCGCAGTGCCTGAAGGTTGCCGAGCAGGCGATCGCGGCGGGGGTGCCGCGAATCTGGTTCCAGCTCCACATCCCGGCCGGTGAGGGAGCCCGGCTCGCTGAGGCGGCGGGGCTGCAGGTGGTGGCGGACCGATGCATGATGGTCGAGCACCGGGCGGTCGTCGGCCGCCCGGCCTGACACCCATAGGGGGGCCTCAGGGCTGTCGAAAAGGCGACCTACCGGGTAAACTGGTCACCTCGTACGGGACGTAGCGCAGTCCGGTAGCGCACTGCAATGGGGTTGCAGGGGTCGCGGGTTCAAATCCCGCCGTCCCGATGGGTTTACGACGAAGGCCAACCGAGTGGTTGGCCTTTCGTGTTTCAGGGGGCCTCACGCCGACGCCATTCGCCTCGGGTCGAGGGCCCGTTCGAGGAGGCTTCGAGCACCCCGGATGCGTCGCACAGCCCGGTTCATGCTGGGGACATCGCGGGCTGCCCACGCGACCTCCGCCTCGTGTGAGCCTTCGCGGAACTCGATGAGCGCAGTGTTGCCCCACTCGACCGCCGGCTGGCTCAGGGCCCCCGCTTCATCCTTCACATGCAGTGTCTCGACCAGGAATCCGATCTTGCGCGCCTCCACGCGATAGCGGGCGGAGAGCGCGTTCAGCTTCTTCGCATGACGCTCGACCTTCCAGTGCCACATGGCGCCACCGGTTTCAACTGTGACTGATGTGTGCGAGTTACACTGCTTGACGAATGTCATCGCTGTGGTCCGCACACATTGGATGCGATTTGTCCAACTCTGGTACGTGGTGAAACAAAAAAGCGGCCAGCAGGTGCTGGCCGCTCCTTCTTGCGCGATCTTGCACAGCGTCGCTAGTTCGCCTTCTTGAGCTCGATCGCGCCGTTCACCGTCGACAGTTCGAGTCGTGGTCCGCCGTTCCCGATGGTTCCCCGCATGCTGCGGGGCGACATCTTGCCCTGGAGGGTGAGCGGGAACTCGCTGCTGATCTCGCCGTTCAGCGTGTTGGCGCGCACCTCGAGATTGGCCGGTGTCGGCATCTCCACCGTTACCGATCCATTGATGGTCTTGGCCTCGAGGTCGCCGGTCCAGCTGGAGGCACCGAGCCGGAGGACGACGTCGCCGTTCACCGTTTCGGCGCTGCCGGTGCCGCGGGTGGCCAGGGAGACGTTGCCGTTCACCGACGTCACTTCGGCGTCGGCCGCGAGTCCGGTCGCGTTGACCGATCCATTGACCGTCTGGCCCTCGAACTTCACCCCGGCCGGCACATTGACGGTGAAGGTTACGTCCACGTCGTTGTTGTCCGAGTGCCTGTTGTGGTTGTTGGAGCGCGCGTTACATCCATCGCCATCCTGCTGGTTGGGCCACACGGCGCAGATTGTCACCTGGTCGGCATCTTGTTCGACCCGGATCTCCACGCTGGCCGGGTCGCTCTTCCGGCTCTTCCGCACGGCAGCCACGGTCGCATCGGTGCCCGGCGCACTCGTGGCCTGGATGCTCCCGTTCACGTTCATCACCCGGAGCGTCTTGCCCGTGGCGATGACACCGGTCCAGTGAAACGAGTCGTCGGTCTTCTGCTGGGCGCCGGCGCTTGCCGTGCCGGCGGCGCACAGGGCGATCAGGGCGGAAATGGTCCTGGTGCGGCTTGGCATGTCAGTTGTCGTCTCCGTTGCCCTTGCTCTTCGTGGAATGCGATCCGGGCCGGGCCAGCCGGATGTCGCCACCAAAGGACTCCAGGTCTACTCGCGCGCTGCCGCTCCCGATCGTGAAGGAGAACTTCCGGCGCTGGTTCTTGCCGGTCAGCGTCACCGGGTAGTCCGACTCGAAGCTGCCGTTGAAGGTGTTGACGCTCACCGTGGCGTTCGCATTTGCCGGCATGGTGATGGCGATGTCCCCCTGATGGGTGGAGAGCTCGTAGCGGCCACCATCCTGGATCGTGCCATCGTAGGTGATGTCGCCGTTCACGGTGCTGGCCTCGACGCTGGCGGACTTGATGGCCACGAGGGAGACGTCGCCGTTGACGGTCTGCACCGCCAGGTCGCCGGTCACCCGCTCCACCGTGACGGACTCATTGACCGACTGCGCCTCCACCCGGCCATTCACGTCGGTGACGGTCACGGCGCCCTCTACCGACTCGACCGACACGTTGCCCTCACCGCCCTTGACGGTCACGTCACCCCGAACCGTCTCTCCATGCACCGTGCACTTGCATCCGGTCACCGTGAGGTCGGTCTCGACGCCCGACAGCTCGATCGCCATCCAGGCCGGCATCGTGATCTCGATGTCCGCGCTGCCGGCCGGACCCCACTTCCCGCTCGTCTCCACCGAGATCGTGGACCCGTCGGCGTTGATGTCGAGATGATCCTTGCGCCGGGTGTCGCCCTGGATGCGAACGGCGTCGCGATTCCAGGTGGTGACGGTGATCGAGCCGGCGTAGACCGACACCTCCAGTCGCTGGCCCTTGCGGACGGTCAGCGTGGTGTCGGCCCCCTGATGGAGCGTGGCAATGGCGAGCAGTAGTGACGTGATCAGCACAAGCGACTCCTCAGCTGCGGGACTGGGTAAGACCGGCGACGAGGCGGAGCAGCTCCACCTTCCGCCTGGCCGTGCTGGCCAGGTGCCGGCTCACGTAGGCGTTGGACGGATCCGCGGCGAGCGCACGCTCGGCGTCCGCGATGGCGCTGTCGATGCGCGCCAGGTTCTGGGTCAGGACGCGCACCGTACCGCTATCGAGCTTCTCCGACGCGAGGATCATTTCCAGGTCGGCCACCGCCGTCGGCGGTGGACTGGTTGGCCGTGGTTCCGATTGCTCACCGGCGTGGACACGACGTCCGGTGCCGGGCGTCACCGGGCGCGTTGGCCACCTCGGGGGCCCGCTGCGACAGGCGCGTCACGCCATAGACGGCACCACCCGACGCGAGACCGAGCAGGAGGGCCGGCCGCCGCGAGTCGTGGCCAGGAGATGAGCAGCCCGCGCTGCGGGTCCGGGGGCGGAATGGCACCACGCCATCCTCGTGGATGCGCGACTGCGATGCCGGCCCACAGATCGGCGCCGGGAGTGCAGCTCCGGCAGCGCCCGGCCGCGGGCCGACACCTTTCGCAGGTCGTCCGCGATGGCCCGGCACTCTGCACAACCCACGAGGTGCAGTTCGAGGGCGCGGGTCGTGGCGACGTCGAGCTCGCCATCGACGTACTCCGAAAGCCGGTCGGTCCAGGTGTCATGCGTCATGGTGTCTTCCTCAGCGCAACAGGAGCTGTCGCAGGGCCATGCGGGCCCGGTGCAGCTGCGACTTCGACGTACCAGTGGAAATCCCCAGCATCTTCCCGATGTCATCGTGCTGGTAGCCCTCGACGTCGTACAGCACGAAGACCTGCCTCATGCCGTCGGGGAGCTGCCGTACGGCGTCCTCCATGTCCATGCCCTCGTCGATGCTCACCCGTCGCGCGGGCTGGTCGGTGATCGCCGCTTCGTCGCTGCTCCAGCGCTTCCGGTCCCGTCCGAGCCCCGCGCGGTGTTCCAGCATCAGGTTGACCGCCAGCCGGTGCAGCCAGGTGCCAAAGGCCGACTCGCCGCGAAAGCTCCCGAGCTTCTGCCACGCCCGGACGAAGACGTCCTGGGTCAGCTCGTCGGCGTCGGCATCGGGGACCATGCGCCGCACCAGGGAATGCACCCGGTTCACGTGGCCCCGGTACAGCCGCTCAAAGGCGCGACTGTCCCCACTCTGGGCGAGGGCGACCTCGACCGTTTCCTCGTCGCGCTTCCCGGGCAACTGGCTGCGCTCGGTCAGGATCCTCGCTCCACTCTGTAGGCGGTGCATTTCAACGGGGTTGGACCGCCCGCTGCCCCAAAGGGTTGCATCCGCCTGGTATTGGTCACTTGGCCGGGCCGGCGGGGGGTCCCCCGTCCGGGCTAGACACAGAATAAGCCCCAGCCACTTTCCTGCGACCCCTGGTGCCCGGTGTCAGGGCTGAGCCGACCGATCAGCGATATATTTGCGCCGGCGCCGGCCCGTCAGGGTCGGCGGTCGCCCCACGCTTCAAGGAGCCAGTTGCATGACGTCTGTCGCCCCCGGCCGGGTCCTCACTGCTCCACGCGGCACGACCATTTCCTGTCGCGGCTGGCACCAGGAAGCCGCGCTGCGAATGCTGCACAACAACCTCGATCCGGCTGTGGCCGAGCGCCCGGACGATCTCGTGGTGTATGGCGGCAGCGGCAAGGCGGCTCGCAATTGGGCCTGCTTCGACAAGATCGTCGAGACCCTGCGCCGTCTGGGCAACGACGAGACGCTGCTGGTGCAGAGCGGGAAGCCGGTGGGCGTCTTCCGGACGCACGATGAAGCGCCACGCGTGCTCATCGCCAATTCCAACTTGGTGCCGCGCTGGGCCACGTGGGACGAGTTCCGTCGCCTCGAGGCGATGGGGCTCACCATGTACGGCCAGATGACCGCCGGAAGCTGGATCTACATCAGGGTCGCAGGGAATCCTCCAGGGCACCTACGAGACGTTTGCCGAGTGCGCCCGCCAGCACTTCGGCGGCACGATGGCGGGGCGCCTGGTGGTGACCGGTGGCCTCGGTGGCATGGGCGGCGCCCAGCCGCTCGCCGCCACGATGAACGGTGCCGCTTTTCTCGGGGTCGATGTGGATGCGGAACGCGTTCGCCGCCGTGTCGAGCAGGGCTACTGCGACCGCATGGAGACCGACCTCGACCGCGCCCTGCAACTCGTGCTCGATGCGAAGGCGAAGGGCGTGGCGCTCTCGGTGGGCCTGGTGGGCAATATCGCCGATGTCGTTCCCGATCTCGTGCGTCGCGGCATCGTCCCCGACGTCATTACCGACCAGACCTCGGCGCACGACCTGCGCCTGGGGTACATCCCGAGCGGATACTCGCTCGAGACGGCCGCCGTGATGCGGGACAAGGACCCCAAGGGATACGAGTCGGCAGTGCTGGACTCGATGTGCGTCCATGTCGAGGCGATGCTGGCGCTCAAGGCGCGCGGGGCAATCGCCTTCGACTACGGGAACAACCTGCGCGGGCAGGTGGCCGATCTTCGCGGCATGAGCGACGCGTTCAAGATCCCGGGATTCGTGCCCGAGTTCATCCGCCCGCTCTTCTGCCGTGGCTCGGGTCCCTTCCGCTGGGCGGCACTCTCGGGCGATCCGCGCGACATCGCCGTGACCGACGACGCCGTGCTCGAGACCTTCCCCCAAAAGGCGGATCTCGCGCGCTGGATCGCAAGGGCGCGCGAGAAGGTGCACTTCCAGGGACTGCCAGCCCGCATCTGCTGGCTCGAGTACGGTGAGCGCGCGGAGATGGGCCAGCGTTTCAACTGGCTGGTGAAGCGCGGCAAGGTGCAGGCGCCGCTCGTCATCGGGCGCGACCACCTCGACACCGGCTCGGTGGCGTCGCCCAACCGGGAGACGGAGGCGATGAAGGATGGCTCCGACGCGATCGCCGACTGGCCGCTGCTCAACGCGATGCTGAACACGGCTTGTGGCGCGAGTTGGGTGTCGCTCCATCACGGTGGAGGGGTTGGCATCGGCTACTCCCTGCACTCGGGGATGGTCATCGTTGCTGACGGTACGGACAAGGGTGGTGACCGGTTGATGCGTGTCCTCACCGCGGACCCTGGCACGGGCGTCATGCGTCACGCCGACGCCGGATATGAGGAAGCAATTGCGACCGCCGCCCAGCGCGGAATTGACCTGCCGATGATCAACAATGGCGAAGTGGGAAGCGGGAAGGGGACCTAAGCCTGCCTCTCCTCACCAACATTGGATTCCTCGCGACCTGTCGCGCCGCGGGCGGGCAGGGGGACATCCACGCACTCCGCGACGCGGCGATTGCGTGGGAAGGCGATCGCATCGCGTGGGTGGGTCCCGCCGCGGCAGTGCCCGCTGATTTCGCGAGACTGCCGGCAGAGGATGCTGGTGGGCGTTCGGTTTTCCCCGGACTGATCGATTGCCACACGCACCTCGCCTTCGGCGGCTGGCGTGCTGATGAGTTTGAGCAGCGCATCCAGGGTGCCACCTATCTCGACATCGCGTCGCGGGGCGGCGGCATCGCATCCACTGTTCGACAGACGCGCGCCGCGTCCGAGGCAGACCTCGAGGCGCGTGCCCGCGGGTGGCTCGCGGCGATGCGACAGCTCGGGGTCACCACCGTCGAGTGCAAGAGCGGCTATGGTCTCGACCGGGACACCGAGTTGCGGCTGCTGCGAGTGTACCAGCGCCTCGCCGCGTCGCAGCCTTCCCGGATCGTCCCCACCTATCTTGGCGCGCACGTGGTGCCGGCGGAGTACAAGGAGAACCGCGCCGGCTACCTGCGACTGCTCATCGACGAGATGATCCCGGAGATCGCGCGCGAGCGTCTGGCCGAGTGCTGTGATGTCTTTGTCGAGCGCTCCGCGTTCTCGATCGACGAGGCCCGGGCCATCCTGAAAGCGGGGGTTGCTGCCGGACTTCGTCCCAAGCTGCATGCCGACCAGCTCTCCGATGGCGGAGGCGCACTGCTGGCGGCGGAGGTCGGCGCGCTGTCTGCGGATCACCTCGAGCATGTCTCGGACGCCGGCATTCACGCCATGGCCGCCGCCGGTGTGGTCGCCGTCAGCCTCCCGCTGGCAACGATGTACCTGAACCAGCCGCCCATGCCCGCGCGTCGGCTCATCGACGCCGGCGTTGCCGTCGCCGTCGCCACCGACTTCAATCCCGGCTCCGCGCCCAGCTTGCACCTACCGTTCGCGCTGACGCTGGCCTGCACGTTGCAGCGCATGACGCCGGCTGAGGCACTGAAGGGTGCCACGCTGTTCGCGGCGCGCGCGCTGGACCTTGAGGGGGAGGTTGGTTCGCTCGAGGCGGGAAAGTACGCTGACTTTGCGATCTTCGATGTGCCCGACGTGACGCAGTGGCTCTATAACCTGCAGGCAAATGCCTGTGTGCGGACCGTCATCGGCGGGGAGACCGTGTGACACTCGTAAGCCCCTGGGATCGCACCGATCCGCGCGTGGAGAACATCATGGGACGCGCGGTGGCCGCGGGCGAGGCGCCGCATGCGGTCCTGCTGGGGTTTCCGACCGACGAGGGCGTCCTGCGAAACGGGGGGCGGCCCGGCGCTGCTCGCGGGCCGGCTGAAATCCGGCGCTGGCTCGAGCGCTTCGCCCCAGATGCTCGTGACAGCGGCCGGTTCACGTCGCTGCTCGAGCACACCGCCGACCTTGGCGACATCGCGCTCACGGGCAACCTCGATGCCGACCAGGCGGCGCTGGGTGAGGTCGTCGGCGGCCAGCTCCGCCTCGGCCGGTTCGTGATCATCCTGGGCGGTGGCCATGAAATGTCGTTCGGCCACTTCCTTGGCTACGTCAACGCGCGCCTCCAGGTGGATGTCCTCAACTGGGATGCCCATGCTGATGTCCGTCCCCTGCGCGACCGGCTGGCGCACTCAGGGTCGCCGTTTCGCCAGGCGCTCGAGCATTCGTCGGGGGCGCTGCGACGCTATTCCGTCGCCGGCCTGCAGCCCCATACGGTCGCCGCGGCGCATGTGGAGCTTGTCCGGAGGCGCGGCCGCGCGGTGTTCCGCGACGAGGTGACGCCGACCGTGGTGCGCGATCTCTACGCCCACCTCGCGGCACCATCGTTCGTCTCCTTCGACATGGATGCTGTCGATCAGGCCTTCGCCCCCGGCGTGAGCGAGCCGTCCACCGGCGGCTTCACCCCGGCGGAATGGCTCGAGTTCGCCTATGGCAGCGGTCGTCAGGCAACGGTGCGGTCGGTGGATATCGCCGAGTTCAACCCGGTGTACGATCGGGATGGCCAGACAGGGCGCCTCGCGGCGCTGACGATCTGGCATGTCCTGCGCGGGTATGCCGCGCGTGGCTGATCCGGTGGGCGTACATGTTGACGACGATCGCGCGGCTGTTCCAACGGTGGCTGGTCGGGTCGCTTCCGTGGACATCCTGCGCGGCGTCGTCATGGTCATCATGGCGCTCGACCATGTCCGCGACTTCTTCACCAACGTTCAATTCAACCCCGAGGACGTGACCCAGACGTCCCTCGCGCTCTTCTTCACCCGCTGGATCACCCACTTCTGCGCGCCGACGTTCGTCTTCCTTGCCGGTGTCGGCGCCGGGCTCAGCATGGCCCGCGGCGCGCCCCGGCCGAAGCTCGCGCGCTTCCTGCTGACGCGCGGTGCATGGCTGGTGGTTGCCGAACTGACCATTGTCCGCTTCGGCTGGACGTTCAACCTCGACTACGCGAACCAGGTCTGGGTACAGGTCATCTGGGTGCTCGGCTGGTCGATGATCATCCTCTCCGGGCTGATCTACCTGCCGCGCTGGGTCATTGCGACCCTTGGCCTCACGATGATCGCCACCCACAACCTGCTCGACGGGATCGGGCTGGCGTCAGAGGGACAGACGCTCGCCGGCGCGGGCCTGCGCGACTGGCTCTGGGCGATCCTGCACGTGCAGCGGCCGCCAGTGATCTATCCGCTCATTCCCTGGATCGGCGTCATGGCGGTGGGCTACGTCTTCGCCCCGTTACTGCTCCGCGCCGATCCGCCCCGTCGCCGGAACCTCTTCCTCATCGGCGCCGCGCTCACCCTGGGCTTTATCCTGCTAAGGGCGAGCAACCTGTATGGCGATCCGTATCCATGGCAGGTCGAGACCCGTCCCGGCATGACGCTGGTGTCTTTCCTGAACACCAACAAGTACCCGCCGTCCCTGCTGTACCTGATGATGACGCTCGGTCCGGCCATCATGCTGCTGCCGGTTTTCGAGCGTGCGCGTGGAGGGTTCGCCACGTTCTTCGACACGATCGGGCGGGTGCCCTTCTTCTACTACGTGGCGCACATCTACTTGATCCACCTCATGGCGAACCTTGTGCTGCTCGCGCGGAGTTACCCGGCGTCGCTGGTGACGAACCCGTTCTTCTCGTATCCGGATGAGTGGGGATTTGGATTGCCGGTCATCTATGGCGTGTGGGTGCTGACGGTGCTGCTGCTGTATCCGGCCTGCCGCTGGTTTGCCGGGGTGAAGGCGCGCCGGCGCGACCTCTGGTGGCTCGGCTACCTCTAGCGGAGCAGGGGCCACTGCTGGCTGACGCAGTGGAAGGCGCCAAGGCCCCACACCAGGTCGGTGCAATCGATCCCCACCACGCGGCGCGTGGGGAAGAGGCGCTGCAGCGTATCGACGGCTTCGGGATCGCGGCGCGGGTCGTAGGTAGGTAGCAGCACGACTGAGTTGCCGACATAGAAGTTGGCGTAGCTCGCCGGCAGTCGCTGCCCATCGTACTCGAGACGCTTGGGCATCGGCAGCGTGACGACATCGAGGGGCCGCCCGTCCTGGTCCTTCATCGTCCTGAGCCGCTTCAGGTTCTCCTGGAGCGGCTCGTAGTTTGTGTCCGCGGGATCATGCTCCACCACCGTCACGACGGTCGTCGGGTCCACGAACCGGGTGAGGTCATCCACGTGGCCATCGGTGTCGTCGCCCTCGATGCCGTCGCCCAGCCAGAGGATGTGCCGCACGCCGAGGTAGTCCTCGAGGTACTGCTCGATCTGGCGTTTCGAGAGTTGTGGATTGCGGTTGGGATTGAGGAGGCAGGCCTCGGTTGTCAGCAGTGTGCCAGCGCCGTTGACGTCGATGGACCCGCCTTCCATCACGATGCCGGGATGAAATACCGGAATGCCGTAGGCCGTGCCGACCAGGCTCGGGATGACATCGTCGAGGTCGTATGGAGGGTACTTGTCGCCCCAGGCGTTGTAGCCCCAGTCGATGATGGCCTGTTCCGCCCCGGCAGGCGTTTCGCGCTGCACGAAGATCGGCCCATGATCCCGGCACCAGGCATCGTTGGTGGGGAAGTGATGGAAGAAGACGTTGGCGAGTCTCGTGCCGGCGATCAGCGTGCGGCGCGCCTGCGCCTCCATCTCGGCGTCGCGCACGTTGATGTGCACCTCCTCGCCATCGCTGAGCAACTGCACCATGCGCGCGAAGATGCCGGGCACCGGCGCGAACTTGCCGGGCCATGACGCTTCCTTGTGCGGCCAGCTGAGCCAGGTGCCGCGGTGCGGCGCCCACTCGGCGGGCATGGAGTAGCCGAGTTGTGCCGGGGTGCGGGAGGTCACTCGTCGATGAACCGCTTGGTGATGTCTCCGTACGCCTCGATGCGACGGTCGCGAAGGAACGGCCAGTGCGTCCGCTGCACGTCGACGCGGCCCAGGTCGCAGGGCACCACCATCACCTCTTCGCCCTCGCCTGCCTTCGCAATGACGCGACCGCCGGGATCGGCGACGAAGCTCCGGCCCCAGAACTCGATGCCGCCGGCCGGGCCATCCTCGAGGCCGACGCGGTTCACGGCGCAGACGAACACGCCGTTGGCGATGGCATGGCTGCGCTGGATCGTCTCCCACGCATCGGCCTGTGCTGCGCCGAACTCCGCCTTCTCCGGCACCAGCCAGCCGATCGCGGTGGGATAGAACAGGATCTGCGCCCCGCGGAGCGCGGTGAGTCGCGCCCCCTCGGGATACCACTGATCCCAGCACACCAGCACGCCGATGCGACCGAACCTGGTGTCCCAGGCGCGGAAGCCGAGGTCGCCCGGAGTGAAGTAGAACTTTTCGAGATACTGTGGGTCGTCCGGGATGTGCATCTTCCGGTACTTGCCCAGGTAGCTTGCCGTCGGCGTCGATGATCGCCGCGGTGTTGTGGTAGAGGCCCTCAGCGCGCTTCTCGAAGAGACTCGCGATGAGCACCACGCCGAGCTCGGCCGCCACCTTGCCCAGCGCATCGGTCGACGGCCCGGGAATCGCTTCCGCGAGTGCGAAGAAGCCGTGGTCCTCCGTCTGGCAGAAGTACGGCCCCTGGAACAGTTCCTGGAGGCAGATGATCTGGGCGCCCTTGGCGGCGGCGGCGCGCACGCCGTCGATGGCGCGCGCCAGCCCGGTAACGGCATTCGCTGACGCTCGCTGCTGTACCAGGCCGATCTGGACGATGCGTTCGGTGTGTGCCATAGACGGGAAAAGATACTCGGCGCTGCGCTCGCCCGCACCCGCAACCGTTCCGCTCCGACGGCCGTAGGGTTACTCTCTTGATCCGCCTCCCCGGCGGCCAGGTCCCAATTCCCGTGGAGTGATCGATCCCATGTTACTTGCCCTGCTCGCCCTGCTGCAGCAGCCCGTGGCACCGCCCCCGCCAGCCAAGCCGGCGGCCCCACCCAAGCTGATTGAACGCGTCGAAGTCGTACCCGCCTCAGCCGAGGTCGGCGTGGGCCAGTCACTGCAGCTTGCGGCCAAGGCGTACGACGCCAACGGCAACGTGCTGCCCGATGCATCGTTCCGCTGGTTCACCGGCGGCGACGAGGGTAGCGTCTCGGAAACCGGCCTGGTGAAGGCAGGGTATCGCGGCCGGGTGAAGGTCACGGTGGCGGCATCGATGCCCGGCAGCAAGCCGGCCTTCGGCGAGGCCGACGTGAAGGTGATTCCCTCGCCGCCGTCGCGCATCGCTGTGGAGCCGTCGGTCTCGCGCATGGTGGTGGGGACCCGGCTGTCGATCACCGGCACGCCCTTCAGCACCGAAAACGATCGCCGCTACGACCCGGTCACCTTCGTCTCCAGCAACCCGAAGGTGGCGCAGGTGACGCCCGACGGTCGCGTCGTGGCGGTGGCACCGGGGTCGGCGACCGTCACCGCCAAGGCGGGCGGCGCCACCCAGGCGGTCCCAGTGCAGGTCATCGCCGGTCCCGTGTCGAAGGTGACGCTCACGCCCGACAAGGCGTCGGTGCTCACCGGAGACGTGGTGCGCTTCAAGGCGGATGTTCGGGGAGCGGCAAACAAGTCGCTGGGTGACGTCTCGATCCGCTGGTCGGTGGAGGACGGCGGTCCCGAGTCGTCGGCGTCGATCGACGGTGACGGTGCCTTCGTTGCCGAAACGCCGGGCAAGTACACCGTTACCGGAAGCGTCGGTGGTGCCTCGGCCGACGCAGTGATCGAGGTCGCGAAGCGGAAGGTTGGCCGCGGGTTCCAGGTCGTGGGACGGGTGCCGGTCAAGTTCTCGTCCGCCGAGGCGTGGGCACATCCGGGTGGAACCTGTGTCTACCTCAGCACCATCGCCGACCGCGTGTATGCTATTGACGTCACCACGCCGTCGGCGCCGAAGATCGTCGATTCGATGATGACGAACGCGCGCATCGTGAACGACGTCATGACCACCGAGGATGGCAAGTTCGGCGCTTTCTCCCGTGAGGGCGCCTCCGACCGCAAGAACGGCATCGTCATTTTCGACGCCAGCGATGCCTGTCACCCGAAGCCGATCGCCGAGTACACCGAGACGGTGCAGGGCGGTGTGCACTCATCGTACGTCTACAAGAATCACGTCTACCTGACCGATGACGCCACCGGCTCAATGCGCATCATCGACATTTCTGATCCGTACAAGCCACACGAGGTCGCACGGTTCCAGACCGAGCAAACCGAGGAAGGTCGCTACCTCCATGACATCATGGTGGTGGATGGTCTCGCGTACCTGTCCTACTGGAATGACGGGCTGGTCATCGTCGACGTGGGCAACGGCATCAAGGGCGGCTCGCCCGAGAAGCCGGTGATGGTATCGCAGGCCAAGTACGACCTGCAGGAGCTCTACACCCGGGTCGAGCAGCTCTGGGGGCTTGGCGCCCGCGGCACGCACACCGCCTGGCGCCACAAGAACTATGTCTTCGTCGGTGACGAAGTCTATGCGTCCAAGTCGGCCACCGGCCTCAAGGACGGCAACAACCTGACCTTCGGGCGCATGACGGTGTTTGATGTCTCCAACATCGAGCAGCCGAAGATCGTGGCGTGGTACGAGCCCACCGACGGTGGCGTACACAACATCTGGGTGGCGGGCGATACACTGTATCTGGGCAACTACCAGGGCGGGGCCCGCGCGGTGGACATATCCGGGGAACTGAAGGGGGACCTGCTCAAGCAGGGCCGTGAGATCAGCTGGATCCTCACCGCCGACGCCGAAGGCAACCGCCCGCGCGCCACGTTCGCGTGGGGTGCCGTCGTGAAGGATGGCTACATCTACGTGCCTGACATCAACTCGGGGTTGTGGATCCTGAAGCTGGAGCCGAAGTCGGGCGCCGCGACGCCCTGAACGAAGCCGCGTAAGGAGGAACAGCAACCACGTAAGGGGGAACCGCAACAGCGGTCCGCAGTTTCAGTTCCTCCTTACGCTGTCGCAGTTCCTCCTCACGCGGTTTCAGCCCCTCCTCACGCTGTCATCTCCGACTGCTTCAACTTCCTGTGCACCGAAGTCCTCGCGTCATACTTTACGAAGTCGGGCAGGAGCCAGCACAGCGCCGCCGTTCCTGCCACGCACAGGATGCCGCCCGACACCACCGATCCACGAATCCCGGCGAAGCTCGCCACCAAGCCCGCCTCCACGTTTCCCAGCAGCGGCCCGCTCATGTAGCTGATCTGCTCGATCCCGGCGAGACGGCCACGCAGGCCATCGGGAATCGTCTGGTTCCAGATCGTCAAGCGATACACCGCACTCACCATGTCCGCCGCGCCGGCCAGCGCCAGGCACGCGAAGGCAGGCCAGAGCGTGGTTGTGAAGCCGAATGCGATGATCGCCGCACCCCAGAACGCCGCTGCTATGGCGATCGCCCGCCCTTGCCGGTGCACCCGGCCGGTCCAGCCGCTTGTGGCACTTGCCACGAACGCGCCGAAGGCCGGCGCCGCGTAGAGCAGCCCCAGGACCTTGCCGCCACCCAGTCGCTCCGCGATCGCAGGGAAGAGCGCGTATGGCATGCCGAAGAACATCGCGTTCATGTCGATGAGGTAGGTGCCGAGCAGGTCCTTGCGACTCAGGGCATAGCGGAAGCCCTCGATCACCCGGCCCAGGCTCGGTCGTTCGGCGTCGGCTGGTGGGGCCACGCTCCTGATCGCCGCGACCACTGCAATGGAGATGGCGAAGCTGAGGCCGTCGAGGGCGTAGGTGGCGGCAAGGCCAACGGTGGATATCAGTATGCCGCCGATCGCCGGGCCGCCGATGGCCGCGAAGGTGCTGCCAAATGACTCGAGTGCTGCTGCGGCAGGCATGAGTTCGGCAGGAAGCAGGCGGGGTGCGAGTGATTGGAGCGCTGGGCGCTGGAAGCCGCTCAGTCCGGCGCTGATAGCGGCGAGTATGAACAGCCCCCACACCGGCGGCGCCGTCATGAGGGCCAGGAACACGAGCACCAGGCTGCACAGCGCCAGGCCCACTTCACTCAGGATCAGCAGTCGGCGGCGGTCGTGAGCGTCGGCATATGCACCGCCAAGCAGGGCCATGATGAGCAGCGGCACCAGCTCGACCGCGCCCAGCAGGCCCACCGCCAGGGTCGAGTGGGTTCGCTGGTAGACCTGGTAGGGGAAGGCCACCGTCGTGAGCATCGAGCCGGCGTACGAGACGGTGCGCCCGATATAGAGCAGGCGGTAGTCGCGGCTCACGCGGAGCGGCGTCAGGTCGAGCGCCACCGCTTTCCGGAGGCGCTGCAGGCGATCAGCGGTCATGCACCGTGGGTCAGTGAGCGGGCGAGATGATCAGTTGCGCAGAGCCCTGGGAGGCTGGCCACAGGAATGTGAGCGACTCACCCTGGCGGGTGCGATCGAAGCCTTTCTCCGACTTGGCGACAGTTTCGATGGGGTAGGTCACCAGCTCCGCCAATGGCTCGGCGAGCGCCTGCAGCGGCGCCGCCAGCGACAGTTCGCTGGCGAACCACCGGGCGGCAGACGGGGTCCAGCGCCAGCTGATCGCGATGGTGCCGTCAGGCGAGATGCGCAGCTCCTTCACGAGTGAAGTATCAGCCGCGGCGAGCAGGATGCGAACCTCACCATCCACCATTCGCACCGTTGAGCTCATCCGCTCCCGGGCCCAGCTTCGCAACGGCACTACCGCACCCGCCTCCAGCCCATCGGCCGTCGTGTCCGCCGGCAGGAGGCACTCGACCCCGATGGCGCGATCGTGCGCATCGAGTGGAGGACGCGACTCCAGCCGCAGCGACTGCTCGAGGTCATGGATGCTGGCGGTGCCGTCGCCCGCGTGTGATGCATCAGACTGGCCGCGGGAGAGCGCCTCGTCATGATACGCCTCGCGGCGACGCGTCAGCACGTCAGCGTAGTTGATGCCGGCACCGAAGTGCGACAGCACCTCGATGGCGCCGCCACGCGACGGTGCCACCACGATCGAGCACTGCGCCCCGTGCACCCAGAGCTCTTCCGCGCCGTCACAGTCGAGGTCCACTGCTTCCCACGTCAGCGCCTCGCCGTGACGCAGCAGTGCCTCGGCTCGCACCAGTTCGTTCCACAGCGCATTGCGGAGGTGGGGCAGGTAGAGCCCACCGAACACGCCGTGCCAGTAGGCGTCGTTGCACTGTGCGCGCGCGACCGCGCGACGGGCCTCGAGCGGGTCGCCCCGGTCACGACAGAGCGTCGACAGCGCCACCATCATTTTCTGCAGGCGGTTGGACTCGGGGTACTTCACCAGGAAGTGACGCCAGTGTGATCCCCGCACCAGCGATCCCTCCGGACCCTCGAGCCGCTCGGGTCCGAACTCCTTCTCGAGTGCCGCCAGCCGAAGCTGCGGATCGGGCGGCAGCGCCCAGCCTTCCATCTCGCGGTAGGATGCCGTCGGCAGGTAGGCCAGGCCACCGCACGGTACCTCGCGCAGGACGTCGGCCAGTGTGCTGAGGACAATGCTGCCCTCGTCGACGAGACTCCGGATCATCTCACCGAAGCGATCGAACCACCCCTTCTCGTAGACCCACTCCTTCGTGCCAGGCCAACCGCCGAACTTCTCACCGTCGTCGGCCAGGAGCGCCATGGCGTGACCCGCCCGGTTGAGCTCCCGCAGGTACTCGGCGGTCTCCGCCGGCGGCCGGAACGGGATCAGGTAGCGCAGGCGCTCATCGATGGGGAAGACGCCCACCCGCTTGCCATCGCTCTCGGTGAGGTACCAGGTGTGGAGTTGCTCGCGGCTGAACCCTGCCACCAGGAAGTGGCGATCGTCCACGAGCACCGCTTCCACTCCCGCATCGGACAGGTCGGCCGCCAGCTCCGGCTCCCACACGCGCTCCGTCAGCCAGAGCGTAGTGGCCTCGACCCCGAACCGCCGCGCGATCGCCTCTCGCATCCAGCGTACCTGTTCCACCCGGTCCACCCGCGGTAGTGCCGCGAGGATCGGCTCGTGGAAGCCGGAGAGCAGCAGCTCGAGCTTGCCCGAGCGCGCGAGGCCGGCGAGCCGGTCGAGGTACGCCGGCTCGTTCAGCTCGAGCCACTCCAGCAGCGGTCCGGACAGGTGCAGCACGGCGGGGAAGAGGTTCGACTTTTCCAGCTGGTCGAGCAGCGGACGGTAGACATCGTCCAGGTGCTGGCTGAAGACGTGGTCGAAATTTCCGACGGGCTGGTGAAGGTGCAGCCCGATTACGAAGCGAAGTGGTGACATCGAGCTCGACTAGTCGAGGGCCAGGGCGCGTGTGCCTGCGAGCGCGGCCTCGACGGCGGGAAGGGGATCGGGGAAGAGGTCGTCGCGCTCGTGACTCTCCGCGGCCAGCTGCAGCGCGGCCGGCATCTCCGCCTCGTGTCCCGGGCGGAGCGCGGACACCAGGCGTTCCGCGTCGTCGCAGTGCCCATTGAAGCGGCGGAAGGCGTAGTCCGTCACTGCGCCGGTGGAGATGATGAACTGCCAGTCGGAGGACTGTGCCAGCAGCAGCTCGCGCGTCGCCTGCTCCAGCACGATCCGCTTGAGCGGGTCCAGGAGCGCGGTCGGCGCCACATCCCAGAAGGAGTCCTCGAGCGGCCAGAGACGCTCCCACGTCCACGCCGTCTGCTCGTTCAGCCACATGCTGAAGTTGCCGTTGGCACCCCATGATCCGGGGGGCAGGCGCAGCGCGCCCGCCGGCGGGTGCTTCTGCAGGTGCGCCGAGGCAGTGCTCGGGTGCACGTCGGGATGCGCCGGCAGCAGCCGGTACGTTTCCTCGAGGAAGTGCGGCCCCTCGAACCACCAGTGCCCGAACAGCTCGGTGTCGAACGGTGCGGCCAGTACTGCCGGCGACTTGCGCGGTTCATCCGCCGCGAGCGCGTCGATGAGCCGGGCGAAGTGCGCCGCATGCGCATCGGCGTGCGCGGCGGCGGTCGGCGGATCGTACGGCTCCTTGGCGCCCATGTCGACGGACGACCCCGTGACGCGCCAGTACTTGAGGCCGCCGGGCCAGCGAATCTTGTGGAAGTCGAGATACGCGCCGTCGCCGGGGTAGCCCCCGTGCCGGCTCCACACCTGCGCCGAGGCCTTGGGATCGCGAGCGAAGGCCGCGACGCCCGCGCCCTTGCCCGGCGGAGTCACGCGCCACACGCGGTACGGCGACCGCTGCGCCACTGCCAGCGCATCGGTCGCCTCGGCGACACTCAGTCCGTCGGTGCCCTCGCTGGTGAGGCCCAGTGGCCTGGCCCCCGTGACCAGGTGCGCGTCGACGAAGAAATATCGGTACCCGGCGTCAGCCAGGTGCTCGTCGATGCCGCGACGGATGGACGACGCCGGCGCGGTCGGCCATGGCGCCCAGCGTTCCCGGGGGCGATAGGCGCACTCCGGCAGCCAGCATCCCGCCGGCGACTTGCCGAACAGCCGGCGATGCTCCCGCACGCCTACCGCGAGCTGCAGCCGGATGCTCTCGTCGCGCGCGAGCAGCGGCAGGAAGCCGTGCGTGGCGGCGGAGCTGATGATCTCGATGCGGCCCCGCGACCTCGAGCCCGCGGAACGCCGCGATCAGGTCGCCATCGAGGGTGTGGAACAGGCTGGCGCAGCCGGTTGTACCGCTCCAGCCAGAAAGTGGCGAGCGGGAATGAGGTGCGCGTCGCCGGTGCCGCGCAGCGACTCGGGCGCGGCATGGCACGCCTCGATCCGCTGGTCGAAGAACGCCTCGACTTCGCTCCGGAAGAGTGGGTGGGCCAGCTGGTTCGCGAGCACCGGCGTGATGCCGATGGTGACGGGCGCATGCACGCCGTCGCGCTCGAGCGCCTGCAGCGACTCGATCAGCGGCAGGTAGGTGTCCAGCGCCGCCTCGGTGAGCCAGTCGGAGCCGTGCGGCCAGCGCCCGTGGTTGAGCACCCACGGCAGGTGACTGTGCAGCGCGAGGACGAAGTCGAGGCTCACGAGTGGCTCAGCACGGCGCGGTACACCGCGGCGTAGCGCTTGCTGGCGCGATCCCAGCTGAAGTCGCGGTGCATCGCCGGTCTGCATCATCGCGACCCAGCGCTCGCGGTGCTCCATCGCGCCCATGGCGCGGAACGCCGCTTCCTGGAAGGCGGCGGCGTCATACTTGTCGAACAGGAAACCCGGTCACGTTGTCCTCCACCGTATCGGCGATGCCGCCCACCCGGCGTCCCACCGGCAGGCTGCCATAGCGCTGGGCCCGCATCTGCGTCAGGCCGCACGGTTCATACACCGATGGCATGAGGAACATGTCGGAACCCGCCATGAGACGGTGCTCCATCCGGTCGCTGAAGGTCGGTCTCGACACCGACCTTTTCCGGCAGCGCGCGACGCAGCTCCAGCAGGGCATCGGCGTAGCGCTTCTCGCCCCCGCCCAGGAACACGAACTGCGCGTCGAAGTTGAGCAGGTGGTAGCTCTCGAAGATCACGTCGAGCCCCTTCTGCTGCGCCAGGCGCCCGGCAAACCCGAAGATCGGGATGTGCTTGCGCTGGGGCAGGCCGAAGGCACGCTGCAGCGCTGCCTTGCAGCGCTCCTTGCCGTCGAGGGCGTGCGAACTGTACTTCGCCGTGATGTGCTTGTCGGTGGCACGGGTCCCACACCGACTGGTCGATGCCGTTGGTGATGCCCACCAGCCGCGGTCCCAGCGCCTGGAACACCTCCTGCAGCCCGAACCCGCCCTCGTCCGTCCGAAGCTCCTCGGCGTGCTTGGCGCTCACCGTTACCACGAGGTTCGCGGTGGTGAGGCCGCCCTTCAGCATGTTGGCCCGACCGTACCACTCGAGGCAGTGATGCGTGTACGTCTCCCACGGCAGACCCGACCTCGGGGACCATCGATGCGGGGAAGTGGCCCTGGTACCCGGGGTTGTGCACGGCGAGCACGGTGCGCACCTGGCTCGCGACGGGCGGTGCGCATGCGTCGTCTTGAGGTAGAGCGGCGCCAGCGCGGTGTGCCAGTCGTGCGCATGCAGGATGGTCGGGCCGGACACGAACCGCGGCAGCGCCTCGAGCGCCGCCAGCACGAAGAACGCAAAGCGCCGCGCGCTGTCGGGGTAGTCGCCGTTCGAGTCGCCGTAGATCCCGGGGCGATCGTAGAAGTGCGGGTGGGCTATGGCGTACACCTCGGGACCGGGACCGGCCCCGATGACGCGGAACAGCTGTGCGAGCTCGGTGGTGGGTCCCACCTGCACCGGGAAGGGATCACCGGCGGGCACCAGTCCCGCCGCCAGCTCCCGCACCGACCGGTACAGCGGCAGCATGGCGACCACCCGGTGCCCCGCCCGCTGCTGGAAGCTCGCCAGCCCGCTCACCGCCTCGGCCAGTCCGCCGGTGCGCGCGTACGGAAAAAACTCCGCCGATAGGTGCACGACGGCGGGCAGCGTGGGGCGGTCCAGCTTCTCGGCGGCCACGAGGCCTCCAGTATTCAGTCCGTAGGTGGGGCATCTCCCGCGAGGTCGGCGCGGGACGCTGGCAGATAATACTCCTGTACGTAGTCAGCCAGCATCCGCTGGGCGGTGAAGCGCCGCCCGCCGAGCCGCAAGGCATGCCGCATCCGCTCCACCCAGCCGAGCGGGATGTCACGGCTGTCACGCGTGTAGTAGAGGGGTACCACCTGTTCCTCGAGCAGCCGGTAGCACGACTCCGCGTCCTGCGCGTCGCTGCTGCTGCCGTCCGACGCCCGTCGGAATGGCCCAGCCTCCCAGTCCATCGTACCCCTCCTGCCACCAGCCGTCGAGCGTGCTCAGCTGCGGCACGCCGTTGAGCGCGGCCTTCATGCCGCTCGTGCCCGACGCCTCGAGCGGCACGCGCGGCAGGTTGAGCCACGCATCGACGCCCTGCACCAGCAGGTGGGCGATGTGCATGTCGTAGTCTTCCACGAACGCGATGCGCCCCTCGAAGCTCGGGTCGCGCGTGTAGCGGTAGACGCTCTGCAGCACTTCCTTGCCCGGCGTGTCCGCCGGGTGCGCCTTGCCGGCGAAGATCACCTGCACCGGCCGGTCGGGGTTGGTGCAGAGTCGGCGCAGGCGGTCGATGTCGCTGAAGATCAGGTTGGCGCGCTTGTAGGTCGCGAAGCGACGCGCGAAGCCGATCGTCAGGACCTCAGGATCGAACAGCGTCCCGGCGCCCACGACCGCCGCCGCTTCCTTGAGCTGGCCGGCGAACCGATGGCGCGCATCCTCGCGGATGAAGTCGCGAAGGATCTGCCTTGAGGTGCGAGGTGCGCCTGCCAGAACTTCTCGTGATCGAGCGACAGCACCCGGTCCCAGATCGCACTGTCGTCGAGGCGATCGGTCCAGCGCGGCCCGAGGTGCTCGGTCAGCAGTCGCCTGGATGTCGCCGGCCATCCAGGTCGGGAGGTGCACGCCGTTGGTGACGTGACCGATCGGCACCGCCTCCCACGGACGGTCGGGCCAGAGGCTGCGCCAGAGGTTGCGCGATACCTGCCCGTGGGGCCGCGACACGCCGTTGACCCGGGCGGCGAGCCGAACGGCGCAGACCGTCATGTGGAAGTTCGTGCTGTCGCCGGGCATGGCCCCGAGCTCGAAGAATCGCTGGTGATCAACGCCGAGCGACTCCCACACCGGTCCCGGCAACCTTCACGAGTTCGTCGAGCGCGAAGAAGTCGTGACCCGCCGGCACCGGCGTGTGCGTCGTGAAGACGCTCCGCGCGCGCACCGCCGATACGGCGTCCTCGAATGACGTCACCGCGCCTGGACCTGCTCCCGCAGGCGCTCCACGAACATGAACGCCGCGTGGCCCTCGTTGGCATGCCACACCGCGGGGTCGATCCCGACCGCGCGCAGCACCCGTACGCCACCCACGCCCGAGGATCCACTCCTGCCGGATCCGCAGCTGCGGGCCGCCGGCATAGAGCTTGTTCATCAGCGCGCGGTCCTCGGGGGCGTTCACCGCGAGGTTGGTGTCGAGCAGGTACACCGGCACCCGGCCCACCATCATCTTCCACGCCCGCACATGCACCGGGCGGCCCGACGTCTCCACCACCGTGACCCACTCCTCGCCCGCGGGGCCGGTGAGCGGCTGGATCGGCGTGCCCGCGAGGTCGAACACCTCGTCGCTGTCGGTCTGCCAGCCGTCGAGGTTCACCTTCTGGTCGAAGTACCCGTTGGTGTAGAACAGCCCCACGCCGACGATCGGCACGCCCATGTCGGACGCACTCTTCAGGTGGTCGCCCGCCAGCACGCCCAGGCCGCCGGAGTAGATCGGCACCGAGTTGTGCAGCCCGAACTCGGCGCAGAAGTAGGCAATGGGACGGCCGGCGAGTTCCGGCCGGTGGCGCGCGAGCCAGGTGTCGTCGGTGGTCAGGTGACGCTGGAACGCCGCCATCACGCCGTCGTAGCGCTGCAGGAACGCGCGGAGTCGCTCGCGCACGCGGCGATGCGGGCCGGATCGACCTGCTGCAGGAGCAGCAGCGGGTTGTGACGCGTGTGGTGCCACAGCCGCGGGTCGATGGCGCCGAACAGGGTGCGCGCCTCGGGACTCCAGCTCCACCAGAGGTTGGTGGCGAGCCGGCTCAGTCCTTCGATGCGGGTCGGGAGGTACGGAATGCGCTGTTCGAGGGCGTTCATGCGCTAGTGCACCAGCTTCTTGAAGCGGAAGCGGTGCGGCTCGTCCACGCTCTGCCCGGTGCGCCGCTTGAAGTCGGCGGCGTAGTCCTGGTAGTTGCCCTCGAACCAGTACGCCTGGCTGTCGCCCTCGAAGGCCAGGATGTGCGTCGCGATGCGGTCGAGGAACCAGCGGTCGTGGCTGATCACCACCGCGCAGCCGGCGAAGCTCTCGAGCGCATCCTCGAGCGCGCGCAGCGTGTCCACGTCGAGGTCGTTGGTCGGCTCGTCGAGCAGCAGCAGGTTGCCGCCGCTCTTGAGCAGCTTGGCCAGGTGCACCCGGTTGCGCTCGCCGCCGGAGAGGTCCTTCACCCGCTTCTGCTGGTCGGAGCCGCGGAAGTTGAACCCGGCGCAGTACGCCCGCGCGTTCACCTTGCGGGTGCCGAAGAGCAGCTCGTCCTGCCCGCCCGAGATCTCCTCGTACGTCGTCTTGCTGCCATCGAGCGCGTCGCGGCTCTGGTCCACGTAGGCCAGCTGCACCGTCTTGCCGACCACGAGCTCCCCGCCGTCCGGCTGCTCCTGTCCCGCGATCATGCGGAACAGCGTCGTCTTGCCGGCGCCGTTCGGGCCGATGACGCCCACGATGCCGCCGCGCGGCAGGGAGAAGGTGAGGTTCTCGAACAGCAGCCGGTCGCCGTAGCCCTTGGAGAGCCCCTTGGCGATCACGACTTCCTCACCCAGCCGCTCCGGCACCGGGATCAGGATCTCGACGCTGCCCTCGCTCTGTCGCTCCGCCTCGGCGCGCATCTCCTCGTACCGGGCGAGACGCGCCTTGCTCTTGGCCTGCCGCGCCTTGGGCGACATGCGCACCCACTCGAGCTCGCGCTGCAGCGTGCGCTGCCGGGCCGAGGCCTGCTTCTCCTCGACGGCCATGCGCTTCTGCTTCTGCTCCAGCCAGCTGGAGTAGTTGCCTTCCCAGGGAATGCCGGCGCCCCGGTCGAGCTCGAGGATCCACTTGGCCACGTTGTCCAGGAAGTACCGGTCGTGCGTGATGGCCACGACGGTGCCCTTGAACTGCTCCAGGTAGCGCTCCAGCCAGGCCACGCTCTCGGCGTCGAGGTGGTTGGTCGGCTCGTCGAGCAGCAGCATGTCCGGCTCCGACAGCAGCAGCCGGCACAGCGCCACGCGGCGCCGCTCGCCGCCCGAGAGCGTCGTGACGTCGGCATCGCCCGGGCGGCACCTGCAGCGCGTCCATGGCCATGTCGAGCTTGTGGTCGAGCTCCCAGAGGCCGAGATGGTCGATCTGCTCCTGCAGGCGGCCCTGCTTGTCGAGCAGCTTCTCCATCTGCGCATCGTCCATCGGCTCGGCGAACTTCATCGAGATGTCGTTGAAGTCGTCCAGGATCTTCCGCAGGTGCGCCACGCCGTCCTCGACGTTGCCGCGGACATCCTTCGAGGGGTCGAGCTGCGGCTCCTGCGGCAGGTAGCCGATCTTGGTGCCGGGGAGCGGGCGTGCATCGCCAAGGAAATCGGTGTCGACGCCGGCCATGATGCGCAGCAGCGTCGACTTGCCCGCGCCGTTCGACCCGATGACGCCAATCTTGGCGCCCGGATAGAAGGCGAGATGGATGCCCTTGAGGATCTCGCGGGAGGGGGGCACGACCTTTCTGAGGTCGCGCATCGTGAAGATGTATTCGCCGGCCATAGGGCGGCAAAGATAGGGGGAAGGGGCACAACGCCAAAGGGCGCCCCGACGGGGGCGCCCTTGCGGTGCGTGTACTGCCGAGCGACTCAGCTGAGGTGCTTGCTCACCAGCTTGGTCATCTCGAACATGTTGACCTGGTCCTTCTTGAAGATCGCCTTGAGCGCGGCATCCGCGTTGATGTTGCGCCGGTTCTTCGAGTCCTGCAGGCCCTTCCGCTTGATGTACGCCCACAGCTTCTTCGTCACTTCCGTGCGCGGCAGCGGATGCAGTGCCGACGACGACGGCGAGTGCCGCGCTCGGCTTCACGGCCTTCATGAACGCCGCATTCGGCTTGCGCGCTGCCTTCTTCTTCGCGGCCTTCTTCACGGTCTTGCGCTTGCTGCCGACTTCTTCGCGCCCTTCTTCGCTGCCTTCTTCTTGGCTGCCATCGAAATTCTCCTGTGAAAGTGGAGGTACTCGTACTCGCCCTGCACAAACACTCGGGGTTCAAGGTACAACCTTGTCACCGGGGCGCAATAGGGTTTTCCCTCTGGAAATGTCCCTTTTCCCCTCGGGGGAGCCGCCGCGCCCGGGCGGACGGACGGTGTCGATCACGTTTCTCGGGGGTATTTTCCCCTATGGCGCCGCGCGATGCGGCGCCCCGACCACAACAGTGGAGTGACGATGCGGCTCGTGGTTTTCCCTCTGGTAATCGCCTTTTTCCCTCTGGCGCTGCACCAGGTTGCGCGGCATGATCGCGCGCCGTCTCCCTGCGACGAAGGCAACGGCGGCCTCACGCTGGCGCCGGGGTTCTGTGCGGTCGTGGTGGCGAAGGACCTCGACGGAGTGCGCCAGGTCACGGTGGGAAGTGACGGGATCGTCTATGGTGCGCTCGCGAAGGGCGACGCGGGTGCCGTGGCACTGCGGACACCAATGGTGACGGCCGCGCCGACGAGCGCCGGCTGTTCGGGCCCAAGGGCGCCAATGACGTGAAGCTGCACGACGGCTTCCTCTACCTGGCGCTCAGGGATCGTATCGTCCGCTGGAAGCTCGTTCCTGGACAGCTGCAGCCGCCCGGTGACCCGGAGACCATCGTCAGTGGTCTTCCCAGCGACAACAGTCACCAGGCCAAGAGCATCGCGTTCGATGGTGACCGCCTGTACGTCAACATCGGGTCGCCTACCAACAGCTGCCAGGAGAAGGACCGCACCAAGGGTTCGCGCGGCGTCGATCCCTGCGCCGAGCTCGACAACCGTGCCGGCATCTGGCTCTTCTCGGCGTCCCGCGCCGGCCAGGTGCAGGCCGACGGCAGTCGCTTCGCCACCGGCATTCGCAATTCCACCGCATTGGGAGTACGTCCCGGTACCAGCCAGCTCTATGGTGGCACCAATGGCCGCGACCAGCTCAGCACTAACTGGGATTTCTCCGACGAGTACAACGCGGACAATCCCGGCGAAGAACTGATTCTCATCGACCAGGGTGACAACTTCGGCTGGCCCTACTGCTATTTCAGCACCGGGCTCCATGCGCTTGTCCTCGCGCCGGAGTATGGTGGGGATGGAAAGAAGACCGGTCGCTGTACCACCATGGAGGAGCCGGTCATGGTCTTCCCAGCCCACTGGGCCCCGCTGGCGCTCGCGTTCTCGACCGGCAGTGCGTTACAGGGTCCCTACGCCGACGGGGTCTTCATCGCGTTTCACGGATCGTGGAATCGCGCGCCGCTCCCGCAGGCAGGATATCGCGTCGTCTTCGCGCCGTTCGTGAACGGCAAGCCGTCCGGCAGCTTCACGGATTTCGCGGTTGGCACGGAGAGCGACACCTGGCTGCGCGCGTCCGGTGTGGCCGTCACTTCTGAGGGTGCGGTGTACATTTCGGCCGACAAGCCGGGGATGATCTGGAAGGTCGTGAAGCAGGTGTGAGGACTTGAGGCAAAGGAGCGGGCAATGAGGATGCAAGGGGCTGTGCTGTCGTTGCTATCGATGCTGGCCGTGCCACTCGCGGCGCAGGAAAGAACAGCCTGCCGTGGGCACCATGGCGCCGGACTTCACGTTGCCGGGTGCCACCTCCAATGGCGTGCTGGCGAAGCCAGTCAAGCTGAGTGACCTCCGGGGACGCACCGTGGTGCTCGCGTTCTACCCCAAGGCCCGGACCTCGGGCTGCACCGTGCAGATGAAGGCATACCGGGACCAGTACGAGGACGCTCTTCGGTGGCGGAAAGGACGTCACCCTGCTCGCCATCAGCGCGGACGCGGATACGACCCTCGCGTCCTGGGCCAGCGACGAGAAGTTCCCGTTCACGTTCCTGAGCGACCTTGGTGGTGCGGTGGGGAAGCAGTACGGCGTGTTCAACCCGAAGTGGTCCATGGACAGCCGGGTCCTGTTTGTCGTGGCACCCGACGGCAGGATCAGCTACGTCGCGTCGCCGTTCCAGGAAGTGGATCCGACGAGCTATACGAACCTGGGGGCGGAATTGAAGAAGACGGCGGGCGGCAAGAGCTGATCAGGACGTTCCGAGCACCCGGGCGACTTCCCGCAAGTCTGCCTCGATCTCCACCGGACGGTTGGCCCGCGCCGGTGGAGGATTCATTTCCTGGTGATAGCGCAGCAGCATCCCGGGATCCTTGAGCACATGTCCCGTCAGGATCGCCACCACGTGCTCGTCGGGACCGATCGTTCCCGCCGCGACCAGCTTTCGCACCCCGGCCACGCTCGCGGCGCTGGCCGGCTCACAGCCGACGCCGCTCGCGTCGATCACCGCCTTCGCCTCCAGGATCTCGGCGTCACTCACCGCGAGCACCACCCCGTTCGTCTCCCGGATCGCCCGCACCGCGCGATCCCATGACGCCGGATCGCCGATCTTGATCGCCGTCGCCACCGTCTCGGCGCGCACGCGGTGGCGCACCGCGAAATCCTCCGCGAAGGCGGTGGCGAACGGTGCCGCTCCCGCCGCCTGCACCGACGCGATGCGTGGCACCTTCGAGATGAGCCCCAGCGCCTTCGCTTCGCGCAGCGCCTTCCCGAACGCCGCGGTGTTGCCGAGGTTGCCCGCCGGGACCACGATCCAGTCGGGCGATTCCCACCCAAGCTGCAGCAGCAACTCGAGCACAATCGTCTTCTGCCCCTCGAGCCGGAACGGATTGATGGAGTTGAGCAGGTAGACACCGAGTTCCCGATGTGCCTCTTCCACCAGCCGAAGGCAATCGTCGAAATCGCCCCGCACCAGCAACGTGCGGGCGCCGTAGGCCAGCGACTGTGCCAGCTTGCCCATCGCAATCCCGCCGTTCGGCACGAACACCAGCGCTGGCAGCCCTGCCTGGGCGGCATACGCCGCCAGTGAGGCCGATGTGTTGCCGGTGGACGCACAGGCCACCGCGGTGGCCCCGATACGCACCGCCTGCGTCACGCCCACCGTCATCCCGCGGTCCTTGAAGGACCCAGTCGGGTTCATTCCCTCGTGCTTGAGCACCAGGCCCGGGCAGGCAGCCCACTGCTGCACCAGCGCCCGCTCGAGGAGTGGCGTGTTTCCCTCGGGCCATGACACCGGTGCCGTGGCCGTGGGAAGCACGATCTCCCGGAAGCGCCACACTCCGGATGCGGCCGGTCCCTGCGCAGCAACCGATGCGACGGCAAACTGGCCCTTGAGCTGTTCGGGGCCCAGCGGGGGCGGCGCGTGCATGATCTCGAGCAGGCCACTGCATTCGGGGCATCGCGTCTCGCGCGCGAGTTCGTCGGTCTCGTGGCCACAGGCAGCGCAGCGCTGCCACGAACGCCGCGCGGGACTGCTCATTCAAAGGCTCCTGCGTCCGACACGACCCGTGCCCCCTTCGCATCGACACTGCCGATCCGCACGACGCACCCGATGCCGGCCGCAGCATACGCCGCCGTCATCGCGGCACCGATCCGCTCCGCAGCCTTATGGCTTCCGGCGAGGGCGAAGGCAGTCGGACCGCTTCCCGAGATCGACGCGCCCAGCGCACCAGCATCGAGCGCGGCGCGCTTGGCCGCCGTGAAGCCTGGGAGCAGGGGCGCGCGCGCCGGCTCCGCGATCCGGTCGTCCAGTGCGCGGCCGAGCAGCGCGAGGTCGCCGGAATAGAGCGCCGCGACCATCGTGGCCACCTGCGCCATCTGGTGAATGGCCACGTCGCGCGTCACCGTGGCTGGGAGCGCCGCGCGGGCGTCGGCGGTGCGCATCCGCTGGTCGGGGTGCGCCAGTACCACCGTCAGTCCTGCCGGGGTGGGCAGTGTCACCACGTCAGGTGGATCCACCGACCGCACCAGCACGATGCCGCCCAGCAGCGAGGGGGCAAGGTTGTCGGCGTGGCGTCCCGCCACGGCGGCCTCCGCCTCGAGACACGCCTCCAGCAGCGCGCGCACCCCGAGCGGACGACCGAGGCACTCATTCGCCGCCACGGCACCCGCCACGGCGGACGCAGCGCTGCCACCCTGCCCGCCGGAGAGCGGAAGGCCCTTGAGCACCCAGAGCGCCAGGCCATGATGTCCGCCCGCACGCTGCAGCACCGCCGCGGCCGCGAGGGCCGCGCTGTGGCGCGCGGGATCCGTGGGGAGATCGGGATGGCCAGGATCGCGGAGCTCGATGCCGCGCACATCGAGCAGTTCGGCCGTCACCCAGTCGCCGCCCCCCGCCACCGCGAGCCCGAGTACGTCGAGACCCGGGCCGATGTTGCCAACCGACCCCGGGGCGAACACGGTGAGCCGCATCAGGCGGGCGCCAGCTTGAGGATGTCGTTCATCACGCCCGCGGCCGTGACGTCGAGCCCGGCGCCCGGTCCCGTGATCACCAGCGGGTTGCTGCGATACCGGTCCGTGGTGAACACCACCTGGTTGTCAGTGCCCTGGAGGGCCCCCAGCGCGCTCTCGAGTGGCACCGACGCCAGGCCAACGCGGATGCGCCCGCGCGTCACGGCGGCGACGTAGCGCAGCACCTGCCCGCGCTCTTTCGCCGCCCTGACACGCGCCACCCACTCGGCATCGAACTTGTCGAGCGTGGCGAGGAATTCCGGCAGCGCCATGCCCCGCGCCTGCTTCGGTACCAGCGACTCGACCGACACTGCATCGATGCCGCCGGCAAAACCGAGCAGGCGCCCGAGAATGAGCGCCTTCCGCGCCACGTCCATGCCTGACAGGTCCTCGCGCGGGTCGGGCTCGGCGTAGCCGCGCTTCATCGCCTCGCGCACCGTGGCCGAGAAGGCGCGTCCCGATCCCACCTCGCTCAACAGGAAGCCGAGTGTGCCGGAGAGGCATCCATCGATCCGGCGAATGCGGTCGCCCGATTCGAGCAGCTTCCACGCGGTGTCGATGACCGGGAGGCCGGCGCCCACGGTGGCCTCGAACAGGAGGCGCCGCCCATGCGCGCGTGCCGTGGTGAGCAAGGCGTCCGCATCCGGGCGGCGATCGGTCAGCGGCCGCTTGTTGGCCAGCACGACGTCCATGCCGGTCTCCAGGACGTGGCGCAGGATCACGGCCGTGTCGTTCGCCGTCACATCCACCACCACCGGTCGCGGCAGCGCGTGCTTCGCGATGAAGGCGAGCGCGTCCGTCGAGTTCGATGCCACGCCGCCGCGCTGGCGCCCCAGCGATTGCCCGCGCGCCTTGTCCTGCGCCAGCTGCGACAGTCGTCGCGGGGTCAGGCCGGCAGGATCAAACACAAATCCGGTTCGGTCGATGACCGCGGCAATCTCGAGCTGGATCCCCGGACGCTTCGCCCGGGGAATGAGCCGCGCCAGCGTGCGCCCCACCTGGCCGAAGCCGAGCAGCACCACCGCGACGCGCTCCGGCGGATTGACCGAGCCGCCACCGATCTTGGCCAGCTGGAAGGCATCATGAATGCGCCGCTGCGCCTCGCCGGCATCGCGTTCCTCGATGACGAAGGAGATGTTGAGTTCCGACGAGCCCTGCGCGATCGCCACGATGTTGATCCCGGCGTGCGCCAGGGCCCCGAACACCCTGGCCGCCACGCCGCGCGCGCCGGCCATGCCGCGACCCACCACCGCCACCGTTGCCATGCCGCGACGCACCTCTACGCCATCGATGTCCTGCCGCGCGATCTCCTCCCCGAACTCGCGCAGCAGCGCCGCCTCGACCTGTCCGGCCTGCGCCTGCGGCACGCTGAACGTGAGCGATGCCTCCGACGATCCCTGTGTCACCAGTGACACCGGGAACCCCGCGCGCTGCAGCGTCTCGAACGTGCGGGCCGCAACACCGGGCACCCCCAGCATCCCGTTCCCGGTCACCGTCACCAGCGCCTGCTCGCCAATGCCAGACACCGCGCGCACCGGAGATGGCGTGCGTCGCCGATGTTGCGACACCTCCGTCCCCTGCGACGCCGGGTTGGCGAACGGGCGCACGTATACCGGGATCGGCCGCCGGCTGAGCGGAATGAGCGCGCGCGGGTGCAGCACCTTGGCGCCGTAGTACGCCAGCTCCGCGGCCTCGCGCACATGCAGTTCGGGGATCACGCGCGCATCGGCCACCACGCGCGGATCGCCGGTGAGGAAGCCCGGCACGTCCTTCCACAGCGATACCGAGGATGCGCGCAGAGCCCGCCCCAGCAGGGTCGCCGTAAGGTCGGACCCGCCACGCCCCAGCGTCACGAGGTCCCCACCGGGACCGGCACCGATGAATCCTGGCACGACGGGGATGATCCCGCGCGTCAGCAGTGGAGCCACCAGTTGGCGCACCCGCCGGTCGGTGGCCGCAAAGTCGGGAGCGGCCGCGCCGAAGTGTCCGTCGGTCACGATCAACTCCACCGCGTCCACCAGTCGCACGCGCCGGCGCGTGTCCGCCAGCGCCGCCGCAAGCAGCATGGCACTCAGCCGCTCGCCCCTGGCCGCGATGTAGTCGCTCGTGCGCGGCGTCAGTTCCCTGACCACACGCAAGCCATCCAGCAGGGCCCGGAGCTCGTTGAGCGACGTCTCGATCGCGGCCAGCACCACGCGTCGTGTTCCCGCCGTGCGCACGATCTGCTTCGCTGCCTCGATGTGCTGGCGGCGAAGGCTCGTCAGGAGCGCGGTGTCGGCGGGCCTGCCGTCCGCCGCGATGGCGGCGAGCGCGAGCAGGCGGTCGGTCACCCCTGCCATGGCCGAGGCGACGATCACGGCCGGTCCCGGTGGCAAGTCCTGGATGATGGCCACGGCATGGTGCATCGCTGCGGCATCGGCCAGCGAGGCGCCACCAAACTTGTGGATGGTGGGCGGGCGTCGGTTGGGAGTCATAGCCCGCGACGATACCCACCGTTCGGGTGAATGTCCATGCGACGGGGCTCTGGCGCCGGACGCATCTGGCTTGTAGTCTGCTTGGTCCTGCAGTCCATTTCCGCGTGGAGCAGCATCATGCGCATCGCAGTTCCTGGGGAAACCGCTTCCGGAGAGCGGCGGGTCGGGCTGGTGCCCGATGGCGTCGCGAAACTCGTGAAGGCGGGCCACTCCGTCACCGTGCAGCGGGGAGCTGGCACGGCTGCGGGCGTGCCCGACGCCGCCTTCGAGAAGGCCGGCGCGGTTCTCGCCGATGGCTTCTCAGCCACCGTTGCTGGCGCCGACGTGGTGGCCAAGGTGCAGCGCCCCACCCCGGACGAAGTCGCGGCCATCCCGGAGGGATCCGTCCTGATAGCCATGCTTCAGCCTGCGGCGCAGCGCGCCACACTCGAGGCGCTCGCCGCGCGCCGCGTGACGGCGCTCGCCATGGAGCTCGTCCCGCGTATCACCCGCGCCCAGTCGATGGACGTGCTCTCGTCGCAAGCCACCGTCGCCGGCTACAAGGCGGTGCTTCTCGGTGCCGCCGAGCTCGCCAAGCTCCTCCCCATGCTCACCACCGCTGCCGGCACGCTCGCGCCGAGTCGCGTCTTCGTCCTCGGCGCCGGCGTGGCGGGGCTGCAGGCCATTGCCACCGCGCGGCGGCTCGGTGCGATTGTCTCCGCCTTTGACGTGCGGCCGGCCGTGCGTGAGCAGGTGCAGAGCCTCGGCGCGGCCTTCATCGAGGCCGAGGCCGTCAGTACCGCTGCGGAGGGCGCTGGCGGATACGCGAAGGAACTGGCGCAGGAGCAGCAGCAGAAGGTGCTCGAGGCGGTCGGCAAGGTCCTGCCCACCATCGATCTCGTCATCACCACGGCGCAGATCCCGGGCAAGCCGGCACCGCGGCTCATCACAGACGCCATGCTCGCCACCATGCAGCCGGGTGCCGTGGTGGTGGACCTGGCCGCCGAGACCGGCGGCAACTGCGAGGCGACCCGCGCCGGCGAAACCGTGGTCGTCCACGGCGTCACCGTCATGGGTCCGCTCAACCTGCCCGCGACGGTGCCCCTGCATGCCAGCCAGATGTTCGGGCGCAACGTGCTGACGCTGCTGCAGCACCTCGCCCCGGCGACCGAGCTCAAGCTCGACCTCGCGGATGAGATCACCGGACCGATGGCCGTGACGCACGCAGGTGCCGTGCGCTTCGGCTCCTCCTGATCGGAGCAATGACGATGACGGAACCTGTGGCGGAGATGCTGTCGCCCGAGAGCCTGGTGCTCGCGAACCAGTTCCTCAAGCTCTTCGTGTTCGTGCTGGCGGGCTTCGTCGGGTTCCTGGTCATAACCCGGGTGCCGCCGCTGCTGCACACGCCGCTCATGTCGGCCACCAACGCGATCTCGGCCATCTCGATCGTCGGCGCCCTCGTTGCGGCCGGCCGCGACCACAACCAGGTCTCGACCATCCTCGGCTTCGTCGCCGTCATCTGCGCCACCATCAACGCGGTCGGCGGCTTCATCATCACTGATCGCATGCTTCGGATGTTCAAGGGCGGCGGAGAGAAGAAGTGATTGCCGCCACTGCGGAAGGCGTGAACCTCACGCGCGAGGCGGTGACCCTGGTCACCTACCTCACGGCGTCGGTGCTGTTCATCCTCGGCCTCAAGGGACTCACCAAGGCCGAGACCGCGCGTCGCGGCATGCAGCACGCCGCGCTGGGCATGCTGCTGGCCGTCATCGGCACGCTGATCAAGCAGGAAATCGTCAGCTACGGCTGGATCGCGGCGGGCATCGTCATCGGCACCATCATCGGCTGGCCGCTGGGCACCAGGGTCCCCATGACCGCCATGCCGCAGCGGATCGCCATTTCGCACATGTTCGGCGCGCTGGCCGCCACGCTCGTCGGCGTGGCCGAGTATTACACCCACATGCGGAGCGGCATCCAGATCCCCCGGCCGATCATGGCCGCGCTCGGCTTCGAGGTCCTCTTCGGCTCATTGACCGTCACCGGCAGCTTCATGGCGTTCGGCAAGCTGCAGGAGATCCTTCCCGGCCGCCCCATCACGTACAAGGGGCAGAACACCGTCAACATCGGCGTCTTCCTCCTCACCGTGCTGATGTTCATCTACCTGATCGTGCATCCCGACGCCCAGGTGGTGTTCTACGCCATGATTGCCATCGCCTTCATCATCGGCATCAGTCTCGTGCTGCCGATCGGCGGTGGTGACATGCCGGTGGTCATTTCGCTGCTCAACTCCTATGCCGGCCTCGCCGCATCCGCCACCGGCTTTGCCATCGACAACAGCCTCCTGATCATCGCGGGCGCGCTCGACGGCGCCTCGGGGTTCATCCTCTCGATCATCATGAGCAAGGCGATGAACCGGTCGTTCGCCAACGTCATCTTCGGCGCGTTCGGGGCGGCCCCCGAGAGCGGGACGGCCGAGGTCGTTGGTGAGATGAAGGAGATTTCGGTGGAGGATGCCGCGCTGCAGCTGGCATATGCCCAGCGGGTCATCGTGGTGCCGGGCTACGGCATGGCAGTGGCGCAGGCCCAGCAGGTCGTGCGCGAACTGGCTGACCAGGTGGAGCGGCGGGGTGGGGAAGTGAAGTACGCCATTCATCCGGTGGCCGGCCGCATGCCCGGACACATGAACGTGCTGCTTGCCGAGGCGAACATTCCCTACGAGAAGCTCCTCGACATGGAGGAGATCAACCACGAGTTCGCCAGCACGGATGTCGCCGTCGTCATCGGCGCCAACGACGTGGTGAACCCCGCCGCTCGCACCGACAAGTCGAGCCCGATCTACGGCATGCCGATCCTCGACGTCGACAAGGCGAAGGCCGTCTTCGTCCTCAAGCGGGGCAAGGGCAAGGGCTTCGCCGGCATCGAGAACGCCCTCTTCTTCGACGACAAGACCCGCATGCTCTACGGCGACGCCAAGGGGACCCTGTCCAAGCTGGTCAACGAGATGAAGAACGTCTGATCCACCCCGCGTGCATGTGGTTCCCCACCCAAACGTCTCCAGCCGTCAACGCGCGCGTAGCGGGGTAACTCCTGCATGTCCCCGCGAAAGGGCGATGCACTGCAATTTTGGCAGGTCAATGGCCGACTCGCCGACCTCGGAGATGGTCACCCGCCCAAGTGACAGTACGGCATCACGTTAGCTAAGGTATTGATTTTTCTTAGTTTAGCCGTTATTTTGACCGCTGCCGAGAAACGGCGCTGGTAATGCAAGAACGCATATCAGTGCCTGCAGGAACCACCCTAGTCCAGGGAGGCTGGTCAGAGTGAAAGAAAAGCTGCCGCCAAAGAAGAAGCGTAGGGCCGTTCGTCCGGCGCAGATCGCGCGCGCGGTCGATGAGGGTCGTGAGAGTCTCGATCTCTATCTCGACGAGATCAGTCGCGTCCCCCTGCTGAATCGCGAGGAGGAAATGGAACTCGCGCGCAAGGCGTTCAAGGGGAGCATTGTGGCGCAGGAGCGCCTGGCCCGCCACAACGTCCGCTTCGTCGTGTCGGTTGCCAAGAAGTTCCAGAATCGTGGTGTTCCGCTGGTCGATCTCATCGGCGAGGGCAATCTCGGTCTCATGACCGCAGCCCGGAAGTTCGATCCCGATCGCGGCGTGAAGTTTATTTCGTACGCGGTGTGGTGGATTCGCCAGGCAGTGCAGGCGGCCATCGCGCGTCACGGCCGGCCGGTCCGGGTGCCACTGAACCGCACCGCCGACCTGAGCCGTCTTGGTCGTACCACCACGCTCCTCAAGGATCGCCTTGGTCGCATGCCGACCACCGAGGAGCTGGCGCGTGCAACGGGCCTCACCGTGGAAGCGGTTCGCAGCCTCTCCGCCCTCAACACCGAGGCGGTCCGGCTGGACCACCCCACCCGCGATGGTGACGGGAACGAGCGCATGGAGCGGTTTGCCTCGGCGGATGCCGAGGGCACTGATACCGCGGCCATGCAGAACAGCCAGACGCACGATATCGAGCTGGCGCTTGCGACCCTGCCTCCGCGCGATGCGAAGGTGCTGCGGCTCTACTTCGGTCTCGATGACGGCAACAGCCGTACGCTGGAAGAGATCGGCCGCATGATGGGCGTTACCCGCGAGCGGATCCGCCAGCTGCGCGATCGGGCGCTGCTCCGGCTGCGCGAGGGTGAAACCGGTGACCGCCTGAAGGACCTGGTCGCCTAGTTCAAGGTCACGAATGACAAGCGGGGGCATCCACTGGATGCCCCCGCTTTTTCTTGCTTCACACCGGCTCGTCAGGCCCGAGGGCCAGTGGTCTCGGCGGCCGCACCAGCAGTTTCCCGATTACTGCCCCGAACTTCCGGGCCGTCGTGCGCCTCGGCCATGCGTTCCAGCGATACCGGCGCAGCATGCGCCGCGCCGATGGAAGCACGCGCTGCAGGTCTTCCTCAGTGAGCGGCTGGAACGGCTTGAAGTCGAAGGGGTGCGACGCCACCGCGTCCCTGAAGGCCGTGATCGCTGCCCATTCCGCCGACAGGTCGGGCACCAGCTCGAGCGTGGCCCGCAGCAGCTCCTGGTGCGACAGCTCGTCGCCGAAGCTGTACGCCAGGTAGCGATCCTGCACCAGTCGCCAGAACGTCTCGGTGGCCTGGCTCATGTCGACCGCGTCGTACTCCAGTGCAGTGCAGATCAGTCCCCAGAGCACATGCCTCGCCCGGCCGTCCATGTTGCGTGTGGGCGAATCGGGCGCCTTCTCCCAGTGCCGCAGGTAGCCACCAGTCATGACATGCCCTGTGGGGAACCCTGACCGCCACATCCGCAGGTTGAGTTCAGTCCACTCGCCCCAGAAGCGGCGCCGCGGGTTGAATCCGCCCACATCGCGCAGGAGGTTTGTGTAGCTCGCCACCAGCATTCCCTGCACCGGCTGGTAGCGGAACTCCGGCGTGATGACGTGCGGCGTGCTGTCGCGGGGCTTGAACTGCTCATCGGTATCCTCGCGGTATGAACGCAGGCCGAACAGCCCCGCCGGCACCCGCTGCATCGCCTCCTCGATGGTCAGGAAGGCATCACCGTGTACCGTGATGTCGTCGTCCACGAAGCAGACCAGCGGGCTCTTCACCAGGTTCAACTGGTAGTTGCGCCCCCCGCTGATGGTGGGATCGCCATTGTTGAAGTGAACCTCGACTTCGAGGTTCGATGCCCAGGAGCGGATGGTGCGCTCGACATCGACCAGTTCATCGCGGATGGCGCGGTTGTACACGATGACGAGTCGCGCACCACCGGGGATCACCGTGGCCTCGAGCGACTGGATCAGTCGTTGCAGGTAGTTCTCGCGGCCTGGGATGGTGAGGGCCGTAATGGTCCATCGTGGTGCGGACATCGAGCCTCCATGGAAAATCAGCGTCGGTGCAGCGCGCCAATCATCTCCTTCCAGCCCAGTGGGCCGGGTGACTGCAACAAGGTCGCGCCTGGAACTGCGGCGAGACGCGGATGGTGCCCATCATGGTTCCGGATGACGTACGGGTGCGATACGCTGCGGAACAGCGACTCGTCGTTCGCGTCGTTTCCCACCGCGATCGCAGCACTGGCGCCGAGCCGTGCCATGAGCGCACCGGCCGCCCGGCCCTTGCTCGAGCCGCCCGTGAGTGTAGCCCACCGCCCGCCGGCCGAACACCGAAGATCGGCCGACATGATCCGCTCCCGGAATCCAGCGAATTCGTCATCCTCGGCCACCAGTCGGGGCAGCAGGACACTCGCCACCCGGAGCCCAGTGGTGACTGGAAGGAGCTCGGCGATCTGTGCCCAGGCGCCCACGTGACGCGCACGCGCCTCGATCTCGTCGCGCCCGATGCCCAGCACCTCCTCCTCGCCCGAGGGCGTCACGAGGACGCTGCCATCCTCCGCGATGGCCCAGTCCCGCCAGCCGACGCGTTCCTGCAGCGCCATGAGGTCGGCCGCCGTTCGACTGGATGCGAAGATCACGCGCCAGCGTGCGGCGATGTCTGCGAGCCACTGGGCCTCAAACGGTACGGCACCTGCCTCGTCGAGGAAGGTGCCGTCCACATCCGAGAAGATGAGCCCCCGGATCATGACGTCATGTGGCTTCCCCGGCGAACTGTCGCAGCACACGTTGGAGGATCCCGCCGTGACGCAGATAATCGACCTCCACCGGCGAGTTGAGTCGCACCACCGCCTGGAACCTGGTTTCCTTGCCCGAGTCGTCGCGCGCCGTGACCGACACCCTGCCGCCGGCGCTCAGCCCGACGGCGATGCCGCTGATGCTGAACGTCTCCTGGCCGGTGAGGCCCAGTGACTGCCGCGTCACGCCCGGCTCGTATCCAAGCGGGAGCACACCCATGCCTACCAGGTTGCCGCGATGAATGCGTTCGTAACTCTCTGCAATCACCGCCTTCACTCCCAGCAGCGCCGTGCCCTTCGCAGCCCAGTCGCGACTCGAGCCGGTGCCGTATTCCTTGCCCACGAGCAGCACAAGCGGCGTGTTGCCAGCGATGTATTTCATGGCAGCATCGTAGATGGACATCACTTCGCCACTGCCGAAGTGGACGGTCCAGTTGCCTTCGCGATCGGGTACCAGGGCATTCTTGATGCGCACGTTCCCGAACGTGCCCCGCATCATGACTTCGTGATTACCCCGCCGCGACCCGAAAGTGTTCCAGTCGTCCTGTGCCACGCCGTGCTCCAGCAGGTATCGCGCGGCGGGCCCGTTCTTCGGGATCGACCCTGCCGGCGAGATGTGATCGGTGGTCACCGAATCGCCCAGCACCGCCAGCACCCGCGCTCCGCTGATGTCTACCAGCGGCTTCGGCTCCGGGCTCAGGTTCTGGAAGAACGGCGGCTCCTGCACGTACGTGGAGTCCACGTCCCACGCGTAGCGGCTGCCGGTCGGCACCGGCAGCGCCTGCCACGCCTCGTCGCCGTCGAACACCTTGCCATACCGGCTGGTGAACAGCTCCGGCTTGAGTGCCGCCGCCATGGTGTCCTTGATCTCCTGTCGCACTCGGCCAGATGTCGCGCAGGAACACCGGCGAGCCATCCGTGCCGGTGCCGAGCGGCTCCGTCTCCACGTCGAGATCGATGCGACCCGCGAGCGCGAACGCCACCACGAGCAGCGGTGACGCGAGGTAGTTGGCCCGCACCGACGGATGCACCCGTGCCTCGAAGTTCCGGTTGCCGCTCAGCACTGCGGCCGCCACCAGGCCGTGATCCTCGATCGCCTTGCCAATGGCCTCGGGGAGCGGGCCGCTGTTCCCGATGCACGTCGTGCAGCCGTAGCCCACGGTCTGGAATCCGAGCGTGTCGAGGTGCGGCTGCAGGCCTGACCCCTCGAGGTATCCCGTCACCACGCGCGATCCCGGGGCGAGGCTCGTCTTCACCCACGGCTTCGTGCGGAGTCCCTTCGCGATCGCTTTCTTCGCCAGGAGGCCCGCGCCGATCATCACCGAGGGATTGGACGTATTGGTGCAGCTGGTGATCGCCGCGATCACCACCGACCCGTCGCGGAGATGAAACCGCTCGCCATCCTGTTCGCACTCGACCTGGGGCGGCAGGTCCTCCACCACCGTCTCCGGATGACCCAGCATCACGTTGCCGCCGCCCTCGCCGATCCACCGCGAGTACGCCGCTTCTGCCACCTCGCGCCGCGCTGCCGGCGTCTTCGGGCTCATGAGCGACGGGAGGTTGACGTAGAAATTGCGCTTGAGCGTGTCGAGCGGCACGAGATCCTGCGGACGCTTGGGGCCTGCCATGCTCGACTTCACCGTGGACAGGTCGAGCTCGAGCGTCGCCGTGAACTCGGGGTCGGGCGTTGCATCGGTGCGGAAAAGTCCCTGCGCCTTGTAGTACGCCTCGGCCATCTTCACTGTGTGCGCGTCGCGGCCGGTGCGCTCGAGGTAGCGGATCGTCTCGGCGTCCACCGGAAAGAAGCCCATCGTGGCGCCGTACTCCGGGGCCATGTTCGCGATCGTGGCGCGGTCGGCGAGGCCAAGGCTCGAGAGGCCCGGGCCATAGAACTCGACGAACTTGTCCACCACGCCCTTCTTCCGCAGCATCTGCGTGGCGGTGAGCACCAGGTCGGTCGCGGTCGTGCCGAGGGGTAGTTCGCCGGTCAGCTTCATGCCGATGACGTCGGGAATGAGCATGAAGTACGGCTGGCCCAGCATCACCGCTTCCGCTTCGATCCCGCCCACGCCCCAGCCCAGGACGCCCAGGCCGTTGATCATCGTGGTGTGCGAGTCGGTGCCGACGCAGCTGTCCGGGTAGGCCGTGAGCGCGCCGTGCTGGTCGCGCACCTGCACCAGCGGCGCCAGGTACTCGAGGTTTACCTGGTGCACGATGCCTGTGCCCGGCGGGACGGCGCGGAAGTTCTCGAACGCGCGTTGCGCAAACTTGAGCAGCTGGTAACGCTCACGGTTCCGGTCGTACTCCAGTGCCACGTTCAGGGCCAGCGCGCGATCGCTGCCGAAGTGGTCCACCTGCACCGAGTGGTCGATCACCAGGTCGCAGGGCACGAGCGGGTTGATCCGGTTCGGGTCCCCCTTCATGCGGACGACGGCATCGCGCATCGCCGCGAGGTCCACCACGCACGGTACGCCGGTGAAGTCCTGCAGCACCACCCGCGCCGGCATGAGCGGGATCTCACCCCGGGACGCGTCCACCGCCTTCCAGGCCATGATGTCCCTGACATGCTGCTCCGTTACGATTCCATGTCCGGCAAAGCGCAACGCGTTCTCGAGCAGGATGCGGATCGAGAAGGGCAGCCGGTCGAGCCGGCCGAGCCCCTGCTTCTCGAGCTCCGGCAGCCGGTAGATGGCGGCGTCCCGGCCGTCCACCGTGAGGGTGCCACGAGATCCGAACGGATTTGGAATGGGGCTCATCGGGAAGCCTGCGCCAAGCGTGGGAAGTAGTACTACGTACCGAGTCTCCGAAGATAACACCCGCAAAGCGATGCCCTTCGCGTACTGGAGAATGGCCCGTGAAGCAGCCCGTCATGCCGTATCGCATCACCCGCAGGGACGACGGCCTCCTGCTGGAGTGGGATCAGGCGGGGCACGCCGCGCTGTATGAGGCGAGGCGCCTGCGCCTCTCCTGTCCCTGCGCCGAGTGCGTGGAGGAGATGAGCGGCCGGCCGCTCCTGCAGCCCGAGTCGGTGCCGGCAGATATCCGGCCGTTATCTGTTGGCCTGGTAGGGACTTACGGGCTCAAGGTCAACTGGAGTGACGGTCACTGCAACCGGCATTTATACCTTCGAGAAGCTGCTTTCCTGGTGCCCCTGCGACCGCTGTCGGAACGCCCGAGGGGAAGGGTAGGTCTGGTGCAATTTCCTGCACTCTTATAGAATGCGTTGTCCCATCCCCGTCACAGTCCCATATCAATTTCAGGAGCAGGCCCATGGACGCCTCCGTGGCCGCTGTTGGACAGACCGAGATCCTGGGTCTGCGCTTCTGGATCTTTGCCTGGTATGTCATCCTGCTCGTAGGCGCCATGGGACTGCTCGGCGCCTGGGCCTGGGGTCGACGGACCGGGTGGCGAAATCGCGATGAAATCGTCCGTGGGTTCGGCACGATCTTCCTGTCCCTCGGCATGCTCCTGCTATTGAACGGCATCGCACTACGCCTGGGAGCGGGGCTGGTGGGCCTCGCAACCGGAACCTTCATCGTCGCCTTCCTGCAGGGAAGCAAGCTCAAGCGGCCATCACTTCGCCTGGTGCGCGGAAAGGGAGTAGCCCGGCCGCGCTTCTCTTGACTCGTCTAATGGGAGCGGTATTGTAGGAGAAGCTCCGACGAGGAGGGCTGTGTGGTTGCACCGATTGTCGAGCAGCAGGAACCGGTGGGTGAGGAAGGGACTTGGGTAGGCCTCATTGGAGCCGGTGTTGTTGCAGTCTGGTTCCTGATACGGGACGTCATCGCTGGACATCCCCTCCGTACGCCGAGCATCCTCGGTCAGGTGCTTCTCATGGGCAAGTCATCGCCCGACGTGGATCAGCTCGATTTCGCCGGAATCATCCTCTACACCGCTGCGCACGTCTTCGTCTTCCTGCTGCTGGGCATGGCACTCGCACATCTCATCCGGTGGTCGGTGAAGAACCACTTCGTGCGTTACGCGCTGCTGCAGGTGTTCCTCGCATTTGAGCTCTTTTTCTGTGTGGTCCTGCTCGTCTTCCGGGAGGAGACGCGGTCACTGTTCCCCCTCTCGAGTGTGCTGGTTGCCAACACACTCGCCGCGATCGCCATCGGCTACTATCTCTGGCGCCATCACCCCGACCTGCGCGAATCCATCCGGCAGACACCGCTCGGCGCAGCACCGGTGCGCTGAGGGCTCCGCGCCTTTCGCTCGCCCCCGTTAGCTTCCCGGCGCTCCGACCCCAGCGAGGACGTCTGCGCCACCTGGTCCGTTGCTTCATCTGCCTGATCCTGATCGCCACGCCTGCTGCGCTCGGGGCCCAGCTCGGGCCCCCGACCACCGGCGGGGCGGTGGGTCTTGCCCAGGCGCTGCGGTTCCTCGGGCAGTACAAGCGGGTCCTGGTCATCGGTGCACATCCCGACGACGAGAACACCGAATTGCTCACCATCCTGGTCCGTGGCCAGGGCGCCGAGGCAGCGTACCTCTCGCTCAACCGGGGCGAGGGTGGGCAGAATCTCGTCGGCTCCGAGCTGGGGCTGGCGCTCGGCATGCTGCGCACGCAGGAATTGCTTGCTGCCCGTCGGCTCGACGGCGCGGGCCAGTATTTCACGCGCGCCTATGACTTCGGGTTCTCCAAGAACCTCGAGGACACGTGGGCCCACTGGCCGCGCGATACCGTACTGAAGGACGTTGTGCGCATCGTCCGGCGATTCCGCCCGCAGATCATCGTGTCGATCTTCAGCGGCACGCCGCGCGATGGCCACGGCCAGCACCAGGCTGCAGGCTGGGCGGCGGCCGAGGCCTTCCGCGTGGCCGGGGACGCGAGCGTGTTCCCCGAACTCAAGTCCGTCGAGGGGCTCGATCCCTGGATGCCCCTCAAGTTCTATCGAAGCACGCAATTCGATACGGCTGGGACTACGCTGACGATAGACGGTGCCGAAGTCGATGACGCGGTGGGGAAGACGTATCATCAGGTCGCGATGGCGAGCCGCAGCCTGCACCGTTCGCAGGACATGGGACAACTCCAGACCATCGGCCCAAGCGTGGTACGCCTCGCGTTGGTGAGTGACCGCACGCGGAAGGGTGCATTCGGACTCTGGTCGGGAATCGATACCACCATTTCGGGTATCCCGGTTTCTGCTGGCCTCCAGTTGCAGTTCTATGCCGCACTCATCGACACCATCCGCGCGGGACAGGTGGACTCACCAGGCACCGCTCGGGGTGCCGATACGCTGACTCAGGCCCGCCTGCTCCGGGCCGCCGCCCTCCTGGCACCGCATGCTGGCGCGCCCTGGGGCTCCGGCCGCAGCGTCATCGAGCTCAGCGACCAGTTGAACCACATCGCCGACGCGTGGCAGGCGGCGTCGGGCACGCTACTCGATGTCCGCGCCAGCAATTCACGCGTGACGCCTGGAGACTCGATGGAGTTGGTGGTCGAGGCGGTCGGCGTCACCTTCGACCGCTTCCGCTCCGTGTTCTCCTCCGCGCCGCTCCCCGTGAGCCGGATCCAGCCACAGGTGCGCCGTTTCAGTTCCGGTGGCCGGCCCGGCCTCGAATGGCGATACGCCGGACGCGTCCCGGCCGACCGGCCGCTCACGCAGCCCTACTTCCTGCGCCGCGCCTTGCCGGGGGACATGTACGACTGGTCAGGCGCGACGCCCGCGGAGTATGGGCTGCCGTTCGAGGCGCCCGAGGTGAGCGCCGGCCTGGTGACGGCCCCGCTCACCGCTGCGTGGATGTGGCGCGAGGGAACCTGGCGCTGGAATGACCAGGCGCGCGGCGAGGTGCGTGAGCCCGTGGACGTGGCACCACGGATCGACGTGAGGTTGTCGCCAGCAGAACTACCATGGCGGCTGACCGGCGGTGCGACGCATGTCCTCACCGTAACGCTGATTCATGGCGCGGGGGACAGCACCTCCGGTCGCGTGAGCCTGGAACTGCCCAGCGGGTGGCCGGCAGTGCCGGCGCAGTCATTCACGCTGGCCCGCCGCGGTGAACGACGTGAGCTCCTGTTCACGGTGCGGGCACCCGCCAAGCTCGCGCCCGGACTCTATGCCGTGAGTGCCCTGGCCGTGGATGCGCGGGGAGAGCAGTACCGACAGGGCCGCGTCACCATCAGCTATCCCTACATTCGGCCGAGGAGTTACCTCTCGCCGGCGACGGTGCGCGTGACGGCACTCGACCTGGTGCTGCCGCCGGCGAAACGCATCGGCTATATCCGCGGTGCCGCCGATCGCGTGCCGGAGG
This sequence comes from uncultured Gemmatimonadales bacterium, assembly GCA_963739455.1. Lineage (GTDB taxonomy): Bacteria > Gemmatimonadota > Gemmatimonadetes > Gemmatimonadales > GWC2-71-9 > JAGGAG01. Next base: position 340,013 of record CAVUAK010000003.1, read on the forward strand.
CGCTCGCACTCGCCGGCATGCCCATCGAGGTCATCGATGGCGCCGCGCTATCGCTCGGCGGCCTCGAACGGTTTGATGCGATCGTCGTGGGGCCGCGCGCCTTCGAGACCGATTCATCGCTGGTGAACGAGAACGAGGCGCTGCTCGACTATGCCCGGAAGGGCGGGCTCGTCATCGTCCAGTACCAGCAGTACGGCTTCTTCTTCGGCAACTTCGCGCCCTATCCGTTGTTCGTGGCGAGCCGGCCGCCGGGGTCGGCCGATCGCGCGGTGACGACGACGCAACCTGCGGCCGGGGCGCCGGTCCCCGCGCTGCTGGGCGGCCACGATCGAGTTACCGATGAAGGGGCCGCCGTTACGGTTGTCGATACCGGCGTGCGGGTGCTTCGCGTGCCCAACCGCATCGGGCCGTCCGACTGGGACGGGTGGGTGCAGGAGCGCGGCCTCTACTTCGCGCGGGCCTGGGCTCCCGAGTATCGCACGGTGCTCGAGATGCATGATCCCGGCGAGGCGAACCTCGAGGGCGGGCTGCTCATCGCCAGGGTAGGGAAGGGCACGTGGGTCTACACCGGGCTCAGCTTTTTCCGCCAGTTGCCGGCGGGGGTACCAGGAGCATATCGGCTCTTTGCAAACCTGCTCGCGTTGGGAACAACGGTGAACCGGGAACCGGGAACAGGGAGCAGGTGACCTTGATCGATTTCCCGTTCCCTGTTCCCCGTTCCCTGTTCCCGCTGTTGGTGGCCGCAATCTCGGCGTGCGGGAAGGACACCCGCACTCCCGTCCTCGTCTACTCTCCCCACGGCCGTGACCAGTTGTTGTTGCTCGAGCGAGAATTCGAGCGCAAGCGCCCCGATATCGACATCCGCTGGCTTGACCTTGGCAGCCAGGAAATCCTTGATCGGCTCCGCTTCGAACGGGTCAACCCCCAGGCTGATGTCTGGTTCGGCGGGCCTACCACCGTATTCGATCGTGGCGTGCAGGACTCGCTGCTCCAGCCCTACCGGCCCGAATGGGTCGAGCACACCGACAGCAGTGCGTGGGGTCCCGGCGACCTCTACTTTGGCGTGTACCGAACGCCCGCCGTCATCGCTTACAACAGCAATGCCGTCACCGCAGACGAGGCCCCGAAGGATTGGGACGATGTGCTGGATCCGAAGTGGCACGACCAGGTCCTCATCCGCGACCCGATGGCGAGTGGAACCATGCGTGCCATCTGGGGACTCATCATCGAGCGAAGCATCAACACCACCGGTGACACCACTGCCGGGATGAACTGGCTTCGGCGCCTCGATCGGCAGACCCGCGCATACGCGCTGAATCCCGCCATCCTCGATGCCAAGCTGGCGCGTCGGGAAGGCCTTGTTACCCTGTGGGACTTGCCTGATATCCTCATCAGCCAGTCCAAGGGCATGCCATTCAACTACGTTTTCCCGTCGAGTGGGACGGTGGTCATCGAGGATGCGATCGGCCTGGTCCGGGGCAGCCGTCACCCGGATGCGGCAAAGACTTTCATCGATTTTGTCGGCAGCACCGAGGCCCAGGTACTGGCGGCCAACAAGGTCTTCCGTATTCCTGCGCGCACCGACCTCGCCCGGGATGAAGTTCCCGCCTGGCTCGATACCGTCATGCGTGACATGAAGGTGGCGCCGGTGGACTGGGCCCTCCTCGCGCGCGATGGCAGCGCGTGGATGGCCTACTGGGACCAGCACGTGCGCGGGACCGGCAAGCGGTTGGAGGCAAACGACTGAATGATCGATAGCTTCCTGGCACTCGACCAGCTCACCCGCCGATTCGGTGAGCATCTCGCCGTTGACGCGCTTTCACTCTCGCTCGAGCGCGGCGAGGTCCTCGCGCTGCTCGGACCCAGCGGCAGTGGCAAGACGACAGCCCTCCGCCTGCTCGCCGGGTTCGAGCATCCCGACTCCGGTCGTGTACTGGTCGAGGGCGTCGATGTCACCGCGCTGCCGGCGGCGCGGCGGCGCTTCGGCATGGTGTTCCAGCACTATGCACTCTTCCCCCACCTCGACGTGGGCCAGAACGTGGCCTTCGGCCTCGAGGCCATCGGTGCACCGGCCAATGATATCCGGCGCCGCGTCACCGAGGCGCTCGAGCAGGTGGACCTTGCCGGTCTCGAGCGCCGGCGCATCGGCGAGCTCTCCGGCGGGCAGCAGCAGCGCGTCGCCCTCGCGCGCGCCCTGGCACCTGAGCCACGGGTCCTGCTGCTCGATGAACCACTCTCCAACCTCGATCCCACCCTGCGCGAGCGCACCCGTCGCGAGCTGCGCGAGGTGATCCGCCGCATCGGCATCACCACCGTCCTGGTGACGCACGAGCAGGACGAGGCCTTCGAACTGGGAGACCGGGTGGCGCTGCTGCGCGCCGGCCGGCTGGAGCAGGTGGGAACGCCCGCCGACCTCTACGGGCGTCCCGCCACGCCATTCGTCGCCACCTTCATCGGGCGCGCGAGTCCGGTGCCGGTCATGGTCGAGCGCGGCGTGACGGGCGTGCTCCGCCTCCGGTTGCCCGGTGGCGGGCTCTGGACCCTCACTCCAGAGCAGGAAACCGGGCATGAGGTGGAGGGTCCGGCCACGCTCTACGCCCGCCCGGAGGCACTCCGCCTCGCGACTGGTACCGATGGAGCAGCCCAGGGCGTCATCACCTCGCTGCGCTTCGCCGGTGCCTCGTCGCTCTTCGGTGTCCGTCTCGAACTCGGCCATGAGGTGGAGGTGGCCGCGCCGCTCGGCTCGGCGCAGGTCGGCGAATCGGTCGGCGTGCTGCCGAGCCGGCGCGGACAGGGTGGCATGCATCTCTTCGCGCCGGCGGCCCGTTGAATCGCCGGGCGCGCGGGGCCGTACTGTTCGGGGTGCTTCTTTCCCTCCTCCTCATCTGGCTCGTCGTATACCCGATCGGGATCGTGGCCATCGACGCGGTACGCGGCGCCGACGGCTTCACCCTGGATGGGTTCCGCGCATTCCTTGCGCGCCACAACGAGTGGCAGGCGCTATGGGGTAGTGTCTGGATCTCGCTTGCCACGGTCGTGCTCTCCGCGGGTATTGGCGTCCCCCTCGCCGTCTTCTTCACCCGTTACGAGTTCCCCGGCCGCCGCGTCCTGGCGCAGCTCGTCGCCCTGCCGGCGGTGCTTCCTCCACTCGTGGGCGTGCTCTCCTTCCTCTTTCTCTGGGGCGAGACCGGCTTCGCCGCGCGGCTCGTGCAGCAGGTCACGGGACGGCTCGACCCGCCATGGCGACTGCAGGGGGCTGGGGCCATCCTCTTCGTGCACGCGTACTCGATGTACGTCTACTTCTATCTCTTCGTGCGCGCCGGCCTGCGCGGCATCGACGCGTCGGCCTACGAGGCCGCCGAGAGTCTTGGGGCCTCTCGCTGGCGCACGCTCACGCGGGTGGTGATGCCGCTCCTCCGTCCTGCGCTGGCAGGCGCGGCACTGCTCGTCTTCCTCTCGTCACTGGCGTCATTCAGCGCACCATACCTCTTTGGCGGCGGCTTCCGGGTCATGACGACGCAGATCGTCAGCACCCGCCTCAATGGCGACGACAGGCTGGCGATGGTGGAGACGCTCGCGCTGACGGCGATTGCCCTGGTGGGGCTCGTCCTGGTGCGACTGGTCGATGCCGACGGCATCATTGGCGGGTCCAAGGGCGCGCCTCCCGCGGCACGACCGATCACATCGCGGCGGGCTCGCACCCTCCTCTCTGTCGTTGCCTGGCTGCTGGCTGGGTTCCTCCTGCTCCCACACGCCACCCTGCTGCTCGTCTCCCTCGTGCCACTCGGGACGTGGACCAACGAGGCGCTGCCGCCCTCGTATACGCTGGGCAACTACCTCACGCTCATCAGTGATCCGGTACGGTCGCGTCCACTGCTCACCAGCCTCTGGATGGCGGTCGTTGCCACGGCGGGAGCGGTTGTGATCGGCCTCGCGGTCGGGGCGCTGGTGGTTCGTCGCAAGGTGCCGACGGCGCGCCTCCTGGAATGGTTGGTCGCCCTGCCGTGGGCGGTGCCTGGGACGGTGTTCGCCATTGCGCTTGCCACCGCCTTCTCGGTGCACGCGCCGGCGATGCTCCGCTTCATCCTGGTGGGGACGCCGTTCATCCTTCCACTCGCCTATCTCGTGCGCAACCTGCCGCTCTCGGGACGGGCGCTGCTGGCGGGCTATCGCCGGCTCGATCCCTCGTATGAGGAAGCATCGGCGTCGCTCGGTGCCGGTGGCGTGCGGACCATGCGCCGGGTCGTCGTTCCCCTGCTGCGTTCCTCGCTCGTGGCCGGCGCAACCTTGGCGTTTGTGGCCGGCTTCGGAGACTTCGTGACCAGCGTGCTGCTCTATACGTACGATACGCGCCCCATCTCCCTCGAGATCCTGGGCAGCCTCCGCTCGAGTGACGTCGGCGTTGCGGCCGCTTACGGTGTCGTGCTGATGTGCGTGAGTGCGGCGGTGTTCCTGGTGACGGCCGAACGGGAGCCCGGCCGATGAGCGAGGTTGCCGCGCCGGTCGCCTCTGCCAGCGCGCGAGACCAGCTCCGGCGTCTCGGGGTCCTCATCGCCACCTGTTTTGTGGACATGATCGGGTTTGCGATGGTACTGCCGATCCTGCCGTTCTACGCGCTCGACCTCAAGGCCTCTCCCTTCCAGATCGGGATCATTACCGCCGCTTTTTCTGCGGCGCAGATACTCTCGGCCCCCCTCTGGGGACGGGTGTCCGACAAGTACGGGCGACGGCCAGCGCTGCTCATCGGCCTCCTTGCATCGGCCATGGCGTACGTGGTATTCGGGCTGGCCCACTCGCTCTGGCTGCTCTTTCTCTCGCGCCTCATCCAGGGCGCGGGCGGCGGTACCACCGGTGTGGCCAATGCCTACATCGCCGATTCGGTCGAACCGGGTGATCGCGCGCGCGCGCTGGGGTGGCTCTCGGCCGCCACGTCGGCCGGGGTCATGTTCGGCCCGGTCATCGGGTCCGTGGCTGCCCATTGGGGCCGGGCGATGCCGGGCTTTGTGGCGGCGGCACTCTGCGTCGTCAACTTTGCCTTTGCGTGGCGCCTGCTTCCCGAGTCGCACAAGAACCGGGGCAGCACCACCGTCGTGCGGAAGCCGGTGTGGCAGTCGGCGTGGCAGGTGGTGCGACACCCGACGCTGCAGGTATCGAGGCTCACCTGGATCTACAGCGTCGGCATGCTCGCCTTCGCCTCGCTCACGTCGGTGCTGGCGCTCTTTCTCGGGGCCCGCTTTCACGTGAATGCCATGACGATCGGACCCTGGTTCCTCTACATCGGCGGCCTGTCCGTCATCATGCGGACGATCTTCCTCGGCCCCATCGTCGATCGGATCGGTGAGACGTGGGCCATGCGAATCGGGGCAATGCTGCTCATCGTCGGGCTGCTCCTCTATCCGATCGCGTCATCCATCGCGATGCTCGTGCTCATCATGCCGCTGGTCCCCATCGGCACCGCCCTCCTTTTCCCGTCCACCACGGCGCTGATGACGCGGGGGGCGGACCGCGAGGAGACTGGCACGGTCATGGGCGTGGCCCAGACGTTCGGCGGCGTGTCTCGCGTGGCGGCTCCGCTCATGGCAACCGCTGCATTCGAGGTTAACATCTGGTTCCCGTTTGTCCTGGGCGCCGGGGTGGTCGGGGTAGCGATGATCATGGCGTTCCGGGTGCCGGTGGTACCACCGCGGAGGAAGGTGATTCGTGCCTGAAGATGGAGAACACGTGACGCTGGCCATGGCGGCCTCCCCCGAGGCACTCGCGAAGGCGACCTGGAGTGATATCCGGCCCTGGTTCGACGCCCTCGCCGCGCGCGAGTTCGACAATACCAGCGTCGAGCAGTGGCTTGCCGACTGGTCGCGCCTCGAGGCCATGCTGACCGAGGCCGCAAGCCGGGCGATGATCCGCTATACCGTCGATACCAGGGACAAGGAGGCGGAGCAGGATCACCTGCGCTTTTCCATGGAGATCCTGCCCCAGGCGGAGGAGCGGAGCGTCGCCCTGCAGAGGCGACTGGTGGCGTCCGGCTACGTCTCGCCGGCCCTGGAAACCACGCTGCGCGGCTTCCGGACCTCCATCGAGATCTTCCGCGACGCCAACGTGCCGATCATGAGCGAGCTGGAGGAGCACTCGGCGACATATCAGCGCATCACCGGCGGCATGACGGCCCTGTGGGAAGGGAAGGAACTGCCGCTGCCTCAGCTCGCCCCCTTCCTCAAGGAACCCGACCGGGCCGTGCGGGAACGCGCCTTCCGCGCGAGTACCGCGCCGTATGTGGCGGCGCGCGGTGAGCTCGCGCCACTCTTCGACCAGATGCACGGGCTGCGGCAGCAGGTGGCCCGCAACGCCGGCTTTTCGTCGTTCCGCGACTACGTGTTCAAGGCAAAGCTCCGCTTCGACTATTCACCGTCGGACTGCGAGCGCTTCCACGATGCCGTTGAGCGCCATGTCATGCCGGCCTACAACCGCCTGATGACGCACCGGCGCGAACAACTCAAGGTCTCCTCGCTCCGGCCCTGGGATGTAGCCGTCGACCTGTACGGTGCGAAGCCGCTGCGTCCATTCCAGGACGGCGCCGAACTGGCCCGGCGCGCCAGGGCGGTCTTCGAGCGCGTGGATCCGGCCCTGGGTGCGCAGTTCGGCGTCATGATCGACGAGCAGCTGCTCGATCTCGACAGCAGGGCAGGGAAGGCACCGGGCGGTTACTGCGACACGCTGCACTGGACCGGCAGGCCATTCATCTTCATGAATGCGGTCGGGCTCATGGACGACGTCATGACCCTGATGCACGAGGCCGGTCATGCGTTCCATGCATTCGCTGCCGGGAGGCTGCCGCTGGTGTGGCAACGTCACCCGGGGTCGGAGGCGTGCGAACTCGCATCAATGTCGATGGAGCTCCTCTCGGCGCCGCACCTGGAGCGTCCGCTGGGGTACTTCGCGCCCGACGACCTCCGGCGCGCGCGGCTGGAGCACCTCGAGGACGTGATCATCACGCTGGCGCACGTCGCGTCGGTCGATGCCTTCCAGCACTGGATCTACACCGATCCCACTGGCGCAGAGGCCGGGGCGCGGGATGCCGCCTGGCTCCGTATCCGGAGCCGCTTCGACCAGGGAGTGGATTGGTCCGGCCTGGAGGAGGAGCGCACTGCGCGATGGTATCGCCAGTTGCACATCTTCCTCTACCCGTTCTACTACATCGAGTACGGCATCGCCCAGCTTGGCGCGCTGCAGGTGTGGCGGAACAGCCTGCGCGATCCCGGGGACGCTATCCGCCGCTACCGTGACGCCCTTGCCCTCGGCAATACCCGCTCGCTGCCCGACATCTACGCTGCGGCAGGTGCCAGGCTCGCCTTTGACGCTGCAACGGTGGGCGAGCTGGTCCAGCTGGTCGAGGAGCAGGTTGATCTCCTGCGCAGCCAGGTGCCCCCGGCTGCCTGATGGCCCGCCGGGGGGGGCCGAGGTTGCGCCCCGGCCCCTCAGAGGCAAGATTGACCGCCGCTGGCGGAGGCCCCTTCAGGCCCTCACGCCTTCAAGTCCTCACGTCTTTAGGGAGCCCGGATGGCGAAAGAAGAAGGCATCGAAATGGAGGGGGTGGTGACCGAGGTCCTGCCAGACCGGAACTACCGCGTCCTGCTCGACAATGGCCATGAGATCCTGGCCTACGCCGCCGGCAAGATGAGCAAGTTCAAGATTCGCGTACTCGAGGGCGACCGGGTGAGTGTAGTGCTCTCCCCGTACGACCTGACCCGTGGCCGGGTCACCTACCGACACAAGTAGGACGAGTTGCGGGAATACAAACGGAGGGCCGGCGTCTCGCCGGCCCTCCGTCGCTTTCCTGTTCCCTCTTCCCGCAGTTGCTGTTCCCGCAGCCTACTTTCCCAGCTTCGTCACCTTCTCGGCCGCCGGGCCCTTCTGGCCCTGAACGATCTCGAACTCGACCCGCTCACCCTCGGCCAGGCTGCGGAAGCCATCCGCCTCAATGGCGGTGTGATGAACGAAGCAGTCCTTTTCTCCGTTCTCGGGGGTGATGAAGCCGAAACCCTTCGCATCATTGAACCACTTGACCGTGCCAGAAACGCGAGCCATCGGAGCAACCTCGTTGTGACGTGACCGCGAGACAGCGGCGCTGCCTCGCTCCATCATGGTGCACGGGCCTGTCCCGTGTCATGAAGCCGTGACGGGGCTGGTGCCCCGGTGCGATTGAATGAGGATCTGCGTGTGCCGGAACTGGCTGTATCCGACTCACCTAATGTCCGCCGCGGGCAGGGTTCGTCAAGAGGATCCCGGCCAGATCGACCCTAGCCGCCAGCGCAGGGTATCAATCGCGCGCTCGACCCGCCCGCGGCGGGTAACGCGATTGAGCGCCTGCAGGAAGTCGGTGGCACTCGCATAGCGCCGGTCGACGCCGCTTTGGAGCGCCCGCTGCAGCACGCTGGCGAGTCCCGGTCCCACGTCGGGTGCCACGGTGCGCAGGTCAGGTGCCTGGTCGGTGGCCTGTCGCGCGAGCACCTGTTCCGGTGTCACTCCCTCGAACGGTGGATGTCCGAGGAGGGCGAAGTAGGCCACGGCCGCCAGGCTGTACAGGTCGCTGCGCTGGTCCACCTTCTCGCCCAGCAACTGCTCGGGACTCGCGAACTGGGGCGTGCCGCTCTGGCTCGTGGCGCCACCAAAGCGTCCGCCCCTGAGCGCCAGCGCCAGCCCGAAGTCGGTGATCTTGAGGCTGCCGCCCGGCGCGATCAGCATGTTTTCCGGCTTGATATCGCGGTGCACCAGGCCAAGTGCGTGAGCCTGTGCCAGGGCGCCGAGTGCCTCGCGCAGCAGGCGGATGACCCGTGGTACGCTGAGCGGCCCTTCGCGCTCCACCAGCTGCGCCAGGTTGGGCCCGCGCACCAGTTCCATCGTGTACCAGAGCAGCCCCGAGCGGGACTGGATGTCGTAGATGTCCACCACGTTCGGGTGCTTCAGTTTCGCGGCGAGCTGCGCCTCGCGACGGAATCGCTCGACACCGGCGAGGTCGCGGGTGAGTGCCGGGTGCAGGACCTTGAGCGCCACCTCGCGCTCGAGGTGAAGGTCGCGCGCGCGATACACCCTGCCGAATCCGCCGCTGCCGACGGTGTCCAGCAGCTCGTAGTCATCGCCGAGCGCCCGGCGAAGCAGCTTTTCCCATTCCTCCGCATGGTCGGCGGTGGTGTCGAGCTGCGCGCCTGCCGGTCGCACCGACACGGCCTCCACGGCACCGGCCTCCGACGCGAAGTCCTCCAGCATTTCGCCGGCCGAGAGATACCGGCGGCTGGGATCGGCGCGCAGTGCGCGCACGATGATCCGTTCCAGCGTGCGCGGCGTGGTGGGGCGCAATTCGGAGGGGCGGCGAATGGCGGCGGGGTCGAGGGCTGGCTCGGTGCCGGTGGCGGCGTAGTAGAGCACCGCGCCGGCGGTATACACATCGCTGGCCGGCTCGCCGGGTTCACCCTGTCGTACTTCGGGCGCCATGAACGGAAGTCCCGTCGGCTCGATACCGGCCGGTACCGCGGGCAGCGTCCAGCTGCTGAAGCGCAGGTCGGTGACGGTGCCACGACCCGCATGACTCAGGACGATCCCCGCCGGCACGATGCGCCGGAACAGGATGCCCTGGGTGTGCGCATGCTCCAGCGCGCTCAGGAGGTCGCGCGCCAGGGTGTGTACGGTGGGGATCAGCCGCGGCCCGCGCTGCGCCGCGTGCTCGAGGCTCTCGCCGTCGATCCAGTTGCCGATGCGGAACGCCACGTCACCCACCACGCCGACATCGTATACGTGCCGGATCGCCGGGTGGTCGAGCTGCGCCAGCGCCTCGGCCTCGCGGAGGAACCATCCCCGCATCGGTTCAGTGGTGTAGATGTTTGCCCGGATGCTGACGCGGCGGTTCAGCACGCGATCGAGGCCCACGAAGAGGAGACGCTCGGCGTCGGCGGCAACCACCCGCTCGAGCCGGTATCGGGTGCCGAGCGCCATCTCGGCTGCCGCGAAGTAGTCGGCCGCCTCGCTCATGGCGCCGTCAGGTCTGGCCGCCGCGCCGTCGCTCGACGCGCATGCCCCGGCCGCAGTATTCCGGGCTGCACCAGATCCGGTACTGCGTTGGCGATCGATCCAGCAGGAAGAGGGAGCAGGTCGGCCCGGTACAGAGCCGGATGACCGGAGATGGGAGGGCCAGCGTCTCGGCGGCCATGCGCGCGATCGTCGCCAGGACGCCCGGCGGCTCGTCAGGCGCAAACGTCAGCTGCCACTGACCCGCGACGCGCACTAGCTGCTGTCCACCAGGCACGGAGGCAAGCAGCTCGTTGATGGCGCGCACACTCCCGGAGGGAGATGGCTGGCCCGTGGCCAGGGCGTTGGCGAGGTCGGTGAGGTGGGTCCGGAGGGCGCGAACGTCATCGAACGGTACCGGGCCGGCGGGCAGCTGCAGCGCCTCGAGCCATGCGTCCCAGGCGGGAGCACCATTCAGCCTGTCGGGCGGGTTGGGCTCGCGGCCGCGGCCCGTGTTCACGAAGTCGAGCCACACGGCATCACCGAGGAGGATGAACCGGTCCTCCCGTGCCACCTCAGTCCTCGGCGATCGCGACGGCGTTGCGCCCGCTGCGCTTGGCGCGGTAGAGCGCCGCGTCGGCGGCGGCGAGGACACTGGTGACCGAAGTGCCAAGGCGCGGGCACTCCGCCAGGCCGAAGCTCGCCGTGCACCGGCCGAACTCGGCGTGCATTTCCTCGAGGCGTGCCAGGCCCGACTGTACCCGCGACACGAACACCATCGCCTCTTCCGGCTTCGTCATCGGAAGGATCACGAGGAACTCGTCGCCGCCCAGCCGGCCACACACGTCGAGCGTGCGGCACTCGCGTCGCAGCACCTCGGCCACCTCGACGAGCATTCGGTCGCCGGCGGCGTGCCCCATGTCGTCGTTCACCTTCTTGAAGAAGTCGAGGTCGAGCAGGAGGGCGGTGGTGTTGAGCTGGTGACGGAGGCTGCGCGAGATCTCGGCCGCGAGTCGCTCTTCTAGGGCCCGCCGGTTGTACAGTCCCGTGAGCTCATCCGTGGACGCCGCGCTCTGCAGCTGCTCGACCAGCTCGCTGTTCTTGAGTGCAATCGCGGCGGCGAACGAGAGTGTTCCCGCGAGCTCGAGCTCCGCCCGGGCATACGGCTTGTCACTGATCCGCGGTCCAAGCACGAGCACTGCCATTCGCTCCGAGCCGGCGTCGAGCGGAACGACCAGTTCGGCGCCGGGGCCAACCAGCTGCGCCACGCCGACTTCCTGGGCGCTCAGTGCGGCGCTGCCTGCGGGGATCTTGCCGTCGAGCGTGGTCCGCTCGATTGGAGCAGGACGCCGACGGTCGTTGAGCGACCGGTAGACCTTCGGGTGGTAGTGGGCCCCGTCCGGGCGATAGAGGCAGGCCCACCACGCGAAGAAGACCTCGGCCATGAAGTCGAGGACCAGTTGCTCGGTTTCCTCGGTCGAGTGGACCGAACTGAGAAGCCGCGCGACCTGCCGCAGGGCACGCAGCTGGAAGCCGGCGTCGTCGAGCGCCGCCTGCCGCTCGATGAGGATGGTGCGAAGCTCGATGACCACTGAAAGCGCCATGACGAGCGGAAGTGCCACCCCCCGCAGGTCGCCAGCAATCACCGGGTCCGCGAATACCGCTACCTCGGTTGCCCCACTTGCCAGCTTGGCAACTTGCACCGCCTGGTCGTAGCCCTCCACCGGACCCACGCGCGGAATTGGCGCGGCGGGTCCGGTAATGACGAACCATATCTTTTCGGAAAGGAATCGCTGGACCAGGAAGGTGCGGCAACGCTCGAACAATTCCCCATCCGTGCGCGCGCTGCGACAGGCGGCGGCGAAGGCGGAAGGGAGGTGCGAGAGCAGGTTCGTTGAGGGTGGGACGGTCATTGACAGGAAGGTAAACCGGCACCCCCCTGGACGGTATCGTGGAAGCGGCCCGGATCCCGGGTGCAATGATTGACACAACTGCTTGCGGGGCGCCCGGTTACCGAATGGTGATCCGAACTCCCGGCGGGGGGGCAATCCGACCTCCGAGGCGCGTCCCGAAGTGGGTCACGACCAGGTCGGCGACTCGCGGTGCCGTGGTGAGGTCGCCGCAGGGACCGGCCGCCTCGGGAATGTTGTAGCCATCCCCCCCGCGGCACGCGAGGTACGCCGGGATGCTGAGCCGGATGATCTGGTCAGGATAGATCGAATTGCCGAGCTGCGTTGTCACCGGGCCGGCGATGCGCGATCCCGAGGGCCGGCCGCGGTCGAACGTGAACTTGATGCCCGACACCTGCAGGAACCCCCCATTGCCGAAGTTCCGGTCCGACACGCTGTTCTCGAGGATGTCGCGCAGTCGCTGGCCCGAGACCGGGACGGTGACGATGCGGGTTTCGTCGGCGAACAGGAAGATTGATTCAATGGTGTAGAACCAGATCGGTCCCGGAGGGATGATCTCGTTGAGCCGCAGCGCGCCGCCGTTGATGACGCCGACGTCCGTGGCGGTGCCCAGCCGGATCGCATCGGTGACCAGGTCGCCCAGGACGGTCTCCTGTGATCGCTGTGGCTCGTCGCGCGCGTCGATGGGCTGCATGACGATGCCCACCGTGTAGTTCGGCCCCAGCCTGAGGCGGAGGCTGTCCTGCCAGCGGGCCACCACCGCCCCCACGGCCGTATCCATGGGGAGGTTCGGCGCCACATCGAGGAGTCGCGGCGCGGTCTTCCAGTCGTTCTTTGCCCCCCAGATCGTCATGAACTGCGTCGACACGGCGTTGGCATCGGCCTTGAGCACATAGCGCGTTCCGACCGCCACGGTGTGCGCATCATGGGTGTTCCCGCCGAGCACGAGCTCGAGGTCTCCCTCACGATTCAGCAGCGCCACGTCGGCGGCGAGTGCCTGGTGCGTGAGGGCCACGATCATGTCGGCACCCATCGCGGCCAGTGAGTCGAGGGCCACCGTCGCGGCGCTGTCCGGCGATCCACACTGCACATACCTCGGATACTGGCCCTGCAAGGTGAGGCCGAAGATCCCGATCTTCTTGCCATACACGCGGACCGTGTCCCACGGCAGCACGCCCGGGAAGCGCGAGCCATCGGATTGCACGCAGTTGCTGGACAGCCACTTGAACTTCGACTCATCGATCCGTGCCAGGAGGGTGTCGAGCGGAAGGTTGAACTCGTGGTTGCCGAACGTGACGTAGTCCAGCCCGGCGGCGTTAAGAGCCTCGACCATCTGCGCGCCGTTGTAGTAGCGGCTGAGCAGGCTCGGCCCCAGGAAATCGCCGGCCAGCACGAACAGCACCGGGCCCTCCGCCGAGATCCGCTGCTTGAGGGTCGCGAGGCGGGCCAGGCCCCCGTTGCCGTCGGGCAGCGTGTCGGCGACGTAGACGTCGTTGATCGACAGGAATCGCGCCGGGTTGGTCGGTGCCGCTGCCTTGGGCAGTCCAGTGCAGGCAACCGCCGCAAGGGCGGTGATCGCGAGGAACAGGTTTCGCAACGGTGATCCCGGGATGGAAGTCAGTCAGTCCTCATGCGCGCGGAGCGCACGCACGACGTCCGTGCTCAGCACCCGCAGTTCCTCGAGCATCTCGGGCCGTTGCCAGTCCGATCGCTCCTCCAGCAGCTCGAGCAGCGAGCGATACCACCATACCGTCTGCTCAGACGACGCCGACGACACTGTACGCACATACTCGGCGCCCAGGCGCCGCAGGGCGGTCAGGGTCAGTCCGGCGCAGTGGATCTCGTCTGCCACGCAGATGTCCACCGCGCGTGGCTCGGCCACCCCGAGGTGCGCGAGGTAGTCGTGCTTCACTGCCCGCCACGGCAGCTCGCATCCACGCGCGTCGAAGCGCGTTTCCACCGCATCGCGCGCGATCGCCAGCACCACGGAGCCGAACTTGATCCCGATGTTCTGCTCCATGCCCTGGCGCGCATCGGGCGCCGTCTCCTCCAGCACCAGGTGGAGCACGCCGGCCACCACTGTCGGCTGGTCGGCGCTGTACCGGCTCAGGATGACGGCGAGGTTGCCCGGGTGCGCGATGAAGTCCGCGCTGCCGGTCGCCGGCGCGCGCGGGACGTAGTGCTTGGCCGCGAAGGCAAAGGCATGATGAATGCGATCGGAGTAACCGTGCATGCGGGCGGCTAGCCGTCCAGTCGGTCGCGCGGGATGGTCAGGGAATCCCCAGAAGTTTATGCGTCTGGAGGCTCATCTTCCAGCGGGGATGCGCCAGGCAGTAGCGCACCGCCGCCGCGGTGTTGGCCTCGCGATGGGGCCCGTCCATCGGCTGCAGGAAGAAATGGTCGAACGCGAGACCCTCGAAACGCTCGGGCATCGCCAGCGGCTGGGGGTACACGAGCTTGAGCTCGTTGCCGGCTGCCAGCACCATGGGGGCCGCCGCCTTGGGGCTGACGCAGATCCAGTCCAGGCCCGATGGCGGCAGCTGCGTCCCGTTCGTCTCCACTGCCACCAGGATGCCCCGCTGATGCAGCGCCTCGACCAGCGGCTCGTCGAGCTGCAGCAGCGGCTCGCCACCGGTGCAGACCACGTAAGGTGACCCGCCGCCGCCCGCCGGCCATGCCGCCAGTACCGCGTCAGCCAGCGCCGCCGGAGTGGCGAACTTCCCCCCGCCCGGGCCATCCGTGCCCACAAACTCAGTGTCGCAGAAGTCGCAGATGGCGGTGGCTCGGTCTGCCTCGCGTCCGCTCCACAGGTTGCACCCGGCGAAGCGGCAGAACACCGCCGCGCGGCCCGTCTGCGCCCCTTCACCCTGGAGCGTGTAGAACAACTCCTTCACCGCATATGTCATGAGGTGCGTGCGTACGGCGCCGGATCAGTGAGCCCCGCCTCGGCAAAGCCCCTGAGCCGCAGCAGGCACGCATCGCAGCGCCCACAGGCGTTTCCGTGCGCATCGGGATCGTAGCAGGTGCGGGTCAGCGAGAAGTCCACGTCCAGCTCCCGGCCTCGCTCGACGATCTGCCGCTTGGTCATCCGGATGAGTGGCGCATGGATCGTGATCGCACGCCCCTCCGTCCCCATCCTGGTGCCTAGGCGCGCCATTGCCTCGAAGGCCCGCATGAATTCCGGCCGGCAGTCGGGGTAGCCGCTGTAGTCGATCGCGTTGGCACCGATGAACAGGTCGCTCGAGTCCAGGGTCTCGGCCCAGCCCAGCGCCAGCGAGAGGAAGATGGTATTGCGCGCCGGCACGTACGTCACCGGGATGGCGGCATCCATTGCCGCGAGCGGGCGGTCCTTGGGTACGTCGATGCCGGCGGTGAGTGCCGAGCCACCGAACGCAGCCAGGTCGATGTCGAGCACGGCGTGGCGCGCGACGCCGAGCGCCGCCGCCACCCGGCGCGCCGCGTCCAGTTCGATGGCGTGGCGCTGGCCATAGCGGAAACTCAGCGCGTACACCTCGAATCCCTGCTCCCGGGCGATCGGCGCCGGTGGTGGCGGAATCCATGCCCCCCGAGAGCAGCAATACGGCACGACGCGTGGTCATGCCGTAATTCTAACGGGCTAGCGCCCGAGGACGTGCCGCAGCGCGGCCTCCAGCTGCCCATGTCGGTGACGGTAGCGGTACTCCTGCAGCAACTCCGGTAGCACGCGGGTGCTGGCGAGCAGCGTTGCCTCCGCCATCTCCCCGAAGACCAGCTTGACTGCCGCTGCCGGCAACGGCAGGATCGCCGGCCGCTCCAGCACGCGGCCCAGGGTGCGCGCGAGGTCGGCGTTCCGCGCCGGCGCAGGGGCGACGGCATTGAACGCGCCCCGCACCTGCTGGTTGGTGGCCGCGAGGTACAGCATCGAGATCGCGTCGTCGATCGAGGCCCACCCGAACCATTGGCGCCCGCCGCCGACCGGTCCTCCCACGCCGGCGAGAAAGGGAGGCAGGAGCTTGTGCAGCGCGCCGCCCGCAGGGCTCAGGACGATGCCGAAGCGCGGGTGGGCCACGCGCACTCCGGCACCCGTGGCCTGGTCCGCCGCGCCTTCCCACGCCTGCACCAGGGAGGGGAAGAACCCGGCACCGGGCGCCGCCTCGTCGCCCAGCGGCTCATCGCCCCGGTCGCCGTAGAATCCCGAGGCCGATACCGACACGAGCACCGGTGGTCGCGGCGTCGCGCGCGCCACCGCCTGCGCGAGCAGCCCCGCCGAGCGCACCCGGCTGTCGATCAGCTCCTGCTTCCGCTCCGATGTCCATCGCCCGCCGGCCACGTTGGCACCGGCGAGGTTGATGACGGCGTCGGCGCCGGCCAGCACTGACGAGTCGATCGTCCCGCGGGCTGGATCCCAGAGGGAGTCGCCCGGCCCGGGTTGCTCCGCACCAGCCGGGTCACCTGGTGGCCGCCACTGGTAAGGAAGGGCACCAGCGCCGAGCCGATCATGCCGGTGGCGCCGGCCACGACGAACCGCTTCGGCGGCACGCCCGCGTGCGCCGCGAGGTCGGCCGCGAGCGTGGCGTGACGATAACGCAGCATCCGCTCGAGCCGCGCCCGCAGCGTGGGCCCGCTGAACAGTGCCCCGGCACCGCCCAGCGGGGGCACGCAGGTGATGCAGTCGCTCAGCAGGGTGGCGCCCGCGCCGTCCGCCGTCATGTCATGCTCGTGCACCCAGCTCGTGAACGGGCCTTCCTCCTGCACGTCCACGAACCCGCGCCCTGTCACCACGTCGCGGTGCACCGCGACCCAGCGAAGCGGCACCGGTCCCAGCTTCACCTCCATCACCACGCGGGCCCCGTTTTCGATCCCGCCGGTGCGCTCCAGGACGCGCGCCTCTTCCCAGGGAGGCACCAGCCGCTCGAGCGCGCCCGGCCGGGTGTGCCACTGCCACACCTCGTCCACCGGCCGCTCGATACGGGTCGTTCGCTCGACAACCAGTTGGTTGGTCATGGTCCCGGTACCCCGCATGCGAGCCGCGGGTTCCGGCGACTCGGGAGCGGCAATCGGTATCGTGCGACGGCGGGATCGTTTAACTTTGCGCTCCGTTGTACGCAGGCTCACGCCGCACCAGAGGAGGCGACCATCACGACCACCGTTGCCGCCCCGGTCTGGACGCCGAAGGACGCCGAGAAGCTCTACAACATGAGCGGCTGGGGTCTCGGTTACTTCCGGGTGAACGCCGAGGGCCACGTCACCGTCCATCCCGACGGCGATCCCAAGCGTGGGCTCGATCTCTACCAGCTCGCCACCGACCTCGATGCCCAGGGCGTGGGTCTCCCGCTGCTCCTGCGCTTCTCCGACATCCTCCGGTCGCGCATTGCCACCCTGGCGGGGCACTTCGCGCACGCGATCAAGGAGTTCGGCTACGAGGGGCGCTACACCACGGTCTACCCGATCAAGGTGAACCAGCAGCGCCACGTGGTGCAGGAAGTCGTCGAGTTCGGTGAGGAGTTCGGTGTGGGCCTCGAGTGCGGCAGCAAGCCGGAGCTGATGGCCATCCTGGGCCTGAGCGATGCCAGCCATCACCTCATCGTCTGCAACGGCTACAAGGACGAGGAGTTCATGCGCCTGGCCATGATGGGCCAGAAGCTGGGCCATACCGTCATCATCGTCATCGAGCAGCTGAACGAGCTCGACGTGCTGCTCAAGGTCGCCAATGAGATGCAGGTGGAGCCGAGCGTCGGCGTGCGCATCAAGCTCTCGAGCGAGGGCTCGGGGCGGTGGGCGAAGAGCGGCGGGGAGAAGTCGAAGTTCGGCCTGTCGCCGGTGGAGCTGGTGCAGCTGCTCGACCGCCTCAAGGCGATGAACCGGATGAGCATCCTCAAGCTGGTGCACTTCCATCTCGGCAGCCAGATCACCGACATCCGCTTCGTGAAGGCGGGGCTCGACGAGGCCTGCCGCTACTACATCGAGCTGCGTCGCATGGGTTTCGAGGTGGGGTACGTGGACGTGGGCGGTGGCCTGGGCGTCGACTACGACGGCTCACGCTCGACCCGCACCGCCAGCATGAACTACACCATGCGCGAGTATGCCAACGACGTCATCTACACCCTGGGCACCGCCTGCCGCAGCGAAGAAGTGCCCATGCCCAATGTCATCTCCGAGTCGGGCCGTGCCATCACCGCGCATCACGCGCTGCTGCTCATCAACGTCATCGATGTCGAGACGCTGAACGAGACCTCGGCGCCGGAGCTGGGCGACGATCCGCACCAGCTGCTGGTGGACATGAAGGAGAGCCTCGAGTCACTCACCCTGGAGCGGGTGGCCGAGGTGTTCCACGACGCCATCTTCGCCAAGGAGCGCTCGCAGGAGTACTTCGGCAGCGGCATCTTCTCCCTGCGCGATCGCGCGCATGCCGAGCAGCTCTATCTCTCCACGCTTGGCCGGCTCGCCGAGGTCATCGCCGAGGATCCCACCGCCTATCCCGAGATCGCGACGCATCTCGAGGGAGCGCTGGTCGATCGCTACTTCTGCAATTTCTCGGTCTTCCAGTCGCTGCCCGACAACTGGGCCATCGACCAGCTCTTCCCGATCATGCCGATTCACCGGCTGCTCGAGAAGCCCAATCGCCGTGGCACCATCCAGGACGTCACCTGCGATTCCGACGGCGTCATCGATCGCTTCGCGGGCGGGCGCAAGGGTAAGCCGAGCCTCGAGCTGCATCGCTGGGAGGAATCCCAGACGTACATCCTCGGCATCTTTCTCACCGGGGCTTACCAGGAAATTCTCGGCGACCTCCACAACCTGTTCGGGGACACCAACGCGATCCACGTGCGCCTGAAGAATGGCGGCTACGAGATCACCGACCTGGTGCATGGGGATACCGTCACCGAGGTGCTCAACTACGTGCAGTTCCACGCCTCCGATCTCCTGGCCACCTTCCGTCGCAAGGTGAGCGCGGCGAAGGACCTGTCGCGCCAGGATTCCAACACCTTCATCGCCGACTACGTGGCGGGGCTCGAGGGCTACACCTATCTCGAGGGCGACATGTCGGTGCCCGCATCGGCACCAGCGCCAGGCTGACGCGGCCGCAGGGTCACAGCAAGAAGGGGCGGGCCTTTGCGGCCCGCCCCTTTGCTTTGGATACCGTCGTCGTCAAATCCACTGGAGCGATCCCGGCGTACCTCAAGTGTCGAACTGATGGCCCTGGCTGCTCAGGTGGGCCAGGTCGTGAGCGGGGGAGCGCCGGATGGCCTCCTCCAGGACATCCGTGACTTCCACTGCACGGCTTGCGGCCTGTGCCCACCCCCAGCGCTGTCAGCCCCGCGCCACCAGCGGCACGAAGTTCCGCTCCGCTGCACCCATGTAGATCTGTCGCGGCCGGGCGATCTTCTGCTCCTTGTCGAGCAGCATCTCCTCCCACTGCGCCACCCAACCCGGCAGCCGTCCCAGCGCGAACAGCACCGTGAAGTAGTCGGTCGGGTACCCCATCGCCTGGTAGATCAGCCCGGAGTAGAAGTCGACGTTCGGGTAGAGCTTCCGCTTGATGAAGTACTCGTCCTCCAGCGCAATCCGCTCCATTTCCAGCGCGATCTCGAGCTTCGGGTTGAGCCCGGTCTGCTCGAAGACGTCGTAGGCCACCTTCTTGATCAGCTTGGCGCGCGGGTCGTACGACTTGTAGACCCGGTGCCCGAAACCCATCAGCCGTTCGCCCGCGCCCGATTTCACCTTCTCGATGAAGGCCGGCACGTCCTTCTTGGTGCCGATCTCGTCCAGCATTCGCAGCACCGCCTCGTTGGCGCCGCCGTGCAGCGGGCCATAGAGTGCCGCGATACCCGCCGAAACGGCCGAGAAGGGATCGACCTCCGAGGAGCCGACCGCGCGGACTGCGCTGGTGGAGCAGTTCTGCTCGTGGTCGGCGTGCAGGATGAAGAGGATCTCGAGCGCGCGCTGGAGCACGGCGTTCGGCTCGAGCTTGCCCGCCGATCTCGAACGTCATGTTGACGAAATTCCCGATGTAGCTCAGGTCGTTCCGCGGGAACACGAAGGGCAGGCCGCGCGAATGGCGGAAGGCGAAGGCCGCGATGGTCGGCATCTTCGCGATGAGCCGGATCCGCTGCAGGTAGCGATTGGCCGGGTCGCCGATGTGCTTCGCGTCGGGGTAGAAGGTCGAGAGCGCGCCGACCGCACCGAGGAGCATGCCCATCGGGTGCGCGTCGTACCGGTAGCCCTCGAGGAACTTCGTGATGTTGGTGTGTACATACGTGTGGTAGCGGACCTTCTCCTCCCACGCCTCGAGCTGGGGCTTGGTCGGCAGTTCGCCCTCGCACAGCAGGTAGGCCACCTCGAGGAACGAGCACTTCTCGGCCAGCTGCTCGATGGGATAGCCGCGGTAGCGCAGGATCCCCTTGTCGCCGTCGATGAAGGTGATGGCACTGCGGCAGCTCGCCGTGTTCATGAAGGCGGGATCGTAGGTCATCAGGCCGAAATCGTCCTCGGCCACCTTGATCTGCCGGAGGTCCATCGCGCGGATGGTGCCCTCGCTGACCGGCAGCTCGTAGCTCTTGCCGGTGCGGTTGTCGGTAATTGACAGGCTGTCCTTGGCCACGCGAACTCCTCACGGCTGGATGATCACGCTAAGATAATATCCTTGCCACTCTCACTTTCCTCACGGGCCTCGGGCCTCCTGCTCGGCCAGGTCGCAGCCGCCGGTTCGGGCCAGCCGCCCGCGCGGGGCCCCGGCGCGTCTGGCGCTTGCCCGGATCCTTGGCGAAGTGCTGCTCGTTCCCGACCCAGACCTCGCTGCACTGGCTCGACGCTGGGCGGCCGCGGCCCCGGACGATGCCTCCCTCGACGCCGGATCCCTCGCCGGATTTGCGCACCTGCGGGAGACCGGCGTGCCGCGTGAGGCGGCGCCGGCAGGGGAGCAGCCGACGCTGCCGCCGCACCTCATTCCGGTGGCGCTTGCTCGCCTTCGACAACCCGCGCACCCTCACCAGCCTCACCTGGCACCTCGCGGTGCTGACTCATCCCGACCCCGAATCCACCTGGGGCGCGGTTGCCGTGAATGTCGCCGCCGCCCGCCTGCTGCAGGGCCATCGCGACTTCGTGCCCGACGTCATCGAGGCCCTGCGCAACAACGAGGCGCCCACCCTGCTGCTCGAGACTGTTCGCCGGCTGCCGCTCCTCCGGCGCGAGAACATTGACGGCCTCGCCGGCTCGACGTCACCGGCCATTGGTGCCACCTGCGCCGCGCTGTGGGCGGCCCACACCGAGCCGCGCACCAGCACGGCCATCGAGTGGCTCGAGCGGCTCCCTGCGCCCGTGGCGGCGTCGGCGGCAGCCGCTGGTGCCGGGCTCCTTGGCGCGCGGGACGGCATCGAGGCGCTGCGGATCGCCCTCGGTGAGCGCGGCGTGGACCTGAACGCGCTCAAGCGGCTGTCCGACCAGCTCGCCCGGATCGCGGCGCCCGACGGGCGCGCGTGACGCGGACAAACACTGGAGTGCTGGTGCTGCTGCTTGCCGCGGCAGTGCGACTGGCTGTGGCAGCGGTTGTCCCGCTTCATCCCGACGAGGCCTACTACTGGGAATGGTCCCGGCACCTCTCGGCCGGCTACTTCGACCATCCTCCCGTCATTGCCTTCCTCATTCGCGCCGGCACGCTGTTGCTGGGCGACACCCCGCTCGGCGTACGATTCTGGCCGGTGCTCTGCGGCCTCGCCGGTGGATGGGCCATCATGCGGCTCGCGTCCAACCTCGCCGACCGCGCCGCGGGTGACGGTGCCGCACTGGCCTTCGTGGCGCTCCCAGTCATGTCGGGCGTCTTCCTCCTGGCCACACCCGACGCACCCCTCCTCGCATTCGTCGCACTCGCCCTGCTTCGCGGTAGAGCGCGCGATGGCATCGGCGACGCCGACGGCCTGGTGGCTCGCAGCCGGGGTCGCGACCGGGCTCGCCATGGCATCCAAGTACACCGGGATTGTCCTGCCGCTCGGACTCCTCGCCGGCATGCCTGGCATCTGCTTCGTCGCGTCGTGTGCTGCGGACGCCCGGTCCCTGGCTCGCGGTGCTGGTCGCAAGCCTGGTGATGCTGCCGGTGCTGCGCTGGAACGCGCTGCACGACTGGAGCTCGTTCCGCTTCCAGCTGGAGCATGGCCTCGGGCAATCCGGTGGGCGGCGCGGCGTGGCGCCGTGAACTGGAGCTGCTCGGCGGACAACTGCTGCTGGCGTCGCCAGTGCTCTTTGTGCTCGGTGTGGTCGCGGTGCTGCGGGCCGCGCGTGGTGCTGATCGAGTACAGCGAGTACTGGCAGCCGTTGCGATCACCACCGCAGCGCTCTTTGCATACAGCGCGCTGCGTCGGCGTGTGGAGGCCAACTGGCCAGCGCTGGCCTGGGTGCCGATCGCCGCACTCCTCGGAACGAGCCGGTTCGCCGGCGCATCGCAGCTGTGGCGCCGCGTCGGCCTGGCGATGGGATTCATCGGTACCGCGGCACTGTATCTCCAGTCCGTAACACCCGTCGTTCCCCTCGCTGCGCGTCGCGATCCGACGTCGCGCGCCTACGGCTGGGCCGATCTCGCCACCGCGGTCGACACCACGCTCGGTGCCGCCCAGCGGCGGCCGTGGGTGGCGGCCGACCGCTACCAGGATGCCGCCGAGCTCGCCTTCCTGCTGCCGGCCCATCCCGCCGTCTTCTCCCTGAACTTGGGCGGCCGCGACAACCAGTACCGTTACTGGCCCGCCTTCCGCGACAGCGCGCAGGCGGGCGACGACCTGCTGCTGGTCCTCGCCGACCGCTCCGACGACGACCCGGAACCCGTCATCGCGACCCTCGCACCCCTCTTCGCTTCGGTGGAAAAGGGCGAGCGGGTAGTCATGCGCCGGGGCGCCGCCCAGGTCACCTCCCGACGTCTCTGGTTGCTACGCGACTGGAGGGGCGCGTGGCTGCCGCCGCCGCAGTAGATTCTTCGCCCATCCCTATCCCTATCGGACCATGAAGACACGCTCTCTCCTCACATTGCTCGTCCTGTCGCTGCCGCTCGCATCACTGCGCGCCCAGACTGCTACTGCACCTGCGCCCGTCATCACGGTGGACACCGCCGGCGTCGGTGCCGTGCTCGACCAGGCGCTGAACCATTCGGAGGTCATGCAGAACCTGGCCTACCTCTCGGACATGATCGGCCCGCGGCTCAGCGGATCGCCGGCAATGAAGCGAGCCAATGAGTGGACCATGGAGCGCTTCAAGGCTTACGGGCTCACGTCGCACCTCGAGTCCTACATGTTTGGGGTGACGTGGGAGCGCGGCGACGCCTCCCTCAAGCTGGTGCAGCCGTTCCCGCACACCATCACGGCGCACAGCTGGGCCTGGACCGCCGGTACCAACGGCAAGACCCTCACCGGCGAAGTGATCCGCATCAATGGCATGCCGGGCGACAGCCTGAACGCCTACTTGCCGAAGGTGAAGGGCAAGTGGGTCATGCTGAATGATCCCGCGAGCATCTGGAATCCCGATGGCCCGGCGATGACCGCCGCCGATTCGCAGGCAGCGAAGGAAGCGCAGGAAAAGCGTCAGGCCGCGTTCCCACGGCCGACGGACCCGAAGGCGATCCAGGAATTCCGTCAGGCAGCGTATGATCGCGCCTGGCGCCTCAAGGCGGCCGGTGCCCTCGGCGTCCTGACCGATGGCTCGAAGGAACTGGGCCTGATGAACATGAGCGGCTCGCCGAACTCGGTGAGCCCGCTGCCGAACCTCGTCATCTCGCATGAGGACTACGCCACGCTTGATCGCCTCATCAAGCGCGGCAACCCACCGGTCGTCGCCGGCAATGTGACCAACACCTTGGGCACCAAGCCGGTGGAGCAGTGGAACACCATCGCCGAGATCAAGGGCAGCGAGAAGCCGGACGAGGTCGTCATCCTCGGCGCGCATCTCGACAGCTGGGACCTCGGCACCGGCGTCACCGACAACGGCACCGGGTCGATGGTCGTGCTCGAGGCCGCCCGCGCTATCGCGCAGTCGGGCGTGAAGCCAAAGCGCACCATCCGCTTCATCCTGTTCAGCGGTGAGGAGGAGGGCTTGCTGGGTTCCGCTGCCTACGCGGCGCAGCACGCTGCCGAGGCCGACAAGATTCAGGCGGTGCTGGTGCTCGACAACGGGACCGGCATGATCACGGGGCAGGCACTGCAGGGGCGGCCGGAGTTCCAGCAGTTGTGGACCGACCTCCTGGCGCCGGTCACCTCACTGGGCGCCAAGACGGTGCGCGATGCCAACAAGGGCGGCACCGATCACCTGTCGTTCATTCCGTATGGCGTGCCCGGGTTCAACTTCGACCAGGAAACCCGCGGCTACAATCACACGCACCACTCGCAGGTGGATACCTACGATCATGCGGTCCCGGGTGACCTGATCCAGGCATCGGCGGTGATGGCGGTGACGGCGCTTCAGCTGGCGAACCTGCAGGACCTGCTGGCGCGTGGACCGAAGAAGGATGTGACGCCGCCGGCGCCGATGAAGCCGTCGCCGGGAGTAGCGATGAAGTAGCTAGTTCGTCTCGCCGGTGACGCCGGCGAGCTTCTTCTTGACCTTCGCGACCTGCGGCTGAAGCACAGGATCTGCTTCACGCCGCAGGTCGATGTATTTCTGGTAGTACTCAGCAGCTTTCGCGCGATCACCCTTGTCGGCGCTGAGGTTGGCGCTAGGGACCCAGCGCCACCACCGACACGAGCACGAGCGCCATGCCGGGCTGGGCCGTCAGCAGGTACTCGATGGTGTTCGGCTCGGTGTAGGGCGCGGCGGGAATCCGAATGGCCACGGTCGCGGGCTGCGTGGGATCGGCCGCCATCACCGCCCGCGTGACATTCGAGGAAGCGGTGATCCACTCGTTGCCGACATAGAGCTCGTCCGTGGTCCAGGTCGCCGCGGTGTCGGTGCCCGCCACCGTGACGGGCTGCTCCAGGTGGACAACCCACTTGGCATCGAAGGGCAGGCCCGTCGGCACCCGGGGCACCACGAGGCGCGGCACCCGGTCCACGAGCCGGCCGGTCTGCTTCGCGATGAGCATGGCCGCCGTCTCTGGAGTGACGGACACGCCGCTCTGCCAGCCGAGTGGGAGTCCCCGCCAGAGGAACTCGTCGCCGCGCGGCCCGAACGCCGGCGACCCAAAGACGCCCACGCTGTCCAGCGAGAGGTTGGTCGCATAGGCCGCGACCGCGATGGCGATCGTCGGCGTGCGACCGCGGCAGAAGGTCACGATCCAGCGCGGCCCGAAGAGCCAGTGGGCATAGGGCAGCACTGTGGCAGGGACCACCGCATTGGGCTGCTCGGCCCAGACCTGGCCACACACGCTGAGGTTGGAGAGCGGCACGTGCCGCTGGGCCGTCTCATCCAGGAAGCCCTGCACCATGGGCATCAGGATGGTACTCGCCCAGACGGCGAGTGCCTGGGTCTCCTCCCGACCAAGATGGGGATTGGTATCGACCACCTCCGGAAGGAGGAAATGCCCGTCGGCGTCGATCTGCGCTGCCAGCTCGGGTGTGACGGCCGCCAGGAGCGCCGCACGCGGATCCACGGGGTCAGCCGTGTCGGAGCAGCCCGCCGCGAGGACCAGTGTTACGCCCAGCACGACAAGCAGCCGAGGCCAGCTGGGCACCACCGGTGACGATCCGTCCACAGAAGAGTCTTTCCGTGCGGGGTGTCGCGATGAAGTAGCGGTTACTTCGTCTCGCCGGTGACACCGGCGAGCTTCTTCTTGACCTCCGCGACCTGCGGCTGAAGCACAGCATCTGCTTCACGCCGCAGGTCGATGTATTTCTGGTAGTAGTCAGCCGCCTTCGCCCGGTCGCCCTTCTCGGCGGCGATGTCACCCTGCCGCACCAGCAGCGCCGGCATCTCGCGCCAGTCTGTGTTCAATCGCGCGCGGCTCGTGCTGGTCAGGTAGCGATCGCCCCAGAAGGAGGCCGAGTCGGTGTTGCCGGCTGCATCGAAGGCTCGCGCCATCGCTGCGGCAAAGCAGGGAAAGCAGGTGGCGTTGTTCGCAAAGCTTTCCCGGAACCGCGCAATTGCCTCAGTGGGCTTACCCTCGAGCAAGGCAATCTCCCCGAGCGCGGCGGCGCGCGTCTCTACGGCATCGCGCAGCTGGATGGAGTCGAGGGCACTGGCCTCCTCGCTGAGAAGGCTGCGCGCGCGGGTGGCATCACCCAGGCGAGCGTACCGGGCCGCGAGGTCGGTGTAGGGTCGTTCGGCCGGGAGCGCGGACTTGAACGGGCCAGCGGCGATGGCCGAATCCAGGAGCGTACGGCCGGTTCGGGGGTCACCGGTACGCATCGCCTCCACTTCGGCCAGGACGCCCGCAGCACGGTAGTAGTCCGGTGCCCGGCCTCGCGTCGCTTCGAAGCTCAGCGCCTGCCGGCCCAGCTCGTTCGACTCTCGCAGGTGGCCCTCGAGCGCCGGCGCCCGGCTCGCGAAGGTGAGCGCGAGTGAGCGGAGCATCGGAGGGGTTTGCGCATCCTGACCAATCTGCAGCGCCAGTCGTTTCGCGTCGGCTCGCCTTCCCTCGGAATAGGTGACCATGACGTCGGTACTCTGGAGCGAGCGGTCGGCGGGATAGCGCGCGAGGCCCTCCACTACCATGGCCCGCGCCGAGTCTATCTGGTCGGCATCGAGCCACGACATCGCGGCATTCCGGTATCTGCCGGGCCCGAGAGCGCTGCCGGAATCGTGGACGACGCGGCTCATCATGATGGCAGCATCACGGTACTGGCCCTGATCCTCCAGGAGGATCGACAGGTTGTTGTTGGCCGTGGCATCGAGGGAATCGATCTCCAGCACCGAGCGGTAGGCCGCGATGGCGCGCGGTGTATCGAATACCGCCGACGTGTAGTAGCTGCCGTCAGTGAGGTATCGCTCCAACTCCGTGAGCCGGTCCCGGTGGGCGAAGGCCTGGCGCAGCGGCTCCACCGCCTGGGCCCTGTCACCAATGTTGCTATACGCGACACCCATCTTGCGCCACGCCATGGCGAACGCCGTGTCGATGGTCACCGCTTCCTTCAACAGGACGATGGCGCGCTCGTAGTCCTCGCGCTCGAAGGAATTCTGCGCCTGGGTGTACTTCTGCAGCGCCAGCATCGAGGCCGTCGTCACCTGCTGCATCGGCGGGCTGGCTCGCACGTTCTTGAGCGACTCGCCGATGCGCCGCCGCAGTTCCTTGGAGGCCCGGTCGAGCGCGGGGAGCAATTCGTTCTGGCTGGCGGCAGTTTCGCGGAACGCCGCCAGGTCGTCGCCCGACTCGGCGGAGATGAGCCGCAAGGTCACGACGTACTGTCCCGCCACCGGTTCGGCTCGTCCTACCACTACCGCCTTGGCCCCGGTCCGGATCGCAACCTCACGCGCCACGACGGCATCGGGATCCGACTCGACGGGGCGCCGCATCATCGTCAGCGCGCTTTTCACCTGCGACGTCGGCACCAGAGTCAGCACGCCCGACTGCCCGAGATCGATGCGCAACGCCTCGGTGAGGGCGCCACTCATCCCGGAATCGCCCACCACATCAACTCGTGCCAGCATCACCGCGTCGCGAGAAGTGAACTTTCCTTCGGCGACCAGTGAGCGTGGGCCCAGCACCCCAGTGCCCCAGAGTCCGGCGAGCACCACGACCAGCGCCGCCGCCCCAGCGGCAAACGGAACCCAGCGCGGGCGCCCCTTCGTGGCGAACGATCCGCTCGCGAGAGTGCCCGGCTGCGGAGTCGGGCTGCACGACCTGTTCGAGTTGCCGCAGCAGGTCGCTTGCGCTCACGGGGCGGCCTGCGGGGTCCTTGGCGAGACAGCGGCGAACGAGTGGCGCCAGCGCAGGAGGCAGGTCACTGCGGAGTGTGTCGAGCGACGGCGCTTCCTGCGTGAGGTGCGCGGCGAGAACTGACTGTGCGGTCGGTCCGGTGAAGGGCGCCTTTCCGCCGAGCATCTCGTGCACCGTGGCACCAAGCGCGTAGATGTCGGCCGCCGGGCCGACGTTCGGGTCGCCGGTGACCTGCTCGGGCGACATGTAGGCCGGCGTACCAATCACCATCCCGACGCTTGTGGCCGTCAGCGCTGGGTCCGTCGAGTTGGCGGAACTCAGCGCCTTCGCCACACCGAAGTCGGCCACCTCGGCGTGACCACCCGAGAGCAGGATGTTGTCGGGCTTGATGTCACGATGAACCACGCCCTGGCCATGAGCGTAGGCCAGCGCGTCCGTGACTTCGCGGAAGATGCGCAGCGCTTCGGCGGGCTGGAGCTTGCCGTCACGAGCCAGGCGGGCGCGGAGCGACTCACCATCCACCAGCGGCATGGTGTAGTAGAGCAGCGTCTGGTCGCCGTCGAGCTTCACCTCACCGGCGGCGAGCAGTGGCACGATGTGCGGGTGGTGCAGCCGTGCGGCGAGCTGGATTTCCCGGCGGAAGCGGTCGGCGCTCACGCCGGCCGCGAGTTCCGGCGCCAGGAACTTGATCACCACTTTTCGGTTGAGCGCCGTCTCCGTTGCCACGAAGACGCGACTCATCCCGCCTCCCCCAAGCTCACGCTCGAGTCGGTAGGCGTCTCCCAGCGCTGCCTGTATCTGGGTCTGGAGGTCGCTCAATGCTCCCCCACGACCTTCGCCAGCTTCTTCTTCGCGTCCGCCACCTGAGGCTGCAGGTCGGCATCGGCGTCGCGCCAGAGGTCGACGAACTTCTGGTAATAGCTCGCGGCCTTGGTCGGGTCACCCTTCTCCTCGTACAACTCACCGAGTCGGCGGTACGTGGGCCCGAGGGACATTACATCTTCGTACGCCCTGTTTTCCTCGGCACTGGCCAGGTATCGCTCACTCCATGCGATCGCTGAATCCGGTTGCCCCGTCGCGTCGAAGGCCCTGCCTATGGCAGCGGTAAGACACGAGCGACAACCCGACAGCCGCGGATCGATCTTCTGGTATTCCTTCAGCGCATCGGCTGGCCGCTTCTCTGCCATCGCGATCGTCGCGAGGATGTAGGTCCTGAACGGCACTGACGCACGAGCCTCGGTCGTATCCGCGGTGGCTGCCGACTCGGCCATCAACGCACGCGCCTTCGCTACATCGCCAAGCATGGCGTAGGTCCAGGCAAGCGTCAGGTAAGGCCGCTGATTCGCCGGGATGCCCGCAAGCGGCCGTGCCGCCAGGACGGAGTCGATGAGCCGCTTTCCGCGCGCGGGATCATTGCGGTAAACGGCGTCCTGTACCGCCAGGTCGCTGAAGGGGGAATACGCTTCTTCTGGCCGCCCCTCGCTGATGGCCAGGTCCACCACGTTTCGCGCGTCATTCGTCGCCTGATCCAGGCGCCCTTGCAGCGACGCGAGCGACTGGCC
Source organism: uncultured Gemmatimonadales bacterium (assembly GCA_963739455.1). Classification (GTDB taxonomy): domain Bacteria; phylum Gemmatimonadota; class Gemmatimonadetes; order Gemmatimonadales; family GWC2-71-9; genus JAGGAG01. The sequence goes on from CAVUAK010000003.1 coordinate 369,244, forward strand.
GGCGTACAGGCCAAAGCGGCGAAGCTCAGCCGGCACGTTCTGGTCCTGCAGGCCACGTGCGAGCTTTTCGGCGTCGGCGAAGTTGCCCTGCGCGTAGGCGATGTAGGGCGCGCTCAGCCGGAGACGCATATGCGCCGGGAATCGTGTTTCGGCGAACGCTCTCAGCGCGGCGGCGCTATCCGTCTTGCCCGCGGCGATCAAGGCAAGAATGAGGTTGGAATAGCCCACGACACTCGAGTCGCGCGCGGTCAGCGCGCGGCCGTAGTACTCGAGCGCGCCGAGCGAGTCGCCCTGCTGCTGCAGCGCGACGGCGAGGTTGTTCGTGGCAACGACGTCCATGGAGTCGATGGCGAGCGCCGAACGCCACGCCGCCGCAGCCTTGTCGTTGTCCAGCCCAACGGTGCTGTAGTAGCTCCCTTCGGCCAGGTAGCGCTCCCGGTCCGGAAGGCGGTCCCGGAACTGGAACGCTCGCGTGAGCGGCTTCTTTGCTGCCTCGGAGTTGCCTTGGTTGGTGTACACCACTCCGAGCTTGCGCCAAGCCATGGCAAAGCCGGAATCGATGGCGAGGGCGTCCGTGAGGAGCTGCTGCGCCTGGGGATAGTCACCCCGATCGGTGGCGGCCACAGCCTGCGAGTACTTCTGCAGCGCCACCAGGGAAGACGTCGTGACCGCCTCCATCGGCTGGCTCGCGCGCACCTTGCCCAGTGATTCTCCTATCCGGCGGCGCATCTGCTTGGTGACGGCGTCGAGGGCGCTCAGCAACTGGGTCGAATCCTTCGCGGTTTCGCGGAAGGCCGCGAGGTCGTCACCCGATTCCGGTTCCACCAGCCGGAGGGTGACGATCATCTGCCCTCCCACCCGCTCGACTCGACCCGCGATGACGCCCTTCGCACCACTGCGCACTGCCACCTCGCGCGCCGGCGTGAAGCCGAGGGCGCGATCCTCTGGTTGCTGCATCAGCCGGAGAGTCGACCGGATCTGTGAGGACGAGAGCAGTTGCAGCACGTCCGACTGCGAGAGGTCGACCCGCAGTGCCTCGGTCAGTGCACTGCCAAGTGCCGAGTCACCCGAGACATCCACGTCGGCCAATACGACCCGGTCACGCGAACCGAACTTGCCCTCCGACACGCAGTGTGCGCGTCGGGAGGAGACCCGCCGCACTCAAGCCGAGCACCAGCGCACCGAGTACGGCTGCGCCGATCAAGCCCATCTTGAGCCCGCTCATCCGCTTGGGGCGAAGGGCCATGGGCGGGGAGATGAGTGTCCCGGGTGCTGGCGTCCCGACTTGCTCCAGCAGCCCGAGCAGTTCGGCCGCGGAGGGCCGGTCGCCAGGCTCCTTCGCGAGGAGGCGCTTCACCAGCGGGGGCAGGGCGGGCGACAGGTCCTGCCGGATGGTGTCGAGCGCCGGTGCTTCACTGGTGAGCTGGGCCGCGAGGATTGCCCGCGGGGTGACGCCCTTGAACGGCGTCTGACCCGTCAGCATCTCGAAGCCGGTGACACCCAGCGCGTAGATGTCCGCCGCCGGTCCAACATCGGGATCGCCGGCGCCCTGTTCCGGCGCCATGTAGGCCGGCGTGCCGATCACGGTGCCGACGCTCGTGGCCGTGGCGTTCACGTCCATCGACGTGGCAGTGCTCAATGCCTTGGCCACGCCGAAGTCGGTGACGACGGCGTGACCATTGGAGAGCAGGATGTTGTCGGGCTTGATGTCGCGATGAACGATGTTCTGCCGATGGGCGTAGTTCAGGGCATCGGCCACTTCCCGCATGACCCGCATCGCCTCGACCGAGGGCAGGGGACCCTTCGACAGCCGCGAACGCAGTGACTCGCCTTCCACGAAGGGCATCGTGAAGTAGAGCAGGGAGGTGTTCGAGCCCTCGAGCTTTACTTCACCGGCGGCCAGGAGCGGCACGATATGCGGGTGCTGCAGCCGCGCCGCCATCTGGATCTCGCGGCGGAATCGGTCGGCACTGATCCCCACGCCCAGTTCCGGCGACAGCAGCTTGATCACCACCCGGCGGCCCAGCGCCGTTTCCGTCGCCACGAAGACCCGGCTCATCCCGCCGCCACCGAGCTCGCGCTCGATCCGGTAGGTGCCGCCTAGTGCTGCCTGCAGTTGCTCCTGGAGGTCACTCACTTCGGGAGCGTCACCGTGCAGGTGGTGTCGAACCCACCCCGCGTGTTGTAGACGGTCGTCACCGCCAGCTTCTGCGGCGCCAGCAGGCGGAAGAGGTCCTCAGCCAGCCTGGCGGTGGCGTGCTCCTGGAAGATGCCGACACTCCGGTAGCTCGTGATGTAGTACTTGAGGCTCTTGAGCTCGACGCAGCTATCGTGAAGGGACATAGCTGATGCGCAGCAGCGCGAAGTCCGGCAGTCCGCTGTAGGGGCAGACCGCGCTGAACTCGCGGGTTTCGGTGACGATTTCCTGGTCCGGCCCCTCATAGGGGAACGTCTCGAGGACGGCGACGTCGATCGCCTCGGGGCCGGTAAACGGGACGGTCCTGCCTTCGGCGATTGCCATTGGTGCATTCCGGTGGATGAGATCCGCCGGAATATAGTGTCACCGACCAGCGTTGCCGGGGGGTCAGGCCCCCCGGGTACCGACCATCCCCTGCTCGAGCCAGGTGTACCCGCCGTCGAGCACTTTCCTCGCGATGGCATACGTCGCCACGTCGTCGTTGCTCCACACCGCCGCAAACTTCTCGTCCACCCGCCGCCGGGCCTGCTGACAGAAGACGTCGGCCAGTTCCACGGCGTCTCCTGCCGACTTCCTGCCGCCTTGCCACTTCCTGCCGCGCGCGAGCACGTCGCCGCCATCGCAAACAGTTCCGCCCCGATCTCCACGATCCGCCCCAGCACCGCCTGGCGCTTCTCCAGCCTCGGGCCGAACCGCACCATGCAGTGGAAGATCGTCCGCGCCAGCTTCCGGCTGCTTCGCTCCACGAAGCGCATGTGAGTGGCGAGTGTCCCGAACTCGCCGAAACCGAGGCGGCCACGAAGGCCGAGCCACAGCCGCGGGTACCAGGTGCCGTAGAACAGAGCGGACTTGAGCAGGGCGTTCAGCTTGGCCTTCATCGGCGCCTTCGGGTCGATCAGGGCGCCCGCGATCTTGAAGTGGGTGTCCACCGCCTCGCGGGCGATGAACAGCCGCATGATCTCGCTCGATCCCTCGAAGATCAGGTTGATGCGGAAGTCGCGCATCATCCGCTCCACCGGGTCGGGCTTCTCGCCTCGCGACCGCAGGCTGTCCGCCGTTTCGTAGCCGCGCCCGCCCTTGATCTGCAGGGTGTCGTCCACGATCCGCCAGCCGATCTCGGTGTTCCACATCTTGGCGAGCGCCGCCTCGAGGCGAATGTCCACCTTGCCCTCGTCGGCCATGAGTGACGCGAGGTCGCTCACCGCCTCCATGGCGTACGTCTCCGCGGCCATGCGCCCGATCTTCTGGGCAATCGCATCGTGCTTGCCGACCGGCTGGCCCCACTGCACCCGCGTCGACGCCCATTCGCGGCAGATCTGCAGCGCGCGCTTGGCGCCGGCCACCGAGGATGCCGGCAACGTGAGCCGGCCGGTGTTGAGGGTCACCAGCGCCAGCTTGAGGCCGCGTCCCTCACCCCAGAGGACATTTTCCCGGGGCACCTTCACGTTCGTGAACCGGATGATCCCGTTTTCGATCCCCTTGAGCCCCATGAAGTGGAGCCGCTGCACCACCTCGACGCCGGCCCAGTCCACCTCGACAATGAACGCGGTGATCTTCTTGGGGCCGGTGCGCGCCATGACCACCATCAGCTCCGCCACCGTGCCGTTGGTGCACCAGAGCTTCTCGCCATTCAGGATCCAGTGCGACCCGTCATCCGAGAGCGTGGCTGTGGTGCTCATTGCCGCCGGGTCCGAGCCGACGTTCGACTCGGTGAGCGCAAACGCAGAAATGGCGCCCTTGGCCAGGCGGGGCAGGTACTTCTTCTTCTGCTCCGGCGTGCCGAACAGCTTGAGCGGCTGCGGCACGCCGATCGACTGTGCCGCCGACAGTAGCGCCGTGAGGCTTCCGTCCACGCTCGTCACCAGGCCGATCGCATGAGTGTAGCTCGTCTGGCTCAGGCCCAGGCCGCCGTACTCCTCCGGGATCTTGATGCCGAACGCGCCGAGTTCACGCAGGCCCTGGATCACTTCGGCGGGGATCTTTCCCTCACGGTCGATCTTGTCACTGTCCACCCGCTCGTCCAGGAATCGCTCGAGGCGGTCCATGAACGGGCGCGCCTTGGCAATCTCCTCTGCCGATTGGACCGGGTATGGATGAATCAGGTCGAGCTGCAGCTTTCCCTCGAACAGCTGTCGCACGAAGCTCGGCTTCTCCCATTCCTTCTCCCGCGCTGCTTCGGCGACTTCACGGGCTTCCTGTTCGCTGGCCAGCGGCGCGCGCGTGACCGGCCTCGCAGGAGCCTCGGGAACGACGCTTGTCATGATGCCTCGGAGGTGGAAATCGGGGTCAGGCGTCCGTGCATGCCGTGCAGCACCAGGTCGATGATGTGCTGGCGACGACTGCTGATGAACGCCGGGTCGTCGGGGTGGCCGCCCAGGCCAGGCAGGAGGGTGCGGGCGTGAATCAGGGGGAACCAGCAGAGCGCCAGAATGGAAAGAACGAGTTGCTCCGCCTCGCGACGGTCCTCCACGCCGAAACCGAGTTCGTCCGCGATGGCGGCGACGGCTTCATGAATGGCACCGAGGTGCGGGCCGCGTTCACCAAGATGGCCACCACCCTGCAATGCTTCCCACTCGAGCAGGCGCACGAAGTACGGATGCCCTGTGATGAAGTCGAAGTACTCGCCCACCGCGCCCGCAAGGACAACCTCCGGCGGCTCGCCGCTCCGGAGTGCGCGCTCGCGCCCGCTCTTGACCGCGCCGCGCACCTGCTCGAACGAACGCTCGAGCACCGCGCGATAGAGCTCTGCCTTGCTGCGGAAGAAGTACGACGGCGTGCCCCGGGACACCCCGGCGGCCGCGCCAACCTGCTGCAGGCTCGTGCCCTCATAGCCCCGGGATGCGAACAGCCGTTCAGCGGCGTCGAGAATGGCTTCGCGACTTCTCGTCGCGTCCCGGCGGCGATCGGGCGACAGGGCTCCCACAGGTCTCCAGTTGTTGCTTGTTAACCAGCAAGTTATGTTGTTGCTGCTCAGACTGCAAGCCCGATCCGGGGCCTGCTCAATGCGGTATCACGACTGGCGACACTTTGGCCCTGTGATGGCTGGCTCGGCCAATGTATTGTCAATCAACGACATCAGTGTCCCTGAACCGTGGAAGCGGTGCATGAAGGTGTGGCGACAGCGCGGCCTTGAAGGTCAATCCCTGCGGCGTGTATTCCACGCGGCATCGCTCGGCGTGGTCATTGCCATCGCCGGCTGCGGTGGCGGGGAAGGCCCACCCGACGTGACCCTTCAATCCATTGAGCTCACGCCGGCGTCGGCCACATTGCAGGCAGGCGCCACTCAGGCATTTACCGCCACCGGACATTTCAGTGACGGCAGCAGCGCGGCTGTCGCGGTCACGTGGGCTGCCACGGGCGGCACCATTTCTTCAACCGGCCTGTACACGGCGGGCCTGGTTGCCGGCAATTACCAGGTGGTGGCGACAGAGCAGGGCGGCACGGTCAGCAAGGGCGGCGCGGTGACGGTGACCGCTGCCCAGCCGGTGCTCACGAGCATTTCGGTTGCACCGTCGACCATTGCGCTTGGCCCATCGGCGACCCAGCAGTTCACCGCCACGGGCCACTTCAGTGGCGGCGGCACCGGTAGCGTCGCCGTCAACTGGACCGCAACCGGCGGCACGATCACTTCCACTGGCCTCTATACGGCAGGCTCCACCGTGGGCCCCTATGTCGTAACGGCCACGCTCGTGGGCGGGTCAACCGCCGGCACGGCCGCGGTCACCATCACTCAGTCGCCTCCGACACTGACGAGCATCACGGTGGCACCGGCCACTGTCGTCCTTGCGCCAGGCATCGCGCAGCAATTCACCGCTACTGCGCACTACAGCGACGCGAGTACCGCAACCATTCCGGTGGATTGGACAGCGACCGGCGGCACGATTGACGCGGCGGGCCTCTACACGCCAGGCGCAACCGATGGGCCCTATCTGGTTTCGGCCACTGCGACAGGTACTTATATCACCGGTACCGCCAATGTGACGATCACCACGGCACCGCCGAACATTGTGGCTATCGAGGTGTCGCCTGCCGGCGTGCGCATCAAGCCTGGCGATCCCGCTGCACAGTTTACGGCGGTTGGGCGACTCGGCACGGGTGGCACCGTGCCGGTCGCGGTGAACTGGACCGTCACGAGCGCTTCACCGCCAGCACAATGCTGCAATACGATCGCCGCTGACGGACGCCTCACGGCGGGGGGTTCGGTGGGGACGTACGTCGTCACTGCAACCCAACAGGCCGGTACGCTGTCGGGCACCATGCCTTTCAACGTGCACCAGACCGGTGGAAACTCTGTGGTGGGCCCGAACTTCTGGACCCCGACCGCAGGGATTGTCTACCTCTGCACCAGCAATCACTTCACCGACGACGCCCTCACCAATGGTGCGGTAGCGACCATCACGGCGCCAACTGGCGTTCAGGTTCCAACCGTCACTTATACCAATGATCACGCGCCGGTACTGTACCCGAGTGGCGACGGTGAGGTCGCGGTCGTCTGTCAGCAGGTCTGGAGTGCCCCGCTCGGGCTGGTCGGTTCCGTGAATGTCACGATTTCCGTGGCGTCCAATCGCCCGGGAACCGGCATGGCGAAGGTCTTCAGCTACGAGACCTCGCGGGTCCCCCCACCGCAAGGTCGGGCAGACTTCAGCCAGATACTCGACTACTCGCCGGCCATGACCGCGAATCCGGTCGCCATGACGGTTGTCGTAAGCGCCACCGCCGGCGCCAACATCTGGTTCAAGAACACCGACAAGCCGTAGCCTCGGGCAATTCGCCCCGCGCCTCCCCGGCGCGGCAGTCCTAAGGTCAAGCGGCACAACACCCTTCACATCGGCATCATCCCTGCACCCGGAAGACATTTTCCCTTCCGGAGTCGCGTCATGCCAAGAGTTGCGCGTTGGGCCATCTGGGCGCTCCTGCTCGGCGCCTGCAGTGGAAGCGATACCACCGATCCACTTTCGCCGCAGCTGTGGTCAAGTGCCCAGCCATCCGCCACTGCCGGCAGCGAGTCCATTCGCCTGCACGTGATTCTCGCGCGCGCCGGTGAGGTGTCGTACGCCGTCTATTCCACACCGCAGTCGAGCCTCACCGCAGCGCAGGTGCGTGAAGATGCCGATGGTCTCGGGGGTCGCGCGCCAGTGCGCGCCGGAAAGAAGGTGATTGCGCAGGCCCTGGTAGAGGACACCGTCGCCGTGCTCCTGGAGGGATTGACCCCTGCGCAGGCGTATTACGTCTATCTCGCGGGCACGCCCGCTTCCGCCGATCCCGCGCCATCCGATATCGAGGAAGTCAGGACACTGAGCACCACGCTGGCCGAGCGCCAGCCGGCGACATCGCTGCAGAGCACGACGGTGAGCGGGGCGGTAGGCTACTACGCTTACCTGCCCGAGGATCACTACCTCCGCCCAAATGAGAAACTTCCCCTGCTCATCTTCCTCCACGGCTCCGGAGAGAAGGGCAACGGCACCACCGAACTCACCCGTGTCCTGGTGCATGGGCCACCCAAGCTGATCAAGGCCGGTCGCGACCTGCCGTTCATTGTCATCTCGCCCCAGCTCCCGTCGGCACAGGGTGGATGGCCCACCGGGCTCGTGGACGAGCTCATCAACAAGGCCATTACTGACTATCACGTGGACACCACCCGGATTTACGTCACCGGGTTGAGCATGGGGGGCTACGGCACCTGGGCTTACGCCGTCGCGAAGCCGGGCCGGCTCGCCGCCATCGTGGCGATTGCCGGGGCCGGTAACACTGGGCAGGCGTGCAACATGAAGAGCGTCCCCGCGTGGGCATTTCACGGGGACGCTGATGGCACGGTGAACGTATCGGGATCGGTGAACATGGTGAACGCGATCAACGCATGCTCACCGCCACCGTCGGTGCTGGCACAGCTGACCATCTATCCGGGAGTGGGCCACGATTCCTGGACCCGCACCTATGACGGCACGGCGGGACATGACATCTACACATGGATGCTGCAGTACCACCGTTAGGCGAGCGGGCTACCGGCGCGCGGGAGGGAGGGCGGGGCGAAACTTGTAGCCGTACACGATGACGCCGTCTTCACTGTCCTCGCGCACCCGGCGGGTTACCATCTCCACCCGCAGGCCGATGGCGACGTCGTCGTGGCCCACGTCGGTCAATTGTGCCGCAATGAGGGGACCCTCGTCCAGGCGCACGAGTGCCACCGGATACGGCGCGAACTCCTCGTGCCCCGCCGGGGGGTGGTACACGAAGGAATAGGAGTAGACCTCGCCCCCGCCGCAGAACCGGTGCGGTCGCATCGACGAGACCCCGCACTCCGTGCACACGGAGCGCGGTGGGAACATCCGATGGTCGCACGCCGTGCACTGTACGCCCTCGAGGAGGTATCGCTGCGCCTGCTGGCGCCAGTTGTGCGGGGCGCTCATGCCATCGCCTCGAGGATGGTCGTCACCACCGTCGCACCGCTGCCCCCGATGTTCTGTGTCATGCCGAGGGTTGCGCCGGGTACCTGGTTCACTCCCGCCTCGCCGCGCAGTTGCAGGACAGCCTCCACCAGCTGGTACATCCCGGTGGCGCCAACCGGGTGCCCTCGGGCCTTGAGGCCACCCATCGTGGTGATGGGGATGCTTCCCTTGAGCCCGATCTCGCCGTCCAGGCCAAGCCGCACGCCCTCGCCTCTCACGGCAAAGCCCGACGCCTCGAGTGACAGCACCGACATGATCGTGAATGCGTCGTGCAGCTCGAAGAAGTCGATGTCCGCCGGCTTCACCCCGGCCTGTTCGTAGGCCCGGGCCGCACTCGTCGCGGCACCGCGCAACTCGAGGATGTCGCGCCGGTCATGAAGGGCAATCGTGTCGGTGCCGATTGCCGATGCTCGTACCCGCACCGCCCGGCGGCCCATCGCGCGCGCCGTCGTCTCGCTGGTGAGGATGATTGCGGCTGCTCCATCGCACACCGGTGAACTGTCCAGCAGGCTCACCGGGTCAGCGATCATCTTGGCGCGGCTGAAGTCGTCGGCGCTGATGGTGAAGGGGAACATCGCGTGATCGTTGCCCACTGCGTTCTGATGCGCATTGATGCAGAAGGGAGCGAACTGCTCTCGAGTCACCTGGTGCTCGTGCATGTACCGGCGCATGAGGAGCGCGTTGAGCGCCACGAAGGAAAGCCCCTGCCGCGCCTCGTAGTCGCCGTCAGCCGCCATGGCGAGCGAGGCCGTCACCTCGCTTCCCGGGCGATCCGTCATTTTCTCGACACCGACCACCGCCACGACATCTGCCGCACCGCTGGCAATTGCCATGCATCCGAGCCGGAGCGCCGCGGCCCCCGATCCGCAAGCCGCCTCGACACGCACCGCCTCGATACCCTGCAGCCCTGCGAAGTCGGCGATGAGCGCGCCGAGATGCTCCTGCCCGGTCAGCTCACCCGCCATCATGTTGCCGACGAACAGGCTGGTGACCCGGGGGGAACCCGCGTCATGAATCGCGGCCAGCAGTGCCTCGACCGCCAGGTCGCGGAGCGAGCGATCCCAGTGCTCGCCTACGGCCGTCTGGCCTGCCCCGATTATCGCGACGCCCGGGTTCATTGGGCGAGCTGCCGGCGGAAGCGGGTGTACGTCGCGTAGTCGATTGGGACACGCCGCTCGATGTACTGGCGCGTCGTGGCCGCGGCATACTGTCGCTCGGTGATCCGTTCGGTGACGCGGAAGCTGAATGCGTCGCTGCCGGCGCCGCTCCCAAACGAGACGGCGAGGATGCGCTCACCCGGGGTGGCCTGGTCGAGGATCGCCGTGAGCCCGAGCATCGTCGCACCGGCGTACGTGTTCCCGATATCGTTACTGAGGAGACCGCGCGAGACCTGTTCCTTCGTGAAGCCGAGGTCGGTCGCCGCCTTGGTCGGGAACTTCTTGTTGGGCTGGTGCAGGACCACATGCGCGTAGTCGCGCGCCGTAGTGCCCAGTGCCCCAAACAGTTCCTCGGCGGCATGGGCCACGTGCTTGAAGTACCCTGGCTCGCCGGTGAAGCGACTGCCGTGTTGCGGATACCGTTCATGCTGCCGGCGCCAGAAGTCGGGTGTGTCGGTCACGAACGAGACCGAACCCTCGAAGACCGCGACCGATTCTTCAGCCGGTCCCACGATGATCGCCGCCCCGCCCGCCCCCGCCGTGTACTCCAGGGCATCACCGGGTCGCGCTTGCGCGATGTCCATCCCGATCGCGAGCGCATAGTCGGACATGCCGGAGCCGGTCAGCGCGATGGCGGCCTGGAGTGCCTCGGTTCCTGCCTTGCACGCGAACTGCCAGTCGGCCGCCAGCGTGTACTCCGACACGCCAAGTGCCTCGGCCACGATCGTGCCCGTGGGCTTCACGGCGTAGGGGTGGCTCTCGCTTCCCACCCACACCGCACCGATGAGGGACGGATCGATCCCGGCGCGACGCACTGCGTTGCGGCCAGCCTCGATGGACATCGTCGCCACATCCTCGTCCAGCCCCGGCACGGACTTCTCCCGGATCGGGAGCGCCGCCTCGCCACCGTCCCAGATGCGCCCCACCTCGCTCGCCGGGAGGCGATAGCGCGGCACATAGGCGCCGTAGCCGGCGATGCCGACTTCACGTGCTGGCTTCATCAGGTGTGATTGCATCGTGATGGGCTGGTCCGGTCCAGGGGAAACCGGCAGCGTGTTGCGGGCCTCCAACAATGAGAACCACAGTTCCCCTGTTGGACGCTCGAAACCACTGCTCCGGCCCCTGACATGGCAGGCACCATGCCATGTTGGGGCGGAGGCTCGGACGGTTATGCGCTGCGGCGGACCTCGTCGGAGACGAGGGGCTCGACCAGCGACCGGCGCAGGAACGCTGACCGCGTGGCGGCGATGAGCGCGGGCGCATTCCTCGGCGCAACCCGCCGGAACATCCCACGAACAGCCTCCCACTCGACCAGCAGTGTCCTGGCGCGGGGGCTGGCCGTCTTTTCCTCGTGGGCATGGATCAGTCGGTGCAGCAGCTGCTCGTCCTCCTCCTCGAGCGTCTCGAGCGCCACCATGTCGCTATTGACCCGGGAGTGGAACGTGCCCGCCTCGTCCAGTACGTAGGCCAGGCCGTTCGACATGCCCGCCCCGAAATTCCGGCCGGCCCGTCCCAGCACCACCACGATCCCAGCCGTCATGTATTCGCAGCAGTGATTGCCGGCGCCCTCGATGACCGCAGTCGCCCCCGAGTTGCGCACGGCAAAGCGATCGCCTGCCTGGCCCGCGGCGAACAGCAAGCCGCCGGTGGCACCGTAGAGCGCGGTGTTGCCGAGCACGAGATGCTGCTGCGACTGACTGGCGTACGCCGCACGCCGAAAGTGCCGGATCGTGATCTCTCCGCCCGACAGACCCTTGCCCACGTAGTCATTCGCCTCGCCCTCGAGTTCGAGGTGCACGCCCTTGCTGAGGAATGCCCCGAAGCTCTGTCCCGCGCTGCCGGTGAAGCGCAGCCGGATCCGCCCCTCAGGCAGTCCCGTATCACCGAACCGCCGCGCGATCTCGCCCGACACCCCTGCGCCAACCGCCAGGTGATGGTTCCGGATCGGGTAGTGACTGGAGAAGGGAAGCCCGCTCTCCAGGTAGGGTGCCAGTTCCTCGATGATCTCGCGATCGAGTGACACGAGACCCGGGCGGTTGTTCCGTGCCTCGGTGCGCTTCCGCGTCACCGTCGTGGCGCCCTTGGGTGGTGCCAGCAGCATCGACAGGTCCAGCAGCTGAGCCCGCGGCACGTCGGGATGGTCTACTCGCACCAGCAAGTCGTTGCGCCCGATCACTTCCTCGAGCGTGCGCGCACCGAGCGAGGCGAGGATTGCGCGCACCTCCTCGGCCACCAGAGTGAAATACGCGATGACCTGCTCCGGCGTGCCCTTGAACTTGGCCCGCAAGTCATCGCGCTGGGTCGCAATCCCCGTGGGGCAGGTGTTGCTGTGACACTGCCGCGCCATGGCACAGCCAAGTGCCACGAGCGGCGCGGTGCCGAAGCCGTATGACTCGGCGCCCAGGAGCGCGGCGATCACCACATCACGGCCGGTCTTGAGGCCGCCATCGGTGCGCACCTCGATGCGATGACGCAGGCCGTTCCGCACCAGCGTCGCCTGGGTTTCCGCCAGGCCCAGCTCCCAGGGCGAGCCCGCATGCTTGATCGACGAGAGCGGCGAGGCGCCGGTCCCGCCGTTGTGCCCCGCGATGAGCACATAGTCCGCGTACGCCTTGCACACGCCCGCCGCGACCGTACCGACACCGGACTCCGCCACCAGCTTCACGCCGACACGCGCGCGCGGGTTCACCGTCTTGAGGTCGGTGATGAGCTGCGCCAGGTCCTCGATGGAGTAGATGTCGTGATGCGGCGGTGGCGAGATGAGCGGAATACCCGGCACTGCATGGCGCAGCCGCGCGATCAGTTCCGTCACCTTGTGCCCCGGCAGTTGCCCGCCCTCACCCGGCTTGGCGCCCTGCACGATCTTGATCTCGAGTTCCTCTGCGCGAACGAGGTACTCGGTGGTGACACCAAACCGGGCCGACGCCACCTGCTTGATCCGGTTGTCGAGCCGGTCGCCGTCGGTGGGTGTCCGGAACAGCGCGGGGTCCTCGCCGCCTTCGCCGGAATTCGACTTCGCATTCATCCGGTTCATGGCGATCGTGAGCGCCGCGTGCGCCTCGGGCGACAGGGCACCGAGCGACATCGCTGATGACACGAAGCGTCGGCGGATCGATTCCATCGGTTCGACTTCGGCCATGGGCACCGGCGTGCCCGGCCGGATGCCCAGCAGGTCACGCGGACCGGCGGGACGCCGCCCGCGATGCTTCGCAAGGAAGCCGTCGTACGCCTCGTCGTTGGTCGTGCCGCCCTTCACCGCCTGCTGCAGTGCCACGACCACCGGCGGGGCCCAGCCGTGGTCCTCGCCTTCCTTGCGGAAACGAACCCGGCCAAAGTCGGTCAGCCCTGATCCATCGAGCGCCGCCTCGTACGCGGCGGCGTGACGCGCCACCACGTCTTCGGCGAGTTCCGCGAAGCCGACGCCGCCTATCGGTGAGGTCGTGCCCGAGAACGCGGCGTCGATCACCTCGCGGCCCAGGCCCAGTGCCTCGAAGATCTGCGCCCCGCAATAGGACGAGAGCGTCGAGATGCCCATCTTCGAGAGGATCTTGAGCAACCCCTTCTCGGCGGCGGTGCGATAGCGCTCCACCGCCTCAGCCGGGGTGGGTCGCGGGGTATCGGTCTGCTTCTTCGGCGCCTCCGCCTCGCCGAACATCGACTCGACGCTGGCCAGTGCCAGCCATGGGTGCACCGCTTCGGCGCCGTAGCCGATCAGGCACGCGAAGTGGTGGATGTCGAACGCGTCGCCCGTCTCGGCGACGAGGCCGACCCGCGCACGCAGGCCGGTGCGCACCAGTTCCTGCCGGACGGCACCAATCGCGAGCAGCATCGGGATCGGCGCGCGCGTGGGACCGGCCGCGCGGTCGCTGACCACCAGGAGCTTGGCGCCGGCGCGCACCGCGCGTACGGCCTGGCTCGCCAGCAGCTCGAGCGCGGGCCGGAAGCCCTCGATGCCGTCGGCCGGATCCCAGATGGCATCGATGATCTCGGTGGGGAAGCCCCGCACGTTGAGCAGGCCCGCCATCTCCGTCGCCAGCAGCACCGGGTGCTCCACCCGCAGCATGCCGGCGGCATTCGGGCGCTCGACCAGCGGCGACCCGCGCCGGCCCAGGTGCATGCGGAGCGACATGACCATCGCCTCGCGGAGGGGATCGATCGGCGGGTTGGTGACCTGCGCGAAGCGCTGCCGGAAATAGGCGTACGCGCTCTGCGGGGTGCGCGCGAGCGGCGGAATGGGCGTGTCGTCGCCCATGCTCCACACGGCGTCCACGCTGGTGGTGGCCATCGGCTCGAGCACCAGGCGCAGGTCCTCGAAGCCATAGCCGAACAGCCGCTGCCGCACGACGAGTTCATCGCCGGCGGGAGCGGGCAGTGTGCGGATCGGGTCAGGCACCAGCACCGCCATGTAGCGCCGCACCCACGTCTCGTACGGGTGGCGTCCCGCCACCTCGCGCTTCGCGTCGAGGTTGCGGATCACCTGGCCACGCTCGAGGTCGGCCACGAGCACCTCGCCCGGGCCCACCTTGCCGGTCTCGACGATCTCTTCCGGCTCGAGGTCGACCAGGCCCACCTCCGATCCAACCACGACGAGGCCGTCGTGCCGGATCTTGTAGCGGCAGGGCCGGAGGCCGTTGCGGTCCACCGATGCGCCGGCGAATCGTCCGTCGGTGTAGGCGAGCGCCGCCGGACCGTCCCACGGTTCGTGCAGGATCTGGTGGTACTCGTAGAAGGCGCGCACCGCAGGGTCGACGTCGGGATATTTCTCCCACGCCTGCGGGATCATCATCATCGTCGTGTGCACCGGGTCGCGCCCGGAACGCACGAACAGCTCCATGGCATTGTCCAGGCTCGCGGAGTCGCTGCCATGCGGCCAGACGACATCCTTGAGCCTGTCCTCGCGCCCTTCCCAGAGCGGTGACTTGAGCATCGGGGTCCGCATCGTCATCGCGTTGCGGTTGCCCCAGAGGGTGTTGATCTCCCCGTTGTGCGCCAGGAGGCGGAACGGCTGCGCCAGGGGCCAGCTCGGGAGGGTGTTCGTGGAGTAGCGCTGGTGGAAAACGGCGACCGCGCTCTCGAACTCGGGGAAACGGAAGTCAGGATAGAACGCCGGCAGCTGGGTGCCCTGCAGCAGCGCCTTGTACACGATGGTTCGACAGGAGAACGACGGCACGTAGAAGCCGGGCAGGCCCAGCGCTTCGGCCCGCTGCTCCATGGCGCGCCGGGCCAGGAAGAGCGCACGCTCCCACCCGTCATCGTCGGCGACGCGCTCGGGACGCCCCACCAGCACCTGGCGGATTACCGGCTGGCTCTGGCGCGCGCCTCCACCGAGCGCAGCTGGGGTTGACCGGTACGTCGCGCCAGCCGATCAGGGGCAGGCCGTCTTCCTCCAGCACCTTTTCCACTACCTGCACCGACTGGGCAAGCGCCTCGGGATCGACCGGAAGGAAGAACACGCCGACCGCGAAGGGACGCCCCGCCTCGAGACGCAGCCCGAGGCGGTAGGCATCGCGGTAGAAGAGTCGGTGCGGAACCTGGGTCAGCAGCCCGGCGCCATCTCCCGAGTTGTCGGTGGAGGCGGCGCCGCGGTGGGCCACGCGGGCCACCGCTTCGAGCGCCATCTGCACCACTTCGTGTGAGCGGGCTCCCGATGACTGGGCCACGAACCCGACGCCACAGGCGTCATGTTCGCGGAAGGCGTCGAGGCCGGCGGTGTCCGCGACGCGCGAGTGGGCCCCGCGATCGGGGTCGGGAGTGGCCGAGCGGATCCGCTGCCCTGGTGCGGCCATGCTTCCTCCTGGTGGTGACGCCAGGCTGGCCGGAGAGGCCGGGCCTGAAAACGAAAACCCCGCTCGCCTGGGAGCGGGGTCGGGGGCGCGCTACTGCACGCTCAACTACCCGGCCGCTCCCAACGAGCGCGGAGAATTGACGAGAATAGCCGTGGCGACCTGAAGTCGTGCATTCAACATGACTGCATACTTATACTGTGGGATGCATGGGTCAAGTGGCGCGCGCCCGCAGCACCACGTTGTGGGGGGCGGTTTCGCCGGGGCAAATGCCCCACTTGACAGGCGCCCCGGCGCTTGGGTACCCTCCCAGTCCGGCGCAAGGGTATTTTTATGCAGCCGACGCCGCCCGGCACCCGCGGGTGGCCCAGAACCCGATCGCAGTACACGGAAACAATGAATCTGAACGGCTTGCTTCTGGTCCTCCTTGGTGTCCTTCCGGTCCTTCTTATTGGACGGGATGGATTCCGCGGCGTGCCGGTGGCGAGCAAGATGAGTCGATAGCAGGACTCGCTTAGACCAGCAGGGGCGCCGCGGACCAACGGGTTCGCGGCGCTTTCGTTTCCGGCCCCAGGGAGAATCGGCATGACGCGCAGGATCATCGTTTTCGACACGACGCTCAGGGATGGCGAACAGGCGCCCGGCAACAGCCTCACCGTGGACGAGAAGGTGCGCCTCGCCCGGCAGCTCGAGGTGCTCGGGGTGGACGTGATCGAGGCCGGCTTCCCGGCGTCCTCCGAAACCGACTTCCGCAGCGTGCAGGAGATCGCGGCCCAGGTGCGGCGTCCCGTGATCGCCGCGCTGGCCCGGTGTACCGAACGGGACATCGACCTGGCCGGCGAGGCCATCCGCGGCGCCGAGCGGGGCCGGATTCACGTGTTCCTCTCCACCTCCGACCTGCACCTCAAGGCCAAGCTGCGCATGACCCGCGAGGAGGCGGTGGAGAAGATCCGCGAAAGCGTGCGTCGCGCGAAGTCCTTCACCGACGATGTCGAGTGGAGTGCCGAGGATGCCAGTCGCACCGGGCTCGACTTCCTCTGCCAGTGTGTCGAGGTCGCCATCAGTGAGGGTGCCACCACGGTCAACCTGCCGGACACGGTGGGCTATGCCACGCCCGAGGAATACGGCGCGATGTTCCGCGAGGTGCGTCGCCGCGTGCCGTCCAGCGCGGGCATCGTCCTGAGCGCCCACTGCCACGATGACCTGGGCCTCGCCGTGGCCAACTCGCTCGCGGCCATCAGTGCGGGCGCGGGACAGGTCGAGTGCACCATCAACGGCATCGGCGAGCGGGCAGGCAACGCCGCCCTGGAAGAGATCGTCATGGCGGGTCGGGTGCGCGCATCGCAGTACGCCTTCGAGACCGGCATCGAGTCGCGCGAACTCTATCGCACCAGCCAGATGCTCTCGCACCTCACCGGCAACTTTCCCCAGCCGAACAAGGCCATCGTCGGCCGGAATGCCTTCGCCCACGAGGCGGGCATCCACCAGCACGGCGTCCTGCAGAACGGGCGCACCTACGAGATCATCGAGCCCGACACCGTCGGCATCGCCCGCTCGTCCCTGGTGCTCGGCCGTCACTCCGGCCGCCACGCCCTGGCGCGGCGCTTCCAGGAGCTGGGTTACGAAATCGAGGACGAGCAGCTCGGCAACATCTACAAGGAGTTCCTCCAGCTCGCCGAGCGGAAGCGGCAGATCCTCGATGAAGACCTGCTGGCGCTCCTGCACGAGAGCTTCCACGATGCGCCGGAGGAGTTCCAGCTGAAGCGAGCTACGCGTCGTGTGCGGCAGCGGCACGGCCACCGCGGACGTGACGCTTGCCGGTCCGTACGTCGGGGCACGCAGCGCGACCGGTACCGGGGACGGTCCGATCGCCGCCGCCTTCGCCGCTGTCAGCGAGATCGTGGGAAAGACGGTCGAGGTGGAGAGCCTCAATCTCCGTTCGGTGACCCCCGGCCGGGACAGCGTGGGCCAGGTCTTCCTCCAGGTTCGCGTTGATGGTCGCACGTTCAGCGCCCACAGCGCGTCCACCGACATCGTCGAGGCCAGTGCCCGCGCCATGGTGAACGCACTCAACAAGTCGCGCCACGCCGAGTCGCTCGAGGCGGCGGCGCTGGACAGCAACAGCTACTGGGGAGTCTGACCGCCTTGTCCGAGATGCTCACCGGCGCCCAGCTCATGTGCCGCATCCTCCTCGAGGAGGGTGTGGACGTGCTGTTCGGGTATCCCGGCGGCGCGATCATGCCGTTCTACCACGCGCTGCCCGAGTATCCCGGGCTGCGCCACATCCTCGTGCGGCATGAGCAGGCGGCGGCGCACGCCGCCGACGGCTATGCGCGCGCCTCGGGTCAGGCCGGCGTGTGCGTGGCTACCTCCGGACCGGGCGCCACCAACCTGGTCACCGGCCTGGCGACGGCGTACATGGACAACTCGCCGGTCGTGGCCATCACCGGGCAGGTCTCCCGCCCCATGATGGGTCGCGATGCCTTCCAGGAAACCGACATCATCGGCGTGACGCTTCCCATCACCAAGTGGAGCGTGCTGGTCGAGGACATCACCACGCTCGCCGATACCATGCGCCGCGCATTCGCCATCGCGCGCGGCGGGCGGCCCGGACCCGTGCTGGTGGACGTGCCCAAGGACGTGCAGAACCAGCGCATCGAGTACACCGCCTCGCGTCGTCGCTCCGGCGCAGCGTGCCGCCCCGGTGGTCGATGCCGGCGCGCTGGCCGATGCGGCGCGGCTCATCGGCGGCGCCGAGCGGCCGCTGATCCTTGCGGGACACGGCATCATCCTGGGCAACGCCAGCGAGGACCTGCGCATCTTCGCCGAGCACACCGGCATTCCCGTCATCACCACCCTGCTCGGCATCAGCGCCTTCCCCGAGGATCACCCGCTGCACCTCGGCATGCCGGGCATGCACGGTGAGGTGCACGTCAATCGCGCCATCCAGCATGCCGACCTGCTGATCGCGGTGGGTATGCGCTTCGACGATCGCGTGACCGGGAACACCGCGGGCTTCGCCCGTCACGCGAAGATTGTCCACATCGAGCTCGATCCCACCGAGATCGGCAAGAACGTGCCTGTCGAGGTGCCGCTGGTGGGCGATGCCGGGCCCATCCTCTCCGCGCTGACGCGCGCGCTGGCGCCGCGCTCCTGCACCGCCTGGTGGGAGGAGATCGACAGTTCGCGCCGGCCGCCGCACGAGCAGTTCCGCGGCGACATCGCACCCGAGGCGATTCTCCGGGCGCATGCACGATGCGAGCGGCGGGAAGTGCAGCATCGTGGCCGACGTGGGCCAGCACCAGATGTGGGTGGCCAAGCTCTTTCCCGTACCGCCGCCTCAACACCCACTTCTCGTCCGGTGGCCTCGGCGCCATGGGCTTCGCCGTGCCGGCGGCCATCGGCGTGCACCTGGCGCGCCCCGACGAGCCGGTGTGGGCCATCTCGGGCGACGGTGGCTTCCAGATGAACATGCAGGAAATGGCGACGATGGTGCAGGAAGGCCTGCCCATCAAGCTCGCGATCTTCAACAACGGGTATCTCGGCATGGTGCGGCAGTGGCAGCAGTTCTTCCACGGCCGCCGCTACTCGGCGACGCCGATCTGGAGTCCCGACTACGTGAAGCTGGCCGAGGCGTACGGCATCGCCGGCTACCGGGTCGAGCAGGGCTCACAGATCGCCGGTGCGGTCGCGGCGGCACTCCGCGATCCCGGCCCCGCGCTCATCGAGTTCGTGATCGAGCAGGAGGCGAACGTCTACCCGATGATCCCGCCCGGTGCCTCGCTCTCGGAGGTCATCGAGACGGCGCCCGCGCCGGAGCCGGCGTCGGCATGAGCGAGCTCCATTGCATCACCGTCGTCATGGACGACAAGCTGGTGACATTGAACGCGGCCGTCGGGCTTCTCCGGCGCCGCAATCTTCCCGTACGGAGCGTGACCTTCGGACCCCATGTCACCGAGGGACGCTCGAGGCTCTTTGCGATGATCGAGGCAGATGAAGGTGCGGCACAGCGGGTGGCGCTGCTGTTCGAGAAGCTGATCGGCGTGGACGAGGCGCGCATCGGTGCCGGCGGACAGACACCGTGGTGCGCGAGCTCGCCCTGATCCGGCGTCCGTCGCCCAGGCCGAGGCGTACGGCGAGCTGCTCGATGTGCTGGGTCTCTACCACGCGAACGTCATTGAGGAAGGTCCGGACGGGCTGGTGGTCGAGCTGACCGGTCCCGACACCTTCGTGCTGTCGTGCCTGCGTGCCGTCGAGCGGTTCGGCATTGTCGATGTCGCCCGGAGCGGTGCGGTCGCCGTCGAGCGGCCGGCCGAGAATCCGCGCGCACCCACCTCCACTGAGGCTTCCGTATCATGAGCTCGACGCTCCAGGTGTTCTACGACAGCGACGCGAACATCGATCGCCTCCTCGGTCGCACCATCGCGGTCATCGGCTTCGGCAGCCAGGGCCATGCGCACGCGCTCAACCTGAAGGAGTCGGGGCAGAAGGTCATCGTCGGGCTCCGGCCGGGCGGTGCCTCGTGGAAGAAGGCGGAGGCCGCCGGGCTCGACGTGCGCAGTGTCGCCGATGCGGCGCGTGCCGCCGACATCATCATGCTGCTCGTGCCCGACCAGGACATGCGCGACATCTACGACAAGGGCGTGGCGCAGGGGTTGTCGGCGGGGAAGACACTTCTCTTCGCGCACGGCTTCAACATTCACTTCGGCGAGATCAAGCCGCCCGCCGACGTGGACGTCGCCATGATCGCGCCCAAGTCGCCCGGTCACCTGGTGCGGAGCGAGTACGAGGGCGGGCGCGGCGTGCCCGGCCTGGTCGCCATTCACCAGGACGCGAGCGGCAACGCGCTCGCAGACGCGCTCGCCTACGCCGCGGGTATCGGCTGTACCCGTGCCGGCGTGATCCAGACGTCGTTCCGCGAGGAGACGGAGACCGACCTGTTCGGCGAGCAGGCGGTGCTCTGCGGCGGGGCCACGGCGCTGGTGAAGGCCGGCTTCGATACCCTGGTCAAGAACGGGTACTCGCCCGAAATGGCCTACTTCGAGTGCCTGCACGAGCTCAAGCTGATCGTGGACCTCATGTATCGCGGCGGCATGGGCTTCATGCGGTACTCGATCAGCGACACCGCCGAATACGGTGACTACACCCGGGGCCCGCGGATCATCACCGAGGAAACCCGCAAGGAGATGCAGCGGATCCTCGACGAGATCCGGAGCGGCGCGTTCGCGAGGGAGTGGCTCGCGGAGAATCGCGCGGGTGGCCCGAATTTCAAGCGCATGCGCACGGCAGACCACGACCACCTGCTGGAGAAGACCGGCCGGGCCCTCCGCGTCATGATGCCGTGGAGCGAGGAAGGGAAGGCGGCGGCGGCGAAGGCGGAGCCGGCCACCGTCTGATGAGCGAGCCGCGCACCCTCTTCCAGAAGATCTGGGATGCCCACGTCGTCCATGCGATGCCGGGGGGGCCAGCGCTGTTGTATATCGACCTGCACCTGGTGCATGAGGTCACGTCGCCGCAGGCATTCGAGGGCCTGAGGCTCGCGGGGCGCCAGGTGCGCCGGCCCGGCCGGACCCTGGCCACCGTGGATCACAATGTGCCCACCGGCGATCGGCACCTCCCCATCGCCGACCCGATCGCCGCACAGCAGGTGCGGACGCTCACGACCAATGCGCGAGCGTTCGGCCTGCCGCTCTTCGACCTCGACTCGCCCGACCAGGGCATCGTGCATGTCATCGGGCCCGAACTTGGTGCCACGCAGCCCGGCATGACGATCGTGTGCGGCGATTCACACACCTCGACGCACGGCGCGTTCGGCGCGCTCGCATTCGGGATCGGCACCAGCGAGGTGGAGCATGTGCTCGCCACGCAGTGCCTCATGCAGCAGCGCCCTCGCACCATGGAGGTCCGGTTCGAGGGCACGCTGGCCGATGGCGTAACGGCCAAGGACATGATCCTGGCACTCATCGGGCGCATCGGTACCGATGGCGCGTCCGGGCATGTGCTCGAGTACCGTGGCAGCGCCATCCGGCAGCTGTCCATGGAAGGGCGCATGACCATCTGCAACATGTCCATCGAGGCCGGCGCCCGTGCCGGGCTGATCGCGCCCGATGACACCACCTTCGCCTACCTGGCTGGACGGCCGCGTGCGCCCAGCGGCGCCGCGTGGACCGCCGCGGTTGCGCGCTGGCGCGACCTGGCCACCGACGCGGGCGCAGTCTTCGACCGTTCCATCACGATCGACGTCACGTACGCTGGCACCGCAGGTGACCTGGGGTACCAATCCCGGGATGGTCGGTGATATCACCGGCCGCGTGCCCGTGCCGAGCGATGATGACTCGGCGGATACCAGGGGTGCGCTGGCGCGCGCACTGGAGTACATGGGCCTGCGCCCGGGCGAGGCGCTCGAGGGACTCAAGGTCGATCGCGTCTTCCTCGGTTCGTGCACCAACGCGCGACTGGAAGACCTGCGCGAGGCCGCGTCGGTCGTGCGCGGGCCAGAAGGTGGCACAGGGCGTCCGCGCGATGGTGGTGCCTGGCTCGCAGCGGGTGAAGCGCGCCGCGGAGGCCGAAGGACTCGACGATGTCTTCATCCAGGCCGGGTTCGAGTGGCGCAACAGCGGCTGCTCCATGTGCCTGGGCATGAACGACGACGTCCTCGGCAGCGGTGAGCGCTGTGCATCCACCTCGAACCGCAATTTCGAGGGACGCCAGGGCAAGGGTGGTCGTACCCATCTCATGAGCCCGGTGATGGCCGCTGCTGCCGCCGTGGCGGGCCGGCTCGTCGACGTGCGCGAGGTGGTTCGGAGGAGTGAACGGACAACGGTGGGCGCTGGGCGGTAGTTCCGCACTGGCCACGTTCATCGTTCGCCGTTGCCGTTTACTCCCTTTCTGCTCGAGGAGCCAGGCCGCATGCAGCCGTTCACCATCCACACCGGAGTCGCCGCGATCCTGCCACGGGTCAACGTCGACACCGACCAGATCATCCCGAAGCAGTTCCTGAAGCGGATCGAGCGCACCGGGCTTCGGGAAGCACCTGTTTCATGACTGGCGCTACCTCGCGGATGGGTCGTCGAACCCGGAGTTCGAGCTGAACGCGGCGGACGCGGAGGGAGCGAGCATCCTGGTGGCCGGCCCCAACTTCGGCTGCGGGTCGTCCCGGGAGCACGCACCCTGGGCCCTCGGCGACTATGGCTTCCGTGCCGTCATTGCGCCGTCGTTCGCCGATATTTTCTACAACAACTGCTGCCAGAACGGCCTGCTGCCGGTTCAGCTCGAGGACGCCGCGGTGCGCGAGCTGTTCGCGCGGGCGGAGCGCGGCGGGCCGTTCGAGCTGACCGTTGACCTGCGCAGTGCGCGTGTCACCGCGGCGGGCGGGTTTGCAGCTACCTTCGACATGGATCCATATCGCCGGCAGATGCTGCTCGAGGGTCTCGACGAGATTGGCCAGACCCTGCGTCAGGAAACGCGAATCACCGCCTATGAACGGCGCATGGAAGCACTGGGGAGGCTCGTATGACGCAGTATCGCATCGTCGTGCTCGCGGGTGACGGCATCGGCCCGGAGGTCACGGAACAGGCGACGCGCATCCTCAACGCCGTCGCCGACCGATTTGGGTGGCAGGTCGAGCTGGTTCCCCATCTCATTGGCGGGGTGGCTGCGCGCGCCACCGGGTCGCCCCTGCCGCCAGACGCGCTCGAGGCGGCCCTCGATTCGGACGCCGTCCTTCTCGGAGCAGTGGGCGATCCCTCGATGGACGCTGCGCCGCGCGAGACCCGGCCAGAGGCCGGGCTGCTGGCACTGCGGAAGCGCCTGGGCGTCTTTGCCAACCTCCGCCCGGTGCGCGTACGGCCGGCGCTGGCCACGGCCTCGCCGCTTCGGCCGGAAGTGCTGCACGGAGTGGATGTCCTGATCGTGCGCGAGCTCACTGGCGGGCTCTACTATGGTGAGCCGCGGGGACGCTACGGGAGCAGGGCCGTGAACACTCTCACCTACGACGCCAGTGAAATCGAGCGAGTCGCCCGGGTCGCATTCGAGGCGGCCAAGAGCCGTGGTGGCCTCGTCACGTCCGTGGACAAGGCCAACGTGCTCGAGGTATCCCAGCTCTGGCGCGAAACAGTGACCCGCGTCGGCAAGGAATTCCCCACTGTCCGGCTGGATCACCAGCTCGTCGACACGATGGCCATGAAGCTCATCGCGTCGCCATCGGCGTTCGATGTCGTGCTCACCGAGAACATGTTTGGCGACATCCTGTCCGATGAGGCCGCGGTGCTGGCCGGATCCCTCGGACTCCTGCCGTCGGCCTCACTCGGCGATGGTCCGGGCCTCTTCGAACCAGTGCATGGCTCCGCACCCGATATTGCGGGGAAGGGCATCGCCAACCCGATCGGCGCCATCCTCTCGGTCGCCATGCTCATCCGGTTCGGACTCAAGCAGCCGCAGGCGGCAGAACTGATCGAGCGCGCCGTTGATGAGGTGGCCGAGCGGGGCTTCCGCACCGCCGATATCGCGAAGCCAGGGGAGCGGCCGCTTTCCACGATCGAAATGGCTAACAACATTCACGACTTGGTGTTGCGCGGTCAGGGAGCACTCGCGGGGCGCTGATCGACTGGTGGGGACCCCGGGCGGGGGGTACCTTGGAAGATCATGAAAATCTCCTCGTTGGTCCTGGCCCTGGTGGCTTTGGTCCCTGCCACCGCAGCGGCGCAAGATTCTGCCAGTACTGCTGCGGCGGAGTGCGCCGCGCAGAAGGTCGGCCTGGTATTCAACCAGACCTTCTCGAGTCCAGCAGACTTTGGTCGGGTGCTGTTCTGCGCCGGAGCCACCTACAAGGGTGAGACGAATCGGGGCGGCGTCAGGCTCAGTGCGCGGTCGATCCTGCCCGGGGTCCAGTCGCCCCGCATTACGGAACTGCTGGGCGGAAGCGCATCGGCGGGTGTCGGGGGCGGGGGCGGGATGTACAAGTTCCAGGCTTTTGCCGATGGCGTCTATGAGATCGGCGTCAACGGCGTGCAGGCCGGAGCCTCGGTCACCCTGAAGATCACCCGCACGAAATAAGTCAGTCGGTCACCGCTCCCCGGCTCGCGCTGGACACCTGCCTGGCATATTTCGCGAGCACGCCGCGCAGGTAGCGCGGGCGGGGTGCGGTCCACGAGGCGCGGCGCCGCGCCATTTCTGCCTCATCGATTTCCAGTTGAAGCAGTCGTTGCGGCGCGTCGATCGTAATCGTGTCACCCTCCCGTACCAGCCCGATCGGTCCACCCACCGCCGCCTCGGGCGACACGTGTCCCACGACCATGCCGTAGGTACCGCCTGAAAAGCGCCCATCGGTAATCAACCCGACGCTGTCACCCAGTCCCGCCCCAATGATCGCCGAGGTTGGCGCCAGCATTTCTCGCATGCCAGGCCCCCCGACAGGGCCCTCGCTCCGGATGACAAGGATATCGCCGGCGCGAACCTGGCCCGCGAGGATCGCGCCGAGGCACGCCTCTTCCGACTCGAACACCCGCGCCGGTCCCCGCATGCGTGGGTTCTTCACTCCACTGATCTTTGCCACCGCCCCATCGGGTGCCAGGTTGCCGCGCAGCACGGCGAGGTGCCCCTCGGCGTACAGCGGCCGGTCCCACGGGTGAATTACCTCCTGACCCGCGGGTGAGCTCGGCCGCCTCCGCGATGTTTTCCGCAAGCGTCTTCCCGGTGACGGTCAGGCAGTGGCCATGCAGCACGCCATGCTCCAGCAGCAGCTTCATCACTGCGGGGACCCCGCCGGCCTGGTGCAGGTCGGTGGCGACGAAGCGCCCCGAGGGCTTGAGGTCGCACAGCACCGGTACTCGAGCACGAATCCGCTCGAAGTCGTCGAGCTCGAGGGGAACCTCGGCCGCATGAGCGATGGCGAGCAGGTGCAGCACGGCGTTCGTCGAGCCGCCCAGGGCCATGCACACGGCGATCCCGTTCTCGAACGCCTCGCGTGTCAGGATCTGGCGCGCGGTGATGCCACGGCGGATGCACTCGAGCAGGGCGTCGGCGGAGGCTGCGGCACTCTCCGCCTTCTCCGCGTCCTCGGCTGCCATGGTGGACGAGCCCGGAAGGCTCATGCCCATGGCCTCGAACACTGACGACATCGTGTTTGCGGTGAACATCCCGCCACAACTTCCCGCCCCGGGGCACGCCTTCCGTTCCACCGCCTCGAACTCCGCGCGCGGCAGGTTCCCGGCAGCATGCTGCCCTACCGCCTCGAAGACGCTCACCACCGTGAGGTCCCGGCCAGCGTGATGCCCCGGCTTGATGGTGCCCCCGTAGACGAACACCGCTGGAATCTTCATTCGTGCCATGGCGATCATGGCACCAGGCATGTTCTTGTCGCAGCCGCCCACCGCCAGCACACCGTCCATGCTTTGCGCGCCACAGGCTGTCTCAATCGAATCGGCGATTACCTCGCGCGACACCAGTGAGTACTTCATCCCCTCGGTGCCCATCGAGATTCCGTCGCTCACCGTCACCGTGCCGAAGATCTGCGGCATGCCGCCGCCGGCACGGACGGCCGCTTCGGCCCGGTGCGCAAGGACGTCGAGTCCCGCATTGCACGGGGTGATGGTGCTGTAGCCGTTCGCGATCCCCACGATGGGCTTGGTGAAATCGGCGTCGCCGAATCCAACCGCCCTGAGCATTGCGCGATTGGGGGCGCGCTGGTCGCCCTCGGTGATTGCCTTGCTGTGCTCGTTGAGTGCCATGGCGCCGGGCTGGAGTAAGGAAGCGGTGGATTCTTACGGAAGATCCCGCCGGGGTATGGGGCGCGGCAAGCTCAACGGCCCGAGGGAGCTGCCTTGCCCGAAGGCCGCGCCGGGCAAGAATTGCAGAAGCCGCCGTTTTTCATGTGCAGAATGTATAATTTTGCATATGTTTGACCAAATGAAGTTCAAATGACAGCCAATTGTGCATTAAAGTATTGACAAAGCTGCATAGATATGCGAGCTTTCGGAAGCCATGAACATGCTTGATCGCCTCGCCGGTAACGCCGGCCCCAATCGAAACGCACAGCCGCGCCGAAATACCGGTGCGGCGATCGTTGTGTGCCCCGAGCGGAGCGGCTGAGGCAGCCCAGAACCAGCACGTGTCCTCACGCCCCCGCGCATACCCGTGCAGGGGCGTTTGCATATTTGCCCACCCGCTGAGCTCCCGCCGCTCGGCGGGCGGGATCACCCGAGGCGAGGAGTCAAGAAGACAACGCCATGGCCCGACGCTTCCGACCAATGCTTCTCGCGCTGACGCTCGCAGGCTCGTTCACCGGCACCGCTGTGGCGCAGGAGGTCGCCAAGCCTGACAGCGCCAAGTCCGATTCCGTCATCGCCATACCGGGGGAAGCGACGGCTGGTCTCAAGCTTGGGTCGCTGCCGTTCTACCTCGGCGGCTTTGTCACGTCATCCTTCACCCAGTCGTTCGCCCCGACCGGCAACATCCTGGTGGGCCGGTTCTACAACCGGTACCAGTCGCAGTTCATGCTGAATGCGGCGGAGCTGAGCGTCACCAAGCCGGTTGACACCAGCAAGCTCGACGCGGGCGCTCGAGTGGAGTTGCTGTTCGGCCAGGATGCGGCGGTGACCCAGTCGCAGGGACTGTCGATCGGACCGAACGGCGACCTTACCGAGGGTTACGTCACGCTGAACGTGCCCACCGGCGGCGCGGATCACTGGGTCCAGTTCAAGGTCGGCAAGATGTGGACGATCATGGGCTACGAGGTCATCGCCGATGTGCTCGATCCCAACGCCGACGTCGGCAACCAGTTCGTGTACCTCGAGAACTTCACCAACACCGGCCTGGGTGTCGACTTCAAGTTCGGGCCGAAGGTGGATGCCCAGCTGCGGGTCATGAACGGCTGGGACGTGGTGGTGGACAACAACAGCGCCCTCTCCTTCATGGGCCGGGTCGGCCTGACGCCGACGCCGGCAGTGACGATTGGCCTGCTCGGCTACGTGGGCCCGGAGCAGCCCGACAACAACGACAACCTGCGATATGGCTTCGAGGGGCTGGGCACGTTCAAGGTCGGCGCGAAGACCACGATCGTGGCGCAGTTCGACTACGGCGAGGAGCAGGGGCTGCTGGCGAATCCCGACGAGAACGCCAAGTGGTGGGGCGGTGGTCTCTGGTTCGTCCAGGACATCTCGCCGGTCTTCAACCTGGGCCTGCGGGGCGACTACGTCGATGACAAGAACGGCGTTCGTACGTCCGGGGTGCTGGGCTATCAGGTGGCGGATGCCCGGAAGTTTGGCAGCGTCACCGCCACCCTCAACATTCACGCGTTCCCCAAGGCCGTCATCCGTCCGGAGTTCCGGCTCGACTTCTCCAGCCTCGATGACTATGGCGAGCTCGACGACCCGACGAGCACGCAGCCGTCGATCGGCGTCACGGTGACCTACCAGTTCTGACCTGGAGCCGAAGGTGAGCGCCGCGCGCGGCGCTCACCTCGTCGCGGTTCGGCGTCACGGCGTCCCGCCGAGGATCTCGGCGGCCTCCGCATCCATCTGCTTCCGGTGTTCGACGAGGCGCAGCGCGTAGCGCTCGAGCGCCTTCTCGCGTTCCGTTTCCGGCACCCACTGCGGTACCTGCATCGGCTTGCCATCCACCCCGAGGGCCACGAACACCGCCAGGCAGTATGCACAGCGGTGCGTGTCCCGTTCCCGTGGGTCACCCGCGAAGATGTCGATGAAGATGTGCATGCTCGAACGCCCGGTGTGAATCACCTGGCTGCGCATGTCCACCGCCGAGCCAACCATGATCGGCTTGAGGAAGTGCAGTGAGCCGACGTAGACCGTGACGCAGTAGGTGCCGCTCCACTGCGCGGCGCAGGTATAGCCCGCCTGGTCGATCCACTTCATGACCATCCCGCCATGCACCTTGCCGCCGAAGTTCACGTGCGACGGTTCGGTGAGGAACCGGAGCAGGCTCTTGCCGGGGCCGCTGTGGTCCTCCATCGGGCGTCCTTTCGTTGTGGGCCGGGGTGGCACTCTTTGTGCACTTTTGCGACAGGTCGAGGCCCTGTCCGGGCGCTCGTTCAGTGCTCACAGTAGTAGTCCAACTTAGCGTGGAATCAGCGCTTGGATACCCTCAGCGGGGCGCGGAAACTGGCTGGCAACAGGGGCCCCTCAAGGGCGCTCCCAGTGCTGCCATGCACGATGCAACGATGACCGCCCCCTCCGAACTGGGCTCGGTGACCCACGTCACCTGTCCGCGCTGCAGTGGTGAGCGCGGTACGACGTGCGTCTGTACGCCGCATGATCCACTGCCTGGTGACGCCGAACTCATTCATGCGCTGAGCGAAGCACTTGGCCCGCAGTATGTCGTGGTCCGTCGCCTGGCCCAGGGCGGCTTCTCCGATGTCTTCGAGATCTGCGACATCGAGCTGGATCGCCGTCTCGCCGTGAAGGTGTTGCGGCCCGACGTCGCCTGGACCCACGGCATGCGGGCCCGCTTCAAGCAGGAAGCACGCGCGATCGCCAAGCTCAATCACCAGCACACCGTCCCGATCCACTTCGTTGGCGACAGCGAAGGGCTCGTTTTCTACGTGATGTCCTTCGTCGAGGGTCCGACCCTCGCCGACCTGCTCCTGGCGCAGGGCCCACTCAATCCGCACACGCTGGTCCCGATGGTGCTGCCGGTCCTCGAGGCGCTCGAGCACGCGCATGCCCATGGCATCATTCATCGCGACATCAAGCCCGACAATGTGCTTATCGAGGAAGCGACGGGTCGCCCGCTCCTCCTCGACTTCGGCATTGCCAAGTGCCTCGACGGCATCTCGACGCACACGCAGGTCGGCTTCGTGGTCGGGACGCCCCTCTACATGAGTCCGGAACAGGCGCTCGGCCGTGACACCGTCGATGCGCGCGCCGACTTGTACGCGTTCGGCGCGATGCTGTTCCAGTTGCTCACTGGCGCGCCGCCCTACGAGGGCAAGACCTCGCAGGAGATCGTCGGGCGC
The DNA here is from genome assembly GCA_963739455.1 of uncultured Gemmatimonadales bacterium. Classification (GTDB taxonomy): domain Bacteria; phylum Gemmatimonadota; class Gemmatimonadetes; order Gemmatimonadales; family GWC2-71-9; genus JAGGAG01. The sequence goes on from CAVUAK010000003.1 coordinate 398,796, forward strand.
CACCTGTCGGAACCGGTTCCCGATGCCTCGGTACGCAACCCGCGCGTCCCGGCGTGGCTCACCCAGGTGATCCGCCGGTGCATGGCCAAGGATCCCGCCGACCGCTACGCGTCGGCGGGTCACGTCATGGAGGCCCTCCGGGCCGGCCTGGCAAGCATGCCTGCGGCGGCGAACGGCCAGACGCCGTCCAGGAAGCCTTCCAGTCCGATGGCGTCGTTGCCTGTCGAGCTGGTGAGCGTGAAGCGGCAGCCTCTCGGCCGCCTGGGCCTGCGCAGCCGCGGCAGTGCTGCTTGTCGTTGCTGCTGCCGCAGCCATGTCGCGCCCGGGCACGCCCGTTACCTATGTCGTTGCCAATCGCCTGCTGAGTCCTGTGTGGGTTACCCTGGCCGATGGTCGCCAGCAGCTCGTTGATCCGGGTGACAGCCTTCGCCTGCAGTGGCCCGCCGGAAGGGAACTGGTCGCCAACTGGTCGATCGTCCGGCCGGTCTCGGCGAACGGGAAGGCACTTGGCGAGGAGCTCAAGGGCTCGTTCAAGGACAGCGATCCCAGCGGCGTGGTACGTCACGCCATCGACGTTTCGGCCGCGGGGAACGAAGTGTACTTCGCACCGCGCGTCACCAACGCGGCAGGCGTATCACTGCGTGTCGCCGTCGAGTCACGGCCGGGGCAGCAACTCTGCGACTGTGATGTTCCTTCCGACGCGTCACCAACCTCGCTCGGCTACTACCGGCTCCTGCCGGGTACCACCGTGCGGGTGCGGGACGCCTCGGGACGCGAGGCGGTGTTCGACGGTCTCGATGCGCGCCTGCAGGCCGGGTCCGGCCTCGTCGCACTCCGCGTCGAGAAGCGTGACCTGCCGTCCCTTGCGCGCGCACCGGAGCGCAGCACGCCACGCACGCGTTCGAACACCTATGCCTCACGCGTGTCGGTCGCGGCGCCGGAGCCGGTGATCGAGAGCCAGTGGCCACCGTCTTACCCGAGCCCGTGGTCGAGGCACCAGCACCCGAGCCGGTGGTCGAGGCACCGCCGCCTCCGCCGGAGAAGAAGCAGGTACAGCGCAGCACCAGCCCGGTCAGCGGCTTCCTCCCCGCGCGCTGAAGTCTTCCGGTCGCCACGCGACCGGAACCTCACTCCCGAGCACAAGCGATGGCTGACGACCAGCCCACCGTGACCCAGACGGTCACCATACCGCAGGCCGGCCCGGTTACGGACCGGCTCGCGTCGGCGCTGGGTGCGCAGTACGAGTTGCGCGGTCGCGTCGGGTCGGGAGGCTTCGCCGAGGTCTACGAAGTGTTCGACCGGCAGCTGGAACGGAAGCTCGCCGTGAAGGTGCTGCGACCGGACCTGATCTGGGCCGAGGGCACCCTGGCGCGTTTCCGGGAGGAGGCGCGCGCGATCGCTGCACTCGACCATCCCAACATCCTGCCCATTCATTTCGTCGGTGAAGGCCAGGGCCTCGTCTATTACGCGATGCCCTTCGTTGACGGTGAGCCGCTGACGGCAGCACTCAAGCGCGAGGGGCCGATGCCGGTGGCTCGCGCGGTGCCGCTCGCCCTTGGGTTGCTGGGCGCGCTGGAACACGCACACGAGTCGGGGCTGGTTCACCGCGACATCAAGCCCGACAACATCATGCTCGATACCCGAACGGGCCGGCCGCTGCTGGTGGATTTCGGCATCGCCAAGCGACTTGATGGGAGCGCAGGGAACACGCAGGCCGGGTTCGTGGTGGGCACGCCCGCTTACATGAGTCCCGAGCAGGCGATGGGGCATGCTGACCTGGACCGGCGCGCCGATGTCTACTCCTTCGGGGCGGTCCTGTTCCAGATGCTCACGGGCACCCCGCCTTACGACGGCGAGGATAGCCAGGAAGTAGTCCGGCAGCACCTGTCCGCGCCCGTCCCGGCGCCGGAATCCCGGAAGGCAGGTATCCCGCACTGGCTTTCCGAGGTCGTAGTGCGGGCGCTGGCGAAGGATCGGGGCCAACGGTTCCAGAATGCCGGAGAGATGGCGCAAGCACTGCGCACCGGGGGCGGTGGCACTGCGGCGCCCGGGGAACCGGGTGTGCTCCGTATTGCCCTCGGCGTGGTTGGCGCCGCGCTCCTGCTCGTCATGGCCCTTGGCTACCTGGCCAATCGCAACGTTCCGTTGCTCATGGTGAACCGGCTGTCCGTGCCGATCGGAGTGGTGGTTGGCAACGAGCCCGAGCGGCGGGTGCCACCAGGTGACTCGAGCATGATCACGGTGCCGCGCACGCCCTCACTTTCGGTGAGCTGGTATGCCATCGGCCCGCGCTCCGGACGGGGTCAGGCGGCTGGCAGTGACCTCCAGCGAACGCACACCCTCGATGCGCGCCAGCGCGCGCTCCGGATCGAGGCCCGAGCCGATAGCAGTGCGCCGGCGGTATTCCTGCCCTACATCACCAACGCGACGGGCCAGCCGCTGACGCTCCGGATCAACGTCGGCTCCGCAGCGGAGGAGTCGTGTCGCTGCAGCGTGCCGCCGGGTGCGGTTCGTGTGCCGCTCGGCTACTTCCCCCTGTACCGCAACAGCAGCGTTCGCGCGATCCTGCCCAACGGACGGATCGCCACCTTCGAGGGCCTGGGGTCGCAGGTCAACCGGGTGTCGGGAGTGGTGCGGCTGCGTTTTGACGAAGGGGACTTCAAGGATCCCAAGGCGCTGCAGGGAAGGCTGTCAAAGTAGGGCCCGCTCACCGCTCACCGCGCACCGCGGGTCAGCTCCGCTTCAACCCCAGAATCCCGGCCGGCCCCACCGCATTGTCACCGAATTTCTCTCGCACCTGATCGACCGCTCGCGACAACTGCCGGAGCTTCTCTCGTTGCGGGGCCTCGAAGAGGTCTGGTGCCGACGCGCGCGTGAGGTTGGTGGCGCTCACGCCAATCAGCCGCACCGCACGGTTCCGCTGTCGTACTGCGCTGAATGCGGTCAGGAACAGCGGCCGGACCGCCTCGAAGAGCTCCCGGTCGAGGTCGGTGGCCTCGGGCAGGGTGGCGCTGCGCGTCACGGTGGTGAAGTCGTCGTGACGCAGCTTGAGCGTGACGGTGCGCGCCATGAGGTGCTCATCGCGCAGCTGTGCCGACACGCGGGTGACGAACAGCAGCAGCATCGTCTCGAGCTCGTCGGGGTCGCGCACGTCGATACTGAACGTCGTCTCTCGGCTCACCGAGCGCGGCAAGCGATCGCCCCGCAGCACCGTGCCGCCCCAGCCGTGGGCCCGCAGCTTGAGCGGCCGGGCCTCGTCGCCGATGAGCCGCGCGAGCTGTGCCTCGGGCATCTGCTGCACTTGCCAGACATCATCCAGCCCAAGCGTGGCAAGGCGCCGCGCCGTGGCTGGACCGATTCCGGGCATCGCGCGGAGTGGCAGGCCGGCGAGAAACCCCTCTTCCCATCCGGTGCGTACCTCAGTGATCCCCCGCGGCTTGGCGGCATCGGACGCGAGCTTCGCCACCATCCGGTTGGGGCCGATGCCGATGCTCACGTCGAGCTCGGCCTCGCGGCGCACGGAATCGCGAATGGATTGAGCCACTGGAAGCAGGGAGACCGGATGCAGGCGCTCGGTGCCGGTGAAGTCGAGATAGCCCTCATCGAGCCCCGACATGACCACGGTAGGCGAGAATCGCTCGAGGATGGCGCGGACCTGGCGCGAGGCATCACGGTACCAGGCGAACTCGCCAGCGAAGAAGGTGGCCGCTGGGCAGAGCGCCACCGCGCGGGCAATTGGCATCCCGGCGCGAATGCCGAACTTCCGCGCACCATAGGATGCCGATTGTACGACGCTGCGTGATTCCCGCCGTCCGCCGACCACGAGCAGGTCGACGGCGCGCAACTCCGGGTTCCGCTGCCGGCACACCTCGACGAAGAACGCGTCGAGATCGACATGCATCAGGCGTGCGGGCATCGTGACCTACTGCACGTCGATGGCCGCGATCTGCGCGCCCTTGTACTTCGTCGCGCTGTTGGCTCCCACCGGAAAGTTGAGGTTCGCGATGTAGAACGTGTTGCCGATGCGCTTGAACTCGGCCGGGAAGTGGAGCACCGCGGCGGTCGGGTCGTGCGCGACGATGGTGACGACACCGTCCGGCGTGATACGTGCGAGCGCGTTGCGGAAGTTGGCGGTGACCCAGATGTCACCGTTCGGCATGACGTTGATGCCGTCCGCGCCGAGGAGCCGTTCGTCCTTGGCGACCGAGGTGATGGCTCCCAGCTCGTAGCCAGGCTTTACCTCGATGCGGGTGATCTCGCCGGTGCCGGTATTGCCCGTGTACACATTGCCGGCAGAGTCGATGCCGAGGCCGTTGGTCACGTAGGCGCGTACCGGCATCGTGGTGTCATTCGACACCATGGTGTACCCCTTGGCGAACACTTTTGCCTGCCCGCCATTTGGCCCAACGTGGTACACCGCATTGGCGTCTCCGCCCGAGATCCAGAGGTGGCCGTTGGCATCGAACGCGAGGCCATTGGCCCCTGCCGCGCCCGATGCGAATGCCTCCACGTCCTTGCGCGGCTTGAAGTCTGCCTTGCCCAGCTTCGCTGCGTCGATGCGGTAGATGATGCCTGTCTGGGGTGCGGCGACATAGACATTTCCGCCCGAATCAGTGGCCACCCCGAGAAGGCTCTCACCCGGCTTGGTTGGCAGCTGCCCCACCCGTTCGACCCGCCCGTCCGCCGCGTCCACGCTGTAGACGCCGCCGTCCTTCCAGTCCGCCACGTACAGCTTTCCGCCATGCGCCGCGACACCCTCGATCCGGGACGGGGCGTCGCCGATCGTGGCGAAGATGCGCGCCTGGCCCGCCACCGGGGCCGTGGCGCCGTTGCTGACCGCGGCGCTGTCCTGCGCGACTGGCGCAACGGCTGGGGGCGGAGCGGCCGGGCCGAATGCGCTGCGAAGGAAATAGATCGCGATCGCGGCGGTGGCGGCGCCCGCGACAAGGCCCAGGGTTCGTCGAGAGGATGATGGCATGTGAGGACTGCTCCTAGACCAGGTGGACGGCGGTTGCCTTCAATCCTAACCACAAGCGGACACCCGCCCGAAGCCCCAGTTCGCTCGCGGTCGCCACCGTAACCGCCGCCACGAGGTCACGCCCCGCGGCAAGCTGGACCTGCACGACCGGCCCCAGGTGTTCCACCCGCTCGACCACAGCCTCGATTCGGTTGCGGATCGAGGCGGGCAGTGGCTCAGCGCTCAGGAGCAGGTCTTCTGGACGGATCACCGCATGGGCCGCACCCTCGCGTTCGGCGATGACGTGCAGCTCCAGTGCGCCGCTCGTGAAGCGCGCCGGGAACCGCCCATCTCCCTCCAGCGGGCCGGTGCGCTCCACCTGCCCGGCAATGACATTGCCGGTGCCGACGAACCGCGCGACAAAGGCAGAGTTGGGGAACCGGAACACCTCCTCCGGTCGCCCCTGTTGGACGATGCGCCCGTCGGCCATCACGGCGACCATATCACCAAGGCGCAGTGCGTCATCGAAATCGTGGGTCACCTGCAGCGTCGTGATGCCCTCGGCTTCATGCAGGGCGCGAAGCTCCCTCCGCAGCAGGGTGCGGGTGGCTGGGTCCACGGCGGCGAACGGCTCGTCCAGCAGCAGCACCGACGGTCTTGGCGCGAGCGCCCGCGCTATCGCCACCCGCTGCTGCTCCCCACCGCTCAGGCCATGCACGCTGCGCTCCAGCAGCGTATTGATGCCAAGCATTCCGGCGAGCGCCTGCACCCGTGACTCGGCGGCGTCACCGGCCGACTGGCCACGCAGGCCATAGGCGATGTTCTCCCGGACCGACAGGTGGGGGAACAGGTGATAGTGCTGGTAGACGATGCCGAGCCGGCGCTTTTCCGGGGGCAGGTCGGTGACATCCTCACCATGCGCCCAGACTCGTCCGCCGAGCAACGGGGTATGGCCTGCGATGGCATCCAGCAGCGTCGTCTTGCCGCTCCCTGTGGGCCCGATGATCAGGGCATAACCACCGGTGGGCACCTCGAAGGTGATATCCGTCAGGTCGAAGCGTCCGACCCGCAGTCGCAGCCCGTCGAGGCGGATCACTGGTGCTCCCTCGGCTCGACCAGGCGCACCAGGGCGAAGACGGCCAGGGCGACGATGAGGAGAAGGACCGCCGCGGGGATGGCAGCCGGTAGCCCGTACGCGGTAAATCGGTCGAAGATCAGGATGCTGGCAACCTTCGGGTTGTACGTGAGGATCACGATCGAGCCGAACTCACTGACGCTCCGCGCCCAGGCGAGGATGCTGCCGGCCAGGATGCCGCGGCCGGCAAGTGGCAGCGTGACGCGTCGGAAAGACCCCCAGGCGGTATCTCCCAGCGAGCGTGCCACCCGCTCCAGCTTCGGGTCCACGGTCGCAAAGGCCTCGCGCGCGCCGCTCACCAGCAGCGGTGCGGAGACGAACAACATGCCCGCCACGATCCCGGGCACGTGGCTGACAAACTCGAGTCCTGCCGCCGCGAGCGTGCCGCCCACCAGGGAATGCCGTCCGAGAAAGAGCAGCAGCGCAATGCCGGCCACGGGGTGCGGCACGACCACCGGCAGGTCCACAATGCCCTGCAGCAGGCGGCGCCCGGGGAAGCGGGCGCGCGCCAGCAGGAAGCCGAGCGGCACCCCCAGCATGGCTGCGATCGCCGTCGCCGCGGTGGCGCAGAGTACGGTCAGCACGATCGACGCTTGCAGCTCGGGGTCGGCGAGCGCCCGACCGAGGCCCTCGGGCGACGCCATGAACAGGAGGCGCACCAGGGGGCCCACGATGAACAGGATCAGGATCGAGCCGAGCAGTGCGAGCACGAGTCGCGGCGCGGTGAGGCGGGTAGGGGTCAGGGGTGGCTCCGGCAATTCGGGTAGGTCCGTCGCCAACCGGCGGGCATGAGGGGAACCTATATTCGGTCAGGCCGGTGCGCCCGTTCCTGCCGGCACGGACCCTAGTCGAGGAGCATTGCCCGATGATCAGTCCCAGGATGCAGGACGCGCTGAACGAACAGATCCGGAACGAGTTCTTCTCGTCCGTCACCTACCTGTCGATGTCGGCCCACTTCGAGCACCAGAACCTCCCCGGATTCGCGGCCTGGATGCGCGCGCAGGCGGGCGAGGAGCATGTCCACGCCATGAAGATCTTCGACCATGTGCTCGATCGAGGCGGACAGGTGAAGATGCTGGCGATCGCGCAGCCGCCGGTCCAGTTCGATGCGGCGCTCTCCGTGTTCGAGGCTGCGCTGCAGCAGGAGCGCGCCGTCACCAAGAGCATCCACGACCTGTACGCCATGGCCATGGAGACAAAGGACTACCCGGCTCGTGTGTTCCTCGACTGGTTCGTGAATGAGCAGGTGGAGGAAGAGAAGACGGCGGAACTCATCGTGGAGCAGCTCAAGATGGTGGGCGAAGATCGCCCTGCGCTGCTGCTGCTCGATCGTGAGCTCGGCCAGCGGAAGGGTGACGGCGGCGATCACAAGAAGAAGAAGGACGACGGGCATCATGGCTGATGCGCGCGAGGCATCGCGATGACCACAGTCGCATTCCTCGGGCTCGGTGCGATCGGCCGTCCGATGGCCGTTCGGGTGGCGGCGCGCTTTCCCCTGACGGTGTGGAACCGCACCGCGGCGCGCGCCACTGAACTCGCCGCCGAGGTGGGTGCCCGCGCGGCGGCTACGCCCCGCCAGGCCGTGGCGGGTGCCCCGATCGTGATCACCTGTCTCCCGACTTCTGCTGAGGTCGAGGCGCTGCTCGACGGGCCCGATGGACTTCTTGCCGGCTTCGAGCAGGGCGCACTGCTCGTCGATTGCACGTCGGGTGATCCCGCCAGCAGCCGTCGCATCGCGGCGCGACTGGAGCCACTGGGCTTCGGCTTTGTCGACGCACCAGTGAGTGGCGGCACCAACGGCGCGGAGGGCGGCACCCTCACGGTCATGGTCGGCGGCGATCCGCAGTTGTTCGACAAGGCTGCGCCGGTGCTCGCGGCGTTCGGCTCGCGGATCGTGCGGATGGGGCCGGTGGGGACGGGCCACGCCATGAAGGCGGTCAACAACGCGCTCCTGGCGGTCAACATCCTCGCCGTGGGCGAAGGACTCGCCGCACTCATCAAGGCGGGTGTGCCGGCACGCACGGCGGTCAACGTGCTCAACGCATCGAGTGGCCGGTCGTTCGTGAGCGAGATGCTGGTGCCTGAGCGCGTGCTGACCGGTGCGTTCCCGAAGACCTTCAAGCTGACGCTGCTGCAGAAGGATGCCGGCATCGCCGCCGGCCTGCTCCGCGACACGGGTGTTCCCGGGCCCATCATCGATCTCGCGCACAAGCTCTATGGCGAGGCGCGTGCGAAACTCGGTGACGGAGCCGACTACCTCGAGGCAGTCAAGGTCATTGAGGCACAAGCTGGGATCGAGATTCGGGGATGACCTTCCTGCCGCCCCGCCGCCCTGACTCCTTGCCGCTCCTGTGAGCCTTCCGGTCCCGGTCCACCTGGTCCTGATCGCACCACAGGACATCGTGAACGTGGCGAGTGCGGTGCGCATCTGCCGCAACTTCGGCATCACAAGCATGCGGGTCGTGGCGCCGGAGGTGGAGCTCGACGCGTATCGCATCGAGGGCGTTGCGCACAACACTGCGGAGTTCATTTCCCGGATCGAGGTATACGACACGCTCGAGCCGGCACTCGCCGATTGTGTGCAGGCGATGGTGCTCACCGGCCGCGAGCGTGCTGCCAAGCGCCGCGTGATCCGGCCGCGCGAGGCCGCGTCGGAACTGCTCGACTGGGGCGTGAGCGGGCCGGTGGCCATCGTGGCGGGCCGTGAGGATCATGGACTCACCAACGAGGAGCTCGACGCCTGCCACACCCTCGTCACGATATCGACCGACCCGACCTACACCTCGCTCAACCTGGCGCAAGCAATTGCCGTGATGTGTTACGAGGTGTGGACGGCGGCGGGCGGTGACAAGGTGCCGTTCAAGAAGCCGCGCCGTGCAGCGAAGCCCGCGACGCTGGCAGAGCAGGAACTGATGTTCAACGACTGGGTGCGGACGCTGTCCGCCATCGAGTTCTTCAAGACACGGCAGTACGACAACGTGGTGCGATCGCTGCGCGAGACGTTCTTCCGCGCGGGGCTCGACCAGCGCGAAGCAAAGCTCTTCCGCGCCATGAGCATCGAGGTGATCCATTTCCTCCGGCGCATGGGCGTCACCCTGCCAGACGTCGGGCGTCCCGGGTCGCTCCCCAGGCTGGTGGAATCGGACGCGCTGAACGAGCAGGTTGAGGCCTCGGCCGGGGCTCCGGGAACGACCAGAGACGCCGCCGGGTAGTCTTCCGGAGCCGGAACAGGTAGTGGTTCCTTCCGGATGGCCTGTCCGGGTTGTGTTATCACCATTGGTGACTGTACCTTAGCTGGCCTTCGAGGGTGCATCTTGACGGCACCCTTGTGATTTTTTTCACAAGATCGATATCTTACCTGTGCCGCGGCGTTCCGCTGCGGCATTCGCGCGGTCGGTTCTCCCCTGAGCGGTGAAGCGATAATGCGGAAGTCGGCATGGATAATGGTGGGTGCAGGTGCGGCGGCGATCCTCGCGGTCGCGGCCATTGGACGGCCTTCCGGCGCGCAGCAGCCGGCGGCGCCGCCCAGTGTCGTGCTGGCGGCGTCCGATTCAGCGGCGTTCAAGGGTCCGCGCCAGCCGGTCTATTTCCGCCACGATATCCATGCCGGCCAGTACCAGATCACCTGCCAGTACTGCCACTACTCGGTGGCGGTGAGCAGCGAGCCGGGCATTCCATCCATGCAGACCTGCATGGGGTGTCACCTCATCGTGGGCGGCAGCGACAGCGCCAACCAGCTCCAGATCGCGAAGGTGCGGCAGGCGTGGAACGACAAGAAGCCCATCGAGTGGGTTCGCGTGCATTCCCTGGCCCGTCACGTTCACTTCCCGCATTCGCAGCACATCAAGGCAATGGGGCCGAATGCATGCGCCACCTGTCATGGCGACGTGACCCGCATGCCCCAGGTGTACAAGGTGAACAACATCAACAACATGGGATGGTGCATCAACTGCCATCTCGCGCGGGATGTGCAGCGCGACTGCACAGCGTGTCACTACTAGGAACCAGGACGTGAGGACGTGAGGACGTGAAGTCATCGAGTCTTCAAGTCCTCACGCTTTCAAGCCCCATCGGAGCCTGAATGTCCGACGAACGCGTACCGTCTTCCGACGTTTCCCGCCGGCGCTTCCTCACCGTGCTGGGCACCACAAGTGCCGGCGCGGCGGTGCTGTCCGGCTGCTCGACGGACAAGGTCGAGAAGCTGATCCCGTACCTGGTCCAGTCAGAGGACCAGGTGCCCGGCATCCCGACCTGGTACGCGAGCACGTGCACCGAGTGCAGCGCCGGGTGCGGCCTGCATGTGCGCGTTCGCGAGGGCCGGCCGGTGAAGCTCGAGGGCAACCCTGAAAACCCGATCAACAAGGGTGCGCTGTGTGCCCGGGGCCAGGCGGGCCTGCAGGGCCTCTACAACCCGGGCCGGGTGCGCGCGCCGATGGTGAAGCAGGGCGGCACCTGGAAGGAAATCAGCTGGGACGACGCCATCGCCATGCTGGCGCAGAAGGTCGGCGCCGCCAGCGGCAAGTTCGCGGTCATCTCCGGGGCAGGGCGGGGCACCTTCTCGAGCTTTCTTGGCGACTGGACCTCGGCGGCCGGCGGCAAGGTGGTTCGCTATCAGGCCTTCGATCTCGAGCCGGTGCGGGCTGCGAATGCCCGCGTCTTCGGTCGGGATGAAATCCCGGCGTACGACTTTGGCGCCGCGAAGTACATCGTGTCATTCGGTGCTGACTTCCTCGAGACTTTCGGCTCCAGCACGGAATACCAGCTTGGCTATGCGGCATCGCACGGCTTCACGCCTGGCAGCGAGCCGTCGAAGCACGTGTACTTCGCGCCCCGTGCCTCGCTCACCGGCCTCAATGCCGATGAGTGGCATGCGGTTGCTCCCGGGTCGGAGACGGCGCTCGCGCTCGCGATGGCTGGCGTGCTCCTCCAGCAGCGCGGAGGCAGCGTGTCGGGCATGCCGTCGGTCAGTGTCGACGAAGCGGCGAAGGCAACCGGCCTGTCGGCTGAGGTCATCACGCGCCTCGCGAAGGAGTTCGCCGCGGCAAGCCCGAGCCTCGCGGTCGCGGGCGGTATTGGCAGCCAGACCGCCACGGCCACGGAACTCTGCGCCGCGGTGAACCTCCTCAACTACGCTGCCGGCAACGTCGGCCAGACGGTCCGCTTCGGGGCCGATCTTGATCACGGCGACGGCTTCGGCGCGCTCGAGGCGCTGTCGAACTCGATGAGCACAGGTGAGGTCGAGGTGGTGCTGGTGCACGAGGCCAACCCGGTGTTCACGGCGCCGCGTGCCACGAAGTTCGCCGAGTCGCTCGCCAAGGTGCCGTTCAAGGTCTCCACGTCACAGTACTTCGACGAGACGGCGGCCGCGTCGGACCTTCTCCTGCCGAGCCATCACGCGCTCGAGCGCTGGGACGACCTCAACCCGCAGGGTGGGGTCTGGGGCTTGATGCAGCCGGTGTTGACCCCGGTGTTCAACACCCAGGCCCCGGGCGACATCCTCCTCAAGACCGCGCAGAAGGCTGGCGGCGCGCTGGCCAGGTTCTCATCGGCCACCTGGGAGGCGCAGCTCAAGTCCACCTGGCAGGCCCGGTTCCCTGGCGGAGATGCCGCATGGCGCGCGGCGCTGGCCCGGGGCGGCGTGTACCAGGCGGCGCCGGTCGTCCCGGTGAAGGTCGCCAGCGCTGACGTGTCGGCGGCGGCCCCCGCCCTCGAGGGGGCGGGCGAGTTCACCCTGCTGCCGTACGCCTCGTCCCACTACTTCGATGGTCGCGGCGCCAATCGCCCCTGGCTCGCAGAGAACCCCGATCCTGTCACCAAGATCACATGGCAGTCGTGGGTGGAGCTGAGCCCCGAGGCGGCCGCTCGCATCAACGTGCGCGAGGGCGAGATCCTCAAGGTCACGTCGCCGCACGGATCGGTGGAGGCGGCAGCCTACATCTATCCCGGCCTCCGCTCCGACGTCATTGCGATGCCGCTGGGCCTTGGCCACACCGAGCTCGGCGAGTTCGCGAAGGGCCGCGGGGTCAACTATCTCGACCTGCTCGGGCCGGTCTCCGGCCCGTTCATTCCATACGTGTCGGTGAAGGTGCAGGTCGAGCGCACGCACGCCTACCGCAAGGTCGCCAAGACCGAGGGCAACACCCGACAGCTGGGCCGCGGGATCGCCGAGGCGATGCCCCTCGCCTATGCCGCGAAGGGCATGACGCTCGAGCAGTCGGCGAAGTCCGCCGGGCACCCGGTGCACGAGATCAACACGCCGCGTGAGCTGGAGGCGCTGAAGGGCTGGCGCGAAGGCCAGGTGGGTCGCGAGGACGGGCAGGGCCGCCGCCTCGGCGACTACAAGGGCGAGCATTCGATGTGGGGCATGGCGGTGGACCTGTCACGCTGCACCGGCTGCTCCGCCTGCGTCACGGCCTGCTACGCCGAGAACAACATCGCGTGGGTTGGCGAGGAGCAGGTACTGCGTGGCCGCGAAATGAGCTGGATGCGGATCGAGCGCTACTGGGAAGGCGGCTCGGACGGCGAGCCGATCGAGGCGCGCTTCGTCCCCATGATGTGCCAGCACTGCGACAACGCGCCCTGCGAGCCGGTCTGCCCGGTGTACGCGGCGTACCACACGCCCGACGGCCTCAACGGCCAGGTCTACAACCGCTGCGTCGGCACGCGGTACTGCGCCAACAACTGCCCCTACAAGGTGCGCTACTTCAACTGGCTCGCCTACAACAAGAAGGCGTTCCCCGAGCCGCTCAACCTGCAGCTCAACCCGGACGTCACCGTGCGCGGCGCGCGGCGTCATGGAGAAGTGCACCTTCTGCATCCAGCGGATCCGGGGTGCACAGCACGTGGCGAGGCTCGAGGATCGTCCGCTCAAGGATGGTGACGTGGTGACGGCCTGCCAGCAGGCCTGTCCGTCGCGCGCCATCACCTTCGGTGACATGCACGACCCGGACAGCGCGGTGCTCAAGATCAAGCAGGACCCGCGCGGCTACCACATCCTGGAAGAGATCAACATGCGGCCTGCGGTGACGTACCTGGCCAAGGTGCTGCGCAGCGAGCCCGTCGCACACGCCGCCGCCGGCGGTGGGGAGCACAACTGATGGCCGTGATCGCCCAGCCGCCCCCGACGCAGACCCACGGCGACGTCACCCGCGACGTCGTCGGCACGCTCTCGCCGGCCACGCGCGGATACAACCTGATGCTGGCGGGGGCCGTCGGCCTCTTCCTGGTGGGCGTCGTCACCTTCACGCTCATCCTGCGTGACGGACTCGGACTCGCCGGCTACCAGCCGCCGATCTTCTGGTCGGTGTTCATCACCACGTTCGTGTTCTGGGTCGGCATCGGCCACGCCGGTACGCTCATCTCGGCGATCCTGTTCCTGTTCCGCTCGCCCTGGCGCACCGCGGTCTACCGCGCCACCGAGGCGATGACGGTGTTCGCCGTCATGACGGCCGGCCTGTTCCCGATCATCCACATCGGGCGCCAGTGGATCTTCTACTGGCTGCTGCCGTACCCGAACCAGCGGTACCTCTGGCCCAACTTCAAGTCACCGCTCGTGTGGGACGTCTTCGCGATCGGGACGTACCTCACGGTCTCCACCCTGTTCCTGTTCTTCGGCCTCATCCCCGATGTCGCCGCGGTGCGCGACAAGGCGACGGGCTGGCGGAAGCAGGTGTACGGCGCGCTCTCGCTCAACTGGCAGGGCACCGACAACCAGTGGCGGCACTACTCACGGGCCTACCTGTACCTCGCCGCCCTCGCGACGCCGCTGGTGCTCTCGGTGCACTCCGTCGTGTCCTGGGACTTCGCCAGTCGCTCATCCCCGGCTGGCACGCCACCATCTTCGCCCCGTACTTCGTGGCGGGCGCCATCTTCTCCGGCGTCGGCATGGTGTTCACGCTGCTGATCCCGCTTCGCAAGCACCTGAAGCTCGAGCACATGATCACCGACTACCACTTCGACAACATGTCGAAGCTGACGCTGTTCACCGGGACGATCCTCTTCTATGCCTACGGCATGGAGTACTTCGTCGCCTGGTACAGCGGCGAACACCTTCGAGCAGACCACCTTCTGGCGCCGGGCCTTCGGGCCGATACTGGTGGGGCGGCTGGGCGATGATCATCTGCAACGGGTTCGTGTCCGCAGCTGCTCTGGTTCAAGAAGGTCCGGGTCAACCTGACGGCGCTCTTCGTCATCTCGATCTTCATCAACATCGGCATGTGGTTCGAGCGCTACGTGATCATCAACTCGCTGTCGAACGACTATGTCCCGTATGCGTGGGACAGCATGGTGCCCACCTGGGCGGACTGGGGCATTCTCGCCGGGTCCTTCGGCTGGTTCGGCATGTGGTTCCTGCTCTTCGCCAAGAACTTCCCGATCGTGGCGATCCAGGAGATCAAGGAGTTCATCCCCATGCCGCGCAAGCACGCGGCCAGCGCGGGGCATCACTGATGGCCAGGAAGACGGCGGTCACTCCGGGAGTCCTCGCGTCGTTCGAGCACATCGACGTCGCCTGTGACACCATCAAGGCACTGCGGGCCAAGGGCCGGAAGGACATCACGGTCTACTACTCGCACCCCAGCCATGAACTCGAGGAGGCGTGCGGCCACAAGGTGAGCCCGGTGCGGCTGTTCACCCTCATCGGCGGCCTCACCGGCACCACCGCGGCCTTCTCCATGCAGATCTGGATGAACCGCAGCTGGCCGTTGCTCGTGGGCGGCAAGCCAATCGTGGCGATCCCCGCGTTCGTCGTGATCGGGTTCGAGCTCACGGTGCTCATCGGAGCGTTGTCCACCCTCTTCGGGGTGTTCTTCCTCTCGACCATCCTGCGGCACAAGGGCGTGACCTACGACGGGCGCTTCAGCGACGATCGCATCGGTGTATTCGTGCCGGCCGGCCCCGACCAGGCGGCGGGCCTCGAGAAGATGTTCAAGGATGCCGGGGCGGTGGAGGTGAAGCGTGCGGCTTAGCTCCTGGTTGCGCACCGTGGCGCTGGCGGCGCTCACCCTGTCGACGGGTGCGTGTGACTACTGGTATAACACCGTGCCGTCGCCCGACCAGCTCTGGTACCACATTCCGTGGTTCGACCAGATGATCTACATGCGGTCGATCCGGCCGTATTCCAGCAACGATGTGCCGCGCTACACCGTGAAGGGGACGGTTCCCATCGGTGGCGGTGAGGCGGACTGGGACACCGGCGATGCGTCGGTCGGCGCCTATGCATTCGACGCGGCCGTCGCCGACAAGCTCGCCAACCCCACCACCACGGGTGGCGTGGCGGCGCAGCCCGGTCCCGACCTGCCGGTCATTCCCGGAGATCTCGCGGCGAAGGGCGATACCCTCTTCAACACCTACTGCGCCACCTGCCACGGTCACACCGGGGCGGGGAATGGCCCGGTGTCGGCCCGCATGGTGGGCATTCCCTCGCTGCTGACGGCGCAGGCCCGCGGCTATACCGACGGCTACCTCTACAGCATGATCCGGTACGGGCGGGGGCTCATGCCCAAGTACGGCGACAAGGTGCCGAACCCCACCAATCGCTGGGCCATCGTGAATCACCTGCGGACGCTGCAGGCTCAGTCACCACTGCCGGCAGCGGCCCCGACCGGAGGCAAGAACTGATGGCGCCGCGCAAGCTCCGCCAGCGCCTGGTCGAGGCATCGCTCGCCGGTCGCTACGACATCCACCTCGGCGTGGGCCTTGGCCTGGCCCTGCTGGGCCTGGTGCTGTTCCCGCTCGCGCTGCGGGGCGGGAATGCCGATCGCGCCTGGCAGATGTTCCACGTCAACTGGATCTACTTCACCGGCATAACCGGTGGCAGCATCGCGCTGGCGGCAGTGCACAAGGTGGTGAACGCCCGCTGGTCCGGCATGGTGATCCGCTTCGCCGAGGCCGTGGTCGCCTTCACGCCGATATCGCTGCTCGGGTGCGTGCTGGTCTACACCGTGGGCTATCCCCACATCTACGGCCACATGCAGGAGCAGTTGCCGGCGATGTCGCACGCCAAGCAGGTGTGGCTCTCTCACGGTGCCATGTTTGCCCGGATCTTCATCGGCCTGTGCGTGCTGTACTGGGTGGGCTGGAAGCTGATTCGCACTGATCTCGTGCCCGATGTCTTCGCGGCGAAGGGGCTGGCCACCGGCGGTCGGCGCGCGATGTTCGAGCGCTGGACGAGGAACTTTGACGGGTCGGAAGGCGCCATTGAGCAGGTGGAGCGCCGGCTCAAGACCCTCGGGCCGATCTACGTCATCATCTACGCTCTTGTGTTCACCATGGTGGCGTTCGACGGCATCATGGCGCTTCAGCCGCACTGGTTCTCCAACCTGCTCGGCGGCTGGTACTTCATGGGCTCGTTCCTGGGCGCGCACATGTTGCTGGCGCTCAACATGATCTACGGCGGGAAGCACCTGGGCGTCGAGGACCTGATCTCGGGCAAGCAGCGCCACGACCTCGGCAAGCTCTGCTTCGGCTTCTCGGTGTTCTGGACCTACCTGATGTGGGCCCAGTTCCAGGTGATCTGGTACGCCAACCTGCCGGAGGAAACCGGCTTCGTCTTCGCCCGGCTCTGGGGCCCCTGGGTCCCGGTGGCCAAGGCCGTGCTCTCGGGCATGTTCTTCATCCCGTTTGCCGTACTGCTCGGCGTGGCGCCGAAGAAGAGCCGGCTCATTCTCGGCACCATTGCCTGCGTCAGCCTCACGGCGCTGTTCCTGGAGCGCTACCTGATGGTCATGCCCTCGGTGAGCGAGGAGAACGGTCCCGTGTTCGGCATGCCGGAACTCGGGCCGACGGCGCTCTTCTTCGGCCTCTTCCTGGCAACGTACGCGTTGTGGGCCCGCACCTATCCCATGATCTCGCCGCGCCTCGCCGAGATCACGCTCGACCGCGAAGTGCACCATCACGAGACGGAGACCTACGATCACGAAGACACGGACAAGGACTTCGTGCACGAAGGGGATCTGGAGAAGTAGACGTGAGGACGTGAGGACGTGAGGACGTGAAGAAGGGGGCGGAATCGCGTGATTCCGCCCCCTTCTTCGCTTTCCCCCGACCTCACGTCTTCACGTCTTCACGTCTTCACGTCTTCACGTCTTCACGTCTTCACGTCCTATTTCACCCTCTGCGCCGCGTTCACCCGCCGGATCATCGCCCGGAGTGAATCGGGCGGAAGTTCGCCGGTGACCACCAGCATGCGATCACCCCGCTGCATTGCCTCGGCCGGCCTTCCGGCCGAGTCGAGGCCACCGTCGCCGCGCCGCGAGAGAAGCTGGGTCACGTCCGCCGCTGGACCCTCGATGGTCTGGATGACCTGGCCGGACGAGAGCCGCTGCGCCACCACCATCATTGGGGAACCACCCTCACGGCTCGGCTGGACCTGCACCTCTTCCACTGGTACCCCCTCGATACGCGCAGGCGACTTCCCCGCCACATCCTGTGCCTTGTCCCATGGCACCGTGCGCCAATAGCCCTGAAGACCCGGGTCGGCGTCGGTCGGCAGCGCGGAGGTGGAGGATTCAACGGAAGGAGGTGACGAACCATCGGGTGCCGGGGCGATTTCCTCGGGGGCCGGCGTGGCAATGGCCACAGGTCGAATCGCCGGACGGCGGCTGACACGCATCGAGGCCGGAACAACGGACTGCGTCGCAAGGGGAGACACGCTTTGTCCCCCGGTCGTCGCCGTCGTCACTGCCGCGACTGCTGCAGGCGTGCCCTCGGGAGTGCGGGACGCTGATCCCACCGACCGGATCCCGTATCCCAGCCCCAGCGCGCCGACCAGGCTGGCCGCCCAGAGCGCACGGCGGTTCCGCTGCCGGCGCGGGGCGCGCGCGAGCTGGCGGCGGTTCAGTTCCTCGAGCGACACGGGAATGCGACGGGCAGGGGCGAGGGTACCGAGCAGGAGCGTCGTCTGGTCGCGCAGCGCAGCGATCGCGTCGCGCTGGCTGCTGCAGAAGCCGCAGCTGGCCAGGTGGCTCTCGATTACCACGCATCGCGACCGGCTCAGCGCCTGGTCGAGATATGCGTGCAGCTCGTCCTCAAGAATGTGCGACATCGGCCTCGTGGTAGTTCTGGCGTTCGTGCGCTTCGACCAGCCGGCGACGTGCCCTGGCCAGCGTGGTGCCGATGGCCCCCACGGCCAGCCCGGACTGCTCGGCGATCTCTGGATAGCTCATTCCTGCATCCCACAGCAACAGCACTTCCTGGTCCCGCGAGGAGAGCGTGCCCAGCGCCAGCTTGACCTGCTCGCTCTGTTCATCGTCCTCGACCTGTTCCTCGGCGTCGCGGGCCCTGGAGGGCATCACTCCCGGCTCCGACTGCATCAGCACCAGATGGCGCCGCCTCCGGATCGCCGCCCTGGCCTCGTCGCGCGCCAGGTTAGCCGCCACCGCAAAGATCCACGCCCGCGGCTTTTCCGGCCGGTGCGCCAGCAGACGCATGAAGACTTCCTGCGCCAGGTCCTCGGCGCGATCGGCATCCCAGACCTTGCGGTAGAGGTACCGAACGACCGCGGTATAGGTGCTCTGGTAGAGTTCTTCGAGTTCGTCTGCCATCAGGCCCTCCAACGGGACCCTGCGCCGACTAACGAGACTTGTGCCTAATCACAGCATAGACGTCAGAACGCATTGAAGTTGCACACTTTCTGCCTACCCGGGAAGTGCCCACCCACTTCCAGCCTAGCCGCCCTTTTTCGCCCGTTTCCGGCCCTGAAACACGCATCCTGGGTGCAGTCCCTTGCCCTTTGGCGGCCACTCGAAGCACAGGTCCGGCTTGGCCGTCCGGCCGTCTGCCCGCTGACGCCCGTGGAGCGTGCAGGCCACCCCGCCATCCTCGATGAACCCGCAGGCAGAAATCATCTCGACGTCGATCGAGAAGTCGCCTTCCCGCCCCACCTTGCACAGGTAGGGTGACTTCCGGTGCCGCACGAGCGCCTCCAGGAACTTCTGCTTCCGGGTGCACATGATCTCGACCTGCAGGTCCCGGCAGCAGGCGGCTCCCCGCTTGTGGTCCGATGTCTCGCAGGGCGCTCCCTCGCACGGGTTGCCGGAGTCGGTGCTGAGCACCGGCAGGGAGCGTGGCGGGGTTGGCGGCGGGAAGTGCCGGTTCACCACCTTCATCCGGTCCACAACCCGGAACCGGTCCTTCCCCAGTTGCCTGGGCTGCTCCTGAACCCGGGGTGGCCGCGGGGTGCGCCCCTCGAAGCCGTGGGCGGCGCACCGCGACTGGCCGTCACCGAAGCTTTTCAGGTGCCGACAGGGTACATGCAGCACGGCGTCGACATACAGCTCGCCCTCCCCGGTCCACACCTCGCCGAACGAGATGCGCTGCGTATGGCCCAGGAGCCAGGTTGCCTCATGATCCAGGGAGGCAGCCCCCTCCTCCAGGGACCCGATGCGCAGCAACACGTCGAGCGCCTGGCACTGGCGGCCAAGAGATTCACAGCCTGGGGGAGCGCTCATGGCTTCCGATCGGGTGTTCGAGGGGGGAACTGCGCCAAGCTACCCGGTTTACCCCGGACTTGTGAAGCGTTTCACGAACCGTATTTTCCGCACCGGTATACCGGTATGCCCGAAGCTGTTCACCCCTGTGGAGGCTTGATCGCAATGCGTGGAAATTTCCTGGTGGCGGGTGCGGTGCTGTTCCTGGCCGCGTGCGGTGGCGAGAAGAAGGCGGAGGCGCCAGCCGCTGCCGCCCCGGATGCGGCGGCCCCGGCTGCGGCGCCTGCGGCTGAAGCTCCGGCCATGTCGGCGGCCCCGGCCCCGACCGGCGCCACGATCGACGTGAACATGGAACTGGTCGGCAGCACCTACAAGTACGATCCAGCGACCATCAGCGCCAAGGCTGGCGACGTGATCCGGTTCCACAACAAGAGCGGTGGTCCGCACAACGTCGCGTTCGATGCCGCCGGCATTCCCTCCGGTTCCGCCGGTGCAATCGATGCCGCGCTCGGCGCCACCAAGATGGGTCCCCTCATGGGCGCCCTCCTGGTCGAGCCGGATGCCATCTTCACGTTCTCGACCGCGGGCCTCCCGGCCGGCACGTACAACTTCCACTGCACGCCGCACCAGGCGCTCGGCATGAAGGGTGTATTGACGATCAGCTGAACCGCGTGAGGAGTAACGGGTGAGGGGTGAGGGGGGTTCGTTCCTCCTCACCCCTCACGCTTTTTCAGTTCCTCCTCACGCACTTGGTTCCAGTCGAGCTGCCACCCACGGAACGACGAGCCCGACAAGGACGCCTGCGATCGCATCCCACGCGTAGTGCATCTGCGTATACACCGTTGCGATGGGCATCAGGACCACTGGCACGAGCAGGATCCAGCCCAGTGTGCGGTTTCCCTTGAACGTCGCCAGTCCGGCGGCGGTCGCGGCGGCCACGTGCGATGAAGGAAAGGCGGCCCCGAAGGAGCTGCCTGACGCCAGCATGGCATACACCAGGTGGGCCGGCAGGTTGTCCACCATGAGCCCAGTCGGGCGCTCGAACACGTAGTACGGACCCGCGACCGGGTAGAGCACGAAGACAAGCGAGCAGACGCTGAACGTGCACACGACGTTGCGCGTGAATCGCCGGAAGGCAGGCCAGTTTCCGGTCAGCAGGAAGAAGAACGCCGGCACCGCGAGGATCAGGTAATAGCCGAAGTAGACACCATGCAGCAGCGTCGACCAGAAGGGGCTGGTGTGCCCACGCCACCAGTCGCGGGCTGGCTGCATCCCGAACGCCGCTTCCTCCCAGCGCCAGCAGCACGTCGTCATGTGCCCTCAGCTGTCCGCCACCGCTCAGCACATCCAGTGCGGCGTAGCTGACCAGCACGAGGATCAGGGGCATGACCTCGCGCAGGAGCCGGCCGGCGGCGCCCAGGCCGGGGCGCGTCACCAGCCAGAGCCACACGACGATGAGCAGGTGCGCGAGCGCGACGAACCAGTTGCCGCGCGTCAGGTCGAGGCGGGTGAGGGCGGTGATGTCACGATCGCCGCATAGGTCGCGAGGAAGATTTCGGCGGCGCGCCACCGCGGGGCGCCACTTTCCGGCGGCGGGACTAGCGGGGAAGCCAACCTGAGTCCTGGTACCACGCCTTGGTGGCCGCGAGGCCACGGTCGAGGTCGTGCTCCGGCGTCCATCCCGTCTCGGACATCAGCTGCGTGGGATCTCCCGTCCAGCCGGGCGAGAAGAAATCGTGCGCCTTGTCGGCCCGGAGGATCGTCCGGTTGCCGAGGAGTCCGGCCACCTGGCCCGCGGCGCCGAGCAGCACTTTCGCCGCGGGCTGGGGAATGGGAATGATGCGCACGTTCGCGGCCCATGAGCTTGCCGATGCGGCCGACGAGGTCCCTGGTGGTGACGATTTCGGGATGGTTCGTGAAGTAGGAGCGACCCTCGATGCCGGGCGTGCTGCCGATCAGTTCGAGCGACCGCGCCAGGTCGGGCGCGTACACCATCGACAGTTCCTGGGAACCGTCACCAAAGAGCGGTGCGAGGCCCGATCGCACCAGCTTGAACACCTGCAGGAAGTTGTCGCTGTCGCGCGGGCCATACACCGCCGGTGGCCGCGCGATGACCCATGGCAGGTGACTCTGGCGCACCACCTGTTCGGCCGCGTGCTTGCTCCGGCCATACATGGTGACCGGCGCCTCGGGCTGGTCGGCGGTGCGCGGTACGCCGAGCGCCGCCGGTCCCGCCGCGGCGAGCGAACTCACGTGCACGAGCCGGGCATAGGGCGCAAGCTGCTCCATGGCGCGCACGATGTTGGCCGTGCCGTCGCGGTTGGCCCGGAAGAATTCCGCCTCGTCCTTTGCCGCCACCAGCGCGGCCACGTGGTACACCACATTCTGCCCGCGGACCGCGTCGCGAATCGCCGCCTCGTCGTGAAGGTCGCCCTTCACCAGGCGGACACCGCGCGCCTCGAGTCCCGCGGCCTTCGCCGGCGAGCGCACCAGCGCGGTCACGTCATGTCCCGACGCGAGGAGCCGGTCGACGAGATGGCTCCCGACGAATCCGGTACCTCCGGTCACCATCGCCTTCATGCGGGGCGGTCGTACAGGCGGTAGGTCTTGTAGACGCGGAAGTTCATCTTCTCGAGGCCTGCGTTCATCGCGGGGTTGTCCTCCAGGATCCAGCCTGCCTCGCCCCAGTAGATCTTCTGCTCGCCCGCCTTGGTCCAGATCCAGTGGTAGAGCATCGCGTCGACGCCGCGGCCCCTCCACTCCGGCAGGATGCCAAGCAGGATGATGCGGCACCGACGCAGCCGGTGCGTCTTCAGCAGCCAGAACGTCTTCACCAGGAAGCGCACCAGCCCGCCGCTCTTGTTCCCCACCAGCGCGGAGTTGAGGTCGGGCAGCACGAGGCCGAAGGCGATGATCTTGCCGTCCTTCTCGGCGAACGGCACGAGCTCGGGAATGACGACCGGCTTGAACGCCTTGGCGAGGTGGTCGATCTCGTGGTCGGTCATGGGGATGAATCCCCAGTTCTTCTCCCACGCCGCGTTGTAGATCTCCTTGATCCGCTCCACCTCGGCGGGGAAGTCCTTCATGTCCAGCGCGCGGAGGGTGATGCCCTGCCGCTTCTGGATGAGCTCCGTGCCGCGCGCCAGTCGCTCAGGGACCGGCACGTACTGCTCCATCGCGCCGCCCTGGTATACCAGCAGGTCCTTCGCCTTGACGAAGCCCGCCGCCTCGGTGAGCGCGCACGTAGTAGGGCGGGTTGTGCGGCATCAGCAGGGTGGGGGGCGTGTCGAAGCCATCGATCAGGAGGCCACACTGGTCGTTGGTGGAGAACGACGCCGGCCCGCGCATCACGTCGAGCTTTCGCGCGCGGAGCCACGCCGCGGCGGTGGCGAAGAGGGCATCGGCCACCGACTGGTCGTCGATGCAGTCGAACCAGCCGTAGAAGCCCACGCGGTCGCCGTGGGTCTCGTTGTGCAGCCGGTTCTCGATGGCGGCAATCCGGCCGACGACCGTGCCACTGCGCTCCGCGAGGAAGTACTCCGCCTCGGCGTGCTCGAAGAAGGGGTTCTTCTTGCCGGTCGAGCGTCATGTCGATGTCGAAGCCGGAGTGGCGGAACCCAGACGGGATCGCCGGCGAACAGCTGGTAGGGAAGGTCGATGAACCACTTCAGGTCCCGGCGCGAGCGCACCGGGCGGACGGTAACCTGCGTCAGATGACGCCCAGCTCGCGGCCGATGCGCCCGAACTGCTCCAGACAGAAGTCGATCTGGTCGAAGGTGTGGGTGGCCATGACGCTGGTGCGGAGGCGGCACTGCGACGGCGGCACCGCCGGCGGGGCCACCGGGTTGGTGAATACACCGGCGTCGAACAGCTGCCGCCACATGATGAAGGTCTTCTCCAGCGGGCCGATCAGCACCGGCAGGATCGGCGTTTCCGACGGCCCGATGTCGAAGCCGAGCTGGCGGAAGCCGGCCTGGAGCCGGTTGGTGTTGGCCCAGAGGCTCTCGCGCCGCTCCGGCTCCGACTGCAGCACCTCGAGCGCCGCGAGCACGCCGGCGGTGTTGGCGGGCGGCAGCGACGCGGTGAAGATGAGCGGGCGGCTGTGGTGCCGCAGGTAGTGGATGACGCTCTCGGATGACGCCACGAAGCCGCCGATCGACGCCAGCGACTTGGAGAAGGTGCCGGCGATGATGTCGACTTCGTCGGTGAGCCCGAAGTGGGCCGCGGTGCCCTGGCCATTGGGCCCGAGCACGCCGATCGAGTGCGCGTCGTCCACGGCCAGCGCCGCGCCATGCTTGTGCGCGATGCGCACGAGGTTCGGGACGTCCGCGATGTCGCCTTCCATCGAGTAGACGCCGTCCACCACGATCATCGTGCCGCGACCTGCCTTGTCGCGCTCGCGCTCCAGCTTCCGCTCCAGCCCGGCCAGGTCGCCATGGTTGAAGCGCTCCGTCTCGCCGTAGCTCATCTTGGCGCCGTCGACGACCGACGCATGATCGAGCTTGTCGAGCAGCACCACCTCGCCGCGACCGATCAGCCCGGAGATGAGGCCGAGGTTGGCCTGGTAGCCGGTGGAGAAGATGAGGCACGCTTCCTTGCCCAGGAACGTGGCAAGGTTGTGTTCCAGCTTTTCGTGGAGGTCCAGGGTGCCGTTCAGGAACCGGCTGCCGGTGCAGCCCGGAGCCGTACTGGTGCAGCGCCTTCTGGGCCGCTTCGAGGACCTTCGGATGGTGCGTGAGGCCGAGATAGTTGTTCGAGCCCAGCATGATGCGCCGCTTGCCCTCGATGATGACGACAGTGTCCTCGGACTCTGAGATCGGCTTGAAGTACGGGTATAGACCCGCAGCCTGGATTTCGCGTGCCTTGGTGAACTGCCGGCACTTCTCGAAGAGGGACACCTGATGCACTATTTCTGCGTCCACGGCGCCTCGCGACTGCGGATGAAACGCCCGGTTGCTCGATGGGCGGTATGGCCTTGCAAACTAACGAGTTGTAGCGGAAGTTCAATCCATGTCACACACGCCCAATGAGCCGCGCCGCGAATTCCTGAAGCAGGGTCTGGCCGTGGGCCTGACCGTCGCCGCGGGGCAGGCGTTTCGGCCAGGACGTCTCGTCGGGCAGGCCCTCGATCCCGACCCGGAAGTGCCCAACGAGCAGGTGGCGCAGATCCTCAAGGACCTCTTCGGCGACCGACCCATCCGTCGCGGCCAGGTGCTCCTCGACATGCCGGTCGTGGCAGAGGATGGTCGGGTGGTGCCGGTCATCATCGAGGCGCCCGACCTGCCGATGACCGCGGACGAACTATGTGAAGGCGGTGCACCTCATCGTCGATCACAATCCTGATCCGCACCTGGCGGCGTTCGACGTCACCCCGGCCATGGGCAAGCTCTCGCTCCAGTTCCGCATCAAGATGAAGCGGACCACCTGGGTGCGTGCCATCGTCGAGACGAACACCGGCGACGTGTGGGCCGACTATGCCCGGGTCAACGTGTCGCTGAACGGGTGCGGCTGATGACCATCGGCGAAGCGCGCATCCGCGTTCCCAGCGAAGATCCAGCAGGGCGACATCATTTCGGTGAGCGCCATCGTGCAGCACCCGATGGACACCGGCTTCTTCCGCTCGGCCGATGGCCAGCCGATCCCGGCGTATTTCATCAAGGACGTGACGGTCGTGTATGCCGGGTCGCAGGTGGCGCACTTCATCTGGACCTCCGGCATCAGTCGCGATCCCGTGGTGACGTTCCCGCTCATCGCCGATCGTGAAGGACCGCTCACGATCCGCTGGGTCGACAACAAGGGTGCCGTGTTCGAGCAGACGGCGCAGATCGCGTTCAGCACCACCTGACGCTCCGACTCACCTTCCTGCTCGCGGCGACGCTCGTCTCTGTGCCTGCCAGCGCCCAGGTCAAGCCGCGCTACAACGCCTTCACGCGAACCACGTCGACGACCGTCTATCCGCTGCGCGAGCTCGCACCCGGCGTTTTCGTGGTGTCCGGAGACTCCGGCAAGGGCGTCGAGGGTCGGCCCAATGCCGGGTTCGTCGTGTCGCCAGGAGGCGTCCTGGTGATCGGAGGCCTGGCCAGTCCGGTGCAGGGCGACGCCGTGCTGCGCACCATCCGCACCCGCACCCCCCTCCCCATCGGGTGGTTCGTCCTGTACGCGCATCACCCCGACATGCAGTTCGGCGCCATCGCGATGAAGCGAGCTGGCGCCATCATCATTGCCCATCCCGATGCCAACATCCTCGCCTCCGAGGGCGGGCCCGACCAGATGGTGGCAGACTGGGACCAGGTGGTGGGGCTGCAGGAGATGCTCGGGTTCGAGTTCGCCAATGTTCCCGATCGCCCGGTTACCGCGGCCGACACGCTGCGGCTGGGCGCCCGGCGGGTGGTCGTCTGGCACCCCGGCGCCGCGCATTCGCCGGGAGACCTGATGCTCTGGCTGCCCGACGACGGGATTCTCTTCGCCGGCGACGTGCTGGTGGAGGATGGCGTGACGATGGTGATCGACGGAAGCTCCATTGCGCTGCTGCGCGTGCTCGATGCCATCGAGCAGCTCCAGCCGCGGGTCATCGTTCCGGGGCATGGTCGCATCGTCACCAATCCCCAGGCACTCATCGATTCGACCCGCAGCTACATCACGGCCCTGCGCGCGGAAATGCGCGCGGCGGTCGAGGGTGGGGTGCCGATGCGCCGCGCGATGGCGCTCACTGCCTCCCGCCGACGAGGATCGCCCGGTGTCGCTGAATAGCCGGCTGCGGCGCAATGCCAATCGTGTCTACGTTGAAATGGAGCGCGAGGTCATGGGACTCGGCACCGACCAGGCGCCGGAGGAAGGAAAGTGAACCGGCGACGCGCGCTCCTGGTCGCGACCGCCCTTGCCTGGCTTCCTGCCGGGGCCTCGGCACAGCAGGCTGCAACCGTGCCCCAGCTTCTTTCCACTGATTCACTGGCGGCATGGCAGGAGCGCGGCGTGCCGCTGCGGCTGCTCGACGTGCGCCTCGACGTGTGGACCTACCTGAAGGGTCACCTGCCCGGGGCGCAGTACCTCAACATCGAGACGCTGCGTGCCAGCAAGGGCGGTGTCCCGGTGCAGCTGCTCGATGCGCCGTGGTACCGCGAGCTGTTCAAGCGCCTGGGACTCGATCCCGCCGTGCCGGTCGTGGTGTACAGCACGGGCGAAACACTGAACATCGACGCGACATTCGCCGTCTGGATACTCGCGTCCATGGGGCACCCCAGGGTGTATCTCCTCGATGGCGGCTCGTCCAAGTGGAGTCTCGAGGGAAGGGAGATCGCGCGACGGTATCCCGATGTCGAGCCGGCCGGGCGCTGGTGGAACTCGCGATCCTTCCGGCCGGCCGTGGCGACGATTGCCGATGTGCAGCACGGCTTCGAGACTGGCGTGCTGCTCGTCGACGCCCGTCCCCATGAACAGTACGTGGGGGACGCAGGCTCCCAGATGCGACAGGGACACCTTCCCGGTGCCGTCAACCACTACTGGCAGGATGACCTCGAGACCGTTGGGTTCGGCCGGGTCTTTCGTTCCGTGGACAGCCTGCGTGCCCGATACGTCGCCGAGGGGATCGTGCCCGAACGGGACATCATCCTCTACTGCAACAGTGCGACCGAGGCGAGTCACGTGTATTTCGTGCTCACGTACCTCCTCGGCTTTCCGCGCGTGCGCATCTACGCTGGATCCTGGACGGAGTGGGCCGAGCGTGAAGAGCTGCCGGTCGAACGCGGGATGGGGCCCGGGAGGAGCCAAATCCCTCCGCGCCCAATAGCTGACGGTTGCGCCCGCCCCGATAGTCCCGTAGCCTTGTTACATACCATTACTGTCACACCACGTGACGACTTTGCTGTCGTGCGGCGGTTCCCGAGCCCCCGGGCGGGACCGGGGAGCCCTGCACAAGGCATTCACGTCGGCCAGAGGCCTGCCGCGAGCAGGCCTCTGGCGCATTTGAGGTCTAACATATGGGTCGATTGACCCATGGTCGCCCCGGAGGTTCTGTGGCAGCTCATAGTGCGGAGCATGGTGCTGAGGGGGCCGGGGCGATGAGCGGCGTCCGGCAGGCGCAGCTCGACATCCTGGCGCAGGGGCTGGATGCCCTGGCGATGCCAATCGCCGTGGTGCACCTGAATCGGACCCTCCTGTCTGAGAACGCCGCGTTCCACGACGCCTTCCCGGCCACTGCCTCCGCCGACCTGATCACGGATGCCTGGGGGCGCCTGGGCGAGCTGGTCAAGAACGAACAGGGCGAGCTGGTGCGGGTGCCCCGGGCAGGCGAGAGCGCCGTTCGCGGCAGCAAGCGGGTCCGTCTCCAGCCGATCACCCTCGAAGGCATGACCGAGCCCGAGTGGTTCGTGCTGGTGGTCGAGCGGCGTGCGGCCCGTCGCCTCACGTCGGACAACGTCCAGCAGCGGTTTGGGCTGAGCCCGCGGCAGGCCGAGGTGGCACTGCTGCTGGCCCAGGGACACACCACCGCCGACATCGCGCGTATGTTGGAGCTGACGACGCATACGGTCCGTCACCATGCCGAGCAGGTGCTGCACCGCCTCAACGTGCGTACCCGCCAGCAGGCCATGGTGCGGCTGCGGGACGGCACCGCCAAGGGGCCCAAGGCTCGCCCGAGCGGGGGGTTCTCCCGGCCCTAAAGCCGGTGCAACCCGGCGGGGGTCCGGTGCGTATGAGGTGGCAGGCTCCAACCCCCCTTTTCCGAGAGTGGACATGTCGTCGCTTCGCACCGCCCTGCGCCTGCTCGCGCTGCTGTTCCTGGCATCTCCGGCAATAACCGCCCCCCTGTCGTCACAGCAGCAACCAGCAGCGAAGCGGCCTGCCACGGCAAGGGCGGTGAAGGGACCCACCGTCGAGGGGATCACCCAGTACAGCCTGCCGAACGGCTTCACCTTCCTGCTCTTCCCCGACGAGTCGAAGGCGACGACCACCGTCAACATCGTCTACTTCGTCGGGGTCCCGTCACGAGAATTACGGCGAGACCGGCATGGCGCACCTGCTCGAGCACCTGGTGTTCAAGGGGACGCCGCGCCACCCGAACATTCCGCAGGAACTGAGCACACACGGCGCGGACCCGAACGGCACGACCTGGACCGACCGGACGAACTACTACGAGACCTTTCCGGCCAGCGACGCCAACCTCACCTGGGCGCTCGACCTCGAAGCCGACCGGATGATCAACAGCTACATCGCGCAGAAGGATCTCGCCTCCGAAATGACGGTGGTGCGGAATGAGTTCGAACTGGGCGAGAACGACCCGGGTTCGATCCTCGAGGAGCGCATCACCAGCACGGCGTTCCTCTGGCACAACTACGGCAACTCGACGATCGGCGCCCGGTCGGACATCGAGAACGTGCCGATCGAGCGCCTGCAGGCGTTCTATCACCGGCACTACCAGCCCGACAACGCCCAGCTGGTGATCGCTGGTCGCTTCGACCCGGCCACCGCCATCCGGCTGGTCGAGCAGAAGTTCGGCAGCATTCCCCGCCCGAAGCGCACCGGGGACAACGTGCTCTGGCCGACGTACACTCGCGATCCAGAGCAGGACGGCGAGCGGTCGGTGACGCTGCGGCGCGTCGGCGACGTGCAGGTGGCGATGGCGCTGTACAAGGTGCCCCCGGCCGGTGATGCCGACTACGCGTCGGTGGCCCTGCTGGCAGAGATTCTCCGTTCGGCGCCGTCAGGCAGGCTCTACAAGGCGCTGGTGGCGCCGGGCCTCGCGGCCAGCGTGTCGAGCAGCAGTTACGCCTTCCGCGAGCCGACCACGATAGTGACGCGCGCCGAAGTGCGAAAGGATGGCTCGCTCGCCGACGCCGAGCGCGTCATGGTGGCGACCCTCGACTCGCTTTCGATCAGTCCGCCGACCGCGGAAGAGGTGGATCGCGCGCGCGGCACGATCCTCAAGAACATCGACCTCCTCCTCAACCAGTCGGACCAGGTGGGGCTCACGCTCAGCAACTGGGCGGCGAGCGGCGACTGGCGGTTGCTGTTCATCTACCGCGATCGCATCAAGGCGGCGACGCCCGACGATGTCGCGCGCGTGGCGCGCACCTATTTCAAGCCGGACAACCGCACGATCGGCCGCTTCATTCCCACCGAGAAGCCCGACCGGGCACCGCTGCCGCCTGAGCCGGATGTGGCGGCGCTGGTGAAGGACTACCGCGGCCAGGCCACCGTCGCTGCCGGCGAGGCATTCGATCCGTCTCCCGCGGCGGTGGATGCGCGCATCGTGCGGGGCACGCTGCCCTCAGGCCTCAAGACGTCCTACCTGACGAAGAAGACCCGGGGTCAGTCGGTGAATGCGACCCTGACGCTGCACTACGGCACGCTCGAGGGGGTGACGGGGAAGGCGGCCGTGGCGGATCTCACGGTGGACATGCTGATGCGGGGAACCCGCAACCTCTCGCGCCAGCAGATCAAGGACAAGCTCGACAGCCTCAAGGCGAAGGTGTCGATCAGTGGCGGGCCGACGCAGCTCAACGCGACGATCGAGACCACGCGGCCCAACCTGCCGGCTGTGCTGCAGCTGCTCTCGGCGGTGCTGCGCGAACCGTCCTTCGACCCGAAGGAACTGGAGCAGCTCAAGCAGGAGAACCTGGCGGCGCTCGAGCAGCAGCGGTCGGACCCGATTGCCCTTGGCTCGCAGGCATACAATCGCACGGTCAACCCCTGGCCCAAGGGACATCCCCGCGCCACCCCGACCTTCGACGAGTCCGTCGCGGACTACACCGCCGCCACCCCGGCGGACATCCAGGCCTTCTACGCGCAGTTCCTGGGCGCCAGCAGCGGGGAACTGGCCATCGTCGGCGATTTCGACGCGGCCGAAGTCAATGCGCTCCTCACCGAGTCGCTCGGCAGCTGGAAGAGCCCGACGTCCGTACGTGCGGGTGCCGCAGCAGGTATTCGACGTGAAGGGAACCGGCGTCACCATCGAGACGCCCGACAAGGCCAATGCCTTCTTCATGTCCGGGAAGGCACTCAAGCTCCGCGACGACGATCCCGACTACGCGGCAATGGAACTCGCGGATTACATCGTGGGCGGCGGGTTCCTCAATTCGCGCCTGGCGACACAGATCCGGCAGAAGGAAGGCCTGAGCTACTTCGCGGGTTCGCAGTTCTTCGCATCGCCGCTCGACCAGTACGGCCAGTATCTCGGCGTGGCCATCTATGCGCCGGAGAACGCCGCCAAGCTGCAGGCGGCATTCTCCCAGGTGCTGGATAGTGTGCTCCGGAGTGGCTTCACCAGGGACGAGGTCGCGAAGGCGAAGGAGGGGTACCTCCAGGCGCGGCAGCTCTCGCGCTCGCAGGACAATGAACTGGCCCCGGCGCTCGCACAGGATGCCTTCCTGGGGAGGACGCTCGCCTGGGACGCGGCCTTCGAGGCGAAGGTGCGCTCCCTGACGCCGGAACAACTTCACGAGGCCTTCCGCCGGTACGTCGATCCCATCGGCGTTCGTGACGGTCAAGGCGGGCGATTTCGCCAAGGGGAAGGCCGCGCCGGCGACACCATAGGCAGGGCGCCTTCTCGCACGACTATCTTACCCGGCGACCCCTCCGGAGAAGCTGGTGACACGAGACCGCCTGATCGCGCTGTGCATCCTGTTGGCTGTGGCCGGCTGCAGGCACCAGAAGCTGGAAATTCCTGAGGCGGAGGTGAGCGTTGACGACTTGCCGGCACCGGAGGAAACGCAGCCCAACTCGTACGTCAGCGCCCCGATCGTCTTCGACTATCGCTCGCTGATCGACCAGATCGAGCAGCGCATCCCGCGCGTCATCGGGAGCGTCGACAAGGACAAGCGCAAGCTGGTGGTGAAGAGCCCCAAGGTGTGGGTGGCCGCCGAACTGACGCGGTCACCCCTGGAGTTCAGCTTCAAGGACAACACCGTCACCGTATCGGCGGCGTTCCAGTACCGGGCCAACGCCTGGGCCAAGCCCTTCCTCGTGGTCATCCCGGTATCGTGCGGCATGGGCGAGGAGAAGCCGCGGCTGCGGCTCACGGTCAGCTCCACCTACGATATCTCGCCCAACTGGCATCTCCAGACAAAGAGTCACCTGGTGAAGTTCGAGCGCCCCACCACCACGGAGCGCGACCAGTGTGAGATCACCTTCCTCAAGATCGACGTCACCGAGAAGATCATCGACGGGGTGAAGGGTGCCCTGGAGGGTGAACTCGCCAAGATGGACTCGAGCATCGCGAAGATCAGCATCCGGAAGCCGGTGGACGAGCTCTGGGGCAAGTTGCAGACGACCAATCTCGATCGCCAAGGGCCAGCTCTGGTTTCGCATCCGGCCGCAGGAAGTCGCACTCGGCCCGATCACCGCTACTGATTCGACGCTGACGGCGAGGCTCGACCTGCAGGCCAAGCCACGCATTCGCGCCGGCGAGCGTCCTCCCGATGATACCGTCCCGCTCCCGCAGCTGGGCCGGACGGAGGCCGTCGTCGACACCGCCGACGTGTCTCATGGAGGGAACGCTCTACTACGCAGCGGCCAACAAGCTCCTGGAGAAGGCGGCCACTGGAAAGTCCGTCGGCAGCGGCTGGAAGCGAGTGAAGATCGAGCACATCGTCGCGCGGCCGGCTGGCATGGGGAAGATCTTGTTGGGCGTCACGATCTCCGGCGCTGCCAATGGCACGGTGTACGTGGTGGGCACGCCGAGTCTACGACTCGGTGACGAAGCTGATCACGGTGCCCGACCTCACCTTCGACGTGAGGTCACGCGGCTACCTGGAGAAGGCCGCCGGCTGGCTCGTCAACGGCCCCTTGCTGGACGAAGTGCGCCAGGAAGCCAAGCTTCCCGTCGAGGCCTTGCTGACGGAGGTGGTGCAGACTCGTGAACAAGGAGATCAACCGGCCCCTGGCCGAGGGGATCTATTTGAGGGGTGCGGTGAGCGATGCCCAGGCGCTGAGTGTGCGGGCCGTGCAGCGTGGCGTACTCGTCGATGCGAAGGGGCTCGGCCGAATCTGGCTCGAGATCGAGAAGAAGGATCTTCTGCCGAAGAAGCCGCTGATCAAGAGGAAGGCGACCAAGCCACCGCCGCCGGCGGGCAAGGACAAGCCGGCGGAGAGCAAGGACGCGAAGAAGTAGGGCCTAGCCTGGCAGGGCGGAGGGACACTCGATACGCAGGACGGTGCCCTTCCGCGTCCAGACCAGTTCCACGCAGGCCTGGCCATTCTGCTCGACAGGTCGCTCGATGACATCGGCGGTCTGGAAGAACTCGCCGATACTCGTGCGCCCGTCCCCGTTCCAGTCCATGTCACGCCACGTATAGCGGGTCCGCAGCACGGCTGCGGCAAGCCAGCCATAGTAGACAACGGCCAGAATGGCCGGCATCCCGAAGATGAGGAACAGGGCCCGTCGGGCCTCGGTCATGCGCCGGCCCCGGCCGGCCGGAGCCGATGCGCGAACTTCTGCCGGAGCTTCGCCACTTTCGGGGCGATGACGACCTGGCAGTACCCGGCGTTCTGGTTCCGCTGGAAGTACTGCTGGTGATACAGCTCGGCGGGGTAGAACCGCGGCGCCGGTTCGATCTGGGTCACGATTGTGCTGCCCCAGATGCCCTCGCCGTTCAGTTCCTTGACGAGTGCCTCAGCGGTGTTCTTCTGGGCCTCGCTCTCGTAGTAGATGACCGACCGGTACTGGGTACCGACATCGGCGCCCTGCCGGTTGAGCGTGGTCGGGTCGTGCATCGCAAAGAAGACGATGAGCAGGTCACGGTAGGAAATGACCGCCGGGTCGAATTCCACCTGCACCACCTCGGCATGCCCCGTCGTTCCACTGCACACCTGTTCGTAGCTTGGGCTGGGCAGCTTTCCGCCGGCATATCCCGATACCACCTTCGACACCCCTTCCAGCCGCTCGAGCACTGCTTCAATGCACCAGAAACAGCCGCCGCCGAGGACCGCCGTTTCCGTGATGTGATCTGTCATGTCCATCTCCATTTCAATTCTGTTCAATCCTGCCCTGCTGCCTGGCTACTTGCCGACCCGCACGATCCGGAGCCGCTCGAGCATCCGGATCGTGAAAACGATCTCTGGGCCGTCGTGGATCCGTCCCCGTAGTTCCACCTGGGCTGAACGGGTCACGGATCGAGGCGGGTCTCGCCCAGTTCACGGATCTGGCAGGCATGCCGGGACTCGTGCAGGCCCACGAACACGAGCCACTGGTACAAATCGAGTGTGCCGTACGCGGGGTGCGGGAAACTGAAGTTCCCCAATGCGAGACCGTCGGCTTCCCGCAGGGAGTTGCGGAGCGTGGCCCGCGAGGCCTCGAGGCCGGCCAGGGCATCGGCCAGGGAAAGGTCGGTTCGCGGCTGCACGATGGCCGGTGCCACGGCGCGGCGATCGCGGTTCGCCATTCTCGAATGGTCGAGGCGATGCAGCACCGAGTCGGTGTCGGTTTCCTTCACCCGGGCCTCGGCCGGCAGCCGGGACACCGTTACGTGCAGGAGCTTCGACACCGAGGTCTCGGTCAGGCGCAGGTGGTCCACGATCGATGCGACGGACCACGACCCCGGCGGGACGATGGCGTGCTCCGGTTCATCCAAGCTGGCGACGGCGTCAAGGACCTCGGCGCGGCGCTCAGCGAGGAAGCCATCGATTTCCTGCAGGCGTGGATGCATGCGAGCTCCGGAGATACCCTAGGAGTCGTCCGGTGAGCCCTGGTTGATGAGCCCCACCTCGCGCAACAGGCAGTACAGGGCGGCGCTCAGCATCACCATGGCCCCGATGAACAGGACCGCGACGAGGGGGTCGAGCGGCAGGTCAGTGAAATAATCCAGGAAGAGCGCCACCACGACGCCGCATACCATGTGGGCACAGAGGGTGAGCAGGCGCAGTCCCGTCACGATGAACTTGCCCCGCCGCTGCAGCACCAGGCGACTGGCCGCGTTCGACACGCCGTCATCACCGTGGGCACGCAGTCGATCCATCACCCGCGCGAGGCGTTGCGTGAGCACCAGGACAAACGCGCCGATGCCCGACAGCAGGAACACCGGCGCCACCGCCGCCCGGATGATGTCGGCCATCTCATCCTTGGGAGCCTCCTGCGCCGCCAGCATCCAGGCCAGGAGCATTATCGGCGCGCCGTCTTACGCAAGCTCGGTCGCCTTGGCGATGATCTTCCCGACGATGCCGTAGCGCTGCGCCTCTTCCGCGGTGAGCCAGAAGTCGCGATGGGTGTCTTCCTCGATCCGCTCCAGCGGCTGTCCCGTCTGCCGCGCGAAGATCCGGTTGAGCCGGTCGCGCATGCGCAGGATCTCGCGCGCCTCGATCTGGATGTCGCTCGCCGTGCCGCCGGCGCCGCCGGCCGGCTGGTGCAGCAGGAAGCGGGTGTTCGGCAGGCAGAAGCGGTCTTCACGCGGCACCGACACGAAGATCAGCGCGCCGGCACTCGCCACCCAGCCCGTGCCGACGATGCGCACGCGCGGGGCGAGGTAGCGGATCATGTCGTGGATCATGTCCCCAGACTCGACGTGCCCGCCCTGCGAGTTGAGGTAGATCGTGATCGGCTCCGAGGAATCGGCGGCCAGCGCAAGCATCTGGGCGCTGACACTGGCCGCCAGGCGCTGGTTGATCTCGCCGCTCAAGATGACGGTGCGGGCGCGGTACAACCGCTCCGCGACCAGTTCGGTGACTGATGTTGTCCGCTCGGCGGTGGGTTCCGCCATGGCATGCCTCCGTGAGGGTTTCAGGATCACCAATCTAGCCTCGCGCTAGGCGTTTTGCCGCCGCTGATCCCATGCGATTACCACAAGGCAAAGGATGAGCAGGACGCTGTATTCCGCGCCGTTCCTGCCCCCACCGACCACGAACCAGCCGTCCCGGGCATGGACCAGGGCGATGCCGAGCAGCAGCTGGAACACGAGGTAGCCGGCAATCGGGATGACGAATCGGCCGGAGGCCAGCAGCACGCTGGCGACGATCTCGATCGTGGTGACGGCGGCAGCCCATGCCACGCCGGCCGGAAACCCGATGCTCGAGAGCCATTCACCGAAAAGCGGCACGCCCCCGGTGGCAGCGCGGAAGGAGCCGTGAATGAACATCAGGGTCGCAACACCAACGCGTAGCAGGACGACGGGCGAGCGCATCGGGCCTCGGGTGTCTGGGGTGGGGCGGCTTGGGGTAGCGGGGGACGTCTTCCGGACCGGACGACCCGTTGCCGTCCTTGGTTTCGCCCGGTAGAGTCTGGTCCGTGAAACTGTCCGACGCGAATACCCTCCGCGAGCGCCTGAACATCTCCAGGCTCGCCCTCAGGCACCCGCGCGCCACGGTGGTGGTGTGGGTGCTCGTTTCCCTCGCTGGCGCGTGGGCCTACAGCCATCTCCGCCTGGCGCTCTTTCCCGATGTCACCTTTCCCTTGGTGGTGGTTACCGCCAGTGCGCCGGGGCTCTCGCCGCAGGGAGCGGAGGCGGCCGTCACGCTGCCGATCGAGCGGCGCATGCATGGGCTGCGCGACCTCAAGAGCCTCGAGTCGACCACGTCGCCGGGCAAGGTGCTGGTCGCGGTCGAGTTCGAGGTGGGAGTCTCCCTGCGCGAGGCACGCCGCCGCGTCGACTCCGCGCTCGCCGGTCTCGATCTCCCGGGTGGCATCACGCCGAACACGCGACCCATCGACATCAACGAGTCGCCGGTGGTCACCTATGTGCTCGTGGGTGAGTATCGCACGCCGGCACAGCTGATGGGCACGGCGCTGGGCACCTTCCTGCCCGCCATCCAGGCGGTGCCGGGCGTGCTTCGCGTGGTGCCGCTCGGCGTCGATCCTGAGGCGGTAGCGGCGCTGGGTGGCACGGCGGTGGACACGGCGCTCCCGCACACCAAGGCGTGGCTGAATGGGCAGCAGGGCGTGGCGCTCGAGGTGGTGAAGGAGGCGGGCGCCAACACCATCGAGGTGGTGCGCCAGGTGGACTCGGTGGTGCGGCGGCTGCAGTGGGACAACCAGGATATTCACGCAGTCCCCGCCGTCACGCAGGCGGACTTCATCCGCGGCAGCACGCGCGCCACGATGGATGCGCTCTGGCTGGCGGTGGCGCTCTCGGTGCTCGTCATCTTCCCGTTTCTCCGGAGCTGGAAGGCCACCGCCATCTCGGCGCTGGCCATTCCGATTTCCCTGCTGGGTACGTTCGTGGTGATGAAGCTGGCCGGGTTCGGGCTGGAGACGCTGACATTGCTCGCGCTGGCGCTGGTCATCGGGATCATTGTCGACGACGCCATCGTGGACGTGGAGAATATCCAGCGGCACATCGACCGGGGTGATCCGCCCCATGTGGCGGCGATCGCCGCCACCGATGAAATCGGCCTCACGGTCACGGCGGCGACGCTCACGATCGTCGCAGTGTTCCTGCCGGTGGGACTGATGGGCGGTGTCACCGGGATCTTCTTCCGCCCCTTCGGCCTTACCATTTCTGCGGCCGTCGTGACGTCGCTCCTTGTCGCGCGCACGCTCTCCCCGCTGCTTTCCTCCTGGTGGCTCCGTCCCGCGGCCGGGGAAGCATGCAACGCCCGGCGAGGGACGGTGGACCCGATTCGCCGCGCGCTACCGCGACCTCCTGTCATGGTCACTCGCGCATCGCACCGTCGTGGTGCTGCTGGCCGTGCTGTCGCTCGTGGCCGGCGTGGCCATCATTCCCCTGATCCCGAAGGGGTTCATCCCGCGGTTCGACCGGAACGAGTTCCTCGTGGTGATCACTGCCCCGAGGGGAACCTCGCTCGACGCGACCAGCGACATCACGATGCGCGTCGCCGAATTCATCCGGGCCGATTCCGGTGTGGCCGACGTGTTCGCGGTGGCTGGTACCGCGGCGGGGGATCACGACCGGGCGATCCTCCACGTCCGCGTGCGCGACGAACCAGGCCTCTCCACTCGCCAGGTCCGGGAGCGGATCCGGCAACGACTTCCCTCTGAACGAGGGACGGACTTGAGCGTGCAGGATGTGCCCCTGCTTGCCATCATCGCGCAGAAGCCGCTGCAGCTGGCGCTGGTTGGCGAGGACCGGGCGGCCCTCGCCGCCGGGGCGAGCGAAGGCTGCGGATCACCTGCGGTACGCTGCCCGGTGTCGCCGATGTGCGGGTCACCGGTGTTCCCGACAGCGGCAGCCGCGAGACGCTGGAGCGCAAGGGTGGCCTGCCCGCGGCTCACGTCAATGCCAATCTCGTCGGCGGCTACGCGATCGGGGCCGCCACCCGCGAGATCGAGCGCGTGGCGCCCTCGCTACTGCCGCCAGGCGTGTCGCTGGCGCTGGGCGGCGAATCGGCGCAGGCCGCCGATGTCTTCGGCCAGTTCGCCATCTCGCTCGGGCTCGCGACACTGTGCGTGGTGGCGGTGCTCTGGTTCCTGTTCCGCAGCTGGCAGGACCCGCTGGTCATCGCCCTCTCGCTGCCACTCTCCGGCGTGGGCGCCATGCTCGGGTTGTTCATTTCCCGCACCGATTTCGGCATGACGTCTCTGCTCGGCCTCATTTTCCTGTTCGGGCTCGTCAACAAGAACGCGATCCTGCTGGTGGACCACGCCAACCAGCTTGCGGGCGAGTGGCATGAGCCTGCGCGAGGCCATCCTCGCGGCGGGGCCTATCCGCCTCCGGCCCATACTCATGACCACGTGCGCCACCATCCTCGGCATGCTGCCGATCGCGCTCGGATTTGGGGCCGGCGCGGAGCTGCGGGCCCCGATGGCGGTGGCGATCATCGGCGGGCTGGTTACCTCCACGGCGCTGAGCCTGGTGGTCGTCCCGGTGGTGTACGCCATCTTCGACCGGATCCACCCCCGCTTCCTCGAGGCGCGGCGCGGGGTTCCTCCAAGCTGATGTCCATTATCTTGTTCCGGACCCGTTCCGGGGCCGCCGGAACCGACAAGTGCCACCTTCAACTCCACCGAATCGAGTCCGCTACCATGCGCTACCGTCCGTTGATGCTTGTTTGCCTTGGCCTCCTGGCTGCCGCCCCCGCGATGGCGCAGACGCCTGCGACCACCACGCCGAGCATGGACAGTCTCCGTGCCGCGTTGCGCGCCGACAAGCGGCAGCTCGTCGCCGCCAACATGGTCCTGACCACCCAGGAGAACGCCACGTTCTGGCCGGTCTATGACGCGTACCAGGCGGACCTGGCGAAGCTGAATACCCGGATGGGTGTGGGGATCAAGGCATACGCGGACGCGTACAATGCGGGGAAGGGCACGGTCTCCGATGCCGTCGCCACACAGCTGACCAACGAGTACATCTCGATCGAAAGCGACCGGGTCGCGTTGATGAAGTCGTACCTGCCGAAGTTCAATGCAGTGCTGCCGCCCACCAAGGTGGCCCGTTACTACCAGATCGAGAGCAAGCTGCGTGCGGCGGTCAACTACGAACTGGCAGATGCGATTCCGCTCATGGGGGGGCAGTAGGCGCTCCAGGGCAACGTGGATCGATTGATGTCGTGGATTGGATCGGGACTGCTTCGGCGCACCTGGCATGGAGCCGGGTGCGCCGTGGTGTTCCTGGTTGCGGCGACAACGGTTGCGCGAGCCCAGGCCACCGGCGCGGAGGTGGGCTGGCCGCGCGAGCTGGAGACCGACTCCGGCACGATGGTGGTATTCCAGCCGCAGCCCGACCGTCTCGACGGCATCACCCTGACGGCGCGCGCGGCGGTGTCGGTGGTGCTGAAGGGCACCACCGCGCCGGTGTTCGGCGTGGTCTGGTTCACCGCGCGGACGCAGACCGACCGCGACAGCCGCACGGTGGACATCGACCAGTTCCACGTGACCAACATCCGCTTCCCCGGCCTGGAGGCCGACCGGGAGAAGCGGTTTCGCGCGCTGGTCAATCCGGAGCTCGATCACTGGCAGTTCACGATGGAGCTGGACCGCTTCACTGCCAGCCTGGCACAGGTGGAGGCGGAGCAGCGCTCGATGGACCGCCTGAACACCGACCCACCGAAGGTCATTTTCTCCACCACGCCGGCCGCCCTGCTGATCTACGACGGTGAGCCGATCCTGCAGCCAATCCAGGGTACCTCGCTGCAGCGCGCGGTGAATACGCCATTGCTGGTCGTTTTCGATCACTCGGGCCGGACCTACTACCTCAACGGCGGCCCGCTCTGGTATTCGTCCCGCTCTCCAAGCGGTCCATGGTCGCGCATGCGTGGCCCGCCGCCGCCCAACGTGGCCAGGCTCGTGCCCGACTCGCTGCAGCGGGACAGCGTGCCACCGAGCGGACCGCCGGCAATCGTGGTGGCCACGTCGCCAACGGAGCTCGTAGTGACGGACGGCGCGCCCAACTGGGCCCCGATCACCGGCACCGACCTGCTGTACGTCACCAATACGGAGCGCGACGTCTTCCGGACCATCGACGACCCGAAGATGTATGTCCTGCTGGCTGGTCGGTGGTTCCGCGCGAGCACGGAGGCAGGGCCATGGACGTACGTGGCACCCGACTCGCTGCCCAGGGTATTCGAGAAGATTTCGCCGGAGTCGCCCAAGGGCGACGTGCGCCCCTCGGTGGCGGGTACCGACGAGGCGATCGAGGCGGTGCTGGACACGTACGTCCCGCAGACGGCAGCCATCGAGCGCAGCACCACCAAGCTGACCGTGTCGTACGCCGGAAAGCCGGAGTTCGAGCAGATACCGGGCACCTCCGTGCAGTACGCCCGGAATACCGACGCCAGCGTGCTCAAGATCGGGTCGCGCTACTACGCCTGTGACCAGGCGGTGTGGTTCGAGTCGCGCGCAGCCGAGGGTCCCTGGGCGGTGGCCGACTCGGTGCCCGCGGCAGTGGAAACGATTCCACCGACGTCACCGGTATACAACGTCAGGTACGTGAAGGTGTACCAGGCCACGCCGCAGGTGGTGTTCGTCGGGTACACGCCGGGATACATGTGGTCGTTCCCGATGCGAGGCACCGTGGTGTTCGGGACTGGCTTTGTCTATCGCCCGTTCATTTCGCCGGTGGTCTTCATTCCACGCCCCGTCACCTTCGGGGTGGGCATGCGCTGGAACCCGTGGACCGGCTGGACCATGGGCTTCGGGTTCGGCTCACCGTTCCTGCATGTGGGAGCCATGGTTGGACCGCCAATGTTCATCGGCGGATGGTGGGGGCCCTGGGGGCGCCCCATGTGGCCGCCACCGATGTTCCGCCCGCCCTTCGTGGGTTTTCCAGGCTGGAGGCCCATGCCCATGCCTCCCATGATGCGTCCGCCGATGGGTGGACGTCCGCCGATGGGCGTGCGCCCGATGCCCCTTCCGGGAAACAACATCTACAGCCGGCCGCAGAATCGCCCGCGGAACGTGCCGCCACAGGCCATCGCCCCGCCGCGCGGTCAGCCGGTGAACCGCGGGCCGAACAACATCTACGCCGGACGCGACGGCAACATTTATCGCAGGGATGGGCAGAACTGGCAGACGCGCGACAACAACCAGTGGCGGAGCACCCCGCCCGCCGTTCCGCCTGCCGCCGGACAGCGGCCCAACGCGCCGACCAATCCTGGTGGGGCGGTGACCCGGCCCGCAAACCCCACTGCGCCTGTCGCGCGCCCGGCGCCTGCGCCCACGACGCGTCCGACCACGCCGGCCGCACGGCCGTCGCTGCCGCCCGACGTCAACCGCGACTTCCAGTCGCGCCAGCGCGGACAGCAGGCGACCCAGAACTGGAACAACACGGCGAGCCGCGCCCCACAGCAACGCCCGGCGGCGCCCCAATCACGACCTGCACCGCAGTCGCGCCCGCCCGCGGGCGCGACGCGTCGCTAGTTGAGGGCTTCCCGCGACTTCCGCCACGCTGCCAGCCTCTCGCTGCTATGCCTGCTGCTTGCATGCCGCAGCGAGAAGGCGGGGACGTCGCCGGACTCCGCTTCCGCGCCAGATACGGCAGCCATGGCGGCGATGGACAGCGCTGCCGCCGACACCACCACGACGCCCAACGCCTCGCTCGAATCCGGCCCTTCGCTGCCCGGGGTTGGCTCAGCGCGGAAGTGGACCGGCGACCTCGACGAGATGCTCACGCGCGGTCGTATCCGTGTGCTGGTGACGCTCAGTCGCACCAATTTCTTCATTGACCGCGGCAAGATTCG
Organism: uncultured Gemmatimonadales bacterium; assembly: GCA_963739455.1. Classification (GTDB taxonomy): domain Bacteria; phylum Gemmatimonadota; class Gemmatimonadetes; order Gemmatimonadales; family GWC2-71-9; genus JAGGAG01. The sequence goes on from CAVUAK010000003.1 coordinate 440,371, forward strand.
CGGCGTCACTCCTGATCGCTTTGAGGCGTTCGAGGCTGAGATCAACAAGAAGTTTGCCAAGCCGGGCCGGAAGGCCCTCCACATCGTGTTCGTTCCGGTGGTGCGCAACGAGCTGCTGCCCGCGCTCATCGCCGGGCGGGGCGACATTGCCGCGGCCAACCTCAGCGTCACCGAGAAGCGCCTGCGCGACGTCGATTTCAGTGCGCCGCTTCGCACCGGGGTCAACGAGGTCCTGGTCACCGGTCCGTCGAGCCCGCCGATCCAGTCACTGGGCGACCTGGCCGGCACGGAACTGTTCATCCGGCAGTCGAGCAGCTACTTCGAGTCGGTGCGCCGCGTCAACGACTCGCTCAAGCACGCGGGCCGGAAGCCCATCATTGTCCAGCCGGCCGATGAACGCCTCGAGGACGAGGACATTCTCGAGATGGTCAACGCCGGGCTGATACCCGCCACGGTGGTCGATGACCACGTCGCCAACCTCTGGAGTGAAGTGCTGGACAGCGTGACCGTGCATCCCGCTGTCACCTTTGCGACCGGCGGGCAGACGGCGTGGGCCATCCGGAAGCACAGCCCGGAGCTCAAGGCTGCCGTCGACGCCTTCGCGAAGACGCACGCCAAGGGCACGACGTTCGGGAACATCATCGACAAGCGGTACTGGCAGGATGCGGGGTACATCACGAACCCCGCCGGGGAGGAAAACCTGGCGCGCTTCCGCTCCATGGTCACCCTCTTCCAGAAGTATGGCGACCAGTACGGCTTCAACGACCTGCTCCTCGCGGCCCAGGGATACCAGGAATCAGGGCTCGACCAGTCGAGGCGCAGTCACGTCGGGGCCATCGGCGTCATGCAGGTCATGCCGAAGACGGCGGCGGACCCCAACGTGGGGATTACCGGCATCGAGAAGGTCGAACCCAACATCGAGGCCGGCACCAAGTACATGCGCTTCATCCTGGATCGCTACTTCAAGGGTGAGCCGATGGACTCGCTCAACCGGGCGCTCTTTGCCTTCGCGTCCTACAATGCCGGGCCGGCACGGGTCGCCAAGCTCCGCGCGAAGGCGAAGGACATGGGACTCGATCCGAACGTCTGGTTCAACAACGTCGAAGTGGTGGCAGCAAGGGACATCGGGCGCGAGACGGTCACTTACGTGCGGAACATCTACAAGTACTATGTGGCGTATGCGCTTGTGGCCAGGCAGGAGGCGTCACGCCGGACCGCCGTGGAGGCGAAGCAGGCGCCGAGGTGAGCGAACGTCCCCTCCGCATCGCGATGGTGATCGATTCCTGGGATGATGCCGCCAACGGCGCCGTCATCTCGACGCGCCGATTCACCGACCTGCTCCGCGCCCGGGGCCACACCGTCACCATCCTTGCGACTGGCGCACCTGCGACTGGCAAGGTGGTGCTCCGTCCGTTCTACATCCCGTTCGCCAACAACATCATGCGGAAGATGCGGCTGCCGTTTGCGTGGCCCACGCCTTCCATCCTCGAGGAGACCCTCGCGGCCCAGGATGTTGTCCACATCCAGTTCCCGTTCTACCTGGGTATCAAGGCCATCACCACGGCGCGACGGCTGGGGAAGCCGGTGGTGTCGACCTTTCACGTGCAGGCGGAGCACCTCCTGTACAACATCGGGATCCGGAACCAGGGATTGGTCGAGCAGGTGTACCGGTACTTCCTGCACTCGATCTATGACCGCTCCAATCATGTCATCTGTCCCAGTGCCTTCGCCGAGCGTGAACTCCGCACGCGCGGGCTGAAGCCGCCGGCCACGGTCATCTCGAACGGGGTTCCACCCGAGTTCCGTCCAGTGCCGCCAGGGGGCGCCCCCGACTTCGGCGGGAAGTTCGTCCTCCTCTCGGTCGGACGCCTCGCCCGTGAGAAGCGCCACGAACTGGTCATCGACGCCGTGCGGCGCTCGCGCCATCGCGACCGGATCCAGCTCGTCATCCTCGGTGACGGACCGCTGCGCGAAGAACTCGGGGAGAAGGGTCGCGACCTGCCCAATCCGCCGGTGTTCAACTTCCTCAAGAAGGAAGAACTCATCCACTGGTACGCTGCCGGCGATCTCTGCGTGCATGCTTCCGAGGTAGAGGTCGAGTGCATGTCGGTGCTCGAGGCGCAGGCCTGCGGGCTGCCGTGCCTCATTGCGGATTCCTCCCGGAGTGCCACGCCCCAGTTTGCGCTGTCCGCCGATTACCTGTTCAAATCGGGGGACGTGGCTGACCTGGTCCTGAAGCTGGACGCACTGGTGGATGATCCCGCGCGACTCAGTGCGGACCGTGCCGCGTCGCAACGCGCGGCGTCCGCCTACAGCATCGAGGCTTCGTTCGAGAAGCTCCTTCAGGTCTATCGACAGGTCACACGGAGCTGAGCGTCTCGCCCTGCAACCTTTCCTGCCCGGTGCCCGTCAGACAGGCGTCGAATTCCACCCGCTAACACTGAACTGGGACTTCATGCGGCTTCTCCGATATGCCGGCGCCTCGGCGCTGCTGCTATTTCTTGTCACGTCAGCAGCCTGGTCCCAGGCGGCTCCTCCTGCCTCGAGGCCGGGAGCCACTGCCATTGCGGCGTCCGATACCACTGCGACGGCCCGCATCATCGCTGAGATCGGCGCGAACCAGCGCGCGATGACCGACCTTGCCTGGCTCACCTACAACATCGGGCCCCGACTCACCGGCTCGGACCGGCTGGTGCGCGCTCACGCGTGGGCGGAGAGTACCCTGGTGGCCCGGGGGGCGTCGAACGTGCATCGCGAAGCATATGAGTTTGGCCGCTCATGGACCCGCGGACCGGCGACGGCGCGGTTCGTCACCCAGAACGGCGATGCCATCACCCTCGCTGCGCTGGGCTGGTCCAAGCCGACGCCCGGGCCGTTGAAGGGTGACGTCCTCATGGTGACGGGGAAGTCGGCGACAGATCTCGAGAAGTACTTTGGCCAGTTCAAGGGGCGCATTGTCATCTACGGTGACATGCCGCCATGGGATGCCGACAGCCTCAACCTGATCGCGGTCAGGGACCGGATCGCGATCGCCATCCGGGACGAGGGCGCCACCGCCTTCCTGGCGTCAGCGGGAAAGCGCGAGGGACTGACCATGACCGGCGGCCCTGTGTGGCGGCTCGGTACCTGGTCGCCGCAGGTTCCGTTTGCATTCGTCAGCACCAGGGACTTCGCCGCCATTCGCCAGGCAGCGGCTACCGGGGAGCGCGTGACCCTGGAGATCAACCTTCCGAGCACCACTTCCGCAGCACCGGTTCAGGCCTTCAACACCATCGCCGAGATTCCCGGCTCCGACCTCGCCAACGAAGTCGTGATCATCGGTGCCCACATCGATTCATGGGACCTCGGCACGGGAGCCACGGACAATGGCACCGGTGTCGTCGCCGTCATCGAGGCACTCCGTGCCATCCAGGCCACGGGCCTCAAGCCGCGTCGCACCATCCGGGTGGCGCTCTTCTCAGGTGAGGAGCAGGGACACTGGGGGTCGAAGGCCTACGTGAAGGCGCACGCATCGGAGATGGACAATGTGCAGGCGGTGCTGATCCTCGACCTCGGCACTGGCAAGGTGCGTGGCTGGGCACTGCAGGGCAGGGAAGACAGTCGAGGCCTCATGGCTGAGGCCGTGGCCCCCCTCAATGACCTCGGTGTGGTGGAGTTGCCACTCGAACGATCAGGCGACTCGGATCACGCCTCGTTCACCGATGTTGGTGTTCCGGGCTTCTTCGCGGTGCAGGATCAGCTCGACTACTTCACCATAACGCACCACAGCCAGTTCGACACCTTCGATCGGGTGGACCAGGCCCAGCTCATCCAGGCCATCACCGCCATCACCGTCACTGCGTGGGACCTGGCGAACATGCCGGCGCGGCTTCCGCATGGGATGCGCTAGCAACAATTGCGCGATGGAGGCGTGGGAGTCACCTTCGTCCCATGGAACGACGTGATTTCCTGCAGTGGACCGGTCTCGCGGGAGCCTCCCTTCTTCCGCGCCCGGCATTCTGGTCCGGCAGCCTCACTCCTGTCCCCACTGCTGACCGCAAGGCGCTGGCCAACGTCGCGCTCAACGCCGCCCGGAGCCAGGGGGCGAGTTACGCCGACGTGCGGATCGGGCGGTACCTGAACCAGTTCATCAATGGCCGAGAAATCACGATCCAGGGGATCGTGAGTACCGAGTCCTACGGGGCGGGGGTTCGGGTCATCGCGCAGGGGACGTGGGGCTTCGCGGCGACCGGGGACGTGACGCCCGACGGCATCGCGGCAGCCGCAGTGCAGGCGGTCGCGATCGCCAAGGCCAATTCCCGCCTCCAGACGGAGCCGGTGACGCTCGCGCCGCAACGCGGGGTGGGCGAGGTCGCCTGGAAGACCCCGGTGGAGCAGAACGCGCTGGACGTCCCGCTGGGGGAAAAGTGCGAGCTGCTGGTCGCTGTTGGCGCGGCCGCGATGGCGGCCGGCGCGAATTACATCAACTCCGGACTCTTCCTCGTCAACGAGCAGAAGTACTTCGCCTCGACCGAGGGCAGCTACATCGACCAGGACATCCAGCGCATCTGGCCGTCCTTCCAGGTCACCGTAGTCGACAAGTCCACCGGCCGTTTCGAGCAGCGGAGTTCGCTCGGGGCGCCGATGGGCAGCGGTTGGGAGTACCTGACGATGCGGCCCGGGGACCGGATCGCCTCGGCGGCTGGCATGCCCGTGTATGGCAGCCGGTATGACATGCTCGAGGATGCCCGACTGGCCCCCGCACAGGCGAAGGAAAAGGCGGCGGCTGCCTCAGTGTCACCGGGCGACTGGGACCTGGTGCTCGACCCGTCAAATCTCTGGCTCACGATCCACGAGTCCGTTGGGCATCCGCTGGAGCTGGACCGGGTGTTGGGGTATGAGGCCAACTTCGCAGGCACCAGCTTCGCAACCCTCGACAAGTGGCGATCGGGCTCGTTCCAGTACGGCGACAAGATGGTGACATTCGTGGCCGACCGGACGCAGCCCGGGTCGCTGCAGGCGGCCGGCTACGATGACGAGGGCGTCCCGACACGGGAATGGGACCTGGTGCGCGATGGGACCCTCGTGAATTACCAGGCGATCCGCGACCAGGTTCACGTCCTGGGACAGGACACCTCGCAGGGCTGTTGCCACGCCGATAGCTGGAGCTCGATGCAGTTCCAGCGGATGCCCAACGTGTCGCTCCTCCCGGGCCCGGCACCACTGACGCCCGCCGAAATGGTGGCCGGCGTCGAGAAGGGGATCTATATCATCGGCGACGGCTCGTATTCGATCGACCAGCAGCGCTACAACTTTCAGTTCGGTGGCGTGCTGTTCTACGAAATCAGGGAGGGGAAGCTCGTCGGCATGCTGCGCGACGCGGCATATCAGGCGAACACCGTGGAGTTCTGGAACGCCGTGACCGGCATTTGTGACCGGCGGGATTACCGGTTGGGCGGGTCATTCTTCGACGGCAAGGGGCAGCCAATACAGATCAGCGCGGTATCGCATGGCTGCGCGACGACTCGTATCGATCGGGTCAACGTACTCAACACCGCGCGCACCATTCCGGGCAGCCGTGCCGCGACTTGACGAAGCCGGCGCCAGGCAGCTGCTGGAGAAAATCCTCAAGCTCTCGCGGGCATCGGCGTGTGAGGCAACGATTGGCGGCGGCCACGGCGGCAACCTGCGCTACGCCCGCAACACCGTCACTACCGGCGGCGCACGGCAGGACCTGAACCTGTCGGTCACCTCGTACCAGGGCAGGCGCAGCGGGGTCGCCACGGCAAACCAGTTCGACGATGCCACCCTCGAGCGCACCGTGCGACGCTCCGAGCAACTCGCTCAGCTCGCGCCCGAGGATCCCGAGACAATGCCGCCCCTGGGACCGCAGCTCTACACGCCGATACCGCACGCGTATCGCGAGGCAACAGCGGCCATCTCCCCGGAGTATCGCGCCGCCATAGCCGAGGGAAGCATCGTGTCGGCCCGGACAGCGGGCTGCGTGGCCGCGGGCTTCCTGCAGGACGGGGCCAGCTGGCGGGCCATGGCCAACAGCGCAGGACTGTTCGCCTGGCATCGGGAGACGTCTCTGGATTTCTCGGTGACGATGCGGACGGGCGACGGGCTCGGGTCTGGCTACGCTGCCCGGGACGAGAACGACGTCGATCGATTCGACGGTGTGGCGGCGTCCGGCATCGCGCTGGAAAAGGCACTCGCGTCGCGGCAGGCAACGGCGCTGGAGCCCGGCAAGTATACCGTCATCATGGAGCCGACCGCGGCGGTCGAACTGCTGCAACCGCTGGTGTTCGGCCTGGATGCGCGGTCAGCGGATGAAGGTCGCAGCCCGGTGTCGAAGCCTGGTGGTGGCACAATGGTGGGTGAGCGACTGGTCAACGAGTCAGTGAGCATCTGGTCGGATCCTGCGCATGCCGATGTTCCAAACTCGCCATGGAGCAACGACGGTCGTCCGCAGGAACGGGTCGCCTGGATCGACAAGGGCGTGGTGCGGAATCTCCAGTATTCGCGGTACTGGGCGGAGAAACAGGGGAAACCGGCAACGCCCCCGCCAAACGGCTTCATCATGTCTGGCGGGAGCATGACACTGGACGAGCTCATCCGGGATACCACAAGGGGCATCCTGGTGACGCGCTTCTGGTATATCCGTAGTGTGGACCCACAGACGCTGCTGCAGACCGGCCTGACGCGTGACGGCACGTTCCTCATCGAGAACGGCCGGATCGTCCACGCCATTAGCAACTTCCGGTTCAATGAATCGCCGATCATCATGCTGAACAACGTCGAGGCCCTGGGCCAGCCCGTTCGGGTCCAGGGTTGCATGGTGCCGCCAATGCGGATCCGGGACTTCCCATTCACGAGTCTTTCCGACGCCATGTGATGGCTTGGCTCAGTAGTAGTTCATTGGCTCCGGTATTCCGGCGGCCCTCAGCGCTGCCACGCGCTTCGGCAGGCGCGGGTGTGTAGAGGTGAGTTCGGCGTGACGCACCCAGAAGCCCGTTTCCGTTTCTGCCTGGGCGGCGAAGAGCCCGGCATTCACGTCGCGGTACAACGACTTGCCGGCAGCAAGCACCAGCAGCCCACGTACCGCCCCTTCCGGTCCGCACTCCGCAGAGAAACGGTCACAGGTGTATTCGCAGGCACGCGAGTAGGCCTTGCCGAGGTAGGGTACCAGATGGCCGGGGATCTTGAGCCACCGATGCCTGAGGTGTCCCCGCTTGATGTGCGCCAGTTCGTGAGCTACCACGAACCCCAGCGCGTCCTCACCCCGGTCCTGTGCCAGCGACACAATATCCGAGTAGAGCACCACGAAGGCCCGCGAGAAGAAGCGGGTGACGAAGGCGTTCAGCACTCCACCAGCTTGCACGATGTACACCGGGGGCACCGGCTCGAGACCGAGAGCCCTCGCATGACGGAGCACCAGCTGGTGAATGGTGGGGAACTGCTGCTCCGTCACGCGCACCCCGTTGCCGCGAAGGTGCCCCACGAAGTGGCCATGGATCACGATGTAGAATGCGATGATCGCGGGCACATAGATAAGGAGGACGCCCGCTCCCTTGGCTGTCGTGGCAGCGGAGGCCGCCGATGCAGCGGGATTGGCGGGGTCGACCAGCAGTGAGGGCGCAGCCATGGCGGCGAGCGAGCCGAGGAGCGATATCGCGGTGAAGAAGTAGATGCCAACGCCCGCCAGCAGTACCAGCCAGAGGAGGATGCGCTCCCTCGGATGAACCAGCGTGGCCAGCTTTTCTGGCGGAATGGACGGGCGGCCAGCCATGGCAACCTCCTTCGAGAGAAGAAGCGACGGACCCCGAGGCAGCGACTCAGTTGTGCATGGGTGCTCCAGAATGGTAGGTGGCGGTACAGCGCCGGGTAACATGGGTCGATCGACCCATGGATGCGCCTAACGTTTCATGATGGACAGGGGGGCGGCCGCGGCAGGATAGGCCGCGTGAAAGTCCTCTCCCAGTAGTTCGGCGACCGTGGCCGCGATCTGGCCCTGCGTCACTGTTGCCGTGTTGGTCCGGGCACCGAGCGGGGCGATACCGGGGCCGATCACCGCCATCCAGATCCGGTCTGCGCCTGCTACATCCTTGCCGTGGTCCCTCCAGGCATCGGGGCCGTTCCCCCGCCCATGATCAGTAGTGATGATGAACGTCGTGTTCCCGCGATACTGCGGAATGCCCTGCATCAGCTGCCACAACTCGGCGATAAACGCGTCGTCCTGCTGGGCGGAGCGAAGGAGCTTGTCATACTTGCCGTCGTGTGCCCAAACGTCGGTTTCGCCGAAGCCGACGAACAGCAGGCGCGGCCGTTCGCGCACGATGTATTCGCGCAGCACCACCTGCATGAACGAATCATAGGAAAGATCGTCCCAGATACGCGTGGTGGTGCGGGTCAGTTCGTTGAGAAGCGTCTCGGACGAGTCGGTGGGGTTCGGGAACGGTTGCTCCCATCCGGCCCAGAGGTGGATGCCGGCCCGCTCGCGGTTGAAGATGCGGGGGAAGGCGTCCCATGTACCGAAGGCGGCGACCCGGCCGCCGAGTCCCGGGCGGCCATTGAGCCACTCGAACACGGTAACGTTGGGGTTGCGTGGGTACGCGTTGGTATTGATGCGTGGGTCACCGCGACCGGTGAGTACCTCGTTATAGCCGGGATAGGAGAAGTTGAATCCGTTGGTGACCCGCGCTACGCTGCCATGGGTCTCGTCACCCAGGATCTGTCCGCGCTGTGCCACCGAATCCCACAGGAAGGGCATGAGCACGCGCCGGCGCTCCTCCGGGGTGGGGCGCCAGAACTGGCGCTGGGCGGTGAGGGTGTCGTCGATGCCGCCGTGCTTCGAGTGCATCAGGAGGCTGTCGGCGCCGGTGAAGACCTCCTGCCACCGGACGCCGTCGAGCATGATGAGGACCACGTTGGCCTGGGCGCGCTGCGCCATGGTGACACTGGGGCAGAGCAGGGCGAATAGGGTCAGGACCAGGACCAGGATTGGCACGGGGACTCCAGTGGTGATGATTCGGGGGGTTCGCCGCGTCGCGGGTAGGAGTTTATCTTGTGCGGTCTCGGGGGCGGTAGCTCAGTTGGGAGAGCACCTGCTTTGCAAGCAGGGGGTCACCGGTTCGATCCCGGTCCGCTCCACTCAGGTAATATCAAGCTTCATCGTCACTTCGACGGTGGAGCTTTTTTTGTTGATTTCCGCTACGCCGGAGCGTAGGTCAGCCTGATCACATCCTCGTCAATCCGATCAGTCGCCACAAGGCGGAGCCGCGGCCGGGGCCCGGCGAAATACGGCTTGCCCTGACCAACCACAACGGGGTGCAGGTAGATCTGATACTCATCGATCAGGCCAAGTGCAGTGAGGCTGTGCGCCAGGGCCGGGCCGGCAACCTCGATCTGCCCGTCGCGCTCGGCCTTCAGCTGGCGGATTGCAGCCTCAAGGTCATCCCCAACAAGCGTGGCGTTGGGGCCGACTTCCTTCAACGAGCGCGAGACCACCCATTTCGGCTGCTTCCGCCACGCCACCGCGAAGGCGCGTTCCTCCGTACGCCATTCGGGATGATCGTCGTCCCAGTAACGCATGGTCTCATACATCACGCGACCGTACACACTGCCCGCCAGCCGCTCCGCCTCCTCGATGAAGTGGCGGAAGAGCGTGGGGCCTGGGGCAAACGCCATGTGGTCGACGTAGCCGTCCAGGGACTGGTTCAGTCCGAACACCAGCTTGGCCATGCCCGCTTCCTTTCCTTAAAGGGAGTCACCGGTCTTGTCCCGGTCCGCTCCACTCGGCAAAAGTGCAAGCTGCTTCACAACGCTGGCCTGCAGGCACTGGGTGTGCTGACGTGATCGCCGCCTGTGGCCTTCGCGGAATGTCCGTAGCGTGTACCGCGATCGGAGTGAAAGCGCAGGACCTTGTCGGGCTCGAGTTAGCGGAAATTGGCAAGGGCCGTCGTGTGGTTGAGCACCATGCGCGGCGTCAGGCTACGCCAGCGATCACGGCGCCAGCAGCGGCAGGAGTTTCTTCTCGATCTGTGACGGCGTGACCGCCGATCCGAATCGATCGAGCACCTCTCCGTCACGTCCCACCAGGAACTTGGTGAAGTTCCACTTGATCGCCTCGGAGCGCAGGACGCCCTTCTGGGCCGCCTTCAGGTACCGGTACAGTGGGTGCGCATCCGGGCCGTTCACCTCCACCTTGGCGAACATCGGGAAGGTCACGCCGTAGTTGACCGAGCAGAATTCGCCGATCGCCGCCTCGTCACCCGGCTCCTGGTGCCCGAACTGGTCGCAAGGAAAGCCGAGCACCACGAGCCCCTGATCCTTGTAGCGCCGGTACAGCTGCTCGAGGCCAGCGTACTGCGGCGTGAATCCGCACTTGCTCGCGACGTTGACGATCAGGAGAAGGTGGCCGCGCCACTCTGCAAGCGAACGATTGGCGCCAGAGAGATCCAGCGCTGTGAAGTCAAAGGCATTCATGCGCCAAAGGTAGCGGCACTCAGGGGAATGGACGGGGACGTGGCTGCGGCCAGGGCCAGACATCGATCTGCGAGCTGCCCGCGATACCCTGGATGGCGGCCTTCCGGATGGCGGGATCCTTCGACTGCAGCAACTGCGTCAGCTGCTCCGCCTTCTCCCCCGAGTGGATGAGTGCCCGAGCTCTGCCTTCTGCGCCTGCGAGTCCTGCTCCTTCGCCAGTGCCGTCCGCAGCGCCGGCAGGGCCGATGCGTCGCCGATCTCGCCCAGCGCCCACGCTGAGGCAGTCCGCACATCCTCGTCGCTCGAGGCCAGGCCGTCGATCAACCCCTTGGGCGCGGTCTTGAGATCGAGCTGGCCGAGCGCCCATGCCGACGTTGCGCGAACCCGCATGCTCTTGTCGCTCGCCACCGCCTGTCCCAGCTGCCTGCGCCGCGGACGCGGCACCGAGCTCTCCCAGGGCCCACGCGGCAGTCTCGCGCACCTTCTCGCTCGGGTCGCTGGTAACGACACCCGCGAGGACGGTCGCCGCGCCCTTGTCCCCGATCTCGCCGAGCGCCCAGGCGCTCATCTCGCGAACCTGTTCGTCCTTGTCGTCCTGCACAGCCTGCGACAACGCACTCACGCTCTGCGGCGACTCGAGCTGCCCGAGTGCCCAGGCCGTCGTGAGACGCACTGACGCGTCGGCGTCCTGGCGCAGGATCTTGAGCAGGGCAGGCACGGCACCGACCGAGTCCATCTGGCCCAGCGCGCCCGCCGCGGCCTGGCGCACCACGGCGTAGTTGTCGGTCAGCGCGTGGGTCACCGGTGGTACGGCACGACCATCGCCGATGCGCCCCAGTGCCCATGCCGAGTTGGCCCGGACGCCTGGGGAGGAGTCCTTGAGGTGGGAGATCAACGGATCCACAGCACTCTTCGGTTCAACCAGCCCGATCCCGAACGCCGCGAGCTCGCGAATTGACGAGTCCGCCGACGCCAGGCGCTGCACGAAGCCGGTCGCCACCTGGCTCTCTTCCGCGCCCGCCAGCAACCGCACCCCGAGCTCGCGCACGCACGCATCATCGATCTGCAGGCTCTCGAACAGGTAGTTCACGTCCGCCGTGGAGACGCTGTCCCTCCCCCTCCGGTCTCGACGCTCTCGCGGCTGCCGCACCGGCGCGAGCGGAGTCACCGGCGCATCGGTCCACCGTCCCCAGCCGTAGTTGCCCACCGCCGCCACGGCGAGGGAACAGAGGGGCGGCGGGGCGTTGCGCGCCGCCGCCATGAGCTGATGGATGTCCTGGTCGCCGGGGCGACCTGCAGCCGGCGGTTCATTCACCCGGGCGATCGCGACGGCCAGAAGGGTGAGGGCAATGCTGCGCAGCATATCGGCTCCTGACATGGTCATTCGCTGGTTACGTATGGTGAAAAATCAGCACTTCATTCCCTGAAAAAGGGCGTCGCGGATGAGCACCATCGCACGACGCCCTGTGCCCTGGGCAACCGCTCAGGGCGAGACGCTTGGAAATGGCCGCGGCCGGGGCTGCGGGTTGGGCCACGGTCCGCCGGCATGTCCCCCGGCGAGCGCTGTTACCGCCGCGTTGCGAATGCGCGCATCGGGCGAGCTGACCAGGCGCGAGAGCGCATCAACCGATGCTTCGCCGGTGGCGCCGATGGCACGGATGAGGTCCGCCTGGATGTCGGGGTCCGTCTCTTTCGCGAAAGCTGCCTCGAGTGCCGGAAGCGTGGAAGCATCCTGGATGTTGAAGAGTGCCCACGCCGCGGAGCGGCGCACGTTCACGTCGGGATCCGACAGCGCCTTTACCAGTGACGCCGGCGCCTTCTGCGGTTCGCAGTTGCCGATACCCCACGCCGCCGTCGCCCGAACGTTGGCGTCCGGGCTGCTCATCGCTGCCGCAAGGACGTCCACCGACGACGGGTCTCCCATGGAGCCCAGGGCCCAGACCGCCGTCGCCTTGAGCTTCAGGTTGCCATCCTGCTGAACTGCCTTGGCCAGTGCCTGCACGACCGCAGGGCTCCGGTTGGCACCGGCGAGGGCCCATGCCGCCATGTCCCGGACGGACTCGTCACTGTCACCGTTGAGCGCTGCTACCAGAGCCTCAGATGCGACGGCCTCTTCGGCGTACTGCGCCAGGCCCCACGCAGCGGTACGACGCACGGACGCATCTGAGTCGGTGCGGAGCGCCTTGGCGAGTACGGTGGCGCGCTGGTCGTCGGTGCTGTCGCTGGCTGACTGCCTCTGCGCAGCCGCACCGGCCATCACCTGCGACGTTGCCGCGACCACTGACTGCACGTTGCTGACATCGACCTTGGTCGCTTGCCTGGTGTCGATCCTGATCTTCGTGACCGGTTCGGCCTTGATGTCGCTGGTGACAGCTTCCGGCACCGGAGCCAACGGAGCTTCCGGTATCGCCTGTGCCACGGTTGTGAGGGGCACGCGCTCCACTGGCATCGCACCACCCACGACCACCGCCAGCAACAACAGTGACGATACGAGGAGCGCCGTTCCCAGCCGGCCCATGCCCTTGCGGCGCAGTTCCGGGTTGAGGATAGCCAGCATCCGCCCCTCGAATTCCTTGCGATGCGCCAGTGCCAGCGCGATCGATGGGGTCGCATGGTCGCGCACGCAGGTGACGATGTCGAGCAGGTGCTCGGCGTATTCGCTTGGACGGGTACCGAACGCCAGCGCCAGGTCGTCGCAGGCCCGCTCACTCTCGGCGCGCAGGTGTCGCGCGGCGGTCCACACCAGCGGATGGAACCAGTACAGGGCGCACGCAATACGGCCAAGCGTATGCCCCACAAGATCGTGCCGGCGCACATGACCCAGCTCGTGGATCAGCACCGCCGTGCGCCGCTCGGCGGTCCACTCGTCGCTTGACGCTGGCAGCACGATGGTTGGCGTCATCAGGCCGGCCGCGAACGGCATCTTCACGCTGTCGCTGCGCAGCAGGCGAGGGGCCGCGTCGAGTCCAAGACGATCGGCGATCTCGTAGAGCGAGGCCTGCCACGCCGGATCAGTGAGCGCGCCGGCCCGGCGCACGATGCGTCGCACCTGGAACGCACCCCAGGCCAGCCAGGCAAGAAGCACCAGGGCGACGGAGGCCCATACGGTGAGCAGCAGGCCGAGCACCGTCCAGCCAGCTGGCAAGGAAGCGGTGCCACGGGTGGCCTGCGTTACTTCTGAGAGTGGTGCAACAGCATCGGCAACCGACTGAACTGCTGTCGACTGCTGACTCCCTGCCGACTGCCGACGGCCGACTGCCGACACCTCAACCGCTGGCAACACTCGAAGCTCGAGCGGTGCCCAGGCCCCAAGCGCAGGAAGTACGAGCAATGCACCGAGCGCCACGAGCCATACCACATGCCGCGACCGCGCCGAGGCTCGCTGCATCGCGAGCGTGGCGAAGAGGGCGATGAGCAGGAGGCAGGTCGCCTTGAGCAGCACCAGGATGATCGACAGGCTTGTTGCCATGATTGTCCCCTACTTCTCGCTCCGCCGGGCGCGGCGGATGGTGTCACGGAGCCGCTCGATGTCGGCCTCGCTCAAGTTCGTGTCGGAAAGCCGGAGCAACGCGGTCATCGCCTGTTCGGTGGATCCGGCGAAGTACGTGCTCACCACATGCTCCAGCACGTCCTCCCGCGCCTTCTCTGTCGGCTTGGCGGTGAAGTACACGTAGCGGGGTCCATCTTCCTTGTGACCGATCAGCTTCTTCTCCCCCAGGATCCGGAGGATCGACCGGACGGCGGAGTAGGTCGGCGGGTCTGGCATGGCCTGCATGATTTCCGACACCGTCGATTCGCCTCGCCGGTGCAGGATGTCCATGACCTGCCGCTCGCGGCGACTCAGGTCATCAGTGGGTGCGCGGTCAGCGCGAGGGCCTTTTGTCATGTGCTGATATTTCAACACTAGGGACAAAAAGTCAAGGGTAGGACAGAATGGCCCGGATTATTGGGCCGAGTGAAACACTGCAATCGAAGGTCTGGCGCAAGGCGCACGAGGCAGCAACAATTCACGCGCTCCACCTGCTTAAATGGCCAGCTGCTCCAGCGCCTAGCAGGGTCCTCATGGTGATCGGCTGCAGGTTGATGAGATTGCGGGTTCCATGTGCAGTACTGCTGACATTGCTCCTCGCGCGCGCCGCACATGCGCAGCAGCCGACTCCTGCCGCAACGGATTCGCTCGCGCGCGCGCTGAGCGCGATCACTGCGCGTCTCGACTCGCTCGAGGGCGGCGGCTGTCCGAGCGGTCCCGCCATCGTACTCCCGCAGGCACCGGCTGGCGATCCCCGCACTGACTCGCTCGCCGCCGGGCTGACGCAGATCAACCAGCGGCTCGAGCGCATGGTGGCTGCGCGATGTGGTGTCGCAGCGGCGGCACCCGCCGACAGCGGATCCGACGACCTTGCCGCGCTTCGTGCCGCCGCCGCCGAGGCATCGGGCACGCCGACGGCCGCCGCTGCTGCCGATACCGCTGCCAAGCCAACCGAGTTCGTCGGTCGTCAGCGCAACGCCTCGGCAATGAACCCGGAGATCAGCGCCACCGGGGATATCCGCTTCGAGTTCCCCGAGCACGAGGCGGTGCAGGTGATCCCGCGCGAGTTCGAGCTCGCCTTCCAGGCCACGCTCGACCCCTACTCGGCCACCAAGATCTTCGTGTCGTTCGAGGACGGTGAGGTGAGTATCGAGGAGGGCTACATCTACTGGACCGGGCTGCCGGCACACCTCAGGGTGGATGCTGGTGTCTTCCGCCAGGAAGTGGGCGAGCTCAATCGCTGGCACCTGCATGCGCTGCCGGAGTCGGAGTACCCGCTCGTCTATCGCACCTACCTGGGTAGTGACGGCCTGGATGGCGTCGGTCTCTCCATCTACAGCGCGCTGCCATTCTCCATTGCCCACGGCACCCACGAAGCCTGGCTCCAGGGCACGTCGGTGTCGAGCGACCCGCTCTACGCCGGCGAGCGCCGACCGACACTTCTCGGGCGACTCAAGAACTTCTGGCAATTGAATCGCAGCACGTACGTGCAACTGGGCTTCACCGGGCTGGGTGGTGCCACCTCCGGTGATACCCTGGCGAGCCGGGTGCTTGGTGCCGATTTCCGCCTCACCTGGCGCCCGCCCAATGCCGGCACCCGACAGGACCTGACCCTGCGAGTTGAAGGGTACCAGTTCCACGCCAACGAACTCGGTACGAGCACCGACCGCTACGGCATGTATGCTGCCGTCAACTACAAGGCGAGCCGCCGGTGGGTGCTCGGACTGCGGTACGACTACGTGCAGGCGCCGCGGGGTCCGTACTCGACGGTATGGGGACTGACCCCGACATTGACGTGGTGGCAGAGCGAGTTCGTCTTTCTCCGCCTGGAAAACGACTACCGAAGTGACAGTGTGCTCGGTTCCGAGAACCTGGCGCTCCTGCAGGTGGTCTGGGCGCTCGGGCCACACAAACACGAGACCTACTAAGGATGGATCGATGCTGATTGCGGCCTTCATGCTCCTGGCGAGTGTCACCGGTACTCCACCCGGTGCTGCCCCACTCAAGATTGTCACCAGTCTCACCACCTACGGCGCCATTGCCCGGGAGATTGTGGGTGACAAGGGCACCGTTACCTCGATCGCGCAGGGCGATGAAGACCCGCATTTTGTGCAGCCCAAGCCGAGCTTCGTGGCGGCGCTGCGCGACGCCGACCTCTTCGTCACGACAGGCCTCGACCTGGAGCTCTGGGTGCCACCGCTGCTCGACCGCGCCGGCAACCGGAAGATTTCTGAGGGCGGGCCCGGCTACGTCACTGCCTATACCGGGATCACGCTGCTCGAGGTACCAACGTCGCTCGACCGTGCCGGTGGAGACATTCACGCCGACGGCAACCCGCACATCCACACCGATCCCATCAACGGGATCATCATCGCGCGCAATATCCTTACGGGCCTTACCCGCGTGTCACCGGAGAATGCGCCGTACTTCACCGCGCGCGAGCAGGATTTCGAGAAGCGGGTGCTCACGGCAACCGTCGGTGCGGACCTGGTAACCGTGCTCACGCAACCGACGGTGTACGACCTGCTGCACAGCAACAAGTTCCTCGATTTCATTGCCGCGACGAAGTACCAGGGCAAGCCGCTGTCCGACCGGCTGGGCGGGTGGCTCAAGCAGGGTGAGGGGTTCCGGGGGAAGGAAATGGCCTGCTATCACAAGGAATGGGCCTACTTCAGCCAGCGGTTCAAGGTGGTGTGCGCTGACTACATCGAGGCCAAGCCGGGCATTCCGCCGACTCCCGGCCACGTGCAGGAGATCATTGCGCTGATGAAGGAGCGGAAGATCACCGTGCTTTTCGCCTCGAACTACTTCAGCAAGAGCCAGATCGAGCAGGTGGCACAGCGCACCGGCGCTACCGCTGTGATCGTCGCGGAAAACACTGACGGCGCACCCGGCATCGTCACTTACTTCGACCTCATCAATTCGTGGGTGAGCGGCCTGGCCAGCGCCTTTGCCGCCGGAGCGCACTGATGGACCTGAGCCTCTTCCTGCCGCCGCTGGTCGCGTGCCTCATCATCGTGGCGATTCACTCCTATCTCGGACTCCACGTGCTGGCGCGCGAGGTCATCTTCGTTGACCTCTCCCTGGCCCAGATGGCGGCGCTCGGTTCGGCGGTGGCCGTACTGGTCGGCACCGCGCCCGATTCGCCGCGCGGGTTCCTCTATCTCCCTGGGCTTTACCACCATCGGTGCAGCGCTCTTCGCCGCGACGCGAAGCAACGGCAAGGGCCGGGTGCCGCACGAGGCCATCATCGGCATCGTGTTCGTCGTGGCGTCAGCCGCGGCAATCCTGGTGGCCGATCATACGGCGCGGGGCGGGGAAGCGATCAAGGACATCCTGGTGGGCAGCCTGCTCTGGGTCACCTGGCCGACGATCATCCGGCTCGCCGCCGTGTACGCGCGATCGGGGTGTTCCACTGGGTTCTGCGCCGCCGGTTTCTCACCATCTCATTCAAGCCCGAGGTCGCGGTAACAGAGGGCTGGAACCTCAAGCTCTGGGATTTCTGGTTCTATCTCTCGTTCGGCGTGGTGATCACCTTTTCCGTGCCGATCGTCGGCGTGTTGCTCGTTTTCTCGTTCCTGGTTGTCCCTGCTGCCATTGCCTTCCAGTTCACCCAGCGGCTCGGAATGCTGGCTGTCCTGGCGTGGATCGCCGGTGTCGTCGCTTCGGCGACCGGGCTCTGGATTTCCTTCCGATTCGACCAGCCCACGGGGCCGGTCATTGTATGCGTGTTCGGGTTGCTGTTACTCGTGGTGTCGGTGGTGCGCCGGATGGCTGTGAAGGGTTCAGGGTTGAGGGTTGAGGGTTGAAGACCCTTAACGCTCAAGCTGAACCCTGAACCGTCAAAACATGTACCTCGCACCGAGCTGAATCGTGTACGGATCCCCCTGCTTCTGCACCACGCCGAAGTTCTGGTTCACGGTATAGCGATAGCGCTGGGTGGCCTGATCGAAGCCGACAACATTCAGCAGTGGAATCCGCTGCAGCACCGGGTTCTGGGTGGAAATGCCGAGCGGCAGCAGGTACTGACCTCCCCAGTCCGAGTTGAGCAGGTTCATGAAGTTGAAGACGTCGACGGTGAACTCGATGGCCTGCGCCTTGTAGATGTGGAACGCCTTGGCAAGGCGGAGGTCGACGCGTGAGTTCCACGGCGCGCTGGCGCCGTTCCGGCTGGCGATCTGACCCAGATTGGCCTTCAGATAGTCTCGCGCGACGTTGTCGGGGTTGTTGAGGACCGTTCGCATGCCCGCCGCAATATCCGCTGGGGTGTTCGGGTCGTCGGGGTTGAAGATGAACGCCAGGTCGTTGCCGTTCACCTCGTCGCCGTTGATGTCCCCGTTGATCACCGCCGAGAACGGCCGACCCGAAATGCCCACGTAGCGAACGCTCAGCACGAACCCGACCACCGGTGGCAGTGAACCAGCGATCACCAGCTTGTTCGTGAACGCGAGGTCGGACGGTCCCCAGGAGCCGCTGATGTCCCTGGGATCCCCCTTGATGGCGGTGAAGCTGGTGGCCGTACGGGCCAGGCAGCAGCCGTAGGTGGTGTTGTCTTCCGCGTTGTTCCTCGTATACGACACCTGCAGCAGGCTCTTGCTGGTCGGCCGGATCGCGGCCTCGATGATGAGTGACAGGTCATGTCCTGATCCAACATTCGTGAGCCCCAGCACCCGGCCGATCGAGGCAACCTTCCGGGCGTTTCGGTTGTTCGTCACCCCCAGTGCGGTAATCGTCGAGGCTGGCACGAACACGGGGCGGTTGGCCTCGTTGGACAGCGTGAAGGCAGGGTCGGTGACCAGGTTCTCGTCGACGTAGTAGTAGTTACTGCTGGTCCATGCACCGAGCAGCGTTCCCGTCAGTGTGAGCCATTTCGAGAACTGATGCTGGTAAGCAAGGCTGCCCTTCCAGGTGAGCGGCACATGGAAGTCACTACCGACCACGTTCACGTATGACGGCGGGATGGGTGCCCCGGCCGGGACCCCTGGGATGGTGCTCGGGTCGGCGGCGTACTCGGGGTAGTCAGGGATGGGCACGGCCGCGCCGCGGAGGTCGATGTCGGTGAGGAGCAGGCCGTCATTGAGCAACTGGTTGTGCTGTGCGTAGTACGGTAGCTGTGACGTGAAGAGACCTCCGCCAGCGCGGACAATGTCCTTTCCGGAGGCCCCCGGTATCCAGACCACCTGGGCGCGCGGCTGCAGCGTGAACCAGTCCTGGGGCTTCTTGGTGGTGTTGAAGCCCAGTGCCGTGTCGACCAGCGGATTGTATGCTGCCCCGGTCAGGAACGCTGAAGCATCCCAGCGAAGGCCGCCGGTCACGGTGAGGGTGCGTGAGGGTCGCCACTCACCCTGCGCGAAGAGCCCGAGTTCCAGCACCCCCTGGCGCGTCAGGGTCGAGTCGGGAGTGAGCGGGACGCTCCGGGTGAAGCGCGACGCCTTGAGTGCATCGAGCGCTCCCAGCGAATCGAATTCGAACAACCCGCTCTGTGCCTCGGCGATGTAGGTACGCAGTAGCGTGTAGGTGTTGTTGGTACCGATCGAGAACAGGGCGTTGCCCTTCTGTATCACCGCCTGGTCGAACAGCTGGTACTGCCACTCACGACTCACGTCAGGAGCCAGCCGATTGCCCCCGAACTGAACGCGCACGTCGCCCACCGTCCCATCGGGAAGGTCCGACTTGATTCGCACGAACCCGCGGGGCAACGGGGTGATTGGCGTCAGGGACCGGCTGGAGGTGTTCCAGGCGAACTGGAGGTCGTTCTGGGCCGAGGCACCGAGCGTCGACCGCAACGACGCCTGGAACTGCTGCTCGGCCGACGTGAAGCTGGACCGGGCATCGTAGATGGCCAGCGGCTGGTCTACGCCTCCACTCAGCGGGTTGTCCCAGTCGGTGTAGTTATACCGCAGCGTGAGGGTCTGGCTGGTCGAGATGGCCCAATCCACTCGGCCGAAGGCGGTATTGGCAACGAGACTGCGATCGAAGGCCCCAACCTGTTGCTGGTTGGGATCCTGGCCGTACTTCTCCTGCAGGATGGCCAGCATGCGCGCGAGTGAATCACGTGAAATCCCTGCGGCGATTTCGTCCTGGTCCGTCTTCAGGTCGGCGATGAAGAGTGTCTCGCGGCTGTCATAGCGCTCGAATGCCGCGAAGAAGAGCAGCTTGTTCTTCACGATGGGCCCGCCGATGCTGCCGCCCCACTGCGTCGTGCTGAAGTCGCGCTGGTCACGGTCCCGGCCCAGGTAGTCCGTTGGCGCACTCAGGGCAGCGCTCCGGTGGAAGCCAAACACCGATCCATTGAGTGTGTTGGTGCCTGAGCGCGTCGCGGCACTGATGGTCCCGCCTCCCGCCCGGCCAAGCGACACGTCATAGACGTTCGGGTTGACCTCGAATTCCTGGATGGCCTCCATGCTCACCGTAAACGGACCGGCGCCCGCCTCTCCCGCGCGCAACATGTTCCGCGCCTGGGCGCCATCGATCGTGTAGTTGGTGGCAGTCCAGCGGGCACCGCCAAGCGATTGCTGTGAACCGACAGTCGGGGCGAGTGCGGAGAGATCGGTGAAGTTGCGGCTAAGCGTGGGAATGGAGGCGAGCTGCTCTGCATCAAACCGGGCATTGCCACCGATGCGACCCGCCCGCTCGTCCAGGCTGTCGGAGGTGGCAACGAGCTCTTCCAGTTCCACGACCGAGGGGGTCAGCACGAACGCGACATCCACCCGGTCACCCAGACCGAGCGAGATGCCGGTGTCCTGGGACGGAGTGTAGCCGATGCGCTTGGCGGTGACGGTGTAGGGGCCACCGAGGGGCAACTGGAGGAATGCGAAGCGGCCGGAGGTGTTGGTGGCGGCGCGGGCGATGAAGCCCGTCGACACGTTCTTCACCTCGATCGTTACTTCAGCGAGCGGTGCTCCCGTGCTGTCCCGTGCAGTTCCCAGGATTGCCGCATCGGTGGTCTGGGCCGCGAGTGGGCGGCACCAGAGGGCGGCGACGATGAGAATGCAGGTTAAACGAATCGCACGACATACAAACGCAGTTGTGCAGGGAGGCATGCACGCTAACGTACGCGCGGTGCAGTATTGCGCAAATAGAACTGGTGAATGACTGCATTGACGCCCGCTATCAGCGGACGCGGCAGCATCACGCCCGAGGCACGAAGTTGAGCGCGACGGAATTCATGCAGTAGCGCAGGCCGGTTGGCTTGGGGCCGTCGTCGAACACATGGCCGAGATGCGCATCGCAAAGGGTGCACGAGATGGCGTCCCGCTGCATGCCGAGGCTGCTGTCCGAGCTCTTCACGACGTTCATCGCCGATATGGGCGCCCAGAAGCTCGGCCACCCGGTGCCCGACTCGAATTTCGTCTTCGAATCAAAGAGTGCATTGTCGCAGCAGATGCACCGGTACAAGCCGTCGGCATGATTGTCGGCGTACTTGCCGGTAAATGACCGCTCCGTCCCCTCCTGGCGCGTCACGTAGTAGGACGCTGCCGACAGCTGCAGCTTCCACTCCGCGTCGGTCTTCACCACCATCGGCAGGCGAACGACCCCCTCGCTCTTGCCCGCGGCCGAAAAGCGCTCGATGGAGACATCCTTTCGCGTCGGCACCAAGGTGAGCGCGTGCGAGGCGGCCGAGCGGTACCAGGCGCCAGCGGACACGGCAATGAGGCCACTCAAGAGAAAGGCTCGACGCCCAAGCGACTGGCCTGGCACCGAAGCTGGCTCGTTCAGGGTTCTCACGACTCTTCTCCCATGGTTGGACCGTAGTACTAGAATACGTCGCTACCGGAAAATCGGATCCCTTCACCCCTGGATGCCCATGCGCAGAGCGTTCCTGATCCTTGGCTTGGCCCTGACTGCCTCACCCCTGGCTGCCCAGGCGGCCCCGGCTGGTCCACGGGCGTCCGATGTCCAGTCGCTGGATGCCATCCTGGCGGCCCTCTACGACGTGATATCCGGCCCAGCTGGGCAGACGCGAGATTGGGACAGGATGCGTAACCTGTTCGTTTCGGGGGCGCGCCTGATCCCGACCGTCTACCGGCCCGACAGCATTCCGCGGTTGCGTGAGCTCAGCGTCGAGGACTACATCAAGCTCGCCGGCCCGCAGCTCGAGAAGAACGGGTTCTTCGAGACCGAAATCGCGAGGCAGGTGGAGCAGTACGGTGGCGTGGTTCACGCGTTCAGCACATACGAGAGCCGGCACAAGGCCGATGACCCGGCGCCCTTCGTGCGGGGCATGAACAGCATCCAGCTCTTCAACGACGGCCAGCGCTGGTGGGTTGTCACCATCCTGTGGGAGGGGGAGCGGCCCTCCAACCCGATCCCCCCGAAGTACCTGAAGAGCGGCGCGAACTAGTGGATAGGCAACGGCCCCGCGGGTAGTCACATGAGCAGGATGTCGGCCTAGATGCCGCCCAGCCACGGATAACCCTGGTCCTCCCAGTAGCCGCCGGGCCGCGTGCTGGTGAATGTCATCTTCGTGAGGTACTTGGTCAGCTTGTAGCCGAGCTTGATGGGCGAGTACAGGCGCAGCGGCGCCCCGTGATCAGGCATCAGCGGACGGTCATTGAAGGCGTACGCCAGCATCGTCTGCGGGTGCATGGCGCTCGCCATGTCCCAGCCGTTGTAGTAGCCATTGTCGAACGAATCGAAGCGCACATAGCGCGCGCGTTCGGTCGGCTGCACCAGGTCCGCGACAACCGAGAGCGGCACGCCGGACCATGTGGCGACCGCCGTCCACCCCTCCACGCAATGATGCTTCACGGTGTAGGTCACGCGCGGCAGCTGCTGCAGCATCTCCAGTGTCAGTGATGTCGGCGCCTTCACCTCGCCTCCCACCTCCAGCGCCCATGGCTGTGCCACAGTGAGTGTTGGTACCTCGCGACTGATGAAGTATCCAGGCATCGTGCCGCTGCCGGGCCGAAGCCGGATACACCCTGGCCAGGCGCTTGCTCGACTGCAAGATGTTCTCGCCGACCCAGTCATTGAGGCGCGACATCGAGGCGAGTTTCGACTTGACCAGTGGGCCGCCGTCCCAGCCGCAGCCTGCCACCAGTGCCGCGGGGCCGGCGACGACGCCGAGGCGCAGGAAATCACGGCGATCGAGGCTAGCCATGGCTGGGGAACTTTCCGCGATACCAACCGGTCACCATCGACGGGAGCGAACGCGGGATCGGCGAGCAGGACCGCGCCGACGTGCACGATGGTGAAGGCGATGAACAGCCATACGGCGACAAAGTGCCAGTATCGGGCCAGTTCAAATCCGCCGAAGAGCGAGGTCAGCCAGGAAAGCTGCACCGGCTTGTAGATGGCAAAGCCACTCAGCACGGAGATGGCGCCAAGTGCCATGATGAAGGTGTACGCACCCTTCTGCAGCGCGTTGTGCTTCCCCTGGGGCGGGTGCTCCTTGCGGAGGCGCAGGTAGTAGAGCTGCATCTCGATGGCCGGCCTCACGTCGCGAGGACGGAAGAGCAGCTCGCGCCATTGGCCGGTGAAGATGAGGAACCCCAGGTAGGTGAGGCCGGTAATGACGAGCGGCCATGCCAGCGCGAAATGCCAGTTCAGGCCGCCGGCGAGCCAGCCACCCAGTCGTACCGCCTCGGGAAAGGTGTAGCCGTCGAAGGGATTGGGAACGGCGAGCGTCTCCCCCTTGGACCCGAAATGACGGAAGGCCCCGTAGATCTGCAGGCCGCTCGCGATCATCCCGGTCAGGACGATGGCATTGAGCCAGTGCGTGAGGCGCACCAGGCCATGGTGCCGCCTCACGCGTGGATTGGGGGACTCGGTCATTCCGGCATTCCTTTCGAGCGTACCTGAACATACGCCCCCACGCCGGAATCGGTTCTCCCACGGTTGCCTAACGACGCACATCTGGCAGATTCAGGAAGGTCTACGCCTCAACCCGGTCGGATCGGATGCATGGGGGCGGACCGACTTTCACACTTGCAGTTTGACGCCATTCAGGAGGGTGACGTGCGTTCTCGATTTTCCTCCGTCGCGCTTGCCGCGCTGACGACCCTTGCAATTCCGACGGTCGCGCAGGCCCAGAAGCCCGCGCCCATCGCTCCTTCGCAACTGCTGACGCAGCGGCAGGAGCTGAACCTCACCCCGGCGCAGGTGCGCGAGCTTTCACTGCTCGCGGCGCAGGCGCATCGTTACCAGATGGCGGTGCTCTTCGCACCGTCCAAGCCCTGGATTGCGAGCGCCAGGGGTACCGCCCACGACGTTGCCTCGGAGCGGGCGCTGGCCCTGCTGTCACCGGAGCAGCGGGTCCTTGCCACAAGGCCTGCGACGGATTCTGTTGAGTTGGCAAGCAAGGATCAGCCGTCGGTACTTCTGGACTAGCGGCTACTTCTGGCTCACTGCGGTCGCGGCTTTGGGCAGGGTGTCGGCCAGCTCTGCCCGGAACCGCGCCGCCTTGTCAGGCTGTCCCAGCGAGTCGTACGCCGCCACGAGGTCCTTGCGCGCGTTCTTCAGGAAGCTCACCGCCGGATCCGACTGCTTCGACACGATTTCGTAGCCGGCGAAGCTCTCCTGCGCTGCCTCGGCGAAGCGGCCCTGGCGCAGCAGCGAACGACCCAGCTTGATCCTCGCGATGCCGGTGTTGAGGTGTTCGGGCGATTGCGCGCTCGAGTAGATCACGATCGCCTGGCGGTAGAGCGGTTCCGCCTTCGCCGGCTCCTTCCGCGACATGTACACGCTGGCCAGGTTCGAGAGGGCGGTGCCGGTCAGGTAGTGCCCGCCCGGGTACACCTTGGCATAGATGTCCGCCATGCGCCGGAACGCGGCCTCGGCGTCGTCGAGCTTGTTCCGCTGCAGCGACACCGTGCCGAGCTCGTTGACCGCCGACGCCACCCGCGGGTGCACCGGTCCGAAGACCCGCTCCTGGATGACGAGCGATCTGCTGCAGCGTGCTGGTCGCCTCATCGAACTTCTCCTCGCGCACCAGCACGCGACCGAGCATCGTCAGGGTGGACGCCGTCACGTAGCTGTCCTCGCCGTACCACCCGCTGTTGATGACCGAGCGCCTCGCGATAGTATCGCTCTGCCTCCGCATAGTGGCCCGCCTCGAACTGGATGGCGCCCAGGTTGATCAGGTCCTCGGCGACCGAGGGATGCCGGTCGCCATGCAGCGCGCGGCTCATCGCCAGGACCTGGCGCGTCAGGGAATCGGCAATATGCCCAGTGACCCAGGTAGAAGTGAGTGTTCGCGAGTTCGTAGAGGCTGTTCGACAGCTCCGGGGTCACGTTCGCCGGGCGCAGAGTAGATCCGCACGGCCTTCTCCAGCACCGGCACCGCCGAGTCGTACGCTCCGCGCTCTACCAGCACATGGCCGAGCGCGGCGGTTGCCTTCGCCACCGCGGGGTGGTCCGGTGCAAGCGACTTCTGGCTCTGGGTCAGGCCCCTCCGCACCAGTTGCTCGCCTTCATCGAATCGTGCCTGGTCCGATCGCAGGAGGCCGAGCTGTACCTCGCTTTCTGCGACCTCGGGGTGATTGGCTCCGCGCAGGGCAACCCGATGCTCGAGCGCGGCGCTGATCAGCGAGTCGGCACGATCGAGGTCGCCTAGTTGCTGGTAGATGCCCCCGAGTGTGGCGAGGAGTTCAGCCTGCACGCCCGGCTCGCCCACGAGGCTGCTCGCTTCCTGCACGCCGCGATCCACGAGCGTCACCACGCGCAGGCTCTCTGCCGGTCCTGCTTCCTCGTCACCACCCTGGAACAGGTTGAGCATGAACCCCTGGATGCGCTGCGCCCGCGCTGCTTCGGCCACCGCCGCGTTGCGTGCGGTGGCGACGCGCACGGTGTAGAACACCACGATGCTGACGAGCGCCACGAGGGCCAGTGCTGCCGCAGCGACGCCGCGCGTGTTGCGGCGCACGAACTTGCCAAGCCGGTAGCCGACGCTGTCGGGACGCGCATCGAGCGGCTCGCCGCCGAGATAGTGGTCGATGTCGCGGATCAGCGCCTCGACGGTGCGGTAGCGGCGGTCGGGATCCTTGTGCATCGCCGTGAGGCAGAGCACGTCGAGGTCAGCCCATGACACCCGGCTGGTTGATTCCGCCGGTGCTCCCGCGTGTCGCGCGGTTGTGCGTGCGACGGCGGACGGCTTCACCGCCTCATAGGCGTCGATTACGTGGCCCGCCTCGGCGGGAGTGTGATGTGACAGGTCGAACGGCAGGCGCCCGGTGAGCAGCTCGTACAGGATGATGCCGAGCGAATAGACGTCGGTGTGAAGCCCGACCCGGTCGCCCCGGATCTGCTCCGGCGCCGCGTAGGCCGGTGTCATCAGGCGAAGGCCGGTGCGTGTCCTGTCGGCGGGCGAGTCGAGCGGCTCGAGGTGCTTGGCGATGCCGAAGTCGAGCAGCTTCACGGTGCCGTCTGCCTTCACCAGGATGTTCGACGGCTTGAGGTCGCGGTGGATGATGGCATGGGAGTGGGCATGCAGCACCGCCTCGCAGACGGCGCGGAACAGGCGGAGTCGCTCCGCCAGCGACGAGCCGTGGTTGCGGCAGTAATCGGTGAGGGGCTCACCTTCCACGTATTCCATGACGAACCACGGCGTCCCGTCGGGAAGCGAGTTGGCGTCGTAGAGGTGTGCGATGGAAGGGTGGTTGAGCTGGGCGAGCGTGCGCTGCTCGATGGCGAAACGCTCACGTCGTGCCGGTGACAGCCAGGCGTCCCGCAGGATCTTGAGGGCGGCGACGCTGGCAAGGTCGTCGCGCTCGGCGAGGTAGACGACGCCCATGCCGCCCTCGCCCAGGACCCGCAGGATGCGGTAGGGGCCGAAGCGCATGGTACGCAGCGTCGGTGGCACGCCGCCGTCGAGTACGTCCCGGGCCACGTCGGCCAGATCGCGATCCAGGAGCGCAAGTCCATCGGCGTCGGCCTGGAGCAGGCTCAGGACTTCGGGAATGAGCGATGGGTCGTCGGTGCTTGCCGCCTCCAGGAACGCCGGGCGCTCCGCCGCAGGCCGCTCGGCCGCGTCGTGAAAGAGCTGCTGCACTCGTTCCCACCTCGCCGCGTCGATAGGCCCTCCTCGTTCTAGCGCGTGCTCCGCAGTTCGCGCGCGAGCCACGCCTTCGCGGCTCGCCAGTCACGCAGCACGGTCGCCTCCGACACGCCGAGCGACTCGGCCGCCTCTGCCACGTCGAGTCCCCCGAAGAACCGGCTCTCGACCAGCGCCGCCTGCCGCGGGCTGAGCCTTGCCAGTTCCTCGAGCGCGGCATCGAGCTCGAGCAGGTCGTCCGTGCCCGTCGCACCCACGAGTGACTCGTCGAACGTGACGACCACCGCGCCGGCGCCGCGCTTGTCGGCATGACGCCGCCGCGCCGCTTCGATGAGTACCTGCCGCATCGCGCGCGCGGCGATCCGCTTGAAGTGGAGGGGCGACGTGTCGGCGAGGTGCGGGCTGCCGGCCAGCTTGAGCCACGCCTCGTTGACGAGCGCGGTGGGGCTCAGCGTCGCACTCGGGTCGGCCCGGCCCACGCTCGCGGCGAGCCGTCGCAACTCCTCGTACGTCACGCTGAACAAGTGGTCGAGCGCGCCCGAGTCGGCGGGCACGGCATCGCCGTCACCCGCGCCGGATGAGCGCCCCGTCCCGTTTCGGCTGTTCATGACGGTATTCCCGGCAAGGCTGCGCAATGTACTGCGGACCACCTCGCCTCGGGCCGCCGGGGCGCAGGGGTCTAACCAAGTATCGCCGCCGAGGCGGTCTGCGCAATCCCCATCTGTCTTCCGCCAGCAGGAGGTCGCAATGATTACCAGTCAGGTGAAGTTCAATCTGCTCAGCCGGGAGCAGGTGATGGGATACCTCAAGTCCACCGGCTCCAAGGATCCGGACGTGTTGCTCGCCGCAAAGGAAGAGTTCGCCAGCAACTACCGCCCGATGAAGTGGATGGGCATCTGGGGCATGGTCTGCGGGGTGCTCGCGACGCTGCTGATCGTCCTGGCCCCGCTGGGAATTCCGCTCTTCTTCCTTGGCGTGTGGTGGTTCCGGCGGGAGAAGAAGAACGCGGCCATGATCGAGGGGACCTACGCTGAGTATGTGGGGTCCGTCACCGGCAAGGGCGGGCCGCAGTTCGGGCTCAACGCGAGCGTGGCTTGAACGAGGTAGGCGTTGGGCGTTAGGCGTTAAGAGTTCTCATGCCGACGCCTAGCGCCCAACGCCTAGCTGTAGTTCGACGCCCACCGCCGGGCCACGTAGATGCCCACGCCCGTGCCGACCATGCTGAGCATGAACGCCGTCATCGTGCCGAATGACTCGCCGGCGAACCAGCCCAGCCACCCGCCGGCGGTGGCGCCGATGAAGACCATGAGCTTCGACATCATCCCTCCCCATTTTTCCCGGGCTTGCTACCCTTCAACGGGGCCCGGGCGATACGCGCCCGGGCATGTTTTGCGACGACACGGAGGCGCACGCATGACGTTCGAGAAGCCGGGTGACGACCAGCTCCGGCAGAAGCTCACGCCAATACAGTATAAGGTGACCCAGCACGAAGGGACGGAGGCGCCGTTCCGGAACGACTATTGGGACAACCACGAGCCCGGCATCTATGTCGATGTCGTGTCGGGAGAGCCGCTGTTCAGTTCACTGGACAAGTATGACTCGGGCACCGGATGGCCCAGCTTCACCAAGCCGCTGGAAACCGAGAACGTGCAGCTTCGGGCGGACAGGAAGCTGTTCGCGGCGCGGACGGAGGTGCGCTCAGCCCAGGGCGACAGCCATCTCGGCCATGTGTTCGATGATGGCCCTGCACCCACGGGGCAACGCTTCTGCATGAACTCGGCGGCGCTCCGGTTCATTCCCGTCGACAAGCTCGAGGCGGAGGGATATGGGCAGTACGTCAAGCTGTTTGGCCCGTAATCAGCGCGCGACCATCCCGTCACGCCCGCCCCAGGCGCCGGGCCAGCCTGGCAGCCGGAATGCCAGCACGCACGCCAGGACAGCGAACGCGAGGGTGACGCCGTAGGCCATGGCAAACCCATGCACCGTGAATGTCCCCGACAGGCCGCCCACGAGCGCACTCAGTATCGCAACGGAAACGGCCTGGATCGAGAAGCGCGTGGCACTGACGAATGCCGATGCGCGCGCCACCCGCTCCCGGGGCACTGATCCGAGCGCGGTCGTGAAGGTGGTCTGGATTGTCATGCCGAACGCCAGCCCGCGAAGCGCCAGGAGCAGCCTGATGTGCCCCAGCGGAGTGTGCGCGTCGAGGTGCATCAGGCCCCAGGTGCTGACGGCGAGCAGGAAGAACCCCGTCACGGCGAGCACGCGCGGGCCGATCTTGTCGTAGAAGCGACCGGAGAGCGGTGACGCTATGGCGGCGGCCAGTGGCTGCGACAGGAGGACGAGGCCCACGGCGCCCGGCGAGAGTCCCTGGATGGTCTCCAGGAACAGTGGCAGCAGGAACTGCGCGGCGAAGAGTCCCACCACGCCGACGTATCCCACGATGTTGGCCGCGAGGAAGATCGGATTCTCGAGCAGTCGCACATCGAGCAGCGGAGCCGGCGACCGGTGCTCGACGACCCACAATGCTATCAGCGCGGTGACACCTACCGTCAGGCTTGCAATCACCGTCGTGGATGTGAGCCCCTCCGCCCGCGCGGACGCCGCTGCATACAGCAGTGCACCGAAGCCCACCGAGGACAGCACCAGGCCCGGCCGGTCGAGCGGCTGCGTCTCAGGCCGCTTCCATTCCTGCAGCCATTGCCGGCCCGCCACGATGCCCCACACGCCCACCGGAACATTGAGGAAGAAGATCCAGCGCCAGTAGCCCGCGTCCACCAGCCATCCGCCCAGGACAGGGCCCAGTGCCGGTGCCACCAGGAGCGCCATGCCGAATACGCCGAACGCGCGACCGATGCGCGATGGCGGGAAGGCACGATAGAGCAATGCCGTGCCCGACGGCTGCGTGATCCCGCCGCCAATGCCCTGCAACACCCGGCCGGCAATCAGCCATGAGAGCGACGGCGCCAGTCCACACGCGATCGAGCCGGCAGTGAACAAGGCGAGACCGAGAATGAACATCCGCTTGAGGCCGAACCGATCGGCGAGATAGCCGGCCACTGGCGTCACGATCCCCAGTACGAGCACGTAAAGACTGACAATCCATTGCGCCGACTGGAGGGACGCCCCGAACTCGCGCTTCAACGTGGGAAAGGCGACGTTCACCACCGTGCTGTCCAGGATGACCATGAACACGCCGGTTACGACGCATGCGAGGGTCTTCCAGGGACTTCGTTGGGCCTCCTCAGCCATCCATCACCCCGTTTCCCGCCAGTGGATGCCGCTGCCCGCAGCGCATTGAGGATCACCACCACGTCGATCCCCTCCTGCAACAGGGCGCCGACCGTGGCAGGAATGTAGCCAGCAGCGGCCAGCAGCATTGCGAACGAACTGAGCCCGAGTCCGGCGAGGGCGCTCTGCCGGGCGATGTGTGATGTCCAGCGACTGACCTCGATCGCATCCAGCAGGCGACGTGGGTCATCTGCCAGGATCACGACGTCGGCGGCTTCGGCCGTGATGCCGCCGCGGCCGGACGCGAGCGCGACCCCCACGGTCGCGGTGCTCAACGCCGGGGCATCGTTCGTTCCGTCACCCACCATGACTACACGGGTACCGTTGGAAGCCAGCGCGCGAACTGCCTCGACCTTGTCTTCCGGCAAGAGGTCGCCGCGCGCCTCGTCGAATCCCAGGCGCGCCCCGATAGCCTCCGTATTCGCCCGACTGTCGCCGGAGAGCAGGACGGTGCGACGAATGCCCGATGCGCGAAGCTCCGCCACGAGGCGGTCCATGCCGGGCCGCAAGGCGTCCGCATACACGATGACGCCTGCGAGGGCGCCGTCGACGACGACAAATGCGCGGACGGCACCGCCGGCGTCACGATGTTCGCCTTCCATCTCGTTGAGCTCGGCGCTGATCCCGGGGTGAAGGTCGCGCAGCAGGCTCGCCGCCCCCACCAGGACGCGCTGTCCACCGACCGTGCCCTCGATGCCCCGTCCAGCCACCTCGACCACGTTGGTCGCCTTAACAAGGGAGCCGCCCAGGGCACGGGCCGCCGCGACCACGGGCCGGGCCAGCAGGTGCCCCGAGGTGTCTTCCACCGCGCCTGCCAGCCGCAGCACATCATCGGTTGCGAACGGGGTGCGGGTCCACACCGCCGTGACCTCAGGTCGGCCCAGCGTCAGGGTGCCCGTCTTGTCGAACACCGCAACCGTCGCGCGACCGAGTTCCTCCAGCGCCATGCCGGACCGGAAGACCACCTGCCGGCGCGCCGCGCGGTTGATCCCGCCGATCACCGCCACGGGAACAGCGAGAATGAGGGGGCAGGGGGTCGCTACCACGAGCACGGCAAGCACTCGCTGTGCGTCACCCGACGCGAGCCATGCGATGGCGCAGACCGCCAGGGTCAGGGGCGTGAACCATACGGCGTAGCGATCAGCCAGGCGCTGCATGGGCGCCTTGCTCTGCTGCGCGTGCCGGACGAGCTCAACGATGCGGGCGTACTGACTTTGCGCCGCCGGTGCCGTGACACGGAGAGTGAGCGGCCCATCCAGGTTGGCCATGCCGCTCAGCAGCGCGGTGCCTGGTTCCGCGAGCCGCGGCATTGGTTCTCCGGTCAGCGCGGCCGTGTCCAGGTGCGATCGTCCACTCACCACGATGCCGTCACACGGGATCATGTCGCCGGGCCGGACGATCAGCAGGTCGCCTGTCGCCACCTCGGTGGCGGCGACCTCCTCTTCGTTCTCCGCGACGAGCCGGTGCGCCAGCCGGGGCGCTGCGTCCTCGAGCGCGCGGACGGCCTCCGATGCGCGACCTTCGGCATAGCGCTCGAGCGCCTCGCCCCCGGTCTGCATCAACACCACGATCAGGCCGGGGAGGGGTGAGGCAAGGAGGGCGGCCGTGATGATGGCCAGGGTAGCCACGAGGTCAGTGTCGAACCTGCCGCGCAGCACTCCGCGCAGGGTACGGATGACCACGGGCGGACCGGTGAGGAGAAGGCCTGCCGTCCACACCAGCCGCGCGGCGGGCAAGTTGCCGCTCAGCTGCCCGCCCAGTCCGGCAAGGATCGCGACCAGGGCGGCCGCGGGGACGAGCGTGAACCGGGTCACGCGATGCTGCTTGAGTGCTCCTCCACCTCTGCTCCGTCGCGGAGGGAGAAGCCCACGCCGCGCACCGTCTGGATGAGTTGCCGGCCGCAGCCCGACTGAAGCTTGCGCCTGAGGTTGCCAACATGCACATCGACCACGTTGCTCTCCGGGTCGAAGTGCATGTCCCACACCTTCTCGAGCAGCTGCGTGCGACGCACGACCTCCTCGGCGTGGAGGAGGAAGTGCTCGAGCAGCTGGAACTCCTTGTTGGTCAGGTCGAGTGGCTTGTCGACGGCCGTCGCCTGGTGCCTGAGCCGGTCGAGTGCAATCGGTCCGTATCGCAGGACATCCAGCCGCTCCGCCCCGCCGCGACGGAGCAGCGCCCGCACCCGGGCGAGCAACTCGTCAAAGCGGAACGGCTTCGAGAGATAGTCATCGGCTCCGCTGTCGAGGCCACGAACGATGTCCTCGACCGCATCGCGCGATGTCAGCATCAGGATCGGGGTGTTGCGGCCCTCGCGCCGGAGTTCCTGCGCCACCTGAAAGCCGGACTTCTTGGGGAGCACGACGTCGAGAAGGATGACATCGTATCGATAAACGTGGGCAAGCATCGTGGCTTCCGCTCCGTCCGCGGCAATGTCGACGACATAGCCCTCCTCCTTGAGCCCCTGCTCGATGAAGCCGGCCACCTTCCGGTCGTCTTCCACAAGGAGAACTTTCACGGCGCGATCTCCACTGGCTGGTTGTGACGGGAATGTCCCGCTGGTGGCGTGAGTCGGCCCGGAAGTCTCCGTGAAGATTACTTCATGCTGGCGGGGCCTGGGGCAGGCGCAGCACGAAATGCCCTCCGCCGGTGCGGCTGGCCTCGGCAAAAAGATCGCCGCCCAGGAGCCGCGCGAGTCGCCGCGATAGCGGAAGCCCCAGCCCGACGCCACGGGCTTCCTCGCCTGCCTTGGTTTCGTAGATATCAAAAATGCGCTCGAGGTCATCCTCGGGTACGCCGGGACCGGCGTCTTCCACCCGGAAGAGGAGTGATGCATCGTCGTCGGGCCCGACACGGAGCAGGACGACGCTTCCTTCCGGGGCGTGGCGCACGGCGTTGTTCAGCACGTTGCCAAGAATCTGCTCCACCCGCATCGCGTCAGTCATGCATGTGGGCATCGCGGGAGCCAGGACGCTTCGCAGCGCGATGTTGCGCTGGGCGGCGGCTGGTGTTGCGTGGCTGATCGCGCGCCGTACGACCGCGGCCGGGTCGACGGCCTGGAGGTTGGGTCGGAGCCGGTCTTCATCGAGTCGGGACAGGTCGAGGAGGTCGTTGATCAGGTCGACCGCCTGGCCCGCCGAGTCCAGAACCTCGAACGCGGCGCGGGGCACCGTGGCGGGGTCCTTTTTCCGCACCATCATTTCGGCCCAGCCGTACACGCCCGCAATGGCGTTGCGCAGCTCATGGTTGACCATGGCGAAGAATCGCTCGCGCGCCCGCTGCAGTCCCTGGACTTCCTCGAGCAGCCGCGCGCTCTCCCCGTGCAACCGGGCGTTCTCCACTGCCGCCGCGGCCTGGGCCGCGAGCAGGAGTCCTACGTACTCATCTTCGTCGGTGAAATAGCCCCCGCCCAGCTTCTCGGTCATGTAGAGGTTGCCGAACACGCCGCGGCGGCCAACGATCGGCACCCCGAGAAACGAGTGCATCGGCGGGTGATGGGGCGGGAAGCCGTAGGAATCGGGATGCTTCTTGAGGTCGGGGAGGCGTACGACCGCAGCCTCCCGGATCACGAGCCCGAGTATCCCATGCCCGCGGGGCAGGGCCCCGATCTGGTGGCGGTGCTCAGGTGTGATGCCCGTGGTGGTGAAGCTCTCGAGGGTGCGCCCATCGGGTGACACCACGCCGAGCGCGGCATACCGGCAATCGATGAGCTCTACGGCGACGTCGGTGACCTTCTGCAGCACGCGATCGATCGACATCTCCGTCGTGAACGACAGGTTCGCCTCCAACAATCGCTCGAGCCGGAGTTGTGCGGACGGCTTCTTGTCATCGGTCATGCCGGAAGGTAAGTGGTCGACTTGGCACACTTCACCCCCCTTTCACCGTCGTTTCACCGGGTCGCTGCCAGCGTTGTGCGACATGCTTTCCCTTGCCCACATCGTCGCGGCCTTCGGTCCCGGCAACACCACCGAGAGTGCCCTGCGGGTGGCGTCCACCCTGGCCGGGACGACCCACGCGCGCCTCACCCCGTTCTCCCTCATCCACAACGTGGGGGCGGGGGGCGTGGCGGGAATCGAGATAACCCGCTTCGCCGAAATGACCCAGGCCGACCTCGTCGTGCTGCCGCGGATGCTCCTCGGCGGTGGGCTCCTTGCCGACGAGGTCACACGGCGCAGCCGGGTGCCCTGTCTGGTGGTATCACCAGGCCAGGAAGATCTCGGTCGATGGTTGATCGCGCTGGATGGATCGCCCCGAGGTACACTGGTGCTTTCTGTGGTCACGCCCCTGGTCGAGGCACTGGGAGCCACTGCGGTACCAGTGACGGTGAGGGGCGGAGACGTGATGACAGAGGTCTTGCGCCAGCGGGAGGGGATGAATGCGGGGGTGCTGGCGATTGGGTCGCGACCAGGTGGTCCACCTCCGCCCATTCCCGAGGGCAGCCTGGCACGTCGCTTCGTCAATGACGCGCCTTGCATGGTGTTGACCGTGCCGCTCTGACCCGGCGGACCGCATGGCTACACTTGTCGGATGCCTGCATCCCTCCTGCTACTGTTGCCCTACCTGTTGGCCGCCGTGGCCGCGCTGATCCTGGCGGGACCTCAACTCCGCCCCGGCGTCATTGGCGTCGTGCTGGTGACGCTGGCGACCGCGGCCGAGTCCCGGGTCGGTGCCGGGACACCCTCCTTCCGCGTAATCAATGCCGCGTTGCTCTACGGAGGGCTGGTCCTCTTCGCGGTCGCCGTCGCGATGAACCTCAAGGGATCGCGTTCCGCGATGCCTTCACCTGTCCCGGCGCACGGTCCGTCATCTCCTGCAACCAGCATCCTGCGTCGATGGGGAATGCCGGTGCTGCTTGCCCTGCTCCTCATCCCATCGCTCTGGTTTGTGCTTACCGTCGCGGGACCCGAAGCCTGGACCATCGAGGGGCTTCGCGAGGCGCCGTTCAGTCCGGCGGGAGAGATCCTCCTGGCGTCGCTGGTTCTCCCGGCTACCCTGGTGCTCGCCGGCATCTGGCCGTTTGGTGCCATTGCAGGTGGCCCACGCTACGCCCCACTCGGGGCATTGCTGCTCATCGCCGTGGTGCTGCCGATGGCTGGCGACGGCCTGGAGCACTGGCGCTCCCTGTACTCCGGCTGGCTTGTGTTGGCTGCGTCAATTGTTGCGGTGAGGCCGAGCTGGCCGAAGCTGATGGCATGCGGAGCCCTGTTTGCCACGGCATGCGGAAGTGACTTCGCGCTCTGGGCGGGCGTATCGCTGAGCATCATCGCCAGCCTGTTGTGGCTCCGGCCGGCCCTCGCCGGGCCATGGCTGCGACTGGCGTACCTCGCCGCCGGCGTGTGCGGCATCGTGGCACTCGGGTATACGCTCGCGAACGAAGTGGTGTATTCGGTGCTGATGCTGGCGGCGGTCGTGCTCGCTGTGCTGCGAACTCGGACGGGCGCGCCAGCTGCCGGCTAGTAGCTGGAGAAGACCGTTGTCTTTCCCGCCGCGTCGAACGCCACCACCTTGTAGTGCTCCGGCGTGCCGCCCTCCATTCCTGGCGAACCAGTCACCATCCCAGGCACGGCGAGTCCGACAACCTTCGGATGTTCCTTGAGCAGTCGCTCGATATCTGCTGCGGGAACGTGACCCTCAATCACGTACCCGCCGACCATCGCGGTATGGCACGACGAGACCGCGTCAGGGACGCCCAGCTCCGCCTTCACGGCAGCCATGCCGCTCGTGTCGTGGGCCACCACGGTGAACCCCTGCTTTCGCAGGTAGTCCACCCACTTGCTGCAGCACTGGCAGGTGGGAGACTTGTAGACCACCACCTCGGTGACGGCGGCTGGTCGCGCGGCAACGGTGACGGTCACGATCGCAGCCATGCCAAGCACGATGCCGGTGAGCCGGCGCACAAGGCTGGTGGTCACGGAGCGTCCGGCGATGTGGGATCGGGCACCTCACGGAATTCCGTGTGCTCGGCGGGCACTTCACGGAAGTCGCCGGCGACGCGCAAGCGGGCCATGCGATCACCCATGAAGTTCAGGCGTCGTTCCCTCAGCCCGGGAAAGAGCGGCACCACGTCGTACCACACGCCAATATTGAGGTCGGGGTGCTTCAACCGGTATTCGGGCTTCAGCCGGGCCTGATAACGGGCCATGGCGCCTCCAATGGCTGCTTTCAAGGTGTCTCCGGGGGTAGGCGGTGGTTCGTGTGCCGGCCGGAAGTGTATGCGACGCAAGCGTTACGTCAATTCATAAATGTTGACCGCCCCCTCAGGGGTGTCCATATTTGGCCGCGCGCCCGGCCCGACTGACGGGTCGGCGCTCCTACAGCGAGGCATACCATGGCATTCACGCTCCCGCCCCTCCCATACGACTACACCGCTCTGGAGCCGCACATCGACGAACAGACGATGCGGATCCATCACGACAAGCATCACGCTGCGTATGTCAACAACCTGAACACTGCATTGGAACCCCACGCAGCCCTGCAGTCCAGGAGCCTCGATGCGCTCCTGGGCGACCTCGCTGCCGTACCCGAGGCCATCCGTGGCGCCGTCCGGAACAATGGAGGTGGCCACTGGAACCATACGATGTTCTGGGAGATCATGTCGCCCGGAGGCGCAAAGGAGCCCCAGGGCGCGCTGGCCGCTGCCATCGACAAGGCGTTTGGCGGCTTCGCTCCATTCAAGGAACAGTTCCAGAAGGCGTGTGTCGGGCGGTTTGGCAGCGGCTGGGCATGGCTGGTGGCCGACGGCAAGGGCGGAGTGAGCATCGAGAGCACGCCCAACCAGGACAACCCGCTCATGGAAGGCAAGAAGGCGGTCCTCGGCTGCGATGTGTGGGAGCACGCGTACTACCTCAAGTACCAGAACCGCCGCCCGGACTATGTGGGCGCGTGGTGGAACGTGGTGAACTGGACCGAGGTCGGGAAGCGCTTCGAGCAGCGGTAGTCAACCCCTCAACAGGACACATGCAACGAGATGGCGCTTCCCCCGGTTGGTTCGCCCGCCCCCGACTTCACCTTGCCGTCCACGTCGGGGTCTGACGTCACCCTGTCCGCACTCCGCGGCAAGAACGTCCTCCTCGCGTTCTTTCCGCTGGCATTCACCAGTACCTGCACCGCCGAGATGTGCTCCTTCACCGAAGACTACGACAAGTTCGGCGGGGCTGACGCGGTGGTCCTGCCGATCAGTGTCGATGCGGTGCCCTCGCTTGTCGAGTTCAAGCGCAAGGAAAACCTCGGCGTGGAGTTGCTCAGCGATTTCAAGCGCGAGGTCTCGCGCAAGTACGGCACGCTCCTCGAGGAGCGCTTCTTCTCCAATCGCGCCTACGTCCTCATCGATCGTGAGGGAGTGATCCGGTGGGCTTTCATGGAAGCGACGCCCGGATCGCGCCGGGAGAACGCCGAGATTCTCGAGCAACTGGCGAAACTCGGCTGAACGGCCCCATTCCCCGTCCCGCCTCGCCCGGCTGGCCCGGGCTCGCCTCAGTCCTCCTCGTGGTCTTGCTGCTCCAGGCCTGTACGATCGAGGATCGCACACCCACAGGAAGCCGTCGCGACCAGGCGGAGATCCAGCGCCTCATCTACGCGTATCACCGCGCCGCCACCGCCGATCCCTCGGGCGACCCGAGTCCTGGCGAGATGCGGGTGGTGCGCGTTGATCTCCGGCAGGAGGGCGACCTGGCGGCGGCGTGGGTCACGGCCAGGCTACCGGGACCCGCGGACACGGAAGTGCTTGAGCATTTCGTATTGCGCAGGACTGGGAGTGACTGGCGCGTCGTGAATGTGGGCGTCGCCTCGGAGCGTCCCGCGGGTCCCAGGCGCGCGTCGCCGTGAGCGACCCGGGGGCCGGGCCTCTCTCCGGGCGCGGCCTCGCCATCGTCGGCGCTGTCGCACAGCGCCTCAATTCCGGCGCGCCACAGGAAGAGACGGTGTCCGCCGTCGCCGAAACGCTCCGGACCCAGTTGCCGGCCGATGCCGTGGCGCTATGGGTGCACGAACCCAACGCGACGACATTCGTGCGCATCGGAAGCGGTGGCGGCATGGAGGGCGGGGCTCGCGTGCCGCGGCTCGACCAGCTCCCGGCCATGGCGCCCGGCGCGGAGCGCCTCGCCCTGGTGCACGACAGCGAGACGCTCGGCGTCCTCGAGGTGCATGGTGCGGCGCCCGAGGCGGGTGTGGTGCTGCGGGTCGTGGCGCACGTGCTGTCGCCATTCCTCGCGGCCGTCGAGCTGTCGGAAGACCTCGCGTATGAGGTCGCGTCGCAGTCGCGCGAGATCGAGGAACAGCGCCGCTTCACGTCGCTTGTCATCGACAGCCTGCCGGTCGGCTTGTACGTGGTCGACCGCGACTACCGAATCCAGGTGTGGAACCGCAAGCGCGAGACGGGCACCCAGGGCATCCCCCGCACCGAGGCAGTGGGGCGCCGCCTGTTCGAGGTGCTGACCCGCCACCCCGCCGTCGAGCTCAAGGCCGAGTTCGACCGCGTGTTCGAGACCGGTGCCATCGAGCAGGTGGAACTCGAGGTTCCGCAGGGCGGCGAGATGCGCTACTTCCGCACCACCAAGATCCCGATGCGGCTCGATGGCGAGGGCATCACCCACGTCATCACGATCGGCGAGGACGTCACCGAGTGGCGCGCGATCCAGGTGCAGATCATGCAGAGCGAGAAGCTTGCGGCCATCGGCCAGCTTGCCGCCGGCATCATGCACGAGGTGAACAACCCGCTCGCCACGATCGGGGCGTGCGTGGCGGCCATGGATGGCCGCATCGCCGAGCTTGGGCCGCAGCAGGCCATCCCGCTGCAGGAGTACCTGGAGATCATCGAGAAGGAAGTCCACCGATGCACCAGCATCGTGGACGGGTTGCTCGACTTCAGCCGGCCCAAGGGGAAGCGCAAGGCCCCGGTGCTCATCAACTCCGTGGTGGAGGACGCCCTCTTCCTCTTCAAGCACCATGAGCGCTACCGGCAGTACGTCGTGGAAACGTCGCTCACGGACGGACTCGCCCCCGTGCACGGGAACGCGGAACAGCTGATCCAGATGCTCATGGCCCTGATGCTGAACGCGCTCGACGCGATGGAGCCGGGCGGCCGCCTGACGCTGCGCACGGCGCGCACCCGCTGGCATTCGGACGAGGTCGTGGTGGAGGTCGAGGACACCGGCGAGGGGATCCCTTCCTCCGTTCGGCCCCGCATTTTCGAGCCGTTCTTCACCACCAAGCCCACCGGGCGCGGCACCGGTCTCGGCCTCTCCATCTGCTATGGCATCGTGGAGGAGCACCGCGGCCGCATCGAGGTGGACAGCCATTCGGGAGGGGGCAGCGTCTTCCGTGTCTTCCTGCCCACCGTGTCACCGGGTACCGACGCATGAAGATCCTGGCGATCGAGGACGACCGTACCGTCGGGCAGTACGTGAAGCGCGGACTCGAGGAACAGCGCTTCCACGTCGATCTCGCCGCGGACGGACTCGAGGGCCTGCGCCTCGCCTCCGGTGGGCAGTACGACCTCATCAT
The DNA here is from genome assembly GCA_963739455.1 of uncultured Gemmatimonadales bacterium. Taxonomy (GTDB): domain Bacteria; phylum Gemmatimonadota; class Gemmatimonadetes; order Gemmatimonadales; family GWC2-71-9; genus JAGGAG01. The sequence continues at coordinate 480,150 of CAVUAK010000003.1, forward strand.
CCTCGACCTGCGGCTGCCGGAGATGTCCGGGCTCGAGGTGCTGCGCAACCTGCGCGACCGCGGGCTCACCGTGCCGATCCTCGTGCTGACGGCCCAGGACACGGTCGACTTCAAGGTGCAGGCGCTGCGCACCGGCGCTGACGACTACGTCACCAAGCCGTTCTCCTTCGAGGAGCTGCTGGCGCGGGTGGAGGCGCTGGGCCGCCGGCCGCAGCAGCTCAAGAGCCCGGTGCTGCGGGTGCTCGACCTGGAACTCGACACCTCGACGCACGAGGCGCGGCGCGGGGCCGAGTCCGATCGAGCTCACGCCCAAGGAGTACACGGTGCTCGAGTACCTGATGCGGCACACCGGCCGTGTCATGTCGCGCACGCTCATCACCGAGTACGCCTGGGACTATCACTTCGATCCCGGCACCAACATCGTCGACGTCGTGATCAACCGCTTGCGCAAGAAGATCGACTCGGGGCACGCGCGAAAGCTCATCCACACCGTGCGCGGCGTGGGGTACACGGTGAAGGGCTGACATGAGCAGCATCCGCTCGCGGCTCGCCGTGGGCTACGCGGTGACGCTGATGCTCACGCTGGGCGGGTTCTGTGCCGCGGTGTACTACGAGTTGCGCAAGCCGAGCATGTCAGGACTGGACGCGCAGCTCGCCAGCGAGCGGGAACTCGCGGTGCAGTACCTCAGTGAATCGCATCGGGTGCTCGGTGCCCTCGTGTCGCCGGGTGGATCTCACGCGCTGGCGCCGGGCGTCGCCGCCGGTTTTCAGGCGTTCCGCGACTACCTCCTGGTGGTCGATACCGTCGGGCGGCATTCTGTACACCTCCGATTCGCTCGCCGCGCTCTCCTTTGCCGACCTGCAGACCATGAGCGCGCAGCTCACGCCACCGCCGCTGGCCACCCGGACCGTCTCCCTGAGGCTGCAATCGGGCCGGGAGCTGCGCGCGATCGTGGCACCGCTGGAGACCGCCGGCGAGCCGATCAGCGCCCTCCTCGTGGCGGCGCCGACCGATCGAGGCGTTCCCGACGCCTCGGTGTTCCTCCGCTCCATGCTGCTCGTGGCACCACTGGTGGTGCTTGCGTCGGTATCGCCGGCTACTGGCTTTCCGCCAGCGCGCTGCGGCCGGTGCAGGGCATCATCGACGAAGTGGAGGCGATCACCGACGGACGGAGCCTCCACCGGCGACTCGAGGTGCCACTCGCCGCCGACGAGGTGTCGCGACTGGCCCAGACGCTCAATGGCATGCTTACACGGCTGGAGCAGAGCTTCTCGAGCCTGCACCGCTTCACCGCGGATGCGAGCCACGAGCTCAAGACGCCGCTGATGGTGCTTCGGGCCGGGGTCGAGCGCTCGCTCACCAATCCCCGCACACCCAATGAGGTCATGGAGTCACTCGACGAGACGCTCGGCGAGATCAACCGCATGACCGAACTGGTCGAGAGCCTGCTGACGCTGGCGCGCGCCGACGAGGGGCGCGCGCCGCTTCCGGTCGAGCGGATCGACCTGCGCGACCTGGTGGCGGAAGCCTCGGAGACGGCGGGGATGCTGGCGGAGTCGGGCCGTCTCAAGGTGACGACGACGATGCCCGAGTCGCCGGTGTGGGTCATGGTCGACCGGCGGCGCATCCTTGAAATGCTGCTCAACCTGGTGACCAACGCCATCAAGTACACGCCCCCCGAAGGCAGGGTCGAGCTCTCCCTCTCCGCGCGCAGCGACGGCGCCGCCATCATCGTGCGTGATACGGGTATCGGTATCGCGTCCAACGACTTGCCGCACATCTTCGAACGGTTCTGGCGGGCCGACCTCGCACGAACTCGCACCGGTGAGCGCCCCGGCAGCGGCCTGGGCCTGGCGATCACGAAGTGGATCGCGGAGGCCCACGGAGGCTCAATCAGCGCGTCGAGCCGGCCGGGTCGGGGTACAACGCTCACGGTGGTAATTCCGCTTGCGGAGCCGGAGGTCGAGCCAAGCAAGGTGTCATGACAGCGACATTTAGGATTTTGTTGTCGCTCTGGTCCTGTAATTCGGTCGTCACCGATTTGTAATCTCACTCCAAGCCCCAAGCCATTTCGCCGCCGTATCCTCTTCAGCACTCGTTGACCAACCCTGTTCGAGGAGGGCGGTAGTGTTCGAGAACCTGATCGAGTCGTCCAACAAGGGCTCGAAGTCGTTCGGTCAGTCGATCGCGTCTCTGATCATCCATGGTGTGGTGATCTTCGCGGCTGTTGCAGCCACGAAGGGCGCCGCCGAGGAGATCAAGCAGCGCGTCATCGACACGACCCTCGTCTTCCTGAAGCCGCCAGAGCCGCCGCCGCCGCCGCCCCCGCCTCCGCCGCAGGACGTGGTGGTGTCTGCCAATCCCCCACCAAAGGGATTCCAGACCATTGTGCCTCCGGACATCATCCCGAAGGACATTCCGCCGATCGACTTGAACACCAAGCCCTTCGATCCGAAGGATTTTTCCGGCAAGGGTGTCGAGGGCGGCATCTCCGCGGGCATCGAGGGTGGAACCGGGCCCGTGCTTGGCCAGGTGTTCCTCACCTCCCAGCTCGATGATCCGGCACAGCGCATCTCTGGTCCACCGCCGCGCTACCCGCCCGTCATGGCGAGTGCCGGCATCGCCGGGTCAGTCGACCTGCAGTTCATCATCGACACGACCGGGCATGTCGAGCCGGGGTCGCTCAAGGTGATTGCAAAGACGCACGATGCGTTCGTGGAACCGGCCAAGGAGGCCATCCAGAAGAGCATCTTCAAGCCGGCGCGTTACAAGGGTGAGCCGGTGCGGCAGCAGGTGCAGCAGCGTGTGTCGTTCACGAGCCCGAACTGATTGCCTGATTCTCGCGCTGCCGGCGCCGGGCGCCGCGGCTGGGTCTTTCAACCGTTGAACTGAGGAGCTTCACCATGGGTGTAGATCTGCTGCATCTCTTCTCCACGATGGGCGGGTTCGCGAAGGGCATCGTCGTCATCATGGCGCTGATGTCGGTCTTCTCGCTCACGATCATGATTACGAAGTTTATCCAGATCAAGAAGAGCGAAGCGGCCACGCGCAAGTTTGCGCCGACGTTCTCCCGTGCCATTCAGGAAGAGAACCTCGACCAGGCCATCGCCCTCTCCGAAAAGAACCGGGCCGGCCACCTGTCCCGTGTGGTAGGCGGGGCCCTGGGTGAGGTGAAGCCGCTCATTCGTGATCGTGCGACGATCACCGCGGCCGACATCAACTCCGCCGAGCGCGCGGTCGAGCGCCAGATGCTGATCACGCTCTCCGAGTTCAAGCGCGGCCTTCCCGTGCTCGCCACCGTCGGCGCCACGGCGCCGTTCGTCGGCCTTCTCGGCACCACCATGGGTATCGTGAATGCCTTCACCGGCATGGCGCAGCAGGGTGCGTCCGGCGGCCTGGCCGGCATCTCGGCCGGTATCGCCGAGGCCCTGATCACCACCGCCTTCGGCCTCATGGTCGCGATCCCGGCGGTGTGGGCGTACAACTACTTCCAGACCAAGATCGAGAACCTCACGGTCGAGATGACGTACGGCTCGAAGGAACTCATCGACTACCTCATCAAGAGCGTCGGCAGCGAGTTCGGCCGTTCGATCTTCACCAAGGAGTTCCAGGCCCAGAAGGCGGTCACCGGCGCGGGACAGATCAGCGGCTGATGCGCTGATCGTCCTTCACACGCACGGAAAGGCAGACCACCATGGGCATGTCGGTAGGAATGGCAGGGCAGTCACAGGTCAAGTCGGAACCGAACGTGGTGCCGATGATCGACGTGATGCTCGTGCTGCTGATCATCTTCATGATCGTGACGCCCCTCATCTCCGCCGGCTTCAAGGCGACGATGCCGAAGGGCGCCAATCTCGACGCCGATCCTGAAGGCGAGAACGAGGTGATCCTGGGCATCGATGAGTCGGGCAACTACTACATCGACGGGCGCGGCGTGGCCAAGGGCGCGCTCGAGGACCAGTTGAAGGCGAAGTACTCGGGCCGGGAAAAGGACAAGATCCTGTACCTCAAGGCCGACAACCAGTTGGCCTACGGGTCGGTGCAGGAGGCCATCGAGATTGCGCGGACGGCCGGCGTGCGGGTCATTGCCGCCGTGACCGATCGTGACGGTGGAATGTTTGCCGCCGAAAAGGCCAAAGAGGCCGCAGCCGCCAAGGAGGGCAAGTAGCATGGGCATGTCGGTAGGGGGCGGTTCCTCGACACTGACGTCGGAACCGAACGTCGTGCCAATGATCGACATCCTGCTGGTGCTGCTGATCATCTTCATGATCACGCAGCCCCTGTCGCGCACCACGATCAGTGTCCAGGTGGCGCCGCCGGTCGAGGACGCGGTCAAGTCGGAGGTCAACACCCAGATTGTGCTCGAGCTGGGTGACGACGGGTCGTACGCGATCAACCAGCAGCCCGTCCCCAAGGACCAGCTCGACACGCAGTTGCACGCCATCTTCGACGCGCGCCCCGCCAAGCTGCTGTTCCTCAAGCCGGGACAGAAGCGGATCTTTCAGGACGTGATTGCGGCGATGGACGTGGCCAAGGGTGCCGGGATCCAGATCATCGGGTTTACGCCCAAAGAGGCGTACCGCTAGGACGTGAGGACGTGAGGACGTGAGGTGAGGGAAGGGCAGAAATGGCCACCGTTTCTGCCCTTCTCTCGTTCCCGCCCCTTCACGTCTTCACGTCCTCACGTCTTCACGCCCTTTGTGTGCCCTCCCCCCTTACGTTTCGTCATCCCTCTCACCGCCATGACACCCACGCGCTCACATGTCTTCGATGTCGACCTGCCCGATGATCCGGGCGGACGCCGTCGGGCACGGTCGGCCATGGCAGTGGCGGTGGTGCTGCACGTGGTCATCATTGGCCTGGTGCTCTGGGGGGGGGCCGAGCTGTGGGCGCCGACCCCCGCCGTCGGTACGCCGACGATCGCAAGGGGAGGGGGTGGAGGGGGCGGCGGCGGTGGCACCCGGCCTGCCCTCGTCTATATTTTGCCCCCGGCCGCAAAGGCTCCCGTCCCGGTGCCGGTTCCACCCGTCAAGCCGCCGCCACCCGTCACACCACCGCCTGTTCCCCAGGAACGCGCGGTGAACCCGAGTCCCGCCCCTCCCGCCGATACGGTGGTGGCGTCGGCGGGCACCGCGGGCGCCGGGGAGGGACCGGGGGCCGGCGGCGGGACTGGCGGCGGCACCGGCGGAGGTCAGGGGACCGGCACGGGGACCGGCGCCGGCCCGGGGGCGGGCGGCGGGGAGGGCGGCATCACGCGGCCGCCCGTCTGGAGCGCCGGGGCATTGCCGTTCGGCGAGACTCCCAAGGCCCTCCGTGGTCGCTACATCGACGTCACCTTCTGGGTGGCGATCGACGGACGGGTTGAGCGGATCGGCATCGAACCGCCGATCGAGGATGCGAAGTACAGGGACTACTTCAGCGAGGTGATGATGCGGACCTGGCGCTTCCGTCCTGCGCGCGCTGCCACCGGCGAAGCCGTGCCCGGCACGGTGACCATCGGCTTCAACCTGCCCAGCAAGTGACCCCTCCCTCAGGCCGGAGCGACGCGTGAACCAGCTGTTCCGCCGCAAGCCGATCGCGGAGCTCGTTCCGGAGAGCGACAACCTGCACGGCCTCCGGCGCGCGCTCGGTGCCGGTGACCTGATCCTCCTGTCCATCGGTGCCGTCATCGGCGCCGGCATCTTCTCGTCCATCGGTACGGCAGCGGCGGGCGAGGTGCTCCCCTCGGGCGAGGTGGTGCGCTACGGCGCCGGCCCCGCGCTCATCGTCTCGTTCGTGCTGCTTGGTGTGGTGTGCGGCCTGTGCGCGCTCTGTTATGCCGAGCTGGCGTCGATGATCCCGCAGGCCGGCAGTGCCTACGCCTACTCGTATGCCACCCTGGGCGAGTTCATTGCCTGGATCATCGGATGGGACCTGATCCTCGAGTATGCGGTGGGCAACGTGGCGGTCGCGATTGCCTGGAGCGGATACTTCAACTCACTCCTGACCGGGTTCGGCATTCACCTGCCGGGGTGGCTTACGCACGGATATCGCACCGCCCTCCTCAGTGCCAATCCCGAAATTCACGCCCTGCTGCAGACGGCCCCGCGCATTGCCGGGGTGCCGATCCTGCTCAACGTCCCGGCCTTCCTGATCGTGGCGTTCGTCACCTGCCTGCTGGTGTACGGCGTGAAGGAGAGCATTCGCGCCAACAACATCATGGTGCTGATCAAGCTCCTGGTCCTCGGCCTGTTCGTGGTGGTCGGTGTGCAGCACATCGACCCGGCCAACTACGTGCCCTTCGCGCCGAACGGCTGGACCGGCATCCACCAGGGTGCGGCCATCGTGTTCTTTGCATACATAGGCTTCGACGCCATCTCGACCGCCGCCGAGGAGACGAAGGACCCCCAGAAGAACATGCCGATCGGCATCATCGGTGGTCTCGCGATCTGTACGCTGATCTACGTGATCGTGGGATGGGTGGCGACGGGCATCGTGCCGTACCAGGAACTGCGGGCTGCCGATCCCCTGGCCCAGGCGCTCAAGGTGGCGGGACTCACGAGGGTGAGCTGGATCGTGTCCGCGGGTGCGGTCGTGGCGCTCACCGCGGTGCTCCTCGTGTTTCAGTACGGGCAGCCGCGCATCTTCATGGCGATGGCGCGCGACGGCCTGCTGCCGCAGTGGGCGGCGAAGATCCACCCGAAGTTCCGGACCCCCGTCACCAGCACGCTGGTCACCGGCTGCATCGTGGGGCTCGGCGCCCTGATCGCCGACGAGAACGAGATCTACGACCTCACCAACATCGGCACGCTCGCGGCGTTCGCCATTGTCTGCCTTGGGGTGCTGGTGCTGCGTGTCCGCGAACCGGAGCGCCCGCGTCCGTTCCGGGTCCCGATGGTGGGTGCCGTTTCCCTGCTCGGGGCGGCGGCATGCGTCTATGTCATGAAGGGATTGCCGGTGCACGCATGGGAGCGGTTCGGGATCTGGCTGGTCATCGGCCTCGTCCTCTACTTCGGCTATGGCAAGCGCCATAGCCGGCTGCGGGATCGAGCAGAACGTCAGTAGAAATTGACCGCCAGCCCGAGCTGGATGACATTGGCGCCAAATCCGTCGAAGCTGCCGAACATCCAGTTGGCATACGGTGTGAGCGCGGTCTTCCGGGCGACAGGGATGTCGTATCCCGCACCGAAACTGTACCCGAACCCCGTTTCGGTGTCACTGAGGAAGCCATCGCTGGCCGTCAGCACTGCAAGCCCGAGTCCGCCGCGAAGGTACAGGCCCTTCGTCGCCGGATAGAAGTACACCGAGCCGGTCAGCGTCCCGAACGAAACCGACCCGCCGTTCTCGCTCTTGAACCATCCCTCGCTCTCGACGCCAACCAGCAGCTTGTCCGAGGCGGCCCCGCCGATCCTGAAGTTGCCGCTGAAACCGGACTCGCGGTCCATTTCACAGCCGTCGCAGGTCAGGTCGAGCGATCCCCATCCCAGGCCGAAGCCCACGAAGAGGCCCTTCCGTTCCTGCGCCTTGAGGGGTGCCGTCGCCATGAGCAGGAGCAGGACGAGTGCAGATGTGGTGCGCATGTGTTCTCCAGGTTGAGGTTCACCCGGAGAGTGGGGCGATGGGGTCAAGGCGGGGTCAAGCGATTCGGAACACCCTCCCGCCACGCGCGGCCAGGTGCAGCGCGCCGTCGAGTGGATCCACCGGCATCTGCTGCGCGCGCACCAACGGTACGTCGCCCAGCCGCGCCAGCACCCGCTCGCGGAGCGGACTCCCCGGCCCGAGGAGGCTGCCGGCGAGGGCCACTGGCACTGGCCGCGGCTGGGTGATCCGGTCCACCAGGTGCGCGACGAGCTCCGTCAGTTCCTCGGCAGCGTATGCGGTGATTCCCTCGGCGACAGGATCTCCAGCGGCCGCGGCCGAGAGCACAATCGACGCGAGGGCCGCAACCTCGCCTACTGCGGCCGTCGTGCTCCAGCGAACAAGGTCGTCCAGTCCTTCGCAGCGCTGCACCCGCAGCAGCTCAGGCGTGAGCGACGTTTCCTCACCGCGGCCATCACGCGCGCGACCCACGGCCACGAGCGCGAGGCGTGCAATGGCGTAGCCACTCCCCTCGTCGCTCATCTGCCACCCGTAGCCCCCCTGACGGAACGACTCCCCGGCGGCGTCGCGGCCAACCGCGATGCTCCCGGTGCCCGCGCTCAGCACGATGCCTGGGCCATCCCCGAACGCGGCCGCCTCGGCCAGCTCGACGTCGGTGACCACCACGACCCTTTCTGCGACCGCCTCGGCCCGGAGTGCCTGACCCAGCTCTCGTCGCTCCACCTCGCGACCCACGCCGGCCGCTCCGACGACGAGCGTCTCCGCGCGCAGCACACCGGCATTGGCGAGCACCCGTCGTGCCTGCTCGGCGATCACGCCTGCCGCCGCGAGCGCGCGCCCGGGGCGGACGGCGCCGGCACCACCCAGCGCCTGCCCAACAGCCTCGCCGTCCTTCCAGGCCACGGCTCGCGTTTTCGAGCCGCCCGCATCCACTCCAACGATGATCACGAAACGATCTCCGGCGTGCGTGGTGTGCTGCGCAGCATCATGCTCGTGGCCATGCCGGTGCCCACAGCCAGCAATGTGCCGAGCGGGACGTACCAGGGCCAGGCCAGCCGGCCGACCGGCGCGAGCCAGGCGAGTCCGTTCAAGGTCGCGAATCGTGAGGCAAACACCACCACCAGCATCACCGTCACGGTCACGGCGACCGCGGCGATCACGTCGCGCGTCTGTGCCCGTGGCCAGCGCCCCGCGAGTACGTAGGTACCAAGCAGCGCACCGTAGGTGATGGACGCGATCGACAGCGCGAGCACTACAGCCGGGGTATCCGCCCTGGACGCAGCGGCGTGGAAACCAAGTGCGGCAATCACGAGTCCAATTCCCCAGACAAGGGACACGAACCGGCCGACGCGCAGCAGGTGCACCGGGTCGCGGCGTCCGGTGATGGATGCGTAGAGGTCGTACGTGACCGACGACGCGAGGGCGCTGATCGCTGAACTGTGACTGCTCATGGCGGCCGCGAGGATTCCGGCGATGACGAGGCCGGCAATGCCTGCGGGCAGGGAGTGCACGATGAATCCCGCGAAGACCTGGTCGCCCGGCATGGTGTCGGGGGCGAGGCCCACCGACCAGATCGCGATGCCCACGAGCAGGAAGAGGCCGAACTGGAGTATGACGACAACCCCGGATCCGATCAGGGCCACCTGCGCGTCGCGCAGCGAACGGGTGGCGAGCAGGCGCTGCACGATCAGTTGATCGGTGCCGTGCGAGGCGGCACTCAGCAGCGCACCACCCACGACGCCGCCCAGGAGGGTGTAGGGAATGGTGAGGGAAAGGGCGGGGTTGATCACGGTGAGCTTGCCCGCCTCGTTCGCGTGCGCCAGGCACGGGCGCGAGCCCGCCGCCCAGCCTGACGGCGATCCACAGTGCCGCGATGCCACCGGTCACGTACACCGCCAGCTGCAGGACATCGGCCCAGACCACCGCCTTGAGCCCGCCGAACCAGGTGTAGACGAGGGTCGCAATGCCCATCACGATGATCGCGGCGGGGATGCTCCAGCCGGTGATGAGCGCCAGCGGCACCGCGCCGGCAAATACCCGCACGCCGTCGCCCAGGAAGCGGGTCACCAGGAAGACCACCGAGGTGATGCGACGCGCGTCGGGCCCGAAGCGACGCTCGAGCCGCTGGTACGCGGTCTCCTGCTCGCCGCGGAAATAGCCGGGCAGCAGCCAGGCGGCCACGCCGACGCGGCCGATGAAGTATCCGAAGGTGAGCTGGAGGAAGGTGAGGTTGCCGCGGGCGCCGATCCCCGGCACGGAGATGACCGTCAGCGCCGAGGTCTCGGTGGCCACGATGGAGAGCATGACCGCCCAGGCCGGGAGGTCGCGCGCCCCGAGGAAGTAGTCGCCCGCCGACGACTGCCGCCGCGACACCCAGAGCCCGAGGGCGAGGGTGAAGACGAAGTAGACGGCGATGACGGCGAGATCGAGGGGCCTCATTGAAAAGGGCTCCCCTGTTCAGGGAGCCCTCTCACGACCCACGACTCACGACTCACGACTCAGACCGTAAAGCTGCTCCCGCACCCGCACCCGCCGCTCGCATTCGGGTTGGTGAAGGTGAAGCCCGAGCCCTGCATCGAGGTCACGTAGTCCACCGTGACACCCGAGAGGTACTGCGCGCTGAAGCCGTCGACGAACACCCGGACGCCATTCACTTCCTGGACCATGTCGTCTTCCAGCGCGGCTTCCTCGATGTTCAGGCTGTACTTGAACCCGGAGCAGCCACCCGGAAGGACACTGACCCGGAGGCCGGCGGTCTCTTCGGGAACCTGTTCCGCGGCAATGAACTTCCTTACCTCGGTGACGGCCGCCGGCGTGAGGACAAGCTGGAACCCGCCCGGCGCCTGCGTCGTTTCGGTCTGCTCACTCGTGCTGCTCATCTGTCGCCTCCTGATGCACCGTGGAACTCCCGGCGCCGCAATTTCTTAGGTCCTGCTACTGCATGCAGTCTATGTGCCACGAGACGGCATGTCAACGCGTGCTGCGCCCACTACCTCGTGGGCGGGAGTGCCGGCACGGTGAGACCCGCGCCAAGGGGAATTCCCGGCGGAACGGGCACCGGCATCCTGCCCGATATGGCAGCACCCGTGAGTGCGCCGGCGACTGCCCATTCGGTGTTGGGATTGGAAGCCCATCCGAGCAGGTAGGTACCCAGGCCGGGCACCTGCGCCCCGACATACGGCGACCCGAGGGACACGAATACGGTGGGCAGGCTCCGCGGCGGTGCTGTCGGCGAGGCGAGCCAGCAGCTCGGGCATGCCGATGGTGCCACGGCCCGGCGAACGCGCGAACCGCGACGGCGAAGATGGCAATTGGCGCCTTCGCGATCACCGCGCTGCGCCGAGTCGTAGCTCGCCGGGCCCGCTCGACGGCGAGAGGCGGAAGGTCGTGATGCTGTCGCCACGCATGCGGAGTTCATTCACCAGGGTGCTGCCGGCCGTGGGATTGAGCTCGTCTCCATAGATGATGACGCTGCGGCTTGCCACGCTGGCGTCGCACGCTGTCGAGCGCGCCGCCCCGGTCGCTGATGAGCACGATGGAGCGCGCAGCGATGGCACGGGCCGTGTCCCGGAAGGCCTCGGTTCCCGACGTCGCCATGACCTTGTCGAGCGGGACGGTTCGCTGGCGAAAGAGGCCGGCCTTCTCCTTCATCTGGAGTACGCGACGCACCGACTGATCGAGCCGCGCCAGGGTGAACCGGCCCTGTCCCAGCGCGGCGCTCATGGCGTCGATGAGCACGGCCGGGTCGGCTGGCTGCAGCAGGATGTCGGCCCCGGCCAGGAAGGCGAGCACACGCCGCCTCGCCGGCGCCGTAGCCCGACACGATACCGCCCATGTTGAGGGCGTCGGTCACGATGACGCCCTTGAAGCCCAGCGAATCGCGGAGCACGCCGGTGAGGATGGCGGGCACCAGCGTCGCCGGAGTGGGCGTGCCCGGCTCGAGCACCGGCAGCGACAATGTGCGCAGACATGACGGCGGTGACGCCGGCGGCGATGGCGCCCCGGAAGGGCACCAGCTCCAGCGTGTCGAGTCGCGCCCACGGCACGTCGAGCAGCGGGCAGCGCCAGGTGCGAATCGATCTCGACGTCGCCGTGACCTGGGAAGTGCTTCACCGTGGCGAGCATCCCGTTGTCCTGCAGGCCGCGGACTTCTGCCGACACGAGCCGTGCCACCGCCCGCGGATCCGCCCCGAACGAGCGGGTGTTGATGATCGGGTTGGCGGGGTTGCTGTTGATGTCGGCCACCGGCGCGAACGCGAGGTGAATGCCGACGGCCCGTCCCTCGAGTGCGGTGATGCGTCCCATCGCGTAGGCGTCCTCCTCCCGTCCCGGTCGCCCCGACGCCCATATTGCTCGGGAACGCGGTGCCGCCCACCAGTCGCAGGGCGGTGCCGGCCTCGAGGTCGGAGGCGATGAGGAGCGGCATGCGCGCGCGTCGTTGCAGCGTGTTCAGCTTGGCGGCAATGTCGAGCGGGGATCCGATCGAGATGATCAGTCCGCCGACATGGAGGGAGTCGACCCACGCGGTGATCTTCGCGAACGAGGGGTCGTTGTCGGCGGTGTAGGTGCCGGGAATCCACGGCATGACGAGTTGCGCGATCTTCTCGCGCGGACTCATGCGCGCCATCAGCTGCTCGACTTGCCCGATGGGCGCGCGCGCGGCTGACTGGGCCGCGGCAGGGCAGCGGCCGACAAGTGACAGCGCCGCAACCACGATCACGGGCAAGGAGAATCGATGCATCTGCTGCGTCATGCCTTCGGTCTCTCGCTGATTGGGGTACTGGTGACCGCATGCGCCACGGCGCAGGCGCCGCCGGCGCCCATGCCGTGGTGCGCCCGGGCATCGACGTGCTGGTGGAGGACAGCTTGCACCTCGTCGCCGGTCGCGCGGTCGGCCTGCTCACCAACCGCAACGGCGTCGACCGTCATGGCGTCGGCGACGTGGAGCGACTTCGGGCTGCCGGGGTGCACCTCGTCGCGATCTTCACGCCGGAACACGGCTTTCGCGGCGCCGCCGATCCCGGCGCCGCCGTGCCATCGACACGCGACAGCGCCACCGGGCTACCAATCTACAGTCTCTACGGTCGCAACCTGCGCGCCCACGCCGGAGATGCTGGCGGGCGTGCAGGTGCTCCTCGTGGACCTGCCGGATGCCGGCGCGCGCTACTTCACCTACATCTCGACGACGATCGAAGTGATGCGGTCGCCGGCCATGGCGGGCATCCCCGTCATCATTCTCGACCGCCCGAACCCGGTCGGCGGCGCGGTGCAGGGCAACGTGCTCGACAGCGCCGCCCGCTCGTTCGTCGGCAGCCTTTCGGTGCCGATGCGGCACGGCCTGACACTGGGGGAGCTCGCCGTGCTGGCGCAACGGCGAGAGCGCGGACTCGCCACCGATCTCCGCGTGGTGCCGGTGTCGGGGTGGCAGCGATCGCAGTACCTCGACGACACCGGTCTCCCGTTCAACCCGCCGAGCCCCAACCTGCGCGACCTGGAAAGCATCATCAACTATTCCGGGCACCTGCCTGTTCGAGGGTACGAACCTGTCGGCGGGGCGGGGAACCGACGCGGCCTTCTCCCAGGTGGGCGCACCGTGGCTCAACCCGGCGGCGGTGCTGGCCCGGCTCGGGCCGCAGCCGGGCGTGAGCCTCACCGCCACCACCTTCACTCCCCGCCAGCCGGGCGACGGGAAGTACGCCGACACCCTCCTGCAGGGCATTCGACTCCGGGTCACGGATCGCGCGACCTACGACCCGCCGGCCACCGCGCTTCGGCTCCTGGCGGCCATCCGGGCAGTCCACCCTGCCGAGTTCGCGTGGATTCCTGCCCATTTCGACCGTCTCGCGGGTGAGCCAGGGCTCCGCGAGGCCCTGGATCAGGGGGCTCCGAGTCGACTCGATCCTCGCCGTCTGGGAGCGGCAACGGGCCCAGTTTGAGCCGCGGGCGGCCGGGGTCCGCCTCTACCCGGACTAGGCCCCTTCCCATTTGCCCCTTCCCGTTCCGGCCGTTATCCTTGGCCCCGTGCCGAAGGTGAATAATGACACAGAGATCCGGTCCCTTGTCCCGGAGTGGGAAGGGTGAAGCCGCTTAAGGCGCTCGAGCGGCCTTTTTTCGCCGTATTCCGGCCTCTGGTCGACTGGCTGATCGCGCACCGGGTCCGTCCCAACACCATCACCACAGTTGGCACCGCGCTCGTCATCGCCTCGGCGGTCTTCTTCGGGGCGGGCCATGTGCGGATGGGTGGACTCTTCTACCTGCTGAGCGGCATCGTCGACACGATTGACGGCCAGGTGGCGCGGAACGGTGCCATGGTCACCCGGTTCGGGGCGTTCTACGACTCGACACTCGACCGGATCGGTGATGGCGCCATCTTCGCGGGGGTCGGCATCTACCTGATGCTCGCGCCCGACGTGGCGTACCGCGAACTCAGCGTCATCGTCTGCATGGTCGGCATCATCGCGTCGCTCGTCGTGTCGTACGCGCGCGCGCGCGCCGAGGGACTGGGCCTGGACTGCAAGGTCGGCATCGCGCAGCGGGCCGAGCGCATCCTGCTCCTGGGCATACCGCCGTTCGCTCTTCGGGGCGGGTCCGGGCGGCATCTACCTGCAAGTCATCGTCGTCCTGCTGACCGTGCTGGGGCTCATCACCGTTGTGCAGCGCATCGTGCATGTGCACGGCGCGGCCAACGCCGCGGATCTGGCAGGGCTGCAGGACCGGGAGTAATCCGGTCCGTCACACCAGCGGAAAGGAAGCACGCGTGGCAGACAAGGGCGCACGGTCGATAGCGAAGGCCGAGGGCAAGCTCGGAGTGCTCACTGTCGGACTCGGGGCCGTAGCATCGACGTTCATGGCCGGCGTCGAGCAGGCCCGCCGCGGCATCGCGAAGCCGATCGGCTCGCTCACCCAGCTGGCCACCATCCGCCTCGGCAAGCGCACCGACGGGCGCACGCCGCTGATCCAGGACTTCGTGCCGCTCGCGACGCTCGAGGACCTCGTCTTCGGCGCCTGGGACCCGATCCCGGACAACGCCTACGAGGCGGCGCTCAAGTGCGGCGTGCTCGACAAGCACGAGCACATCGAGCCGATCGGCGACTTCCTCAAGGGCATCAAGCCGATGCCGGCGGTGTTCGACCAGCACTACGTGAAGCGGCTCGAGGGCACCAACGTCAAGAGGGGCAAGACCAAGCGCGAGCTGGCCGAGGCGCTGCGGCAGGACATCCGCGACTTCAAGGCGAAGAACGGCTGCGACCGGCTCGTCATCGTCTGGTGCGCCTCCACCGAGATCTTCATCGCCCCGGGCGCGGCCCACCAGACCCTGGCCGCGTTCGAGAAGGCCATGGAGGCGAACGACGCGACCATCGCGCCCGTCGATGCTCTACGCCTAGGCCGCGATCATGGAGGGCGTCCCCTTCGCCAACGGCGCGCCGAACCTCGGCCTGCGACATCCCCGCGCATCGAGCAGCTGGCCCGCGACAAGAGCGTTGCCGATCGGCGGCAAGGACTTCAAGACCGGCCAGACGATGCTCAAGACCGTGCTCGCGCCGATGTTCAAGGCGCGCATGCTCGGCGTCGCCGGCTGGTACTCCACCAACATCCTCGGCAACCGCGACGGCGAGGTGCTCGACGATCCGGAGAGCTTCAAGACCAAGGAAGAGTCCAAGCTCGGCGTGCTCGAGTACATCCTCCAGCCGGAGCTCTATCCCGAGCTGTACGGCAACATCTTCCACAAGGTGCGGATCAACTACTATCCGCCGCGCGGCGACAACAAGGAAGGCTGGGACAACATCGACATCTTCGGGTGGCTCGGCTACCCGATGCAGATCAAGGTCGACTTCCTCTGCCGCGACTCGATCCTGGCCGCGCCGCTGGTGCTCGACCTGGCCCTCTTCTTCGACCTGGCGCAGCGCGCCGGGATGTCCGGGATCCAGGAGTGGCTGTCGTTCTACTTCAAGAGCCCGCAGGTGGCCCCGGGGCTCTACCCGGAGCACGACCTCTTCATCCAGCAGACCAAGCTCAAGAACACCCTCCGCTGGCTGATGGGCGAGGAGCAGATCACGCACCTCGGCGTCGAGTACTACGGCGAGGCATGAGCACGCCGGTACGGCAGCGCCATGAAGTACTTCCATCGGACGCATCAGGCGCCGGCGCGCCGTGCTGGCCCGGGCAGCCGAGTTCTTCGGCGCCCGGCTCACCCCACCGAGGAGACGCCGCGCCGCCGCCGTTTCGGCGGCACCTCGGCCAGCTCTCGGCATCACGGCGGCGCGCCGAGGGCGGCCACTACACCCTCGTGACCGTCGAGACCGACCAGCCGGGGGAGAGTGAAGCTGGACGAGCTGGCCAAGCGGTTCCTGACCGTGGTGCACACGATGGCCGAGCCCGCGCACGAGGCGCGCGGCGCCTACTAGTCCGACCTTCCGTTGATCTACCCAGGAGAATACGCCCGATGACCCGACTGGACGCCGTGCGTCGGCGTCTGATTCCGCAGCTCCGCTGTCCTGCCGTTCCTCTTCCTTGCCGGCCTCTGGCTGCCGCTGCCAGGACGTGGCGGCGCCCCGGAGCACCGGCCAGGCGGGGAGGTCAACCTCCTGCTGCCCGACCTCAACCAGGGCGACTTCCTCGGCTTCACCGGCCACCAGATCCTGCTCTCGGGCCTGGTGGTGTGCGTGCTGGGCCTGCTCTTCGGCCTCTGGACCTACTCCGCCGTGCAAGAAGCTGCCGGTGCACAAGTCCATGGCCGACGTCTCGGAGCTCATCTACGAGACCTGCAAGGCCTACATGGTCCAGCAGGGCAAGTTCCTGCTGGGGCTCTGGGTCTTCGTCGAGCGCCGTCATCGTCGTGTACTTCCTGCTCACCGGGCTCGGGCTCTCGAAGATCGCCATCATCCTGCTCTTCTCGCTGATCGGCATGGCGGGCAGCTACGGCGTGGCCTGGTTCGGCATCCGGATCAACACCCTGGCCAACTCGCGCACGGCGTTCGCGTCGCTCTCGCGGGCAAGGGCTTCCCGGTCTACGGAAATCCCGCTCCGCGCGGGGATGAGCGTCGGCATGATGCTCATCGCGGTCGAGCTGCTGTTCATGCTCGGCATCCTGCTCTTCATCCCGGCCGACGTGGCCGGCGCCTGCTTCCTCGGCTTCGCCATCGGCGAGTCGCTCGGCGCGGCGGCCCTCCGCATCGCGGGCGGCATCTTCACCAAGATCGCCGACATCGGCGCCGACCTGATGAAGGTCGTCTTCAAGATCAAGGAAGACGACGCCCGGAACCCCGGCGTCATCGCCGACTGCACCGGCGACAACGCCGGCGACTCGGTCGGCCCCACCGCCGACGGCTTCGAGACCTACGGCGTCACCGGCGTGGCGCTGATCACCTTCATCGTCCTGGCCGTGCCACGACACCGGCGATCCAGGCCAAGCTGCTGGTCTGGATCTTCCTGATGCGCGTCATGATGGTGGTGGCGTCGGGCGCTGTCGTACCTCGTCAGCAACGCCGTCTCCGACGGCCCGCTACGGCCAGCTGGTCAAGTTCGACTTCGAGCACCCGCTCACCCAGCTGGTCTGGCTCACCTCGATCGTCTCGGTCGTCGCTGACGTACGTCGTGTCCTACTTCATCATCCCCGAGCTCGGGCGGCAGCACCTCGCTCTGGTGGCAGCTGTCGACGGTCATCACCTGCGGCACGCTGGCCGGCGCGATCATCCCCGAGTTCGTGAAGGTCTTCACCTCCACGTCGTCGCGGCACGTGCGCGAAGTCGTCAGCAGCTCCCGCGAGGGCGGCGCCGTCGCTCAACATCCTGTCGGGCCTCGTGGCCGGCAACTTCTCGGCGTACTGGCTCGGCCTGACCATCATGGTCCTCATGGCGGCCGCGTACGGCGTGAGCACGCTCGGCCTGAGCGGGGGCATCATGCAGGCCCCGGCGATCTTCGCCTTCGGCCTGGTGGCCTTCGGCTTCCTCGGCATGGGCCCGGTCACCATCGCGGTGGACAGCTACGGCCCGGTCACCGACAACGCCCAGTCGGTCTACGAGCTCTCCACCATCGAGCAGATGCCCGGGCATCGAGGCGGAGATCAAGCGCGACTTCGGCTTCGCCGCGACTTCGCGAAGGCCAAGGAACTGCTCGAGGAGAACGACGGGGCGGGCAACACCTTCAAGGCCACCGCCAAGCCGGTGCTCATCGGCACCGCCGTCGTCGGCGCCACCACGATGATCTTCTCGATCATCATGGCGCTGACCCACGGCCTGGTGAGCGGCATGGAAAACCTGTCCATCCTCCACCCGCCGTTCCTGCTCGGCCTCATCACCGGCGGCGCGGTCATCTACTGGTTCACCGGCGCCTCGATGCAGGCCGTGACCACCGGCGCCTACCGCGCCGTCGAGTTCATCAAGGCCAACATCAAGCTCGAGGGGGCCACCAAGGCCTCGGTGGAAGACAGCCGCAAGGTGGTCGAGATCTGCACCAAGTACGCCCAGAAGGGCATGCTGAACATCTTCCTCGGCGTCTTCTTCTCGACGCTGGCCTTCGCCTTCGTCGAGCCGTTCTTCTTCATCGGCTACCTGATCTCGATCGCGCTCTTCGGGCTGTACCAGGCCATCTTCATGGCCAACGCCGGCGGCGCCTGGGACAACGCGAAGAAGATCGTGGAGACCGAGCTCAAGATGAAGGGCACGCCGCTGCACGACGCCTCGATCGTCGGCGACACCGTGGGCGATCCGTTCAAGGACACCTCGCTCGGTGGCGCTCAACCCGGTCATCAAGTTCACCACGCTCTTCGGCCTGCTGGCGGTCGAGCTCGGCGTGTACCTGACGGCGGAGAAGGGCGCGTGCCCTGCCGCACACCATGGCCATCGTCTCGTTCCTGGTCTCGACGGTGTTCGTCTACCGCTCGTTCTACGGCATGCGGATCGAGTCCAAAGCGGCCTGAATGCGCCTGCTCCCGCGGGACGAGCAGTTCTTCGAGCTCTTCATCCAGATCGCGCAGCGCGGCGTCGATGCCGCGCGGCAGCTCGGTGAACTGCTCGGCTCCGACGGGGATCGCCGGGCCTACCTGATCGAGTCGATCAGCCGGCTCGAGCTCGAGGCGGACCAGTTGACGCACGACGTCACGGTCCGCCTCGATCGTTCGTTCATTACCCCGCTCGATCGCGAGGACATTCACTTCCTCGCGTCGAGCCTGGACAATGTCATCGACCGCATCGATGGCATTGCCCGCCGCACCAAGATCTTCCGGGTCGGGACCTCACCCCGGGGCGCGGTGCTGCTGGCCGAGGTGATCCACCGTGCCGCGCTGCAGCTGCTGGCCGCGGTGGCCGAGCTGGGCGGCAAGAAGCAGGACGCGATCCTGGCCGCCTGCCGGGAAGTGCGCCGGCTCGAGGAAGAGGGCGATGCCCTGTATCACGAGTGGCTCGGCTTCCTGTTCGAGCACGCCGGCGACCCGCTCGAGGTGATCAAGTGGAAGGAAATCTACGACAAGCTCGAGAACACCCTCGACAGCGCGGAGGACGTCAGCAATACGCTCGAGTCGGTCGCCATCAAGCACGGCTGAGCCATGCCTGACACGATCAGCTTCGTCCTCCTGATCGTCGCAGTAGCCCTCGTATTCGATTTCATCAACGGGTTCCACGACAGCGCCAACTCGATCGCCACCGTCGTTTCCACCCGGGTCCTCTCACCGGGCGTCGCGGTGGCATGGGCGGCGTTCTTCAACTTCATCGCGGCGTTCACGGTGGGAACCGCGGTGGCCAAGACGATCAGCAAGGGACTGGTTGATCCCGCGATCGTCGACCCGACCGTGGTACTGGCAGCGCTCCTCGGTGCGATTGTCTGGAACCTCGTCACCTGGTACGTCGGGCTGCCGAGTTCATCATCCCATGCGCTGCTGGGCGGATTCGCCGGGGCCGCGATCGCCAAGGCCGGCATCGGGGCGCTGATCCTCTCCGGATGGGTGAAGCCCATCCTCGGCATCGTCATCTCGCCGCTGCTGGGTGCCGCGCTCGGCCTCGCGCTGACGGTCGGTTTTTCCTGGCTCCTCTACAAGAAGACGGCGCGCCCCCTCGACAAGCTCTTCCGGCGGCTCCAGCTGGTGTCGGCCGGGCTCTATTCGCTGAGCCATGGCGCCAACGACGCGCAGAAGACGATGGGCATCATCGTGGGCCTGCTGGTGTCGGCGCAGCACCTGTTCAAGGACACGACCGGCTGGCAGCACCATCTCTACCTCGAGAACGCGGACCACGTGCCGCTCTGGGTGGAGCTTTCGGCCTACACGGCGATCGCGATGGGGACGGCGATGGGCGGCTGGCGCATCGTGAAGACGATGGGATCGAAGATCACCAAGCTCACGCCCTTCAGCGGCTTCTGCGCGGAGACCGGCGGCGCGGTGACAATCCTCCTCGCCTCGTCCCTCGGGGTGCCGGTCAGCACGACGCACACCATTACCGGCGCCATCGTCGGTGTCGGGGCGGCGCGACGGCTCGGGGCGGTTCGCTGGGGCGTGGCCGGACGCATCGTCTGGGCCTGGCTGCTCACGATTCCACTCAGCGCCGCGGTGGCGGCGACGGTGTACCTGCTGCTCCAGCTGCGCTAGCGGGGCGACGCTAGCGAGCGGGCACGTCGTACCCCTACGTTGCGTTGTCCTCACCGGAAAAATGATGAACAGGCCGGACTTGCCCTGGGCCGACGCGCTCGCGGAGCGCTACCGGGTCGAGCGTGCACTGGGCCAGGGCGGCATGGCGATCGTCTACCTCGCGCGCGATCTCAAGCACGACCGCGAGGTGGCGCTCAAGGTGCTGCGCCCCGAGCTGTCCGCGGCGCTCGGGCGCGAGCGCTTCGCGCGCGAGATCCAGCTGACCGCGCGCCTGCAACACCCCCACATCCTGCCTGTCTTCGACTCGGGCGAATCGTCCGGGCAGCTCTGGTACACGATGCCCTTCGTCGATGGGGAGACGCTCCGTGCGCGCATGGCGCGCGACGGTCGCTTGCCGGTGGACACCGCGATCCAGCTCGCCCGTGAGGTGGCATCGGCGCTGGCCTATGCCCACGATGCCGGCGTGGTGCATCGGGACATCAAGCCGGAGAACATCCTGCTGTCGAGGCAGGGCCAGGCGCTGGTCGCCGACTTCGGGATCGCCAAGGCCGCTCGCGTCCGACGAGGCACTCACCGAGACCGGCCTCGCGCTCGGCACCCCGTCCTACATGGCACCGGAACAGATCCTGGGTGAGCGCCCGGTCCGGCCGCAGGCCGACGTCTATGCGCTCGGGGTCGTGCTGTTCGAGATGCTGTCCGGCACGCGGCCGTTCGCCGATTCGGCGCCGGCGGCGATGCTGGCGAAGCGGCTGACCGACGGCGCTCCCCTCGTTTCGGTGCAGCGGTCCGAGGTCCCCGAGCCGATCGCGATGCTGATCCGGGACACGCTCGAGGTCGATCCCGCCCGTCGCCCGGCGTCGGGCGCGGCGCTGGCCGCGCGACTGGCGGAGGCGGGCGGCTCCACGCCGGTCACCGACGATGCCAATTGCCGCCGGTCGTCGTGCGCGCCGGGGCCGGTCCTGGATGCTCGCCGCGGCGGGCCTTGTGCGTCGCTGCGGTCGCGGCGGCGGTCGCGCTGGTCGCGGCTCGGCACGGCGGGACGAGGCCAGCATCGGCGTGCTGCCCTTCGAGAATCGCAGCGGCGACAGCGCGCAGGCGTACCTGAGCGAGGGCGTGTCGGACGAACTGACGGCGCGCTTGTCAGCCGTGCCGGAACTGAAGGTGTCGCCGCGCAGTTCGACGGTCCGCTTCCGCGGCAGCACACGACGCGCCGGAGGCGATCGCGCCGGCAGCTCGGCGTGACCTACCTCCTCACGGGCGGCGTGGCGCGGCAGGGTGACAGCGTGCGCATGAGCGTCGAACTCATCGATGCGCCGGGGAGGCGGCAGCGCTGGAGCGAGGTGCAGGTGGGTCCGGCGCGCTCGCTGGCCGGCCTGGTGGACAGCGTGGCTCGCGTGGTGACACAGTCGCTTGCGCCCTCCGGCGCCCGGGTCGCGGCGCAAGCCGGACCGGTGACACGAGCGACTCGCTGGCGTACGACTACTACCTGCTGGCGCAGCACCACTGGAATCGATTCACCGAACCGGACCTGCGCCGGTCGCTCGCCTACAGCGACAGCGCCATCGCCCGCGACCCCGTCTTCGTGGACGCCTGGATCGCGCGTGCGAACGCGCTCCTCGTCGCTCGCGTCGGGCAATGGCAGCCTGACCGGGCGCGAGACGCTCGGCCCACTGCGGCAGGCGGTGGACACGATACTCGCGCTCGATCCGACGGTCGGGACGCGCCCACGCGATCCGCGGTCTCAGCGTACACCTGGTTCGAGTGTGGACTGGGCCGCGGCCGAGCGCGAGTTCCGCCAGTCGTTCGCCCTCGAGCCGCCGCGGCGCGCTCGCCTACACGCGCGCGGCGTTCCTCCAGGCGGCGCAGGGACACACCGACTCGGCCCTGGCGCTCATGCGCGACGGCCCAGGCGCATGGAGCCGACCAACGTCCGGGCGTATCGCGGCGGAGCCAGTCGCGGCCTACTACGGCCGGCGCTACGAGCAGACGCGCTCGCCACGAGCCGGCGGGCGCTTGCAGCTCGATCCCTACTTCTTCGGCGGCGCTGCAGTACGAGGCGCTCGCGCTCAGCGCGCTTGGTCGGCATGACGGAGGCGATCGCGGCGGCGCGTCGCGCCAGTCGACAAACCCCGCTCCGGTCATGGCCGTCGACCCTCGCGATCGTCCTCGCCCAGGCGGACAGCCTGGAGGCGGCGCGCGGAGGTCATCGGCCACGCTCGAGGCGCGCATGTCGGCAGACGAGCCGATCGGCGCCGTGCATCCTGTTCCGGGCCTACGCGGCGCTGGGTGACGCGGATCGAGATGTTCGCCTGGCTCGATCGGGCGATCGCCGAGCGCTCCTGGTCTGTCGCCTTCCTGAACGTGGACCCGGTGCTCGACCGATACCGGGACGGACCCGCGCGCTTCGAAGGCAGCGGCGGCGCGGGCGGGGCTGCCTCCTCCCTGATTATCTTTGCGGCCCTATGACTGCCACCGCCAAGGCCTCGAGCGGCACCCCCGCCGCGCCGCACGGCCTCACGCCGGGAGCAGCTGCTCGAGCTCTACTACTGGATGCGGCTGACCCGGACGCTCGAGGAGCGGCTGGTCAACCTCTACCGCCAGACCAAGGTGGTCGGCGGGCTGTTCCGCTCGCTGGGCCAGGAGGCCGACGCGGTCGGCAGCGCCTACGCGCTCGACCGCGGCCGGGCGACATTCTCTCCCCGCTGATCCGCAACCTCGGCTCGATGCTGGTGCAGGGCGCCACGCCCCTCGAGGTCCTCCGGCAGTACATGGCCAAGGCCGAGAGCCCGACCCGCGGCCGCGAGCTCAACATCCATTTCGGCGACCTCGAGCGCGGCTTCGTCGGGCCAGATCTCGCACCTCGGCGACATGGTGCCGGTCATGGCCGGCATCGCGCTCTCGTTCAAGATGCGGAAGCGAGCCGCGGGTCGGCCTGGTCTACGTCGGCGACGGCGCGATGAGCACCGGCGCCTTCCACGAGGGGATCAACTTCGCCGCCGTGCAGCGGCTGCCCGCTGGTCGTCATCGTGCGAGAACAACGGCTACGCCTATTCGCACGCCGCACCGCGAAGCAGACGGCGGCGGCCCGGCTGGCGGACAAGGCCGCCGGCTACGGCGTGCCCGGCGATCCGCGCCGACGGCAACGACGTGCTGGACGTCTACGGGGTCACCAAGGCGGCGGTGGAGCGGGCGCGCGGCGGGGCAGGGGCTGCACCCTGATCGAGCTGATCACCTACCGGCGGAAGGGGCACGCGGAGCACGACAACCAGTCGTACGTGCCGCAGGACGAGATCGCCGCAGTGGGAAGGACGAAGGACCCGATCGATCGCTACGTGCGCCGGCTCCTCGACGGCCGGCTGGGCTCACGCCGCGGAGCTCGCGGCGCATCGACGCGCGGGTCGCGGCGGAGCTCGACGCTGCGACGACGTGGCGGAGCAGTCGCCGCGCACGAGCCGCGATGCGCCGAGCGGCGTGTACGACCGCCGCTCGATGCCGGCGTTCTGGTATCGCGCGGACATCGGCAGCGCGCCGAGCTGCGAGTGGTACCGGAGGCTGGGGACTCAATGGCTGAGGTGACCTATCTCGAGGCCATCCGCCAGGGGCTCTGCGGAGGAGATGGAGCGCGACGAGAACGTCTTCATGCCTCGGCGAGGACGTCGGGGCCTACGGCGGCGCGTTCAAGGTGACCGAGGGCTTCCTGGCCGAGTTCGGCGAGCGGCGCGTCATCGACACGCCGATCTCCGAGGCGGCCATCGTCGGCGCGGCGGCGGGCGCGGCGCACATGGGGCTCCGGCCCGTCTGCGAGATGCAGTTCATCGACTTCATCTCCTGCGCCTACGACATGCTCACCAACTACGTCGCGACGGCGCGCTACCGCGCCGGTCCTGCCGACGCCGATGGTGGTGCGCGGCCCGTCGCGGCGGCTACGTGCGCGGCGGGCCGTTCCACTCGCAGAACCCCGAGGCGGCCTTCCTGCACACGCCGGGGCTCAAGATCGTCTGCCCCGCCACGGCGCGGGACGCCAAGGGCCTGATCAAGAGCGCCATCCGCGACGACGATCCGGTGCTCTACTTCGAGCACAAGTACCTCTACCGGCGGATCAAGGAAGACATGCCCGAGGGCGAGGAGATCCTGACCCCGATCGGCAAGGCGCGGGTGGCCCGGAAGGGAAGCGACCTCTCGATCATCACCTGGTCGGCGATGGTGTACAAGGCGCTCGAGGCGGCGGAGCAGCTGGAGAAGGAGGACGGCCTCTCGGTCGAGGTGCTCGACCTGCGGACCCTGCTGCCCGATGGACGACGAGGCGATCGTGGCCACGGTCAAGAAGACCAACCGGGTGCTGATCGCGCACGAGGACACCCGGCACCGGCGGCGTGGCCGGCGAGATCACCGCGCGGATCAACGAGCTCGGCTTCGAGTGGCTCGACGCGCCGGTCAAGCGGGTGGCGCGCGCACGACGTGCCGCTGCCCTATGCGCCGACCGCTGGAAGACTTCGTGCTGCCGCAGACCGAGCGACCTCGTGCGCGCGGCGCGCTGGCTGGCCGGCGTACTAGGAACTCGGAGACTGATCACATGGCCAAGATCGACGTCATCATGCCCCAGATGGGCGAGTCCATCGCCGAGGGCACCCTCTCGCGCTGGATGAAGAAGGTGGGCGACGCCGTCAAGCGCGACGAGCCGATCTTCGAGATCTCGACCGACAAGGTGGACGCCGAGATTCCCGCGCCCAACGCCGGCGTCCTGGTCGAGATCCTGGTCGCAGGAGGGCCAGACCGTCGCGGTGCAGACGGTCGTGGCGCGGATCGAGACCGAGGCGGGCGCCGCCGCCGCGGCCGCCCGCTCCGGCCCCGGCCGCTCCGCTGCCGCCGCCGGCGCCCGCTGCCGCCGCTGCCCGGCGGCCCGCCGCCCCGGCTGCCGCACCGGCCGGCCCCGCTGCGCCCCCGGCGCCCGCTGCCCGCGCCGCGGCCGCCGCAACGGTCCCGAGACCGCCGAGGAGCGCCTGCGCCGGCGGTCCACGCCGCTGGTCCGCAAGATGGCCGCCGAGCACGGCCTCGACATCACGCACCATTGCCGGGCAGCGGCATCGCCGGCCGGGTGACCAAGAACGACGTGCTGCACGCTATCTCGAGACGCCGCCCGCGGCGCCGGCTGCCGCGCCGGCGCCGCGCTGCCGCGCCGGCGCCGCTGCCTCCCGCCGGCCCGCGGCCGCCCGCGGCTGCCGCCGCCCTCAGTCGGGCCGTCGCCGGCCGTCGAGCCGTGGGAAGGCGACCGGGTCGAGCCGTGGACGCGGATCCGGAAGCTGACCGCCGATCACATGATCATGTCGCGGCGCGTGTCGGCCCACGTCGAACAGCCTCTTCGAGATCGACTACACGCCGCGTCGCGCCAGCTGCGGGCGAAGAAGAAGAAGGAGTACGCCGAGCGCGGGCGTCAACCTGACCTTCCTCGCCTTCATCGTGAAGGCGGTGGCCGACAACCTCCGCAAGCACCCGGTGGTCAACGCCGCCGTCTGGGCGACGCGACACGATCTTCCGGCGCGACATCAACATCGGCATCGCGGTGGCGCTCGACTGGGGCCTGATCGTGCCGGTCATCAAGCAGGCCGACGAGCTCTCGCTGCTCGGCATGGCCCGCGCCATCAACGACCTCGGCGAGCGGGCGCGCACCAAGAAGCTGACGCCCGACGAGGTGCAGAAGGGCACCTTCACCATCACCAACCCCGGCGGTGTTCGGTTCCTACGTCGGCACCCCGATCATCAACCAGCCGCAGGTGGCCATCCTCGGCGTCGGCGCGATCGAGAAGCGCCCGCCGTCATCACCCTGCCGGACGGCACCGACACGCTCGGCATCCGCACCAAGGGGATGCTCTCGATGGCGTACGACCACCGGGTCGTCGACGGCGCCGATGCCGACCGGTTCCTGGCCGACGTGAAGAAGTCCATCGAGACTTTCGCGGAAAGCGCGGTCTAGCAGTGGGCCGGGCGCTCACGGTGGCGCGCGTGCACGTCGCCGGGCGCGGGAGGCGGAGTACCTCGCGGTGCTGGCCGAGCTGGACGGCGCTCGGCCGCGCACGGGGACAGCATCTCTGGGTGTTCCGGCATCGGCAGCGACCCGGGCCGTTCCTCGAGTTCAGCGAGTCCGGCGCGATGGACGACCATCGCGCCGTGGCGGTCGGCCGACGGACGCGAGGCCGCGCTCGAGGGCCGGCTCCGCGAGCTCGCAGCCGCGTGACCCGTCGGCGGACGCGTTGTGGCATGAGTCGCCGTTGCCCGTCCACCCTCGACTGATCGGAACGCTTCAGGTGCCACGCCGGATCATCGATTGCGGGGCGAGACGCTGGGAGGTCCCCGGACGGCGCCCGCACCCAGTCCACCAGACGAGTTCGGCCTCCTCTTCGCGCGGATCGCCGGCGGTCCGCGCGAGGAGCGCGTCGCGCGCTACTCGCCGCTCGGGCAGCAGCGCGCGAGATCTCGCTCGCCGACCCTGGGCGATGCCGAGCTCGCGCGCCTGCTGACCCGTTCGCAACCCTCCTGGACCGCGCCCGAGACGGGGTACCACCGCTGACCGCCGCGGAAGAAGTCGGCGGCCCGGTTCGTCGACCTGCACATGCACTCGACCGCCTCCGACGGCTCCCTGCCGCCGGAGCAGGTCATCGCGCGCGCGGCCGCCGCGGGCATCGCCGCCATCGCACTCACCGATCACGACACCGTGGCCGGCGTCGCCGAGGCGCTGGCCGCCGGCGCGAGCGCTCGGCATCCGGGTCGTGTCCGGCTGCGAGTTCTCCGTGCTGGCGCCGTGGGGCGAGATGCACGTCCTCGGCTACTTCCTCCCGGAGGACGCCCCGCGAGCTCGAGGAATTCCTCGACCGCTGCCGGGCGGACCGGAAGCGTCGCGCCATGGAGATGTGCGACGGCTGCAGGAGCTGGGCGTCGCCATCGACGACGAAGCGGTGCTCGACGAGGCGGCCGGCGGCGCGGTGGGCCGGCCGCACGTGGCGCGGGCGCTCCGGAAGGCCGGCGTCGTGCACACCGTCAACGAGGCGTTCGACCGGTACCTCGGCCGGGACCAGCCGGCGTACGAGGACAAGATCCTGCCGACGTTCGCCAGGTGGCGCCGCTGGTCCACGTCGTCGGCGGCGTCGTCTCCGCGGCGCACCTCAAGGACCGCGGCAACCGCGCCACCCTCGTGCGCCTCAAGCGCGACGGCCTCGACGCCGTCGAGATCCGGCATCCGAGTCACGACGCCGACACGCGCGCCCGGATCACCGAGCTGGCGCTCGCGCTCGGACTCTGGCGGACCGGCGGCAGCGACTGGCACGGCGAGGCGGAGGACGGATGGAACCATGGGTGCCTCGGTTCGCAGACGGTGCCGGACGACTGGCTGGCCGCCTCGAGGCGCGGCGGCCAGCCATGACGAGGAGCTGCGATGCCGACGTTCGATTTTCGCGGCAAGGTGGTGCTGGTCACCGGCGTGGCGCGCGCCGGGCAGATCGGCCACGCGGTGGCGCTGGCCTTCGGCCGGGCCGGCGCGCAACTCGTGCTGTGCGACCGGAATGCCGTCGAGGTCGCCGAGCGCGCGCGGGAATTCCAGGCGCGAGGGCATCGAGGCCCGGCCGACGGCCGGCGACCTCACCGAGCCGGACATCGCCCGGCTCGCGGTCGAGACGGCGCTGCAAGCACTTCGGCCGGCTCGACGCAGTGGTCAACGTGGCGGGCGGGCTGACGACCTATCGGCCCGATCGCCGGCACCACCGTCGGCGTTTCGATCGCGAAATCGCGATCAACCTCAAGACCACCTTCCTCGTGTCGCAGGCCGCCATCGACGGCGCTGGCGACCACGCGCGGCTCGATCGTCAACTTCGCCTCGGTCGCGTACTTCCAGCCGCAGGCCCAGATGGCGGTCTACGCCGCCGCCAAGGCCGGGGTGGCGGCCTTCACCCAGAGCCTGGCCCTCGAGATCTGCGACACGCGGCGTGCGCGTCAACGCCGTCGCGCCGGCGATGGTCCGCACCGCCGACAACGTCTCCGCCGTCGGGCGCCGATGCGCCTGTGTGGAGATGCAGCAGATCACCGATGGGGTGCTCTTCCTCGCGAGTGCCGCCGCCGAGGCCATCACCGGTCACGTCCTCCCGATTTCGCGGGGCGCCGTCTAGCCGTGGAACTCGCCGGCCGCGTCGCCCTCGTGACGGGCGCGGGGCGTCGGCTCGGCCGCGCCATCGCCGACGCCCTCGCCGGTCGCGGCATGACGGTGGCACTTCACTACAATCCCTCGAAGGAGGCGGAGACTCGCTCGCGAGAGTCGCAGTCGCGCGGGGGACGCGCCGACTGCTTCCCGGCCGATCTCCGCGACGCCGAGGCGGCCCGGGCACTTCCGGGCCGGGTCGGGGCCGAGTTCGGCCACCTGGATGTCCTGGTCAACTCGGCGGCGATCATGCACCACGTTGCCGTCGACGAGACCACCCCCGAGCTCTACGACCAGGTCCTCGCCCTCAATCTCCGTTCCGTCTTCTTTGTGCACAGGGCGCGATGCCGTTCCTCCGGAAGCTCCCGGGGCAAGATCGTCAACCTCGCCGACGTCGGTGGACTCGAGCCGTGGCCCGGCTACGCGGCACACTCCATCAGCAAGGCCGGCGTCGTCATGCTGACGCGGGTGCTCGCGCGAAGCCTCGCTCCGGAGGTCACGGTCAACGCCATCGCGCCCGGAGCGGTACTGGTTCCTGAAGATTATTCCGGGGCCGAGCGCATGCGCCTCGCGGAGTCGACCCCACTGCGCCGACTCGGGCAGCCTGGCGACATCGTACAGGCCATGCTTTACCTCCTGGAGCGCGCCGATTTCGTCACCGGTGATGTGCTGGTGGTGGACGGGGGCCGGGTTCTTCGGTAGGGCTATATTTCATCCAGTCCTTTTCGGAGTGGGTCATGGCGGTTCGTGAGCAGTATGAGGTGGTGATCGTTGGCGCCGGTCCCGCCGGCATGTGCGCCGGCCTGTACGCCGGGCGGGGCATGCTCCGGACGCCGTCGTCCTCGAGCGCGGCGCGCCGGGTGGCGAGCTGCTCAACACCGACCTCATCGAGGACTACCCCGGGTTCGCCTCGGTCAAGGGGCACGAGCTGCGCCCGGCTGATGGCCGAGCATGCCCGGAAGATTCGGCGCGGACATCCGCCAGGAGAACGTCGAGTCGGTCGCGCCGGCGAAGGACGGGATCTTCGAGGTGCGCCTGCAGCACCGGCACGATCTACGAGGCCCCGGCCGTGATCCTCACGGCGGGCGGCACGCCCACCAAGCTCGGCGTGCCGGGCGAACTGGAGTACGCGGGGCAGGGGGTGTCGTATTGCGCGGTGTGCGACGGCGCCTTCTTCAAGGGGCAGACGATCGCGGTGGTGGGCGGTGGCGACGCGGCGGTCGAGGAGGCGGACGTATCTCACCCGCTACGCCGAGAAGGTGTACGTGGTCCACCGGCGCGAGGAGTTCCGGGCCTCGCGGCTGCTCCAGGAGCGGCTCTTCGCCAATCCGAAGATCGAGGTGATCTGGAACAAGGTGGTCACCGAGCTGAATGGCGGGCCGGGCGGGCCTCGAGTCCCTGGCGCTGAAGGACACCGTCACCGGCGCGACCTCGGCGCTCGCCGTCACCGGCTGTTTCATCTTCGTCGGCTTCAAGCCCAACACCGGCCTCGTCACCCAGCACTTCGCCCACGATCCCTCCGGCTACATGATCACCGACGACCGGATGATGACCTCGATCCCCGGGCTCTTCGCCGCCGGCGACGTGCGCGTGCAGCTCACCCGACAGGTCACCACCGCCGTGGGCGACGCGACCACTGCCGCCATCGCGGTGGAGAAGTTTCTCACCGAACGGAAGGCGGCCGCCGGTTCGCGGGAGCATGCCGGGCGTCGTCGTCTCGATCCCCAACGGGCAGTTCGTGCAGAACTGCTACCTGCGTGGCCGACGCCGACCGCGGCGCGGCGGTCATGATCGACCCGGGGGAGGAGACCGACCGGATCCTGGCCGAGCTCGACCGGCGAGGCTGGTCGCTCGAGGCGATCTGGCTCACGCACGCGCACGTCGACCACGTCATGGGCGTCGCGGACGTCGTCCGCCGCTGGCCGGTGCCGATCTGGCTCCACCCGCTCGACCTGCCGCTCTACGACAACCTGCCCCAGCAGGCGGCGTGGATGGGTCTCCGCGTCCTGCCCGCGCCTCCCGCCACCGACCAGCTCGCCGTCGGCGTCCCGGTCGCGATCGGCGCGTACGCCTTCGACGTGCGGCACACGCCCGGGCACTCCCCGGGCAGCGTGGCGTTTGTCGGGCAGGGCCGGGTGTTCGGCGGGGACGTGCTCTTCAGCGGGTCGGTGGGTCGCACCGACCTCCCGGGCGGCGACATCTCCACGCTCATGCGCTCCATCGACGCGACTTGCTGACGCTCGCCGACGCCACCGTGGTCTACGGCGGTCACGGCCCGGACTCCACCATCGGCGTCGAGCGGCTGACCAATCCCTTCCTTACCGGCGAAGTCCGCGCCGGATGACCGCGCGCCCGGGGTCCGAATGACGTCCGGTGCGCTCGTCGAGCAGCGCATCTTCTCTTCGGCGGCCAGCACGCCGATCGATATCGCAGGTTCGCCCCTCCCGCCACCGCTCCGTCCCGGCAGTTCCCTGGGTGTGCTCGACATCTCGGAGTACGTCGGCGACTTCACGGGTGGCGTCCGCACCTACCTCGCCGAGAAGGCGCGCTACGTGTCGCGTCGACCGCACCTCCGGCAGGTGCTGCTGATTCCGGGCGCGCACGACGCCATCGTGGAGTCGGCGGGCGTTCGCTGCTATCGACTGCGCGGTCCCGGCCATTCCGTTCAATCCGGCGTATCGCTTCATGCTCGCCACGCGGTCGACGAGTCGTATCGTGGCGCACGAGCGGCCCGACGTCATCGAGGTGGGCAGTGCGTACTTCGCCCCGTGGTTGATCTTCCGCGCGCGTCGGCGAGTATCAGGCGCCCGGCGGTCTGGTTCTATCACGCGAACCTGCCTCGCCTCGTGGCGCCCAGGCAGGACCGCGAGTCGGCGCCGCGCCGCGCGTTGGGGAGCGTCGTTGGCTGGTAC
>CAVUAK010000004.1:0-10261 GCA_963739455.1 uncultured Gemmatimonadales bacterium
TTGGGGACCTGAAGGCGTGAGGGCTTGAGGACGTGAAGAAGCCCGGTGACCTTCCCTCGTGTCCCGCTCCCTCAAGCCCTCAAGTCTTCAAGCCCTCAAGTCCCGGGCATGAAACATCCGCCTCGCCCGCGGCCCTTCTAGCTCAGTGACCGACTCTCTGGCCGCCCGGATCAAGTCTGGCTCCCTCGATGCCCTCGAGGAGCTCTACCGGGCTGCCAGCGCTGATCTCCTGAGACTGGCCACTCGGCTCGCCCGGGACCCGGCCGAGGCCGCCGACGCCGTCCACGATGTCTTCGTGGGCCTGCCCGCCGCACTCGGCAGCTACCAGGAACGCGGTCAGCTCAATGCCTGGCTCCGGCGCGTCACCGCCCGCACCGTCATCCAGCGCGCACGATCGCGCCGCCGGAACGAGGCGCGCGACGGTCAGTACGCCGCGGACCGGCCGACGACCACCACCGCGCACGACGGCGCCGTCACCGCCGAAGACGCACTTGCTCGGCTCCCGCTCTCACTCCGGAGCGTGGTCGTGCTGAAGGAGCTCGAGGGCATGTCCCACGGTGAGATCGCAAAAACACTCGGTATCTCCGCCACCGCCTCACGGCTCAGGCTCTGGCGCGGGCTCGAGAAGCTGCGGCACCTGCTCGGGGAAGACAGATCATGATGGATATGCGCTGGCGGAGCACCCGCGCCCGGCTTCACCATGGAACCCCAGGCGGGGACGCGCGCGAACTCTGGGGTCGTATTGTCGCGAGTCGGCAGGCCGGCCGCTCGGTCGATCTCCCTGCCGCCGACCCCCGCCCCCCCGTGAGCCCCATCCTGCTCGCCCTCCTGGCGGTCGCAATAGTCGTGTGGCTCAGCACCCCGCGCGACAGGAGCGCTCCCGCACCAGTCGCGGCTGTCTCCAGTGAAGCCGAGGATGCCGCCTTTGACTGGCTCACGACGCCCGCGTACGCGCAGAGCAATGGCGTGTCGCCCCTCCTGCCAATCGACCCACCCGATCTCTCACGGATGGTGACGAGCCGGCTCGTCTTCGAGTACATGCAGGGCGCCGACGGTATCCTCACCCAGCAGGACGGGACCGACACACTCCGGATTGTGCATGACACCGTGGACGGAGTGCATCGCGTGATCATGATCCGCACCGACCGGAAAGGAACCAGGTACAGCGGCTTTGGGGGAACGAGTGCGATCGACTCCCTGGCCCTGTCTGGTGATGGTCGGCTCATCTTCTGGCGCCTGCACGTCCTGGTCCCTCGGAAGCACCTCGACGTGACCGTCGAAACCACGCTGCTGGCCGATAGCGTGCGGTTCACCACAGTTCGCAACGATGGCATTCCGCCGAAGACCAGGGTGCGCCCTGGCAACTATGAGTATCAAGTCCATGACGTCCTCCTCGCCATGCTTCCTTCCCTGCGGTTCGAGCCAGGCTATGCCCGCTCGTTCAGCGTTCTGGATCTCTTGGGTGGCGAAAAGACACCGGGATTCGCCCGCTCTGTCGAGCTGCGGGTCACCGGGAAGGAATGGCTGGCGGTTCCCGCTGGGCGTTTTCACTGCTGGGTGGTTGAGTACTCGTCTGTGCCTGAGCCAGGCGAGAAGCGACGCTCCAGCCGGCTCTATGTGGACATGAAGTCCGGTACGCTCGTGCGCGCGGAATGGGGGGCGGGCGACACTTTTTCCGGTGAGCAGGTCCTCGTCGATCGGCGGGCCGAATGAGTGGCGCAATGGATGAGAGGGTCTTCTCGCCGGTGACGCGTCCCGCGTACGTGACCGAGACGCTCGCCACGCGCATTCAGCAGGGCTCCCTCGATGCCCTTGAGGAGCTGTATCGCACCAGCAGCGCCGACTTGCTGCGGCTCGCGACACGACTCACCCGCGACCCCGCTGAGGCCGCCGACGTCGTTCATGACGTCTTCGTGGGTCTGCCCGCTGCGCTCGCCAGCTACGATGAGAGAGGCCAGCTCGGCGCCTGGCTTAGGCGGGTCACGGCACGCACTGTGATGCAGCGCGCCCGGGCTCGCCGGCGCGCCGACGAACGCGACGGCCGCTATGCCGCCGAACGGCCCGGTACCACGGCAGCCACCGACGGTGCCGTCACCGCGGAGGACGCACTGGCTCGGCTGCCGTTGTCACTGCGGAGCGTGGTCGTGCTCAAGGAGCTCGAGGGCATGTCCCACGGGGACATCGCGCAGACACTCGGCATTTCCGCCACCGCCTCGCGACTCAGGTTGTGGCGCGGACTCGAAAAACTGCGGCACCTGCTCGGGGAGGACGGACGATGATCAACGATCGATGGCGCTCCACTCGAGCCCGGCTCAATCACGAATCCGCGAGCGCCGACGCCACCGGTCTCTGGAGCCGCATCGAAGCGAGCCGCAGGGCAGGGAAGTCCGTCGACCTGCCCGCCCGCGATCCACGGCGCTCCGTGACGCCGGCCCTGCTAGGCGTGCTCGCCGTCGCGGCTGTCCTGGTGCTCGTCACCCTCCGCACCAGCGAGAAGCGAGCGCCGGCGACCCTCATATCCGACGACCCTGAGGCCTCAGCCCTGCTCCAATGGCTGCCAACATCGGCGCTGGCGCAGTCCATCGGTGCATCCGCGCTGCTCCCGATCGATCCCCCCGACATCTCCCGTCTCACGCCGCGCGTGCTGGTCTACCGGTACGAGGAAGGAGTGGACGGAATTGTCACCGGGGCCACGGGGGCCGATACCGTCTCTATCGGGCGGAACACGGTGGACGGCCTCGAACAGGTTGCGGTGGTTCGGACGGGAAGGAGCGGCTGGGTCAAGACGATGGAAGTCGTCGACTCCCTGGTGCTGGCTGATGATGGAAGCTTCCTCTTCTGGCACTTTCAGGTGAAGCGCGCCGGCACCGATCGCATCACACGGGTGGCGACGACCCTGAAGGTCGACAGCATCACCACCACCTTCTGGCGCAGCGGAGGAAGGCCGGTGCGACCCCCCATGACGTGGCCGGCCAACGTTGGTCCGTACGTCAGGGACCCCCTGGCCGCAATGCTCCCTTCGCTTCCGTTCCATGAGGGATTCGCACGCTCGTTGAGCGGTCTGGACCTGGTGCGCGGCACCATGACCCCCGGATTCGCTCGCGCTCTCGAGCTGCGGGTCACTGGCACCCAGTCGATTCGAGTTCCCGCCGGGCGGTTCCACTGCTGGACGGTTGAGCTCACGGCTGTCTACCTGCCGGGCGATACGCCGCAAGTCAGTCGCCTCTGGGTGGACATGGACTCCGGCTCGCTCGTGCGCGCCGTCTGGAACACCTACAACAATTTCTTTGAGGAACAGGTCCTGATCGAACAGCAGTTGACCAACCAGCCCGATGGGAGGAACTGATGCGCCACGCTCAGGTCACCAGTATCGCGATTGCAATGATCACATTCGCAGGAACAGCCGCCGCACAGGCGCCAGCCTCACCGGTGCAGCAGTCCATGCACCAGCTCATGGTGGCCGAGGAGGCGTATTACTACGACCACGGCACCTACACCACCGATCTCTCCGCCCTCGGCCTCATGAGCAAGCTCGACCGCAAGGAACCCCAGGTCTGGCTCCGCGTCTACCAAGCTGGCGGTGCCGGCTGGATCGCTGACGCCCAGGGCAGCAACGGTATCGCCGGCAGCTGCGTGGCCTTCGTTGGCGACCTGTCCAACTTCGCCGCGGTTCCCGCTACCCAGGCGAAGCACCTCAAGCCGACGGAAGAGGGCGTCATCGCCTGCGATCCGTAGGTCACCAGCGCGCCGCGAGGGCGGGGGGGCAACCCCCCTCACCCCTCACCCCTCACCCCTCACTTAGTCGCAGTTCCTCCTCACGCAGTCGCTGTTCCTCCTCACCCCCTCACGCCGTCGCAGTTCAGGTCACGACTGAGGGCATGGGCAGGGGACGGGCTCAGCGAATGTTGCAATCGCTGGCCAACCCTCAATGAAGGAGCATCGCCATGCGCACTCTCCATCGTGTTCACGCACCACTCCTGGTCGTCGCCCTGCTCGCCGCGGCGTGCAGTACCGACCAGGCCAATCCCACCCAGGACAACAGCGAAGCGAGCAGCGCCGAGCTGACGGAGGCAGCGAGCGCAGCGAACGTGCAGCTCTCGAGTCTCCGCGGGCATCACATCCGGCTGTACCAGTCGAGCTGCGCCACGGACTTCGTCATCACCGAGTTCGTGCCC
Source organism: uncultured Gemmatimonadales bacterium (assembly GCA_963739455.1). Classification (GTDB taxonomy): domain Bacteria; phylum Gemmatimonadota; class Gemmatimonadetes; order Gemmatimonadales; family GWC2-71-9; genus JAGGAG01. The sequence continues at coordinate 4,176 of CAVUAK010000004.1, forward strand.
GTGATCGGCCCTGACGGCAAGCCCGTCATTGGCCCGGACGGCCAGCCGATTCCCGCCCGGTTCACCGTCAACATCACCGGTCCCTGCAACCTCAAGCCATTCGGCCCGGCCTCCCTGTCGGCGGTACAGGAGATCGTGTTCGGCCCCGATGGAACCCAGACCCTCCACGGTGAGTTCCACTACACCTTCGCCGCTGGTGAGGTACTGAACACCGTCTTTGATGGAACCGGCGCTGCAGTGGTCGACCCGACGGCCGTGGCCTTCGAGGGATGGGAGCGCTTCACAGGCGGCACTGGGCGGTTCGCGGATGCCCGCGGCGGCGCCCGGGCGAAGGGATCCGCCAATCTCGTGGCGGGGAAGAGCGTGTATCGCACGCTCGGCGTGATCGGGTACTAGGCCGGCGGGAAGGGAAGCGCCGGGGCATCGCCGGCTGGCGGTGCTCCCGCGCTCTCTTACTGGAATAAGAATAGTATAGATTAAGCCAATATTGACATTCTAAGATATAGTATAATAGTTTTAACCATGCTGCTTGAGACCGGCACCACTGATTCAGAAATCCTGCGCGAAATGGGCGCCCGGATCCGCGCATACCGCATCCAGCAGCAGCTCACGGTGGAGGAACTGGCCACGCGCGCCGGTCTCTCCACCCTGACCCTCCTCAAGGCAGAGCAAGGCGGGAACCCGACCCTTCGCACCCTGCTGCGGATACTTCGCGCACTCGGCCGCATCGACCTCGCTGAATCGATCCTCCCGGCACCACCCGCCTCACCCCTGGCTCACATCGCGCGCATGGCCGACCGTGTCACGCCCACGCCCCGGCGGGTGCGCCACAAGCGACGCCCGCCAGGAAGCTGAGACATGGCTGAGTTCGTTGCCGCCGCCGAAGTGCGGCTCTGGGGGCGCCAGGTCGGGGCCGTCGCCGAGGACGGCGATGGCGCCATCGCATTCGAGTACAGCCCCGACTTCCGCGCCTCCGGTCTCGAGATCTCTCCTCGGCACTTGCCGCTCTCCCGGCGCGGGCCCGTCAGCTTTCCCGGCCTGCAGCGTCTCGAGGCATTTCAGGGGCTGCCCGGTGTGCTCGCCGATGCACTCCCCGATCGATTCGGCAATGAGGTCATCAAGGCCTGGTTCGCCGGGCAGGGGAAGCCCGGTGCTGCACTGAGCCCCGTGCAGCGCCTGCTCTACATCGGCCGGCGCGCCATGGGTGCGCTCGAGTTCGAGCCCGCCATCGCACTGCCGCGCACCGCCGCCATCGATGAAGCGCTCGAGTTGGCAAGCCTCGTCGACGCGGCGCGCCGCGTCATCTCCGGTCGTATCGACGTCGCCGTTCCCGAGATCATGCAGCTCGGCGCGTCCGCCGGCGGCGCGCGCCCCAAGGCGGTGATCCGCTGGAACCCGGACACGAATGACGTGCGGAGCGCCTTCGCACCGGCTCAACCGGGCGATGAACCATGGATCATCAAGTTCGACGGCGTCGGCCAGCTCGATGCGCCCGACCCGAAGTCGCGGCCCCACAACCGCATTGAATTCGCATACAACCAGATGGCATCGGCTGCTGGGATCTACACCGCGACCACCCATCTGCTCGAGGAACGACGCCTCGCGCATTTCATGACGCGTCGTTTCGACCTGGTCGACAGGCAGCGCCTGCACCTGCACAGCGTGGGCGGCCTGGATCACGCCGACTTCAACACGCCCGGCGCGTACAGCTATGAGCAGTATCTCCGCGTCATTCTCGAGCTCGGCCTTCCACCAGCCGCGATCGACGAGGGCTTCCGCCGCATGTGCTTCAACATCGTCGCGGTGAACCAGGACGATCACGTCAAGAACTTCGCCTTCCTCATGTCGCCGGAAGGGAAGTGGAGCCTCGCACCCGCCTACGATCTCACCTTCGCCCATGGCGCCGGCTTCACGCGGCATCACCAGCTCACCCTGGCCGGCAAGCGCGACGACTTCACTCGCGCCGACTTGCTCACCGTGGGCGACGTGTTCGGTCTCCGCAGCCGCGGCGCGCCGCTGATTGATCAGGTCATTGACGCCGTGGCCGACTGGCCCACCCACGCCCGCGCCGCGAAGGTGCCCCTCGACCGCATCAAGGCCATCTCCTCCGCCCACCGGATCTCGGTACTCCAGCACCGATAGCTGAATCCTGGGCCCGCTCACCGCTCACCGCTCACGCAGTTCCCCCTCACGCGGTCGCAGTTCCTCCTCACGCAGTTCCCACTACCTTTCCCCCATGACTCGTACCGGTCACATAGCCCTTTCAGGGGCCCCCAACGTCGGCAAGTCCTCTCTCCTGAACCGCCTCGTCGGCGTTCACCTCGCCATCGTGAGCCCCAAGGCTCAGGCGACGCGGCTGCCCACTATCGGCCTTCGCACCGACGGCGACATCCAGTACATCTGGCACGACCTCCCCGGACTCCTCGACCCCAGCTACCTCATGCAGGAGCGCATGCGCGAACTCGCCCTCGCCGCGCTCCCGCGCATGGACGTCATTCTTCATCTCCACCCTGCCGCTGACGCGCCCGCACCCGCCTTTCGCGATCTCGTCGGCCCCGACGCGAAGTTCCACGCACCCGTGCTCGTCGTCTACACCAAGGTCGACCTGGTCCACGCCGATCGTCGCCGCGACCTCGCCCGCGAGGCCCTTGCGATTTCCACCGAGTCCGGCGATGGCATCGAACATCTCCTCGCCCGCGTCGGCAGCCTCCTCCCGGAAGCGCCGTTCGAGTTCGACCCCGAGGACGTCGGCACCCAGCCGGTCCGCTTCTTCGTGGTTGAGTACCTCCGCGAGGCCGCCTTCGAGCTCCTCGGCGACGAGCTGCCGTATTCCTTTACAGCCGAGGTTGAGGAGTTCCGCGAGGGCGACGAGCCGGTGTACATTCGGGCATCACTGTTCGCCGAGCGTGAGTCCCAGAAAGGCATGATCATCGGCCGGAACGGCGCCATGATCAAGCAGATCGGCAGTCACGCGCGCGCGCGGCTCGAGGCGTTATTGGGCCAGAAGGTGTATCTGGAGTGCCGGGTCAAGGTGGCGCCACGCTGGCGCAAGAACGAGGCACAGTTGCAGCGCTTCGGCTTTCCTCCTGCGGAACGGAAGAAATGAGTCTGCCCAAGGAGTTGCTCGACATCCTGGTGTGCCCGAAGAGCAAGGCGCCACTCGAGTATCACGAGGGGCCGCCCGAGGTGCTCATCTGCCGCGAGTCCAGGCTGGTCTATCGCGTCGAGGACGGCATTCCCATCATGCTCATCGAGGAAGCAGCACCGCTCGACGCGTCGCTCTACCCGCCCTCCCGGTGAGCGCTCGCAGCTCACGTCTCACGACCCACGACTCACGACTCACGACTTGTGTCTGATCAACCACTGAGCGAGGGCGCCGAGCGCGTCCTGGGTGACGCGCGCGCCGAAGCCGAGCGACTGGGACATGAGTTCATCGGTTCCGAGCACCTCCTCCTCGGATTGCTCCGCTCCAGCGACCTTGCCCAGTCATCGTTCGACGCGGCCGGCGTCGACCGCGCCGCACTCGCCACCGTGCTCGAGAGCGGGCAGAAGCGCGTGCGCGTGCGGAGTGACGCGCCGCAGGCCGAGGGAGTGCCGCTGTCGTCTCACGCTCGGCGCTTGCTCGAGGCCGGCGCGGTCGGTGATGGACCACTCGAGGGCAGGTTGTTGCTTGCGGCACTCACCGATCGCCGCGGTGCCCTCACCCGGTTTCTCGGTGACAAGGGGATTCCTGCGGACATCGTCATCGCCGAGGTGGCGACCCGCGCCGGCCTGAGCGTGCCGGTGGCACCGCCGCCTCCGCCACCACGTGAGCCACGCGAGCCCCGTCCGCCCCGACAGGAGCGCACCGCCAGCGAGCCCGCGCCGAAGCCGCCGCGCGAGGAGAAGGAGCCTCGCGCGGAGCGGCCGCCTCGCGAGCCGAAGCCGCGCCGCGAGGAAAAGCCGCGTCGTGAGAAGCAGCAGCGGCCATCAGGCGAGGAGAGCTGGGAGCGCGAGGAACTGTCCACGCGTCCTCCCCGCCCTCCCCGTCCTCCCCGCCCGGAGGAGTCGGAGACTGCCTCCGCTACGGCGCCCGCCTTCCGTCGGCAAGCTCGCGCCCAAGGCCGAAGCCGCGCGTCTCATGGTTCCGGATGATCCTGCATGCTGGCCGTTCCCGCCAGCATCGTGCTCAACTACATCGCACGCCGCACCGGTCCTCGTTTTCGTCACCGCCTGTCTCGGCGTGCTCCCCCTCGCCGGGTTCATGGGCGAGGCAACCGAACAGATCGCCGCCCGCTCCGGCCCTACGCTCGGTGGCCTGCTCAACGCCACCTTCGGCAACGCCGCCGAGCTCATCATCGCGATCGTGGCGCTGCAGGCTGGCCTCATCGACCTGGTGAAGGCGTCGATCACCGGCAGCATTCTCGGCAACCTGCTGCTCATTCTCGGCCTGTCGATCGTGGCCGGTGGACTGAAGCGAGTCGCAACTCAAGTTCAACCGCACGAACGCCGGCATGAGCGCCGGCATGCTGGTGCTCGCCATCGTGAGCCTGGTGCTGCCGGCACTCTTCAAGTATTCGCACCCCGAGCCCGAGTGCCCGCATGGATGGGCTGCACCTCGCCGAGGGCGTGGCCGTCGTCCTGCTCATCACCTACGCCGCGTCATTGCTCTTCACCCTCAAGACCCACCGGCGGCTCATCGGCGGCGAACCGCACCTGCTCGAGGGTGAGCGCTGGAGCATGGGGCGCGCGGTCGCTCGTGCTCGCGCTCGCGACCGTCGGCATTGCGGTCGAGTCCGAGATCCTGGTGCACGCCACCGAGGCGGTCACCGCCGATCTCGGGCTGTCCCAGATGTTCCTCGGCCTGATCATCATCCCCTTCATCGGCAACGCCGCTGAGCATGCCACCGCCATCATGGTGGCCCGCAAGGGACAGATCGATCTGTCACTCCAGATCGCCCTCGGGTCGAGCACACAGATTGCACTGCTTGTCGCTCCTTTGCTCGTGTTTATCGGCCTGTTCCTGGGCCACCCGATGAACCTGGTGTTCAGCCCGTTCGAGGTGGCGATTCTGTTCCTCGCCACGCTGGTGACGTCGATCGTGACGCTGGACGGGGAGTCGCATTGGTTCGAAGGGGTGCAACTGCTTGCAGTGTACGCCATGATCGCGGTGGCGGCGTTCTACATCTAGGGTATCACACAGCGGGTGGCGGCGGGGTCGGGTGGTTTGACTCTCCACCTCGAAATGCGTAAGTTGCTATCAATTATTAGTTTACGAGGCCTGTAGGGTGCGAACCAGACCGACAATTCTCTTCTACGCACCCGACGGCGCACCCGTGCCGGCACTGGTGCGCCACTGGGCCCAGGAGCATTCCTACCCCCTGGTGTCGCTCGCCGTGGCCGAAGAGATCGAGTCGATCGTGCTCCGCGGCCATCCCTGCGTGCTCTTCCTCGATGCCGAACGCGCGGTCGAGCAGGGTCTCGGACTCGTGCGCCGCCTCAAGGGCGACGCCTTTACCGCCATCGTACCCGTGGTCGCCCTGGCCGGTGAGCATCGCAGCGAGGTGGTCCGGGAGTGGTTTTCTGCAGGATCCGACGAGGTCCTGACCGCCTTTTTCTCCGCCGAGGAGCAGCGCGCCCGTATCGAGGCCATGCGCGCCCGCACCGAGCGCGACGTCTCGGTGCACCCCTCCACCCGGCTCCCCGGCACCACCGAAATCGAGCGCGACGTCCGTCGGCGGCTGGAGGCGAACGAGGAGTTCGCCGTCTGCTACGCCGACCTCGACCATTTCAAGGAATACAACGACCGCTACAGCTATTATGATGGCGACCGGGTCATCTACCTGCTGTCACGGCTGCTGCACGATGTGGTGAAGGGCCTGCTTGGCGCCCGCGGCTTCGTGGGGCACATTGGTGGTGACGACTTCATCTTCATCGTGCCCGCCACCGAGATCAGCCTGGTGTGCACCGAGATCCTGTCGGTCTTCGACACCCTGATCCCGCTGCAGTACAGTGACCAGGATCGCCGGGCGGGGTATTTCTTCGGCAAGGATCGCCGTGGCCAGCTGCACCGGGTGCCGCTCATGACGCTGTCCATCGGTATCGTC